>NZ_JBMAIQ010000003.1:0-561359 GCF_048573875.1 Rhodococcus sp. SB1D
CTGCGACTGCGTCCCCGCCTGGACCGACGCCCACCACATCAAACACTGGGCCAAAGGAGGACCAACCGTCATGGACAACCTGGTCCTACTCTGCCGAACCCACCACACCCTGATGCACCGAAAACCCGGATTCACCGGCAAATGGGAAATCCGAATGGGCACCGATCACCTGCCCTGGTTCATCCCACCACCGGGCATCGACCCCGACCGGAAACCCCGCCGCTCCACCACACGACTCTGAACCCGGAGGTCACCGAGCAAACGCCTCGGTGACCCATTCCGGCGTGCTTCGATAGCCGGAAAGGGCGGCACGGTATCCCCTATTGCTAGCGTTGAGGGTGTGTTTGCACAGGGAACCAACGCGCTGACGGTAGACGGCCGACCGACGCTCGCGCATATCGATTTTGCCCTTATGGATTCCTATCGATTTCCCGACCGGCAGGGCTTCCCCGATTCATATCGCGCATTCATCAGGCACGCAGGTTGGGCGCGGACCTTCGGACTCTGGCTCATCTATCCGCCCGTCCTTCCCGGATTTGCCGACGGCTGGCAAGGGCGCGCCCGCAACCTCACCGCCCATCTTCATTCGGTCTACAGAGAAGGACAGGATGACGAGTTCGATTGGATGATCGAACCCGACGGCGATTGGTCACTCCCCGACTCGCTGCAGGTTTTCGGATGGAGCGAAAACGGTGACGCCCTCCTGTGGGACACAGCATCACGCGACACCGACGGAGAGTTTCCGGTTTGGGAATCACGCTCGTTCAACTCTCTCCACCGTCTCGGCGGGAGCATCCACGAAGCACTACCGTCCATTCGCACCCGGGCTATGGGCCTGTTCGGACCTCGCACCTCCGACATAGAACCACTCCAGCCCACCGCGCTCTGATCTACACGTCCGGTCATTGATCGACGGTGAAGTCCCGAGCGATGCTCAGAGCTGCACCGCGCTCAGTTTCGACGTCGACAGTGACAGTGTAGGTGCCAGGATCGTAGATAGGGGTGTTGGTACCGAAGGCTCCGCCCCCTTGGCAGATGTTGAATCCGGTGTCGTCGTAGCGCGCGATTTCTGTTCCCTCACTGTTGGTAATTCGCGCGTGAGCTCTGCAGTATCCGAGGTCGCTGCCTTCTGGTCGGTTCAGCTTCCAGTGGTAATTGACGTCCACGTAGAAACGACCGTTGTTCTTGTGAACGTCCGAAATCTCGTAATGATCTGGCCCACGAGTGAACCCGAATCCGTTTGGGGTGATCTTCGTGATCAGTTCGAGAGTGGCGCCAGTATTGTTCGGCGACGGCGCAGTCGAGGTCGCGCGGACAGGTCCCCTACTTTCCAGGGTGTATTCGAGGTGATTGTCACCATTAATTTCGCCGGCGATTCCCGTGATATTGGCCATCAACTGACTCGGGAGCGCGGTGAACAGGGACGTGACGACACTCATCTTGTGCAGAATCCGACCTTGACTGTCGCCTACTGCGCCTGTCGCCCCGGCAAGTCCACATTGAGCGAGATCGCCGAGCACCTTGGTGAATTCGCCGACGCTGGCCTTACTCGGGTCAGTCAAACTCTCGTATACCGTCACCAAACAGTCGTAGGCAGATTTGGTCGCCTGAAATGCATCGACCAGTTCGTCTCCTTGGATCCCGTACATGTCGAGACCGGTAAGAATCGTCTCCAATTGTAGTGCGGCGGCATCGACATCGAGGCGGACGACTCCCGTGGCCGTGCCGGCAGGTAACACTAGTGTGCCAGCGCCTTTCGGGGTCAATAGTCCCGAATTCCCGCCACTTAAACTGGATCGAAGCAATACTGCAAGTTGATCAGTCCCTTGCAACGGCCCTTGATTCACGAATTGGCCGGGCGGTTGGGAATTGACTTCGTAATATTGTGCGGATTTCGTGGCAAAGTCGACGGCGATCCCTTCCTCGGCAGCGCGGAGGCAAGCAGCAACTACCCCCGATTTAGAGGCAGTGAGCGTGTATTTCATGCCTGCAAGGTCGAGTTCGCTTTTCTCAGAGCATAATTCATCGGATCCTCCTGCACTCGCCACCCATACCTGAGTGAAAGAGTCGGTGAGCACTTGCCCGACGTCGGTAAGGAGGACTTGGAAGCTGCTGAGGTGAGTGGTTGTAGTCGTCACGGATTTCGACACCGCGTTCCATTCGGCAGGAAGCAGGTCACTACTGACAGGATCATCGGAGTTGACCGCGACGATCGGTCGAACGGAATCGCTGATCTGTCGGACGATCTCGGGTTGTCCGGACAAGTCGAAGGTCAACGTGATCGGCTTCCTGGGCTGCAGTCCGTCTTCGAGAGTGAGCTGCGCCGGGATTGTCGAGACCAACTCTGCCGGAAAGACTTTACGGTTCGTCCCGACGCCACTCGATAGCGTGAGCGTGGTCCCGATATCCGCGACTCCCGCGGGCGCTGTTGCAGTGACACCGAGCTGACCGATCTTCCCACTGACCGATACACCGTCCTCGCCAACTTCAGCCTCGACGGGCCCATCACTTGCCGAGGCCTCGACAGTTGCAGTCACGGGCGCAGCTGTTGCCACGGGAGTGTCGGACGAACCACACGAGAGCAGCGGGAAGCACAGCATCGCCAACACGAAGACTATGACTGACCGAGCCGAAGGGTATTTCACCGGTAGAACCTCCTGAATTTTCGCTCCTGAGCAGGGACATGCCATCGACAGGGCGAACTCAGAGAGTTTTAACACGACTTGGGACTAGGTATCTGTAGTCCATCCAACGGACACCGACACACCAAAGCGCCTCTTCACCCCGGTAGCGATGATCACATAATTCTGTTAGCGTTGTTTTTATGAGCTCGAGAGCAAAGATTCTGGCCGCGGCAACCGAGCTGCTCAACACCTCCCCCAACGGCGACATATCCACCCGCGCCGTGTGCGAGATGGCCGGCGTCGGCGCCCCCGCGCTCTACCGTCAGTTCGGCGACAAGGACGGACTGCTCGCAGCCGTCGTCGAGGCGGGCTTCTTCGAATACCTCGAAGGCAAACGGGCTGCGACACCTTCCGATGACCCCGTCGCCGATCTGCGGGCCGGCTGGGATGCGCACACCGCCTTCGCGCTCGCGCATCCCGCTCACTACCGCTTGATGCACTCACCTTCCGCCCAGAGCGCCGACACCGCCCTGCAGGCCCAGGCGCTACTTCGATCCGTTCTCGAACGATGCGCTGCGGCAGGTGTTCTGACCGTATCGGTCGACGTGGCTACGCAGATGGTGATGTCCGCGAATGCGGGCGTCGCTCTGATGCTCGTCGTCAGGCCGGAACAGTACCCCGATCCGACGCTGTCACAGCGAGTTCGCGACGGAATCTTCGCGTCCATCATCGACGAATCCGGCGCCCACCCGGAAACCTCACTCAACAGAGTTGCATCTACTCTCGACGCCCAACTGGCCGCTGCAGATTCAACTTCTCTCTCCGCCAACGAAGTCGGCCTACTACGAGAGTGGCTTCGCAAGCTGTCCGATGCAACCGAAACCAGTTCAGGAGTTACATCATGACTGACACCACCACCCGCGTCGCCATCGTCACCGGAGCGTCCGGCGGCATCGGGCGAGCGACTGCCGAGAAGCTCGCCGCCGACGGAATGGCTGTCGCCGTGCACTATTCAGGAAACATTCAACGCGCCCAGGAAACAGCTGACGCCATCGTCGCTGCGGGCGGTCGCGCCATCGCGGTGCATGCGGACGTCGCCGACGAAGGTGAAGTCGCCACACTGTTCGATACGGTCGAGGAGGAGTTCGGGGGCATCGACGTCGTCGTTCACGCAGCCGGAATCATGATCCTCTCCACCGTCGCAGAACTGAACTTCGACGATTTCGATCGGATGCATCGGACCAACGTCCGAGGGACCTTCGTGGTCGACCAGCAGGCAGCCAGACGTGTCCGGCGCGGTGGTGCGATCATCAATTTCTCCACCTCCGTGAAGAAGCTGGCATTTCCGACTTATGCCGCGTACGCCGCCACCAAAGGTGCTGTCGACGCGATCACTCTGGTTCTCGCGAAAGAGCTACGGGGACGCGATATCACGGTCAACGCCGTAGCCCCAGGCCCCACGGCCACCGATCTGTTCCTTGACGGGAAAGACGAAGCTACAGTGGAGAACCTGTCCAAGCTGGCTCCCCTGGAACGCCTCGGCACACCGATGGACATCGCGGAGGCTGTCGCATTTCTCGCCGGCCCAGCTCGTTGGGTCAATGGCCAGGTCATCTACGTCAACGGCGGCGTGATTTAGCGAAA
This sequence comes from Rhodococcus sp. SB1D, assembly GCF_048573875.1. Classification (NCBI taxonomy): domain Bacteria; kingdom Bacillati; phylum Actinomycetota; class Actinomycetes; order Mycobacteriales; family Nocardiaceae; genus Rhodococcus; species Rhodococcus sp. SB1D. The sequence goes on from NZ_JBMAIQ010000003.1 coordinate 4,269, forward strand.
CCATCGCCTAAGGACCACACCTTGGCAATTCCGACAAAACAGTCAAACCAGTCGACTTTGGTTGTAATGTGCAAACAATGGATAACCAGGATCGAGGGTCCGCCCGGACGTCACGACGGCAGTTCATCAGCGTTGCAGGGCTGGCGGCAACCGCGGTCATAACCCTCGCGACCTCCTCGACCGCCGGCGCCGCCGGCCCCACGGCACCCAATCCAGGTTCGCGGGTCGGCGATCCTGCGGAAGCCCAAGCGGTGCAGCGCGTCGCAGAGACACTGCTGAACAGCGGCGTTCCCGGCCTTGCCTTCGCTATCGTCAAACCGGATGAGAAGAACCGCAAGGCGAGTGTCACCACTACGTACCACTACGGCCAGGCCGACGTCGAAAACGGCGTGAGAGTCACTCCACGAACGCAATTCGAGATCGCCTCGGAGACCAAGACCTTCACCGCTGCACTACTGGCGAAACTGATCTCTCGGGGAGAAGTCGGATTGGACGACCTGGCGAGCAAGTATTCGGATGGCAACCCGCTGCCGAAAGGCATCGGCGGCGAGGAGATCACGCTTCGCCAACTGGTCACCCACCGTTCCGGCCTGAGCGACGACCCGCCCAATCTTTCGGCGGGGTGTGCCGATCCCACACGATCGTGCACGGACGAGAAGGCGAAGTACACCAGAAATATGCTCTGGAAAGGACTCCAAGACGCCGGCGCCTTGGAGTTCGCCCCCGGTAGCCACTGGCTGTACTCGGACTTCGGGTTCGGACTGCTCGGCACACTCATGGCCGACAAAATCATTCCGGGACAAGAGAAACCACCATTCGCGGCGGCAGTCGCCCGCGAAATCACCGACCCGCTCGGGATGATGGGTACCGTGATCGAGACCAAAGCAACCGACCTTGCCGTTCCGTACTACCTCGACGGCACACGAGCGCCTCTGTGGAACAACACGGGTGCGATCGCAGGCGGGGGTGGGCTGGTCAGCACCGCCGAGGACATGTCGATCTGGGCTGCAACAACTCTCGGCTACGGAAACAACCCGCTCAAACCAGTCCTGACCTCGATGCTCGAGCAGATCGACACGCAAGCTCCGGAGAATCCTGCATTCGGAATGGGAATGGCGTGGCAGCTCCAACCCCCGACGCCGAACTTCCCACAACGGTTCGCCAAGAAAAACGGAGACAGCTCGGGATCCAACTGCATCACCCTGCTGGTTCCCGACAGCGGCTGGTCGATCACGATTCTGGCGAACGGTGGAAATGCGGCGATGATCGACCCTGCAGCCGTGAACCTGATGCATGATCTGGTTCCGAGACGACCGATATTCGGTAGCTCGACGGGAAGTTCGTCGGGCAGCGACGTCGGCTTCCAGACCGGGTCATTCGGATAGGCCCACTTACCTACGGGCGCTACATCTTCGTCGAGCGTGCCATCACGAAGCAGTAGAGCCCGTAGGTGATGATGCCCAATCCGGCAAGGATCAGCAGCGCCACTCCGTACGGCTGCGCGCCCAGCGTCTTGAACGCTCCGTCGAGTCCGGAGGACTTGCCGGGTTCGGAACTGTTGACCGCAAGAAGAACCAGAATGCCGACTGCAGCGATGGCCAAGCCCTTGGCGACGTACCCGACGGTTCCGAGTCGGCGCACGAAGTTGCTGGGTGTGCCTTTCAGATCATCGAGGAAGTTCTGGCTCGCGCCCTTGTACACGTGGTACACACCAACAGCGATGATCGCCATCCCGCCGATCACCAATGCGATAGTTCCAAGCGTGTTCTCCATCAAACGCGCCGTGATCCCCGCACTCTGACCGCTGCTGGACTTCCCGCTACCGCGGGCGAATCCGAATGCAGTGAACGCAAAACCGAAATAGACGAGCGAAATGCCCAGAGCCTTTGCGCGGTTGAAGAACTCTTTCTTCTTGTCGTCAGAGGACGGCGACGACGAGCTTCCCAACGCAGCTTCGGCCAATCTCCACAACGCCATGGCAAGGAAGGCCACGACGCCGACCCACAGAGCGAAGACACCCCCTGGCTTTCCTGCCAACTCGGCCATCGCACCCGATTGGTCCGCAGACCCGGATCCACCGAGAGCAAGGCGGATCGCGATATATCCGATCAGCAGATGAACCACACCGCTGACGACGAATCCGGCACGGGCAAAGCGCTCGAAGACATTGTTCTGTGCGACGTCAGCCGCCGTGGACGCAACGCTCTTCTGGTCGTGCGGTGACGATTCTTTATTCATCATGATCGTCGAACCATATACGGGCAGACGCTTCCCTCGAACGCCTGCATCAAGTGTTTCGAGATCAAGGGTTTCGAGGGTTCTGATCCGGCGTCGACCGCGGTTCTTCGGGGTTGGGAACCTTGGGGTCGATCGTGTCTGCATGATCTCGTTGCTGGTTCAGTTCGTCGCGAGAACTCGTCGCCTCTTTCCGATGCTGCGCTGCATGATGTTGCAGCGCAGACGCTTCCGCCGCTTTGGCGTCGGCCTCTGCCTGCACCATGCGCGCTTTGGCTGCTGTCTCTTCTGCCCGCGCCTCGCGCTCGCCTACTTGCAGTGACTTGTCTGCGACGTCTTCGCGGATCTGTTCTGCCTCGATGTGACGACGCTCGTCACGCCTGTTTCGCGCCACCCACAGGAGTGCGGCCACGATCGCTATCACCACGACCACGGCAACAATTATCCAGATAATGCTGCTGGTACTCATACTGCGAGAGGTACCCACCTGCGACTTTCTCACACGCAGGCAAACAAATACGCTGAAATTACAGGTCGGTCGGATGTGTGTTGGCTCCGCATAGAACCACGCACAGTTCACCGTCGGACGGCGGCGACACCGTTCCGTTCAGAACCGGAGCCAATGCTGCTGCGGTTCCCAACTCCACCAGAATCCGGAACTCCCGCCACAGGAATGCCCGCGCTTGCCGGATCGAATCATCTTCGACCACAACACTGTCTACCGAACTCTCATGCAGTGTCTCCCAGGCAATGACGCCAATTCGTGTAGCCCCCAACGAGTCTCCGGCGATGCTGTTCACTTCGATATCCACCGGACGCCCCGCATCGAGCGAGGTGCGCAAGGTGGCAGCCCCGGTCGGCTCGACGGCTACCACGTGATCTTCGGGACGAGCCGCCGCGACGATTCCAGAGACCAATCCGCCGCCGCCGACTGCAACGCAATACGTGATCGGTCCGGATGCGTCGTCTTCGATCTCGAGAGCGATGGTGCCGGCCCCACTGACGATGTCGGGCAGGTCGTAGGCGTGCAGTTCGAGCGCACCGCTGGTGCGTGCGATGTCCGCCGCAGCGGCAGCAGCGAGTGCATACCGGTCGCCTACCTTGTGAACGGTTGCACCCAACTCTCCGAGAGCCTTCACCTTGGCATCAGGCGCTGTCTCCGGCACCACCACTGTGCAGGTGAGTCCTCGTCGCCGCGCTGCCCACGCGGCCCCGATTGCAGCGTTGCCGCCAGACGCGATCACCACGCCGGCATCGGGCATGGTGCCGTCGGCGACCGCTCGTTCCACTGCATTGAGACTGCCGCGCACTTTGAAGGAACCGCCGTGCTGGAGGTACTCGAGCTTGAACAGAACCGGCACCTCACCGTGTGGCGTCGGTAGCGCAGTGCGAAAGATCGGAGTACGCCGCGCCAGTCCCGCGATACGAGTCCGCGCAGCTTCGACGTCCGAGCGCTCGATTGCCACTGGACCTGCATTGTTGTCGGCGGTGAGAGTCATGTACCAACCCTACGGTTCGCAACGTCGACCCGAAGCAGTCGGCCCATCGTCATCATGATGTCTGTTTTTCACCAAGGAATGCCCGCATCTGACCGAGACAATGCACCTCGGGGTGAATAAATTTACTACTACAAGCACAACGACGACATCAAGGAAAGGCACACCCCATGTCGAAGATCGCAGTATTCGGTGGAAACGGTTTTGCAGGAAGCGCAATCGCGAAAGAAGCCGCTTCACGCGGCCACGAGGTAACCGTCGTCGCTCGCAGCGCGCAGTCCGGAACCGACACGAATGTCGTGCAGGGTTCTGTTCACGACAACACGATCGTGGAGCAGATCACGGCAGACAACGACGTCGTTGTCGTTGCCATCCCCGCTCGCGAGATCGACGGCAAGCGCCTGCTCGACGCCGTCACTCCCCTCGCAGATGCCGCCGCACGCAACGGTGCTCGCATTGCCGTAGTCGGTGGCGCCGGCAGCCTGTTGGTCTCCGAGGGTGGGCCACGCGTCGTCGACACCCCCGACTTCCCGGACGCATACAAGGGTGAGGCACTCGCTCACGCCGACGTCCTCGATGCGCTCCGCGCGACCGACAGCAATGTCGACTGGTTCTACGTGAGCCCGGCCGCTGCGTTCGGTGCCCATGCCGGCGTCGCCCCGAAGGGATCGTTCCAGTTGGGTGGCGACATTCTCCTGACGGACGCCGAGGGCAACTCCGCCATCGCGGGCGAAGACTACGCACACGCTTTTGTCGACGAGATCGAGACTCCGGCCCACCGTCGCCAGCGTTTCACCGTCGCACACTGAATATGAGCAACCTTCGTAGGCGCGCAGCCTGGATGACTGTTCCCGCTGCCGCCGCACTCCTGCTCACCGCGTGCTCCAACGACGCGGAATCCGCAACGCCCAGCAGTTCTACGACGTCCACGAGCGTTGTTGCCGAACAGGGCGATCAACTCGAATCCAACAAGACCGTCGTCACGGACTTCTACGAACTGGCGTTCAACGGCCGTCAGGTTCAGCAAGCCGCCGACCGGTACCTTGGCGACGTCTACATCCAGCACAACCCCACCGCCGCCGATGGGGCAGCCGGATTTGTCAGCGGCATAGGCGGTTACGTCGAGGCCACACCCGGATTGCATGCCGAGATCACTCGCGTTCTCGCCGAGGGCGATCTGGTTGCCCTCCAGTCCCACACCACGTCTGCACCCGGCGACCGCGGCCAGGCGGTACTCGACATCTTCCGCGTCGACAACGGCAAGATCGTCGAACACTGGGATGCCATTCAAGACGTGCCGGAAACGTCCGCGAATCCGAACACGATGTTCGACGGACCCACCTCGTCGCCGTCCAAGTCGTCAGAAGTCTTGGAGCGCAACACGGCCAACGCGTTGACGTTCCTGCAGCTCGCCTTCAACGAAGGCAAAGCCGCCGAGGCTGCCGACCAGCTGGTCGGTCCGACCTACACGCAGCACAACCCCTCGTTCGCTGACGGCAAGGACGCATTTGTCACCGCACTGGCCGGGATCGAACCCGTTACCGAAGACAAGGCCACCAAGTTTCCACGGACGGTAGCCGAGGGCGACTTCGTCTTTGTTCAGACCTTCGCTTCGTCCGGTGAGGGAACGGCCGGCAGCGGCTCGATGGACATCTTCCGATTCGACGAGAACGGCAAAATCGTCGAGCATTGGGACGCCGTCCAGGACTACCCGTCGACGACTGCAAGCGGCAACACCGTGTGGGACGACGGTCGCTGAGACGGCAACTCCGAACAGTTCAGAGAGGGATGCGGATCAGCCGACGTTGATTCGTTCTGTGTCGCCGTCGTAGTAGTCCAACAATCTCTGATCCATCACCCGGCGCCACAGCGGTGGAATCCACGCGATCACGATCATCACTGCGTAGCCGGCCGGAAGTTGCGGCGCTTCGGCCGCGCTACGCAGACTTTGGTACCGCAGCTTCGGGTTGGCGTGGTGATCGCTGTGCCGCTGCAGTTGGTAGAGAAACAGATTGCTCACGACGTGATCGCTGTTCCAACTGTCAGCGGGGCTGCAGCGAACGTACGAGCCGTCGGCACGCTTGCCACGCAGCAGGCCGTAATGCTCGAGGTAGTTCGCGGCTTCGAGGAAGGTGAATCCGGCAACTGCCTGCAGCAGGAGCCAGGGCGCGACCTCCCAACCGAAGATACCGATCAGCGTCGCGAAGAGGACAACACTCATCGCCCAAGCGTTGAGAATATTGTTCTCGAAGCTCCAGGTTCGTTTGCCTTTCCTCTGGAGTCGAGCGCTCTCGATGCGCCATGCCGAACGCAGCCCGCCGAACACACTTCGTGGCAAGAACCTCCAGAAGCTCTCACCGAACCGTGAGCTGGCCGGGTCCTGCGGAGTAGCTACACGCACATGGTGGCCGAAATTGTGTTCCACGTAGAAGTGCCCGTAGAGAGATTGCGCAAGCGCCACTTTCGCGAGCCACTGTTCGATCTTCTCGCTCTTGTGGCCGAGCTCGTGGGCCGCGTTGATACCGACGCCGGCGACGACGCCCACCGTGAACGACATCGCGATCTTCTCCGCGATTCCCATCGGAGCGTTGATCCAGCACCAGCAGGCGAAGACCAGACCGGCGTATTGCAAGGGGAGGAACGCGTAAGTGCACCAGCGGTAGTAGCGGTCCTTCTGCAGTCGTGGGATCGCATCGTCCGGCGGACTTTCGCCGTCTTCACCGGCCAGCATGTCGATGATCGGGATGACGATGACCAGTAGCCACGCGCCGGTCGCCCAGAACAATCCGAGACGAAGGTTGTCGACGAGAAACCAGGAGATGAACGGGCTGAGTGGAATCAGCAATCCGAGCGGCCACAGGTACCTCTTGCGGTCGCGCCAGCGCGGATTTTCGCCGGACGGCGAGTCGGTGTTCTGGACAGCGTTCGATTCGGTACGCCGTGCGTCGGAAGTCGCTGTCATTCGCCGATCTCGCCTTTCGTCCCCTCGAACGATTCGCCCCACGCACCGTTCACGCTCAGCAAACCAGAACTAATGCCCGGACGGGTATGGTCCCGAAATCCAGAGCGCCCTGCTCGAAAGACGGCACGAGCGCTTGTACTCACCAGAAACTCCCCCGCACATCACTGCTCACCCCGACAGTAGATACGGACAAAATACCCCACGGATCTGCGGGGATGGCGACCACCTCCGCACGTCGCCGAGGATCGATGATCCCTGCCAAGGCAAGGTCGAACCGCGTCGCCCTCGTCGAAGTAACGGTAACCGGCAGTGACAGAAATCATAAGCAGAGGACAGGATTTCCGCTCGTAGTGGCGACCAAAAAGACTGCGCGCCCTCAACTGGTCAGTTGCGGGCACGCAGTGAAAAGGTGAGCAAGCGTCAGAGCGTTGCAAACACCTTCGTTTTCACTTCGTTCAGCCAACCGTTCGCGGTCACGAAGTCTGTGACGCTCGACTGCAATCCGAAGACGTGCCCGGCCTGCGCCGCCGGCAGCCTCGTGAAGAGGTTGTCGTCGAGGACCGCCTGAACCGCCGCACTGGTCGACCCGTCCGCGTTCAGCGGATACAGCACGACCGTCACGCCGTTCAGGATGTCGGCCAACTGCTCCATCGGATAGGACGCGTATCCGGCATCGGTGTAATTGGTCGGAACACCGGGCCCGTACGCCAATCCGAGTTCGTTGACCACCAAATTGCCGATCGCACCGGTGGGCTGCTGAACCGAGAAAGCGCCGGGCGCGTCTCCGAGTGAAATGTGAATCCACTTGTTGGTCGCGATCACGTCGGCGTACTCGCCACGGACACGTTCGAGATTCTCTTCGTAAGCAGTCCGCGTCGACTCGAGCACGTCGGTCTTGCCAATTGCCTCAGCAAGCTCGGTGGTGATCTTCTTCCAGTCGCCTCGGCTCTCTCCCTTGACGATGACGGTGGGTGCAATGCCGGACAGACGGTCGAACGCCGCTTGGTCCACCTCGTCGGCGTCGCCGACAATGATGTCGGGATCCGCCGCAGCGATCGCTTCGAAGTTCATTTCCCCGAAAGGCCCGATGGTCGGGAGCCCGTCGACGAAGGCCTGCTGCTCCGGCGTGAATTCACTGATCCACTTGCCGTAGTCCTGCACAGCAGCCGGTTTCACTCCGAGGGACATGAGCTGCCAAGGAGTGTCGTACGACGCGGCGACGACGCGCTCAGGTGAAACCGGAACCTCGATGTCCCCGTACGCCGACGCGACGGTCCGGACGTCCGTCTGCTCGGAGTCGGCCGACGACGAGGAACAGCCGGTCACCACCATCGCACCTACGACGGCAACCGCCGCCGCTGCAATGACTCTGGAACCGAAAGAAAATGATCGAATTGCGCGCACGCAGAACTCCTACAGGGTGATTGTTTAGCCAACCCTAAGTTCATTCTGCGGCACGGCACAAGTCCGATCGAGATGCTTTGAGTCGCTGTTCGGACTAGTCCTGTAGCCAATCGGTCATTGGCGCGCGCGGATGATCGATCAGGCTTGCAAACTCCCCCGGCGTCACGCCCATCGTTCGACGAAAAGCCGCACCGAACGCGCTTTCGGAACGAAAACCCGTCTTCCGCGCCACAAACGAGATGCTTCGACCGAGTGCCAGAAGTTGCATCGCATGATGAGCCCGCAGTCGCATACGCCATTCCGAGAAGGTCAATCCGGTCTCGGCCGGAAACCGTCGTGTGAGAGTCCTCGTACTGACCTTCGCGTCGGTGGCCCACTCCTCGACCGATCGGGTGTCGGCCGGGCTGGCAACCAACTGATCTGCGATCTGCCGAAGCCACGGCGTCGTCGGCAGCGGCACATCGAAAATCAGTCGCGGAACGGGTTCGACGAGGTCGATGGCAAACGCCTCGGCTCGTCGACGAGCCGCGTCGGTCAAGTCGTCTCGGGTGAGGTGATCGAGTACTTGTTCGAGCAGCGGAGGGGTGGACAAGGCCACCACACGATCCAACCCGGTCACATCGGATGCCACCAACCACGTGCACGACAATTCTGTGCCGCTACGCGCCGTCACCTCGTGGGGAACATAGGACGGGATCCACAGACTGACCCCGCTCGGCACCGTGTACACAGTCTCCGGAGTACGGACCTCGAGAACACCGTCGATCGCCCACAGCAATTCGTGATCGCTGTGGCGGTGCATCTCCCACGTGTAGTCGGAATCGACGGCCAGCCGATTGGTCGCCAAACGCAGATACCCGTCGGCACTGACGCGCAGCGGTCGAACGACGCGTTGCCACTCGGACAGTTCGTCGAGCGGACTGCTGAGCGGGTAGTCGATCTGCTCGCTCACCGCAGCGTCGACAGTTCGGGATGTCCGAACAGGCCAGGCAACCCACCGGTGTGCAGGAAGACCGTTTTTGATCCCGCCGTGATGGCTTCGTCCTTCACGAGTTGGATCAATCCCGCAAAGGCTCGGCCGGTGTACGTCGGGTCGAGGAAGATGCCCTCCGTACGAGCCAATAATCGAATCGCGCCGGCTGATGCTTCCGTGAGCGTCGAATATCCTTGTCCAACTTGGTTTCGCAGGATCTGAAGATCTGCGGCTCGCATAGCCGGACCAGGCATCTCGTCCAACAACCCAGCGACAGTCGACACTGGATCGGCAACAGCCCCGACATCAACGCCCACAACTCTGTCGACGCCCAGATGCGCGACAAGTCCAGCCATCGTTCCGCCCGATCCGAGAGCAACCACGACGCGATCGACGCCGGAGAGTTGCTGCTCGATCTCGCGTGCGCAGTCCACATATCCCTGCGCAGCCACCGCGCTGGTACCACCGAAGGGAATGACAAAAGGAACTCCGCCCGAGTCAGCGACGGCCTGCGCCGCGGCGTCGAGCGCGGATGCCGTGTCCCCACCGGCCCAGACGATCTCAGCGCCCGCGAGTGCATCCAGAACGAGATTTCCCTGCGCGGATTCCGGCTCGGCACCACCGAGCACCAGCACACAACGCAATCCCAAACGGGCTGCTGCCGACGCAGTCAAGCGAGCGTGATTGCTTTGCGGTGCACCGGTAGTGATCAGTGTCGTCGCGCCGACGGCCAAAGCCTGAGCGCAGGTGTACTGCAGCTTTCGGATCTTGTTGCCGCCACCGCCCAGGCCGGTGACGTCGTCACGTTTGATCCACAGGTCTTCCGGCCCCAATCCGAGTGCCTGCGCGCAACGCGCCAGAGGTTCGACGGGCGTCGGCCAACTGCCCAAGATGATCGGCTGTACGGCGGAACTCAACATTTGACGAGTCTAATTCGACGGTCCGTCTACAGTCTGGGCTCGCCTAGGAACTTTCACGACGACCACACACGACGTGCCGCTGACCGTCAGCCGACCGGATTCGCCAGGAGAACCGAAGCATGCGGTTGTGGTTCTCCAAGAAGCGTGGGGCGTGAACAAGCACATCGAGAGCATCCTCGAGCGTCTCGCCGATGGCGGCTACCTTGCCGTCGCCCCGCATCTCTACCATCGCGGCGCACAGACCTCCTTCACCGACTTCCCGTCCGCGAAGGATGCGCTCATGGCACTCGACGGCACAAGCATCGGCCACGACGTACGTGCCGCCGTCGACTACAGCCGATCCGAGGGAGCAGACAAAGTCGGCTCCCTCGGATTCTGCATGGGCGGCACCGCATCCCTGTGGTGTGCCGCCGTACCCCTCGTCGATTCCGCTGTCACGTACTACGGTGGCGGCGTTGCAGAAGCCCGATGGGATGGGATTGCCGCAGGCACCGAACTTGCAGCGCAACTGCAGGTCCCGTGGCTCGGTCACTACGGCGACCTCGATCCGAGTATCCCGCCGGAGAGCGTCGAGCAATTGCGCGCAACCGCGTCCGATCTCGCCCGGGTGTACCGCTATGCCGACGCCGGCCACGCGTTCAACAACGACACTTCGGCCAGCCACTACGCCCCGGATTCTGCTGCCCTCGCCTGGACCCGCACTATGGAGTTTTTCGCCGACACCCTTTGATTGCCAATGTAAGTCAGGGAACCCGCTTGACCACCGTGCCGGTGATCTCGTCCTGAACCTGTTCAGCCGTTACCGCTCGACTCTGCGCCCGACGTGATCGGGTGAAGCAGTAGATGCCGATCACGGCAAGAACAAACGGCACCCCGAACACCAAGGTCATCTTGAAATCCTCGACCCACAATGTCGTGACGAGGATCGCGACCATGAGGACACCACCCAGTATCGTCCCCACCGGGAAGAACGGAATCGTGAACGAGAGGGTTCGTCCTTCGCTTGCCATCCGCTTGCGAAAGAACCAGTGCGTCACGAAGATCAGCAGCCACGTCGCCATCGCCCCGAACATCGACAGCGAGATCATCAAGGTGAATGCCTGCTCGGGAAAGAGCACGTAGACGATGGTTGCGACGGCGATACCCGACGTCGACAGCAGCAAGGCATTGACCGGTGAGCCGTTGGCCCTGACCTTGCCGAGAATGGCCGGCGCGTCACCAGCACGGGAGAGCGAGAACATCATTCGCGAAGACACGTACAGCTGACTGTTCATCGCGGACAGCGCGGCGATGATCACCACGAAGTTCAGCACACTGTCTGCGCCCGGAATCTTCACAACCTGCATCACCGTAACGAAAGGGCTTCCGCCACTCAATATCTTGTCCATCGGAGCGATTGCCAGAATCAAAGCAAGGGTTGCGATGTAGAAGACGAACAGTCGGACGATCGTCACACGGAATGCCTTCTTCACCGCCACCGCGGGGTTTTCCGCCTCACCGGCCGCAATGGCGATCATCTCGATGCTCAAGTAGCTGAAGATCGATACAATCACGGCAAACCACATGCCGGACAAACCATTCGGAAAGAATCCGCCACCGGCCGTGTAATTGTGAAATCCGTAGTCCGGGTTTCCGCTACCGAACACGACGTACGCTGCCATCACGATGAACGCCACGATCGCGAAGACCTTGATCGTCGAGAACCAGTACTCCATCGTTCCGAAGGCCTTGACGTTGAACATGTTCACGCCGATCAGCACTCCGGAGAACAACACGATCCACAGCCACGACGGTACGTCGGCGAACCAGAACTGCATGTATTCACCGATCGCGGTGACCTCGGTCCCGACCGCGAGGACGATGCATGACCAGTAGAGATAGCGAACGAGGAAGCCGATCAACGGTCCGACGTAGAATTCTGCGTACGCACCGAACGAACCTGATGTCGCATGTGCAACAGTCATTTCGGCAAGGGCACCCATCAGCAGGAGGGCGATCAACCCGCCGATCGCGTAACTGATGATGACGCTCGGGCCGGCAAATCCGATGGCGAACTTACTGCCGAGGAAGAGTCCGGTGCCGATTGCACCGCCGAGCGCGATCATGCTCATCTGCTTGGGGCCGAGTTCGCGTTTGAGACCTGATTCTCGCTGCTGAATGTTTTTGAAATCACTCATGAAAGCTCCTTGCGAAAGGCGGTACCTCCCGGTCCGCGGAAACTTGGAAGAATCAGGTGACTGCGTCGCGCTCGCGGAATTCGGGGCGATCCCAGGACTTGTTCTCGAGGATGTCTCGCAACACGTCGACGGCGTTCCACACGTCGGCGTATCCGAGATAGAGCGGAGTGATACCGAACCTCAGCACTCCGGGTTCGCGGTAGTCGCCGATGACGCCCCGCGCGATGAGAGCCTTCATGATCGAATAGCCCTCGGGATGAACAAAACTCACGTGCGATCCACGACGCTCGTGTTCGCGCGGCGTGATCAACTGCAAACCGTAATCAGCGCAACGCTCCTCGACGAGGTCTATGAAGAGATCGGCCAGCGCGAGCGACTTGCTGCGGATGTCGGCCATGTCAGCTTTGAGCGCGACGTCAAGACCACACTCGACGAGAGACAACGACGTGATGGGCTGAGTACCACTCAGAAAGCGCCGTATTCCTGCGCCGGGTTCGTAGGCCGACTCCATCGCGAACGGTCGCGCGTGCCCCCACCACCCGGACAGCGGCTGGATTCCGGTGTTCTGATGGCGACGGTTGACCCAGATGAATGCAGGCGAACCCGGACCACCGTTGAGGTACTTGTACGTACACCCGACCGCGAAGTCGGCGTCGGCACCGCTCAGATCGACAGTGACGGCGCCGGCCGAGTGTGCGAGATCCCAGATCATGAGGGCGCCACGTTCCTGCACTGCTGCAGTGACTTCCGTCATCGCATACAGGTTTCCGGTGCGGTAGTTGACGTGCGACAACATCACTACGGCGGTGTCCGGTCCTACTGCTTCGGTGACGTCGCCCGGTTGGTCGATCAGGCGTAGTTCGTATCCCTGATCGAGCAGCGAGATGATGCCCTCCGCAATGTAGAGGTCAGTGGGGAAATTGTCTCGCTCGGAGACGATCACCTTCCGGCTGGGATCCTGTGCAGCCGCGATGGACAGTGCGGAGGCCAATGCCTTGAACAGGTTGATCGACGTCGAATCCGTCACTACCACTTCGCCTTCACCTGCTCCCAGCAACGGGGCAAGTTTGTCACCGAGGCGGACCGGGAGGTCGAACCATCCAGCCTCGTTCCAACTGCGAACCAAGCCGTTGCCCCACTCGTCGCCGATCACTCTCGCGGCGCATTCCTGTGCGGCAATGGGACGCGCGCCGAGCGAGTTTCCGTCGAAGTAGAGAACGCCCTCCGGAATCGCGAACTCGCGGCGGAACTCCCTCAGGGGATCCAGCGAGTCGGCCTTGACGCAGTCTTCCAACGAAAGGGTGGTTGTCGATGTCATGACGATTCTTCTCCTGCATGTGTCGGCGTTGAAAGTGATGAAGGCAGAGTCCGGAGCACGGCGCGTACCGGGCTGGCATCGAGGTCGAGGAACTTCAGCGGCAGTGCGATCAACTCGTAGTAGCCTTCGTCGACCTCGTCGAGGCACAGTCCTTCGAGGATCGCGACGCCACGATCGCTTGCCGCGTGGTGCCCGTCCATGGTCTTGCTGTCCATCGGATCGAACGAGGCGCCGTCGATTCCGATCAGAACGCCCCCGCGGTCGGCGAACCAGTGAGTCAGGTCCGGAGAAACGCCGGCGAAGTCGTTGTCCCACTCGCTCGGGTACTTCGGGTAGGTCCTCAGAATCAGCCGTTGCGGCAGATGGCCGCCGAGTCGCTCCACCGTCTCTTCGACGGGCTTGATGCAGGCGGCACCGTCGACCCCCGTCATGTCGACCACCAGGGCCTCACCGAGATAGGGCTCGAGGGGAACGGAACCGATGGGCGCACCGTCGATGCGGGTGTGCGCCGGTGCGTCGGCGTGAGCACCGATATGCGGTGTTGTGGTGATTCTGTTGATGGTGACGGCGTCACTGCCGCCCAGGTCTGACGTAACAGCCCGGTTGAAGGCGGTATCACCTGGCCACACGGGCGTCGATTCGGAGATCGGCGGGCTGATGTCGATCAACCGCGCCACCCAGTCGCCCATGTGTCCGTCGCCCGTGTGTCGGCCGATCCTCGGAACCATCCGGACCCCTTCGTCGCAACAGTCGAGTGTGTCGATCTCGACCGTTTGATAATTCGATGTGTTTGGCAAAAGCTAGGATCATCGACGGGCGCGGTCAATAGATGCTGAATATTTTCGCGACGGCAGGGAGAAATCGGATGATAAATGCGATCGAACGGGCAGCTGCCGCAGCTCGGCCGAATCATGTTCGGCTCGACGACGTCGATACGGCGATTCTCCGCGAACTCGTCCGGGATGCACGCATCCCCAACAACGCACTCGCCGAGAAGGTCGGGATAGCGCCGTCGACCGCTCTGGCGCGGATGCGCGCTCTACGCGAATCGGGCGTCATCAAGGGGTTTCACGCAGACATAGACCTCGAGCTACTCGGCCTCGAGATCTCGGCGATGGTGTCGATTCTGATTCACTCCCACGCCAGAAGTCGGATGACGGAAATTGCCGAGCACCTGAGCGGATTGGATTCCGTTCAGCGAGTGTTCCTGATGAGTGGGGACCGTGATCTCCTGGTGCACGTGTCGTGTGAATCCCCCACTCGGCTTCGCGATTTCGTCAGCGCGCACCTCAACGATCCGGCCATCGCCAATACCCAGACCAACCTGATCTTCAGCGAACTGAGTCAAGGCGGCTGAACTGCAGCTGTCGCCAAGGCGTCTTCGGGTGCTTCCGAGATCGACACCTCGATTCGAACTTCCCCCACTAGAGTCGAACGGCATGTTGCCACTCGGGTTGTCCATGCTCTGGGAGTCGGTGGAGTCGGAAGCCGCATTGAAGCAGCGATTCGGATTCAACAGCTTCGGCGCAGCCACCCATTGGGTCTCGGCGGTACTCGAGCAGACTTGGGGATTGACGGCCCTCGAATGCTCGCGAATGGCGATCAGTGACCAGAACGCGATTGTGTGGGCTGCGAGCGACCGCGGTGGGCTGGTGGTGAAGTGGTCGCGCGCCACAGAGCGCTTCGCGAACCTGGAGGCGTCGACGCGCCTACTGAGCGCACTCGCCGCGCAGGGCATGCCCGTTCCGTCACCAATCACGTCCCTGAACGGATTGGACCGGGAAACACTGTTGGACCGGAAAACACTGGAAGGGCCTTCGTGCGCAGTGTCATTCACCGTACTGCCGGAGTTGGCGGGAGATTGGTTGGACGTGCAGGACCGCGCGGCGGTCCGTTCGGCAGGAGCATGTCTGGCAGAAATACACCGAACGCTCGGCGCCACCCATGTCGACGGATCGGTGTTCTCGTCGCGCAGCACCGGGTTGAAGGAGCGCATCGGTGGTTGGCTGGAGAATTTCGACCGCGGGTTTGCGCCTGAGGCAACGCGTAGGCTCACGAACCTCTTGGCGCGGGCGTCCGAGCTCGATGACCGAACTCAACTGGTACACAACGACTTCCGTGCAGCCAACATCTTGACTCGAAACTCTCGGACCACCGGAGTACTCGACTTCGACGACGTGGTGATCGACCACCGGGTGAGCGACCTGGCCAAGGCAAGCGTCTATCTGGGCACCCTGTTCACCGATTGGCGACCGACACCGATCGCGGTACGGCAGAGCCTGCGCGCCGGCTACGAATCCGTCCGGCCCCTCAGCCGATCCGAGACAGAATGGTTCGAGATCCTCGAGCTGTGGCACGGCCTGATGGCAATCCCGGGTGAGAACGACACCGCCGGTTGGGCCTCCGCGTTGTGACGAAAGTGGGGACACCGATACCGGCGTCCCCACTTTCGTTCTGATCACATCAGGATCCGGCGCGGATCCATTCTTCGAGGTGCGGTGCCTCGGTGCCGATCGTGGTGCCGTCGCCGTGCCCCGTGTGGACCTTGGTCTCGGCGGGGAGCGCGAACAGCTTGTCGCGAATGGACCCGATGATGGTCGGGAAGTCGGAGTACGACCGCCCGGTTGCCCCGGGACCACCGGAGAACAAGGTGTCGCCGCTGAACAGTTCGCCGGCCTCCGGTAGGTAGAGGCACGTCGACCCCGGAGAATGACCGGGGGTGTGGATGGCCAGAATATCCGTGCCCGCCACAGCAATACGCTGATCGTCTTCCAAGCTCAGATGCTTCACCCCGGGGTGAGTCATCTCCCAGAGGACATCGTCGGCCGGGTTCAGGTAGATCGGAGCGTCGAGTTTCTCGGCCAGCTCCGGCGCAACGGTGACGTGGTCGTTGTGGCCGTGGGTGCAGACGATTCCGATCACCTTGCGTCCACCAACAGCGTCGATGATCGGCTGCGCGGTGTGAGCTGCGTCGACGATCACCACTTCGTTGTCGTCACCGATCAGCCAGATGTTGTTGTCGACGTCCCATGTTCCGCCGTCGAGGCTGAACGTGCCCGAGGTGACGACGCGATCGACTCGCAATGTCACAGGACCACCACCGAACGGAGAACCTCGCCGCGGTGCATCGTCTCGAATGCCTTCTCGACCTCGTCGAGCTTGATGCGCTCGCTGACGAACTTCTCGAGCGGCAGACGCCCCTGCTGGTACAGGTCGACCAGAACGGGGAAGTCACGCTCGGGCAGGCAGTCGCCGTACCACGACGACTTGAGGGCTCCGCCGCGCGAGAAGAAGTCCACCAGCGGCATTTCCAGCTTCATGTCCGGCGTCGGAACTCCCACCAGCACTACGGTTCCCGCGAGGTCGCGGGCGTAGAACGCCTGCTTCCAGGTCTCGGGACGGCCGACTGCGTCGACAACCACGTCGGCGCCGAAACCTCCGGTCAGCTCCTGGACTGCTTCGACGACGTCGTCGACCTCGGTCGCATTGATCGTGTGCGTGGCACCAAGTTCCGTGGCCCACTCCAGCTTTCGTGGATCCCGGTCGATGGCGATGATGGTATTGGCACCGGCCAGGCGTGAACCCATGATCGCTGCGTCGCCGACGCCGCCACACCCGATCACAGCCACCGAATCACCGCGTCCGACGTTGCCGGTGTTCATCGCGGCACCCATGCCGGCCATGACGCCGCAACCGAGCAGTCCGACGACAGCCGGATCGGCCGAGGCGTCGACCTTGGTGCACTGGCCTTCGTGAACGAGCGTCTTGTCTGCGAATGCGCCGATGCCGAGTGCCGGCGTCAGTTCGGTGCCGTCTTCGAGCGTCATCTTCTGCTCGGCGTTGAACGTGTCGAAGCAGTACTGCGGGCGGCCACGCTTACACGCACGACACTGCCCGCATACTGCACGCCAGTTGAGCACGACGAAGTCGCCCACCTCGACGTGAGTGACACCGGGGCCGACGCTCTCGACGATGCCCGACGCCTCGTGCCCGAGCAGGAACGGGTACTCGTCGTTGATTCCGCCGTCGCGGTAGGTCAGGTCGGTGTGGCACACACCGCACGCTGCAATGGCGACCACTACCTCATTGGCGCCGGGATCGGGGATCGTGATGGGGACGATTTCGACGGGGGCACCCTTGGATCGGGCGATGACGCCGCGTACCTGCTGTGGCATGGCTTTGCTCCTGGCTTCGTGCGATTGAGGACGTGTCGTCACATGGCGCCGTGTTTTCACATTGCGATATGTGCACTCGTTGAAAGGTTAGCCCGAAGCAGGTGCCCGCAACCCTGGTCGAACTGACTGACCGACCTGGCCGAAAGGACTAGGGCGCGGGCTTCACGCCGGCCTCCGCGCCCGCGGCGGCGGCCGCACCCCGACTCTCGACGCCCAATTTCCGCAGGACCCCCGCAACATGAAACTTGACTGTGCTCTCACTGACGCCGAGTCGCTCCGAGATTGCCTTGTTGCGCCGTCCGGCCACCAGATGCTCGAGTACCTCGAACTCCCGCGGAGCCAGTTCCGTCAGGACGTCGCGGTTCGGTAGGGCGACGGGCGCGTCGAGCGGGATGGTTGCGCTGATCCGGTTCCCCCACCCGGGCGTCGACTCGGATTCGACGGTTCCACCCAAAGTCTCTACCCTCGAACGTAATTGGCGTTCCACGTCGATCACATCGGCTTCACCACCACCGTCGTCGCGGATGTCGATCGAGAGCGAAGCCGCGTCGAGGGTCCAGGCCACCCGGATTCGCGAGAGCGTCTGCTGATCCGACAAGGCCAAGACCGCGCCGCGGACGACCGCGCGGGCGCCGTGCGCCACTTCACCGGGTAACCCACGCCCGTCGACGGGTGGCTCCACCAACTCCAACGCGATTTCCCGATGCTTGAGCAGCGAACGCAATTCCCCACGCATCCGCGCAAAAGCGGTGGTGGTCGACTCTTCGGCCAACTCGCGGTGCACGTCGACGGCCGAACGCAGGCCGATCAGGGCCGAAGCCGCAGTCTCCCTGGCCGAGGTTCGAGCACGCGTGTCGTCGAGATCCGCCGAGCGCAGCGTCGCCAGCATCGTCTCGAGGGTGGCCGCATGCACCTCCGTCATCTCTGCCACGGTGCGTGCACGCTCGGACGACGCTGCCCGCGACTCGGCGAGATATGCCGGACTCGCGTTCCGCACCTGGAGCTGAATTCCGGTTGCAGTCACCGCGAACAGTGCCTGGATCAATTCGAGGGATGCCGCCTTCACCGGTCCGGGGTGTGGCGTCAGCACGAGGAGGGTGTCTGTTCGATCGAGCATCGCGAGCACTTCACGGTCTCGGCCGGCGATAGCGCACTTTCCCCGAAATATCTGTCCGACAGTGAGATCCGTACGGATACGGTCGAGTTCGGCGATGGTCACACGATCGACGACAGCTGGATCCCCGGCAACCTTGCGCGGCCTACCGGTGCACTCACGGGTGAAGATCACCAGAGAGGTGTGCGGCGCCATGTCCGCGATCAGCGTCGAAAATCGTCGGCCGATTTCGGGAAGTGGTCCCACCAACACGTCTCGAAGGGCGGTGATCAGTAGCGCATTGTCGGTGGTGCTCACTGTTCAACGATAACCATCCGGTTCACTGGTGCAGCGTGGTCTTCATGAGCATCACGTTGTAGTCGGACCACGTGGTGGCGAGAAAGTAGAGGTCCTGCCCCTGCGACCAGGGGTGCATGTACGCGCCGTAGAGTCCCGGAACCTCGTCGGTGCCGATCACGACGTCCGGTGCGCTCCACGGGCCGGTCAGGTCCGAGGCCGTCCGCAGCACCAGCGCTCCCCACTCGTTGGAGTACATCGCGACGAACTTTCCGAGATAGTTGTTGTACTGCACCGACAGTTCGCTGACATCCCCGTCGAGAACTACTGCAGCGGCAGCGGGATTGTTGGGGACCCATGCCTTTCCGTCCCAGTATTCGTACGCCGCGACGTCCGCGATGGAGGCTTCCATGACTCGCGAGAGACGCCCCTCGCCAAAGCGTCCGGCGGGGGTACCGAAGTTGTAGACGTAACCACCGTCCTTGACGAAGGACCCCATCTGGAAGTTGTCGTTACCTGTCAACGGCAGATTGGGCCGGGACGAGGCCGGTTCGATCTGCCAGGTCTCACCGTTGTCGTGCGAGGACGCGATCTGCGAGAAGTTGGTGACCCACTCGCCCGACCCTCCCCACGAACGTATCGACATGTAGTTGACGTACTGAACGCCGCCCACGGAGATACCCGTCGTCGGAATGCTGCTGGTTTCGACGCCGGTGACTTTCAGACTTCCGATGATCTCGCGCGAGTGATTCGGTCGGTCGGTCGGTGAGGAGTCGATGTTCATGCCGTCGGACAGATTTCCGTCGGAGCTACGGAACAGGACGTTGCTGCGCCAGTCGCCGACCACCCCGGAGCACAGAGGGTCAGATCCGATACCGACGGTGTCACCGAAAGCTGTCAGGACCTGACCTGCGCCGTTGTCCCACATGATGCCCAGATCCGTGCCGAGAACATTGAACCGCTCGACGGTTTGGTTGGGGCTGAGCGCGCCCGTGATGTACTCGACCGCCGAGGTGCGGCCTTGCAATTCCGGCAGTCTGCCATCCGTGCCGTTGAGCCAGGGAATCGGATTGGTCGGCCCACCTGATTGATCCAAGCTCCCGGTGACATTGCAATCCCACGGGGATGCATGGGCCTGGGTCGCCCCCAAGACCGCGGTCGACGCGAGTACACACGTCACTGCTGCTGTCGATATCTTCCGCATCCGGCGCATCGCTCCCCTTTCGCGGGGGAGATCCGGACTCTACGAGGTGTGTTGCTCGACCGGATCGGTTCATCCACCCACGAGAACACAAGGTAACAGGTAAATCGGTCAATCAGGACAAAACGGGCTTATTCGGTGGAGATGGATTTCAACCATTTCTCCATCACGGCTGCGGCAATCTCGAGCCCCTGCGACTCGGCTGCACTCAACTGCTGCATGAAGATGCGCGGACCGTCCGCTCCCAGCGAAGCATGCAGCGAGTCGCGGTACTCGGCCAGTTCCATCCATTCGCGCGCCACCTCGGAGGACGCTTCGAGGTGAAACTGAACGGCGTAACTCTGCTTGTATCGGAAGAGTTGATTCGGATACTTGGCTGAACCAGCGAGCCTCACCGCGCCGTTCGGTATGTCGAAGGTATCCGAATGCCATTGCATCGCAGGAAAAGTGGAGGGCAGACCTCCCCACACGGGATCTTGCCGGCCCTCGACAGTCAAGGTGATCTCCTCAACTCCGACTTCGGGTACCGCTCCCGTGTAGACGCGAGCACCCAGCGCTGCGGCGAGCAACTGCGAACCCAGACACACTCCCCACACCGGGACGTCGCTCTCGACCAGATCGCGAATGTATTCGATCTCGGATGCCAACCACTCGACCTCGCCCTGATCGCCGACGCCCATCGGCCCGCCCATCACGATCACGGCGTCGAACCGTCGATCGGCAGGAAGCGGGTCGGTGCCCAGAAGAACAGTCTGCACGTCTCCGTAGCTCTCCAGGACAGGCGAATACGCCGCTGGGGGTTCACACTGCGCGTGTCGTAGCTCCAGAAAATGCATGCTCGCGGTCCTTTCGCTCCCGATGCCTGTAAGCCTATGGCCCTTTCTGCTGCCGGTCGCGGCGGCGCCACGCTTGACAACTACTTGCCGTTTCCCGCACTCTGATCACCAAGACGTAGAATCCAATATATTGGATTCCAGAAGGGTGTACTTGTCACATGAGAATGGCCACGAGCGACCCCGTCATCGGAATACTCGGAGGCATGGGGCCCGCCGCTACTGCCGACTTTTACTCCAAACTCGTTGCGCTGACACCAGGTTCGACGGATCAGGAGCACCCCAAAGTTGTCATCTGGGCCGATCCCACCGTTCCCGACCGGACATTGGCACTCACCGAGAACGGCCCTGACCCCACCCCCTGGCTGATCCGCGGTGCGCGCGTTCTCCGAGAGTCGGGCGCGACGACGCTCGCCATCCCATGCAATACCGCTCACGCCTTCCTGCCCGCCATCTCGTCCCAACTGGGACTTCCCGTCGTCCACATGATCGACGAAGTCGCTCGGCATATCCGGACGCTCTCACCCGCCGTCACATCCGTCGGACTATTGGCCACCACGGGGACGGTCCGCACCGGGTTGTATCAACAATGGCTGTCGGAATACTCGATTGACGTCCTGGTGCCCGGACCTGCGATCCAGGACGAACTGGTGATGCCGGCGATCCGAGCAATCAAGAGCGGCAACGTCGGAGACGAGACCACCGACAAGCTCGTCAGGGCCGCTGATCTTCTCGTCGAATCGGGCGCGCAGGTCGTCGTGGCCGGATGCACCGAGATTCCGCTCGGACTGCCCGCCGACGCCACAACCTGTCAGATCATCGATCCGGCAACAATTCTCGCCCGCGCTCTGCTCCGACGGGTTGCAGATGCCCGGAGACACCCTTCGATGGTCGTTTCGGGCTGACCTGCAGCAGGGAGGCTGCAGAGTACGATATCCAGTATGTTGCGTGGCGGTAAACCGGTTGAGCGAGCACGAATGAGCGACATCGCTCTCGAACGCATTCGCGAAGCGATCGTCACCGGTGAACTGGCGCCGGGCTCGAAGATCAAGGACAGCGAACTCGCCGAGTATCTGGGCTTGAGCAGAACTCCGGTCCGCGAAGCGCTCGCAAGGCTGGTCGACACCGGACTCGTGGAAGCGAAACCCGGTGCGTACACGCGCATCACCACCCTCGACCGCGGCGACGTCGAGGCAACACTCGCAGTCATCGAAGCTCTCGACCAACTGGCCGTCGTCACCGCTGTACCGAATCTCACCGACGAGATGATCGGGGCGATGCGTTCGGCCAACAAGGACTTCGCTGCCGCCGTCAAGCGAAACGACATAGGCCGAGCCCTGACCGCTGACGATCGCCTACACAGCGTCATCATCGATGCTGCGGCGAATCCGCTGTTGAAGAAGCTGATCCACCAAGTGCACCCACAAATTCACCGCATCTACTACCGCAAGTTCTCGAGCCTCCTCGGGAGCCAGGACTCCGTCGATCATCACAACAGGCTGATCAAGCTGTGCGCAGACCACGATGCCGAGGCGGCAGCGACGCTGTCAGCCGAACATCGACGCCATCTCGGCGGGCTGATCGGCGAACTTTTCGACGCCGACGAGTTCGCGCTCTCGGACTGACCGAGTCCGGGTACAAGTTTCGGCGCTTGCCTATATTGGTCATTGCCGATATAAATGACGGGTGCATGCATTCGACGTTCTGGGAGACCCAGTGCGGCGACGAATCATGGAACTCCTGTCCGGCGGCGAGCGCTCGGCGGGTCAGATCGCCGAAGTCGTGGCAGCGGAGTTCGGAATCTCGCAACCGACCGCGTCCGGACACCTGCGAGTACTCCGAGAAAACGGATTCGCCACCGTCCGCAGTGAAGGCACCAGGCGTCTCTATGCCGTCGAGCCCGCGCCATTGCAAGAAGTGGACCAATGGCTCGACGGATTCCGGCAGTTCTGGAGCGGCCCTCTCGACGCATTGGCCACAGAACTCGCACGCGGGAAACGACGCGGCTCGAAGCGGAGCAGATCTTCACAATCGAATTCTTCCGACGAA
Organism: Rhodococcus sp. SB1D; assembly: GCF_048573875.1. Taxonomy (NCBI): domain Bacteria; kingdom Bacillati; phylum Actinomycetota; class Actinomycetes; order Mycobacteriales; family Nocardiaceae; genus Rhodococcus; species Rhodococcus sp. SB1D. The sequence goes on from NZ_JBMAIQ010000003.1 coordinate 27,402, forward strand.
GGAGACTCACAATGACCGAGATCGCGAACCAGGACACCAGCCTCACCGCGGTGGAGCGGAGCATGGGTAACCGCGACATCGCAGAAGGTTCGGCTCGAACTGCCGTACTCAAGCGCCGCTACAACGCGTCGGTCGACGACGTCTGGGATGCCATCACGACCCCTGACCGCATCAACCGCTTCTTCCTTCCGGTGAGCGGAGACTTCCAGGTGGGCGGCTCGTACGCCTTCGAAGGCCAGGCAAGTGGCGAGATCCTGGCCTGCGACGCCCCACACCTGCTGCGACTGCAGTGGACACCGCCCGGCGATCGTGGATACAGCGATCAGGTCGAGATCCGGCTGACTGCCGACGGCCCCGACGCCACCTGGCTCGAGTTGGAGCACGCCTCCGTCGCCGATGTCTTCCGTAACGACCCGGACACCGGCTGCTACGGCGTCGGAACCGGCTGGGAAGGCCCACTTCACTACCTGGGCGAATACTTGCGCGGCACTCTCCCTGATGCGCCGAGCACCGAGTGGTACACCTTCGACGAAGCAGAGGAGCTTCGTCTGGCCAACTTCCGAGGGTGGGAGTGGGCAAAGATCGAGGCAGAGCACGGCGGCCGATAACGCCCAATTCTTCGAAAACGGTCACAGGATTGCCGTTTGCTTTGTATCGTGACCGAGCTGGACGTATGTCCAGCAGTTTTGGTGGCTTCCTTTCGTGCCACACCTGCTTCGGTCCACGAGAAGAGAGCTCCACATGGCGCCACAACCCGTAGTCGACAACGCGGCCACGACGCGACGCACGCACATCATCCGGACAGTTCTCGCTGTCCTCGTCATCGCACCGCTGTCGATTGCGGCGTTCTACATGTGGGCACTGTGGGATCCGGGCGACACGGTCAACCGCTTGCCCGTCGCCATCGTCAACGCCGATGCGGGCACAGAACTCGACGGAACACGTCTGCAAGCCGGCGATGAAGTTGTTGCCGCGCTCGTCGAGAGCGGAGACGTTGCATGGAAGGTCGTCTCGGAACAGGAAGCCGCCGACGGCGTCAACGACGGCACCTATTACTTCTCTGTCGTCATTCCGAAGACTTTCAGCGCGGATGTGGCCAGTGCCGCATCGGGTTCGGGCCGCAAGGCCGAACTCGACGTCTTGTACAACGATTACAACAGTCTGGTCGCCGGCCCGGTCGGTGAAAGCATCATCGCTCAGGTGCGCTCGGCGGTCTCCGAGTCGATCGGTGAGCAGTCCATCGACCAGGTGCTGGTCGGGTTGGGCGAACTCGGAACAGGATTCGGTGAAGCAGCCGCTGGCGCGCAACAACTCTCCGACGGATCCTCCGAGGCACTCGCCGGAACCAACGAGCTCTACGCCGGAAGCAAAGAACTCGCCACCGGCATGGGCGAAGCAAATCAGGGCGGCAAGGAGCTGGCCGCCGGAGCCGGCGAGCTGGCTGCCGGAGCTGGCGAAGCTGCTGCAGGCTCGGGCGAGCTGAGCAGCGGACTCAACCAGTTGGTCGGGGGCACCGACGAACTCGGCGCAGGCGCCCGACAGATCAGCGAAGTGGTCGACATGGTCACCACCCCGGTACTCGACCTCGCGGGGTCCTCGGACGCCGTCGTCGGTCAGATCGACGCCCTCACGTCGATGCTTCGAAACTCGGCCGATCCGGTCTCCGGCGGACTCGTCGAAGCCCTGGGTGGACTGCGGGCTTCCCTGACTGCACAACCGTCGGACGACGACGTGATCGGTCAGCTCGGTCAGCTTCGCGACGGCGCGCGGGAAATCTCGCGGCAGCTCACTGATCCGAGCAGCGACTACCGTGGTGGGCTCCTTGCCGCCGCGGCCGGTGCAGGTGAACTCAACACCGGCCTGGGCCAACTGTCCGACGGCGCAGGCCAACTCGCTACCGGTGCACAGGAACTCTCCACCGGGCTGGGGCAGTTGGACACTGGAAGTATTGCGCTCCGTGACGGTCTCGGGCAGCTATCGGCCGGCGTCGGCGAGCTCGACGCGGGCAGCGCGGAACTCGCCACCGGTTTGTCCGACGGTGCCGCCCAGGTACCGCAGTTCACGGACGACGAGCGCGCCACCACGGCCAATCTCCTCTCTTCCCCGGTTGCCGTCGACGCGCGGAACAACTATCCCGCAGCCGGTTTCGGGCCGGGAGCCGTACCTGCCGTGATCTCGGTGGCACTGTTCCTGTGCGGAATTCTCACGTGGTTCGTCGTCCGCCCACGGCGCGGACGTTCACTGAACTCGCACACCAGCGTGGTACGTGAGGGGCTGCGCCGCTACCGCATTCCCGCCCTGGTCACCTTGGTCGCGGCGCTCGTGTTGTCGGTGGTGTCACTGACCGTGGCAAACGTCGAACCACCTAGTGTTCTGGCGATGATCGCAGTGATGATCCTGGTGGGTGCCGCCGCGGTCAGCTCGGGCAGGCTCTTCACCGTTGTGTTCGGTGCCGTCAACGGAACCTTCATCGCTCTGGGCGCCTTGATGATTCAGATCTTCGCCTTCGGCGCGGTATACCCCATCGAACAGATGCCGACGGTTCTGCAGTGGCTGCACGCTCTGATGCCACTCACGTGGGCGCGCAACGCCATGCGCATGGTCCTTGTCGGATACTACGGCCCGAAATTCTGGGTGGCGGTAATCGCTCTGGCTGCCTTGGTGATCGGAGCCGTCCTGTTCACCATCTGGTGGCGCCGCCGACAAGAACCGCCGACCGACGCCGATGACGACGCGCCGATCACCGAGGAGATCGTGTACCTCCAGCAAACGCAAGCGTGAGCCGGATCAGCGAACGAGCGTCGTACGCATCAACATGACGTTGTAGTCGGCCCACGTGGTGGCAAGGAAGTACAGATCCGAACCACTGGACCACGGGTGGATGTATGCGGCGTAGATACCGGGAACCTCGACCAGATTGACCAGTGTCTCCGGTGCCGTCCACGGACCGACCGGACTGGGAGCGGTTCGCATCACGATCGAACTGAACGCGTCGGCGTACATCGCCACGAACTTGCCGAGGAACTCGTTGTACTGAACGGAGACCTCACCGATGCGGCCGTCCATGACGGGTACGGCCGCAGCGGGATCGGCACGGACCCAGCCACTTCCGTTCCAGTACTCGTAGGCGGAAAGATCGAGGATCGAACCCTCGGACGCGCGAGAAAGTCGAACCTCGCCGGATCGTCCCGCGGGGGTTCCGTAGTTGTAGACGAACCCGCCGTCCTTCACCATCGAGCTCATCTGGAAGTTCTCGCTACCGGCGACGGGGGCGACACCCGCGGGAAGAACCCCACCGATGTTGGGGCGCAGAGTTTCCGGACGAGTGGTCCACGTTTCGCCGTTGTCCGAGGAGGTGGCAATCTGCGAGTAGTTCGTGCTCCACTGCCCGGCCTCGCCCCAGTTACGCACCGACATGTAGCTCAGATACTGCACACCGTTCACTGTGATGCCGCTCGTGGGGATGCTGGAGGCCTCGACACCCGGAATCTTCAGACCGGAAATGATCTCACGCGCCTGACCTGTGCCGTCCATCGGCGCACTGTCGATGCGCATACCGTCGGCCAGTACCCGATCCGAGCTGCGGAAGAGTACATTGCTTCGCCACTCGCCCACCAAACCGTCGCAGCCGGGGTTACGACTGAGCCCGGTGGTATCGCCGAAAGCGGTCAGAATCTGCCCCGCACCGTTGTCCCACATGATGCCCAGGTCGGTACCCAGGACATTGAAGCGATCAACGGTCTTGTTTGGACTGTATGTCCCGGTGACCTTTTCGATCGCGGCAGTACGACCGGACAGACCTGGCAACCCTCCGGTGTTGCCGTTGAGCCACGGTGCCGCATTGGCCGGACCACCGCTACTACCGACGCCACTGACTCCGACGCATCCCGGCGCAGCCATCGCCGGCGAAGCCACCACCGTGACGGCAGCAGCTGCCAGAGCAGCAACTACCCCGAACACCCCCAACGATCTCCCCGCGCGAAACATGACTCCCCCAAGGCCGGGATTGTTGGTGTTGTCGTCGTCGTTCCCCCCGAACCTCGGATAATCTAGCAACTGCAGTCACAGACAACCCAATCAGACAAAGGGACGAAAAGGCCTGAAAGTCATAGTAGTTCAGACTTTCAGGCCTTTTGGGACAGAGGAGATCGGTCAGTAGGTCAGCGCGCTCCGCTCGCACCGCCGTCGAGTGGAATCACCGCGCCGGTCAGATAAGCCCCGGCACGTGAAGCCAGGAAGATGGCAAGACCTGCGGCATCCTGGGGAGTTCCGACCCGGCCCAACGGGACCGAGTCCGCCACAGCCTTTGCACTCTGTTCGTCCTCGAGGAGGAATGCCATCATCTTCGACGGGAACGGGCCCGGCGCAATGGCATTGACCGTGATCTGTTCCCCCGCAAGCGTTGCCGCGAGCTTGCGCGTCAACATGTGCACCGCAGCCTTACTGGCTCCGTACGAGAAGTTCTCCGAACCCGACACCACGAGTCCGTCGATCGATCCGATATTGATCACGCGCGCGGGATCTTCCGCCGTGGCTGCAGACCGCAACTGCGGCAACAGCTTCTGCGTCAGGAGGAAGATTGCCTTGACATTGATGTCGAAAATCTTGTCGAAGCCTGCGGCCGGAAAATCGTCGACGGGAGCTCCCCACGTGGCACCGGCGTTGTTGACCAGTACGTCGAGCGTCGGCGAAATCTCGGCGACCTTCGCAGCGAGGCTCTCGACCCCCTCGTCCGTGGACAGATCGGCCGGATGCGAAATGCAGGTGCCGAACTCCGAAAGCTCTCGCGCGGCTTCGTCACAGGCTTCGGCTTTTCGGGCCGAAATGACGACCGTCGCTCCGCCTTCGACAAACCCGCGAGCGATCATGTATCCGATGCCGCGTGATCCACCGGTGACCACAACGGTCTTGCCACTGACGTCGAACAGTCCCTCGATCAAGCTCATGCGACCTCGAAAAGCCCGGCAGCGCCCATACCGCCGCCGATGCACATGGTCACCACCACGAGCTTGGCTCCGCGCCGTTTTCCTTCAAGAAGAGCATGGCCGACCAGACGAGCGCCCGTCATTCCGTACGGATGGCCGACGGAGATACCGCCACCGTCGACGTTGTACTTCTCGGGATCGATCCCGAGCTTGTCGCGGCAGTACAGGGCCTGAGAGGCGAAGGCCTCGTTGAGTTCCCAGAGATCGATGTCGTCGACCTTCAGGCCGTGAAGATCCAGCAGACGCGGAATCGCGAACACCGGTCCGATGCCCATCTCGTCGGGAGCGCAACCCGCGACAGCCATGCCACGGTAGATACCGAGAGGAGCCAACCCGCGGCGTTGCGCCTCGCCTGCCTCCATCAGCACCGACGCCGAAGCGCCGTCGGAGAGCTGAGACGAGTTGCCCGCAGTAATGGACGAATGAGCACTGACAGTCCCGTCGGCCAGAACCGGTCGCAGACTCGACAGCCCTTCCAACGTGGTGGAAGCGCGGTTGCCTTCGTCGCGGGTCAGCGTCACGGACTCGCTGCGGATCTCACCGGTCTCCTTGTCCTGCACCTGCTTGATCGAGGGCAGCGGGACGATCTCGAGATCGAACCGACCTGCGTCCTGGGCCGCTGCGGTCCGCTGCTGGGAGACGAGCGCGAACTCGTCCTGCTGCTCGCGGGTGACTCCGTAGCGCTCGGCGACGATCTCGGCCGTGTGCAGCATCGGCATGTAGATCGACGGCTTGTTTTCCTTCAGCCACGGATCAGCCGCGCGGAAGTTGTTCATGTGATCGTTCTGGACCAACGAGATCGATTCGACTCCGCCGCCGACCGCGATCTGCATTCCGTCGTCCACGATCTGCTTTGCTGCGGTCGCGATGGCCATGAGCCCGGACGAGCACTGACGATCGATCGTCATTCCGGACACCGAGTCCGGAAGCCCGGCCCGCAGTACCGCTTGCCGCGCGACGTTGCCGCCGGAAGAGCCCTGCTGCAGCGCGGCGCCGAGGATGACGTCCTCGACCTCGCCGCCCTCGAGGCCCGCGCGCTGAACTGCATTCGAAATGGCATGTGCAGCAAGCTCTTGAGCCTGAGTGTTGTTGAACGCGCCGCGGTACGCCTTACCGATCGGGGTACGGGCGGTGGAAACGATGACAGCTTGCCTCATCGGGGAATCCTTTCGTCGAACACGAAGTGCTGTGCGCCTTTATTAACCGCCGGGGGTTAATAAAGGCGCACAGCAAGAATCAGGGCTGGAACACGACGCGACCGACAGTGGTGCCGTCGCCGAGGCGACCGATACCGTCGGCAACGTCCGTCAACGACAACCGCTCACTGATCAGTGGTTTGACCAAGCCGGCATCGGCGAGCCTGGTGAGCTCGACGTGGCAGTCGTCGATGGCCTGCTGGTTGTAGGCCTTGTACAGCCCCCAGTGCAGTCCGATGATCGAATAGTTCTTGATGAGAGCGTGATTGAGTGCCGGCTGCGGGATCGTGCCACCGGCGAAGCCGATGATGACGATCCGTCCCTCGAAGGCGATGCACTTGGTGGACTTCGCGTATGCGTCGCCGCCGACCGGATCGAAGACCACGTCGGCGCCCTTGCCGCCGGTGAACTCCTTGACCGCTGCCACGAAGTCCTCACTGTGACGGTCTACGACGAGGTCGGCGCCGAGCTTGCGCGCGTACTCGGCCTTGTCCGGGCCGCCGACGACACCGATCACCTTGGCGCCTGCCGCCTTGCCGAGTTGCACTGCCGCACTACCGACACCACCCGCAGCAGCGTGGACCAACAATGTCTCACCCTCGAGCAGTTGGGTGCGGCGATGCAGAGCGAACCACGCTGTCTGATAGCCGATGCTCAGAGCGGATGCTTCCGCGTCGTCGAGAGCCGACGGCGCCGGGAACGTGTTGTTCTGATCCAGTACCGAGTACTCGGCGAATCCGCCGGACGGCAGACTCGGATTACCGATCACCCGGTCCCCCACTGCGAATTTGGTCACCGATTCACCGACCGAGACCACTTCACCACACAGTTCGACACCGGGTGTGAAGGGCAGCGGCGGCTTGATCTGGTACTCACCGCGGCACATGAGGACGTCGGGGAAGTTGGCCGGAGCCGCCAGCACCTTGACCAACATCTCCGTCGCATTCGGGGTGGGATCCGCGGTCTCCTCCAACGCGAGCACATCGCGGGGTTGACCGAGTTCGTTGACGCGCCAAGCCTTCACAGCAATTCTCCAGACAGATAGTGGGTGAGTTTCAGGACGAGATCGGGAGGTCGACCAACTCGGCGAGGCGTGCCCGATGCTGATACGCGGTTCCCAGCGACAGCTGATCGCTCTTCGCCCGTTTGAGGTACAGGTGCGCCGGATACTCCCACGTCATTCCGATACCACCATGAAGTTGGACGCACTCCTCCGCAGCATGAACCGCGACGCCGCTGCAGAATGCCTGGGCCACCGTCGCTGCGATCGCCGCATCGGCGTCGCCGCGTGAATAGGTGTCCGCCGCATAGCGTGCTGCCGCGCCCGAAGAGCTGACTTCGAGCCAGAGATCGGCGAGGCGGTGCTTGATCGCCTGGTACGAACCGATCGCCCGGCCGAACTGCTTGCGCTCCTTCACATACGCGAGAGTCGTTTCGAGGCACCACTGAGCTACAGCGAACTGTTCGGACGCCAGAAGTGCGCTTCCGCAGAGCAACGCTTCCTCAACCGCTTGCGCCGCATTGCCGCTGTCGACACGGACCGACGACGAACCCGAGAACTCGACGTCCGCCAATCGGCGCGTCATGTCCAGGGACAGAACCGGCGTGACGGTAGCGTCGGCGATCCGAACGGTATGCAGCTCCAGGCCGCTCTCACCGGCAACCGGAACAACAAGAACATCGGACTCGGCGACGCCGGCAACCGTCGTGACGCTGCCGACGAGTCCACTCGCCGTTGCCTTGACAGTAGGTGTGAAAGTTCCTGGTGCAGTGGACAACGGGACGACCAGAGCAGCCGTCGAATCCCCCGCTGCCAATTGACCGAGCACCTCGGTCTCGCCGGCCTTCAGCAACGCCGTCGTCGCCAGCACCGCGCTGGTGAAGAACGGAACGGGAGCGACCGCACGTCCGATCTCCTCCATCACGACCGCCGCCTCACGCGTCGACGCACCTGCCCCGCCCAGTTCCTCGGGTACCAGCAGTCCCGCCAAACCGAGTTCCGACGCCAGCGACTTCCACAGCCCGGTGAAGTCGGCGGACACGTCGTCGTACGCCGTGACCACGGTGTCGGCGCCGGCCCGCTCGCTCAGCAGTCGTCTGACGCTGGCTCGCAGATCTTGTTCGGTCTCGGAGTACAGCAGATCGGCGCTCATCGGGGTAGGTCCTTCCAGGCGATGTCCTTGTCGACGCGATGCTCGGGCGGCAACCCGAGTACACGTTCTGCGATGACGTTGCGCAGGATCTCCGACGTTCCGCCCTCGATCGAATTGCCCTTGGCTCGCAGGTACCGGTATCCGGGTTCACGCCCGGTGAAGTCGACGGAATCCGGTCGACGCAGTGTCCAGTCGTCGTAGCGCAGACCGGCTTCGCCGTGCAGTTCGAGGTCGAATCCAGAAATCTGCTGGGCCAAACCGGCAAACGCGAGCTTCATTCCCGAGCCTTCGGGGCCGGGCTGGCCGGCGGCGAGCTGCTGGCGCAGTCGCTCCCCGGTCAGACGCGCAACTTCGGATTCGGTCCAGAGTCGCATCAACTCGTCGTGCATCGCCGGGTTACGCAGCTCGGGCTCGTCACGCCAGGCCTGAGCGACCTTTCCGATCATGCCGCCCTCACGCGGTGCGCCCGAACCGATGGCAACACGCTCGTTGTTCAGGGTGGTGGTCGCAACCTTCCACCCCTGGCCTTCGGCTCCGAGGCGATTGGCGTCCGGAATCCTGACGTCCGTGAGGAATACCTCGTTGAATTCGGCCTCGCCGGTGATCTGACGCAGCGGCCGGACATCGACGCCCGGATCGGTCATGTCGCAGATGAAGTAGCTCAGACCCGCGTGCTTGGAACGTGACGGATCGGTCCTGGCCACGAGAATCGCCAGCTGCGCATTCTGCGCGCCCGACGTCCATACCTTCTGCCCGTTGACTATCCAGTCTTCGCCGTCGCGGACGGCGCGGGTAGCAACGGCCGCGAGGTCCGACCCTGCGCCCGGTTCACTGAACAGCTGGCAGTAGACCGTCTCCGCAGTCCACAACGGGCGCAGGAACTTCTGCTTCTGCTCCTCGGTGCCGAAGGCAGCGATGGTCGGTGCCGCCATGCCCAGTCCGATCCCGTTCTTGCCGGTGGCCGGGCCCGGTGCACCGGCGGCCTCCAGCTGAGCGTTCACCTGACGCTGAAAGCTCTGCGGTACACCGAGTCCCCCATGACCTTCGGGGAAATGAACCCACGCCAGTCCGGCGTCGAATCGTGCGCCGAGGAAGTCCGATACCGACACGCTGTTCGGATCGTTCTCCGCGAGAAGCGTGTTCACCTTTTCGGTGAGATCACGCGATACTGCCTCTTCGTCGAAAGCCATGCCCATTCCTTCGGTTCGAGCGGTGAGCGGACGGTCAGTCCTTCGGTCCACCGGCGACGTAGACGACCTGACCGGAAACGAAGCCCGCGCCTTCGCTGACGAAGAACGACGCGGTGTGCGCGATGTCCTCGGGCTGACCGACACGGTTGACCGGGATCTGCGAAGCGGCAGCGGTCTTGAAGTCGTCGAAGCCGACGCCCATGCGCTCGGCCGTTGCGGCGGTCATCTCGGTTTCGATGAATCCGGGTGCAATGGCGTTGGCGGTGACGCCGAACTTGCCCAGCTCGAAGGCCAATGTCTTGGTGAATCCCTGCATGCCGGCCTTGGCTGCGGAGTAGTTGACCTGTCCGCGGTTGCCGAGAGCCGACGTGCTCGAGAGGTTCACGATGCGGCCGAACTTCGCTTCCACCATGTACTTCTGCACCGCACGCGACATGAGGAACGCTCCGCGCAGGTGGACGTTCATCACCGAATCCCACTCGGCAACGCTCATCTTGAACAGAAGGTTGTCGCGAGTGATGCCGGCATTGTTGATCAGTACGGTGGGTGCACCCAGTTCGGCGGCCACACGATCCACTGCTGCAGCAACCGAAGCCTCGTCGGAGACGTCAGCGCCGACGGCCAGCGCCTGTCCGCCTGCGGCCTTGATCGCGTCGACGGTTCCCGCACACGCCGCTTCGTCGAGGTCGAGCACGGCGACGGCAAAACCGTCTTCCGACAGTCGCTTCGCTACTGCCGCACCGATTCCGCGTGCTGCACCCGTGACAATTGCGGTTCTACGTTCCTGGCTCACTGGCCCTCCATACTTTCGTGATTCGACGGACACCGGACGATCTCGTCAGATCCCGGCCTGATCTGCAATTTCCCTGGCTTTGGCGACCAAGGCGTCAATACGTTCCACGGTGGGAGTTCCGCTCTCGGCGGCATTCTGCGGTTCGTCGCGGGCGCGACGCATCACGCCCTCGGCGATCACGGCAATCTTCCACAGTCCCAACGTGTGCCAGAACTTCAGCGCAGCAGGATCCCGTCCGGTGGCCTCGAGATAGATCCGGGAGATCTCCTCTCGCGAGGGGAATCCCGGGAGTGCCGATGCCGGGAAATCGCCGCCGGTATTCTCACCAGCCGCCGGCCAGTACGCCAACAAGCTTCCGACGTCCGCCAACGGATCACCGAGTGTGCACAGTTCCCAGTCGAGGGCCGCGACAACTTCGCCGTTGCTCGCCGAGGTGATCACATTGCGTAGGTGAAAGTCGCCGTGCACCAACGTGGTTTCAGTGTGATCCGGCTGGGCTGCAATCAGGCGTCGGGTGAGATCGTCGAGATCAGGGCATTCCCGCGTCTTCGACTGTTCCCACTGACCACCCCACCGCTTCAGCTGCCGCGCGGCGTAGGGCTTGTGACTTGCCAAGTCGTCGAGACCGGCCTGCTCGAGGTCGACGGCGTGTATCTTCGCCAGCGTCTGAGCGAGCGAGATTCCGATTGCCCGGCGACGATCTTCCGACAACGCCTCCGCAAGAGGCATTCGGTCCACCACTTCGCCGTCCACGAATTCCATGAGGAGCAGCGGAACTTCGGTGACGGCAGGATCCTCGGTCAACCCGAATACTCGCGGCGATGGCACGTCGGTGGATTCGAGAGCGCTCAGGATTCGAGCCTCACGCGCCACGTCGTGAGCCGAGGCCAGCAGATGCCCCAGCGGTGGGCGTCGTAGCACCCAGCGATTGCCGTCCTGATCGCGAACCAGGTACGTGAGATTCGACTGCCCCAAGCCGATTCGATCGAAGGACAACGGCCCGGAAAAGTCGATCCCCAGGCCTGCGATCCACCCGGTGACCGCTTCGGTATCGAGTCCCACTACTCCGACGCTAGCCACCGACGGACGCTCCCTGCCGGAACGGGAGTGCGTCACCCAACAACTGGCCACCGTCGATGGTCATGATCTCGCCGGTGATCCACTGGGCTGCATCCGAAACCAGGAAGGCAATGGCAGCGGCCACGTCCTCGGGTTCACCGATGCGTCCGAGAGCAGTCGACGCGGACACCGCTTCTTCGTGTTCTTTCCACAGAGCTTCGGCGAGTTTGGTTCTCACCACTCCCGGCGCAACGGCGTTGACACGAATCTTCGGTGACAACTCGAGCGCCAACTGCTTGGTGATGTGGATCAGAGCAGCCTTCGACGCGTTGTACGTACCGATTCCCGCCTCGAACGCCATGCCGCCGATCGAAGCGGTGTTGACCACGGAACCACCGTGCTCGCCCATCCAGGCCCGCGCTGCGAGGCCGGTCCACAGGACTGGAGCCCACACGTTGACGTCGAAAGTCTTGGCGAAGCGCGAGTGATCCTGGTTGATGATCGGCCCGAACGACGGGTTGGTGCCCGCGTTGTTCACCAAGATGTCGAGACTGCCGAAACGCTCGATCGTCTGCTCGACGCACTTGCGTGCAGCATCCTCGTCCGTCGCGTGAGCGCCGACGCCGATCGCGTTGCCGTTCACCTGCGCGGCAGCCGCATCTGCGGATTCCTGTGAGCGCGAAGTCAGTACGACGTTTCCGCCCGCCGCCGCAATCGCCTGCGCGGTCGTGAGGCCGATGCCCCGCGATGCGCCTGTGACGATTGCCGTCTTACCGGTGAGATCCAGTCCTGCCATGTCAGTTCGCCTTGACTTCGCGGTACTTGCGCAGTTCCTGCTTGGCGATGGCGCGCTTGTGCACCTCGTCCGGGCCGTCGGCCAGGCGAAGGGTGCGCATGTGGGCGTAAGCCATCGCGAGCGGGAAGTCGTCGGTGACGCCGCCACCGCCGTGAACCTGGATGGCGCGGTCGATGATCTTGAGCGCGATGTTCGGTGCCGCAACCTTGATAGCTGCGATCTCGGTGCGCGCTTCCTTGTTGCCCACCGTGTCCATCATGTGTGCGGCCTTGAGTGTGAGGAGTCGAACCATCTCGATGTCGATACGAGCCTCGGCGATCCAGTCCTGGATATTCGCGTTGTCACTGACGGGCTTCCCGAAGGTGATGCGGGTGGATGCGCGCTTGCACATCAGTTCCAGTGCGCGCTCGGCCATTCCGATTGCACGCATGCAGTGGTGGATGCGGCCGGGGCCGAGGCGGGCCTGGCTGATCGCGAATCCTTCACCCTCACCGGCGAGAATGTCCTTGGCCGGGACGCGCACGTCCTCGAAAGTGATCTCGCCGTGTCCTTCGCGGTCCTGGTAGCCGAAAACCGGCAGGTTGCGCAGGATCGTGACGCCGGGAGCATCGATCGGCACGACCATCATCGACTGCTGACGGTGGGTGGCGGCATTGAAGTCGGTCTTACCCATGACGATCAGAACCTTGCAGTTCTGGTGCAAGGCGTTGGAAGCGAACCACTTACGGCCGTTCAGCACGTACTCGTCGCCGTCACGGTCCATACGGAGCTGGATGTTGGTGGCGTCGGAGCTGGCAACCTCGGGCTCGGTCATCGCGAAAGCGGAACGAATTTCGCCTTCGAGAAGCGGCTTGAGGTACTTCTCCTTGTGCTCGTCGGTGCCGAAGAGCGTGAGCACCTCCATGTTTCCCGTGTCCGGAGCGGCGCAGTTGGTGGCCTCGGAGGCCAGGTGGCTGCGGCCCATGATCTCCGCGAGCGGTGCGTATTCCAGGTTGGTCAGGCCGGGGCCCCATTCGGGATGGGGATGGAAGAGGTTCCACAGCCCGCGGGCCTTGGCTTCCTTCTTCAAGTCGTCGATGATCGGCGGCTGAAAGTGCGGGTTACCGGACTCACGCATCTGCTCTTCGTAGACCGCTTCGGCCGGGTAAACGTGCTTGTCCATGAAATCGAGCAGTTCGGCCTGGTACTTCTTGGTGCGATCCGAGAACTCAAACACTGACATGTGAACTCCTGACAGAGAGGGAAGGAAAATTGGGGGCTCGATGTTCGAGATGGCTGTTGACACCCTCGACGACATCCGGGCCGTGAAATGCGTTCAGCATCAGCGATTCCGCACGCCTGGCGGAATCGGTGAAGGTCGAGTGCGCGTCGGCACTCATCTGCGATTTGATGACGGAGAGGGACGTCGGCGAGCAGTTCGCCGCGATGTCCTCGGCGTAAGCAATCGCCGCATCCAGAACGTCACCGCCGGTGACCAGGTGGTCGATCAGACCGATGCGGTACGCCTCGTCGGCGTCCACCATCCGGCTGGAAAGCAGAAGATCGACTGCTCGACTGTGCCCGACCAAGCGGGGCAACATCCAGGAGATGCCGTACTCCGCAATCAGGCCTCGACGCGCGAACGCGGTAGTGAATCGTGTTGCGCTCGAACCGAAACGAACGTCGCAGTACAAAGCCTCGACCATTCCGAGCCCGGCGGCGACGCCGTTGACGGCAGCGATCAGCGGCTTGCGGATGGTGGTCGGGAAATGACGGTCTCGCGGCCGGACAAGATCACTTTCGGAGACTTCGCCGACGTTCTTCAAATTGCCGAGGTCAGCCCCCGAGCAGAATCCTCGGCCGGAGCCGGTGACAACAATTGCTCGGACACTGGGATCTTCGTCTGCCACGGCCAGAAAGTCGTAGTACTGATCTTCGAGCTCGTTGGTCCACGCGTTGAGAACGCGGGGCCGATTGAATGTCAGAACCAGCACCGCTCCTCTCTGCTCGGAGAGGACGAGTTCCTCGGTCATCGTGTTCCCGCGAGGAGCGACGCCTGGTACCGGCGCATCCCGCGCAGCCAACGGTCGTAGTCGGCGCCCTTCTGCCGGTACATGTCCAGCACGTTCTTGTGCGGAAGGATGAGAAATTCTTCGGCATCCACTGCCGCAAGAACGATTTCGGCGCATTCGGCAGGCTCGAGAACATTGCCTGCCGCAAGCACGGCTCCGGTTGCGGCCTTGCCGACCGGATCGCCGGAGTTCTCACCTTCGTAGAGAAGCTTGGTGTTGACGCCCATCGGGCACAAGCAACTGACGCGAACACCCTGATCTCCGTAGGTGATCGAGAGCCACTCGGCAAACGCGACCGCGGCATGTTTGGTCACCGAGTACGCGGCGGACCCGACCTGACTGAGCAAGCCGGCCGCAGAGGCCGTGCTGATGAAGTAGCCCTCCCCGCGCTCCGTCCAGCCGGGGACGAGGAGCCTGGCAGCGCGAATGTGGGCGCGAACGTTGACGTCGATCGTCGTGTCCCAGACGTCTTCACTGATGTCGAGGCCCATGCCACCGGTAACGCCGGCATTGGCGAAGTAGAGGTCGACCGGGCCGAATTCCTTTTCCGCCTGCGCGATCAGGCCCGCAATGACCGTCTCGTCGGAGACGTCGCCACCGGCAGACACGGCCGCTCCGGGACGCTCCGCGTTGATCGCCTCTGCTACTGCCGAAGCTGCTGCCCCGTCCAGGTCAGCCACTACGACGCGAGCACCCTCGGCAGCCAGTCGCTCGGCCAGTGCACCGCCGATTCCCCCGCCGCCACCGGTGACAATTGCTACCTTCTGGGCAACCTTCATGAGCGATTCCTCTCGCTTGCGTCATACCTACGCGCTGACAGTGATCCACGTCTCCCCTCATGTATAGTTGAATCCGGCGTCAGTTTCAACCGTCGAATCGCGACGGTCACCCGAACGGCCCGTTCCGTCCTCCTGAACTGCGAGTAAAGGGATAACGATGACTGAAAACCAATTGCCCGTCCGCCCGTCCACCTTCGCCGAGCTCGAGAAGCTCATCGGCCAGGAACTTGGCCCGACGGAGTGGTACGACATCACCCAGGAGCGCATCAACGCGTTCGCCGAAGCCACAAACGATCATCAGTGGATTCATGTCGACCCGGAACGAGCCGCATCGAGCCCGCTCGGCAGCACGATCGCGCACGGACTCTTCAGCCTCTCACTGGGACCCCAGTTCTCCTACCAACTCATCCACTTCGACGGCTTCGCCCACAGCCTCAATTACGGCTACGACAAGGTTCGCTTCCCCGCTCCCGTTCCCGTGGGATCCCGGGTCCGGATGCGCGCAACCGTCGTGTCCGCGGAGCAGTTGCCCGGCGGAATCCAAGTGAAGATGAGCCAGGTGGTCGAGCGCGAGGGTTCCGACAAGCCCGTCGTGGTCGCCGAATCCGTCGCTCGCGTCGTCGAAAAGAGCTGAACCGAAAAGAGCTGAACCGAGACTGGGACGCCCGGCCGCTCGAACATCGATGCAGCCGGGGCGGCCCACCTCGTCAGAGACGGTCGGGGAACTTCAGAGCGTTCGCCCACAGATCGGTCACAGTGGCGACAATCTGATCGAACTCCGGTGAACGCCCGTCCACCTCACCCTCACGAAGGGTGAACAGACTGTAGGCGAGTCGACTCACCATGCCGGACAGAGCAATCGACGCCGTCATCGGATCCAGCGTCGTGTCCGCGATGCCGCGGGACTGCAGATCTGCAATCCCGCGGGCATTACGGCGTATGAACGCATTGGCACGCTCGCTGCGGAACTTCCGGAACTCCGGGTCGATGTGAGCTACCTGCTCCATGAGCCCCATCAACTTCGCATTGCGTTGATACGCGGCCAGATACGCTCGATTACTTGCCTCGAGCACGGCGTACGGATCGTCCGCGCTCGCAACGCGTCCCATGCCCGGGTGCATCATGTCGTCTCGCGCGACCTCGAGGACGGCGGCGAACACCTCTTCCTTGTTCGCGAAGTACGTGTAGAACGATCCCGTCGCGCAACCGGCTTCTTTTGCGATGTCGATCAAACGTGCATCGAGATAGCCACTGCGCTCGAAAACCTTACGGGCAGCAGCAACCAATGCCGCACGCGTGCGTGTCCCCCGCTCGGTGGTCGGTCGATCCCGGAGCAGCGCGGGCGGAGCCACCGGTAAGGCGGCAATTCGCGATTCGTCGTCGAGCACGGTGCGCTCCTCATCCTTCCGATCAACATCATTTTCGGGACAATCCCAGCAGACTCGATGTTGACGCCGGATTCAAGTGTACGCTCTGGTGAGACCCAGGACACACAATCGGTCGATTCCTCCCGAAAGGCAGAACCATGGTTAGCGTTCTCGACCCGGTGACCCGTCACGCGGAAGCCACTCCGGAAAATATTGCAATTCGCGGCACGGATAATCATTGGACATACCGACAGCTCCACGACGCGTCTCTGGCGTTTGCCGGCCGCATTCGCGACGAAGGGTTGAGCATCGGCGACCGGGTTCTGCTCGCGGCGCCGTCGGTGCCTGAATTCATCGTGGCGTACATGGGGATTCAGGCTGCAGGTTGTGTCGTGGTGCCCATCAACACGATGTCGGCGCAACCCGAAGTCGAGTACGTACTGGACGACGCCGAGATTTCGCTGGCGATCGCCTGGCACCAGCTCGGTCCCGCAGTTCAGGATGCAGGGAGTGCGCGCGGCGTCCCGGTGTGGACGCTCACCGAAGAATCGGCGAAGGCCGACCATCCACCGGCAACGGTGGTCGACCGCGACACAGCGGACACCACGGCGATTCTCTACACCTCCGGTACCACCGGACGTCCGAAGGGCGCTCAGCTGACGGTCGGGAATCTGTTGTCTGCCGGTGAGATCGGCGCCGAGAGCAGCCGCGGAAATCCCTCGGACCGCACCGGTACCGGACTGCCGCTCTTTCACATCTTCGGCCAGGGTTCGGTCATGATGGCAACCTTCACCGGCGGCGGATCACTATCCCTGCTCGCCCGGTTCGACCCGGCCGCCATGCTCGATCTGGTGCGCCGGGACAAGCTCACCATCATGGCGGGCGTCCCCACCATGTGGAATGCCATGCTGCACGCCGCAGCCGACGTGGACAGCTCCGACTTCGAACAACTGCGGATCGCAATCTCCGGTGGCGCATCACTTCCCGGTGAAGTCGCTCGCGCCTTCGAAGCACGGTTCAACTGCACAATCCTCGAGGGCTACGGCCTGACCGAGACGAGCGCATTCGGAACTTTCAACAGCATCGACCGCGTCGCAAAGATCGGATACACCGGCCGCGCCGTACCGCGCACCGAGGTCGAGGTCCGTGATCACGACGGAAATGTCTGCCAGGCAGGCACAGTGGGCGAGGTATTCATCAAAGGACCGACGGTCATGAAGGGCTACTGGAAGCGCCCGGCCGACACGGCCGCCGTCCTGTCCGACGACGGATGGTTCCGCACCGGAGACCTCGGCGAGACCGACGCCGACGGTGACCTTCGCATCGTCGACCGCGTCAAGGACCTCATCATCCGCGGTGGATACAACGTCTATCCAGGCGAGGTCGAAGAGGTGCTCTACCAGCACCCCGACATCATCGAGGCCGCGGTGATCGGTATACCCGACGACTACTACGGCGAGGAGGTTGCGGCGGTGGTGGCCGTTCGCCCAGGCTCCGACCTCGAAGCAGATGACGTCACCTCGTGGGCTCGGGAACGTCTGTCCGCCTATAAGATTCCGCGGGTGGTCCAGTTCATCGACGCGCTCCCGAAGGGTTCGACGGGAAAGATCCTCAAGCGATCGATCGACCGCACTGAACTCCTCGCCCAGAAGCAGAACTGAAAACACAGGTGAACCCCGGCGAGATTTCGCCGGGGTTCACCTGTCCATGCGCTCAGAGTGCGTCGAAGTATTCGATCTGCGGGGCGCCTGCGAGGAAGGGCGCCATCGCCTTTCCCGCGGCCTGGAAATGCTCGGACGATCCATGGGCCTTGATCGCAGCACTGTCTTGATACAGCTCCATGAACTTGTACGAATTCGTATCCGTCTTCGAGCGGATCAGTTGATACAGAACCGTTCCGGGCTCTTCCGTGCGCACCTTCTCGGCAAGTTCGGCGACTACGGCTTCGAACTGTTCGCCGCTTCCGTCTTTGACGGTGATATCCGCGATGACAGCAATCATTCATTCCTCCAAAAGTGTTCCAGCAGTATTCGAGTGTTACCGAGAACCTACAGTTTCACTGCATGGGCAGTAGTCCGAACGTCGATTCCAACTGACTGCGAGTGCTTTCCGCATCGGTGTGGAGAATGCCGGCGATCCCCAATCGTGCCGCGCCGTCGAGGTTCTGTTGCAGGTCGTCGATCATCACGGCGCCTTCGGGCGCAACACCCAGCCGCTCGCACGCGATGGTGTAGATCTGACGAGAGGGCTTACGAATCCCGACTTCCGAGGAGATCACCACTTCGTCGGCGAGGTCCTCGAGCACAAAACCCGCGTAGCAATCACGCCCGAAAGCATTGGACACGAGCGCAACAGGGTGACCCGC
Source organism: Rhodococcus sp. SB1D (assembly GCF_048573875.1). Taxonomy (NCBI): domain Bacteria; kingdom Bacillati; phylum Actinomycetota; class Actinomycetes; order Mycobacteriales; family Nocardiaceae; genus Rhodococcus; species Rhodococcus sp. SB1D. The sequence continues at coordinate 46,136 of NZ_JBMAIQ010000003.1, forward strand.
CGCTCGGACGTCCGCAATCAGTCGCACCATCTCTTCGTCTCGGACAAGCCCGGCCTGCATACGGTCGACCAATCCTTCGCTGTCCACGACGGCGCCGTGCGCTCGTAGCCGTTCCCCGAATCCTGCTTCGAAGGCCTCCTGGTCGATCTTTCCGGATTCGTGATCGGAGAGCAGTCGCTTCGAGACGTCGTCGCGGGAGAGCAGGGTCAACGGAAGTCGTGGGTCGCCCCCAAGCGAGGCTCCGAAATCTTCGAAGGCTCGCAGCACACTGGAGGTGAGAACTCCACCGAAATCGACGAGCACTGCCGTACGCGTGGGTGTCATTGCTCCATCAGACACCAAACATGAACCCGGCGTCAACATCAATTTCGGCGTAGCGAGAATTGCAAAGTGTTGATCCACAACCGGTTGACGGTATCGAGCAGACCGTCGAAGGTCACTCCGGCGGCGCCGTCCTCGCCGCCGCGGGATACGAAGTACCCGAACGCAAGTCGACTGATCATCCCGGAGAGTGCCCGAGACGTCAGTAGCGGATCCAGATTCGCGTCCGCCAGTCCGGCCTTCTGCAGCTTCTCGATACTGCGCGCGTTGCGTCGAACAAACGCGTCAGCACGCTCGAGGCGGAGAACCCGGAACTCCGGATCGATGCTTGCTACCTGCTCGAGCAGTCCCATCAGCTTCGCGTTCCGTCGGTACGCCTCGAGGTACGCGCGGTTACTCGCCGCGATGACCTCAGCAGGATCCGCGCCTTTCGGAGAGTGCGGCATACCCGGATGCATCATGTCTTCGCGCGCCAACTCCATCACTGCCGCGAAGATCTCTTCCTTGCTCGCGAAGTAGGTGTAGAAGGTACCGGCCGAGCACTGCGCCTCTACAGTGATGTCGATCAGCCGCGAGTCCAGATAGCCGGACCGTTCGAAAACGGTGCGGGCCGCATCGATCAACGCTCGCCGCGTACGCAAACCACGCTGAGTGGAGGGGAGTTCCCGTGACACTGTCGACAAAGCATCTTCGGAGCCTGTGCGTGCTGCAGCCATGCTCCAGTTATACGTCAGACGCCCGCTACCGGTGACCGATAGCGGGCGTCTGCTCGAAACCGAAAGAGTTACTTGGCGTACAGGTGCGCGCCCGGAATTGCGTTCGGATCGTCCCGAACTTCCTTCGGGTTGGTCTCTTTCAGCACCCAGGCACTGAAGAAGGTCACCAAGCCCATGAGGGCTACGAACACGGCAACCCATGTCGTGGTTCCGGTCTTCGCGATAAGTGCTGTCATGATGAACGGAGTGCCACCGCTGACCGTGATCGCAGCCAACTGGTAGGCCAACGATGCTGCCGAGTAGCGCACGTTGGGTGCGAACAGCTCACCCATGTATGCCGCGATCGGCCCGTAGGTCATCGACTGGAACACGCTGCCAACCGTCACCGCGATGAAGAACAGCGGCAGGGACTTGGTGTTGATCAACCAGAAGTACGGGAATGCCCAGACCACGATCGCCGCGGCGCCGATCAGGATCATCGGACGACGACCGATCTTGTCGGACATCTTCCCGGACCACAGCACCACGCCGACTGTCAGCAACGCGCTCAGGAGCGAGATGATGAGCAGTGAGTTCCGCTTCAACCCCAGTTCGGTTGTGCCGTAGCTGAGCACGCCGGCGATGCTGATGTAGAATAGTGCATTGGTGGCGGCCAGAAGTCCGCAACCGAGCAGAATCTTGCGCCAGTGATCCTTGAGCGCCTGCGCCAGTGGAGCCTGAACGACGACGTCCTTTTGGTTCTTCTTGGCGTCTTCCTGCAACTCGAGGAATTCCGGCGTGTCCTCGACCTTCGTCTGGATGTACAGAACCACAGGGAAGAGCAGCGCGCTGGCGAAGAACGGAACTCGCCAACCCCAGCTCAGGAATGCATCATTGGAAATGGTCGCGGTCGCGACGAGGAAGACCAGGTTGCCCAGCACTACACCGAACGAGACACCCATCTGACCGAAAGTGCCTGAGAATCCGCGCTTCTTGGGACTCGCGGATTCGGTGAGGAGAAGGACGATTCCGCCCCACTGGCCACCGCAGGCGAGACCTTGGATGAATCGCAGTGTCACCAGAAGAATCGGAGCGACGACGCCGATTGCCGAAGCACTCGGGATCGCGCCGATCAGGAACGTCGCGACAGCCATCAGCAACAGGCAGGTGACGACAGCGGGCTTACGCCCATACTTGTCGCCGAAGTGTCCGGCGACCAAACCGCCGATGGGGCGGGCAACGAAGCCGGCCCAGAACGTACTGAACGAGAGCAATGTGCCCATCAGTGCGGATGAATCGGGGAAGAACACATGCGGAAAGACCAGTGCCGCAGCCGTTCCGTACAAGAAGAAGTCGTACCACTCGATGGAACTGCCGAGCAGTCCCGCGCCGAGAAGTTTGCGGTGCGCCTTCTTCTTCTTCCGTTCCTGATCGGACAGGCCCCCTGCCTGCGTGCTCGAATCCACTGCCGATCTCGTCATGGGTTACTCCTCGATGGGTCGGACGCTCGTCGCGCCGGGAGTTGAGAAGCGGAACCGGGCCAGAAGTAGAAACTGACACCAACTTCAACTCTGTGGCGTTGCGATCAGTCTGCGATACAAAAAGAGTGATGTCAATCACTGAAATGCATTGCCGCATAGGGGACTAAATCCCCTACCGATGCTCGTCAGCCACCACGACGAATGGCCGGCTCACCTTGTCGGCGGCCGGCAATTCGTTTGTCAGGCAGATCTAGTTCGGTACCCGCAGTTCACGACGAAGAATCTTGCCGCTCACTGTTTTCGGGAGGTCATTCATGACCTCGACGATGCGTGGATACTTGTATGCTGCAAGCCTTTCCTTGCAGAACTCGACCAGATCCTCGGTGGTCGCCTCGGCACCGTCCTTGAAGGACACGAAGGCCTTCACGGTTTCGCCGCGATACGGATCCATGACACCGACGACAGCAGCCTCTCGTACGGCGGGGTGTTCGTAGAGAACATCTTCCACTTCGCGTGGCCACACTTTGAAGCCCGACGCATTTATCTGATCCTTCATCCGGTCGACGATGTAAAACCAACCGTCGCCGTCCATGAATCCGATGTCGCCGGTGTGAAAACGCCCGTCCGGCATGGCATGTGCGGTCTCGTCCGGCTTGTTCCAGTATCCGAGTGCAACCTGGGGACCGGAGACCACGATTTCGCCGTACTCCCCGACCTGTACCGGCTTGTCGTTCTCGTCCACCACCTCGGCGTACGTATTCGATACCGGTACGCCGACAGCAACGGCCCCCGACGCCGGATCTACCGGCGCTTCACGCGAATTCGGCACCACGATTGCCGGGCTGTTCGTCTCGGTCAGCCCGTAGCCGTTGTGAGTGTAGTGACCGAACTTCGCCCGGAACGCTTCCAACGCCGCGTGCGGGATCGGCGCGCCACCTGAATACACCGACTCGAGAGAGCTCAAAGATTCCTTCGAGACTGCGGCGCTGTCCGTCCACGCGATGAATACCGTGATCGCTCCGATGATCGCGGTAGCCCGATGCTCCGAAATTGACTCCGCTGCAACGATGGGATGGAATCGGCAGGTCAGAATCGTGGGCGCGCCGGCTAGGAGTGGAGCCGCGACGTGCCCGATCAACCCGGTGATATGGAACAGTGGCGCCACCGCGAACATCGCGCCGCCGGGGCGCAACCCCAGCCAGTCCCGATAGATCTGCGCTGCGAACACGACATTTGAGTGCGTGTTCATCGACCCCTTCGGCGGGCCGGTTGTCCCCGACGTATAGGGAAGGTAGGCAAGGTCTTCCGGGGACAGATCGACCTTCTCGGGCTTCTGCCCTCGATGAGCCTCGATCAATTCCAGTAGATCCGGAAATCCATCGTGCCGAATCCTGGACGCCGAACCGAAGATCCGTTCATCGTCGCGCGACTGAAAATCCAGTTCCGACGTGGTGATCACCCGTCTCACTGCGGTGCCCTCGGACGCAGTCGCCACGGTCTCGGCCGAGGACTCGAGACAGATGACTGCCGCCGCTCCGCTGTCGGCCAGTACGGTGGACAGCTCACGGTCGCGGTACATCGGATTGACCGGAACGACGACGGCACCGAGCTTCCAGACCGCGACTGTCGCGATCACGAACTGCGGAACATTCTGCAGGACAAAGGAAACTCTGTCTGCGAACCCGATTCCATCCTTGGCGAGGGCTACGGCAAGCGCATCCGACATCTCGTCGAGCTCGGCAAAGCTGACGGTCCTGTCGAAGTACCTGATGATCGGGGCAGTGCGATCGCGCTCCAGCGAAGCACGGAACATCGCGAGGGCGTCGACGTGCTCGATGTCTACGTTCGGCGGAGTGTCGGCGTCGTAATTGGCGAGCCAGGGCTTGCTCTCGTACACGTTGGTCATATCTCAGCTCTCGAAGTACCGACGTGGGTTGTCCACCAGCATCGCCTTGACCTGGTCTTCGGTGACACCACGTTCGAGCAGCGCCGGAATGACATCATCACTGATGTGGGTGTAGTTCCAGTTCGGAAGTGCCGCTTCTCTTGCAGCACTGGGGAAGTAGTCGATGAAACACGACGCGTCATGTGCCAGAACCATCTTCTCCGCGTAACCGCGACGGGCCATCTCCACCACGGTGTTGACACGATCCTCGAACGACAGGAACGGTTCGAGACCAAAACGGTCCATCCCCAGTAGCGAACCGGCATCGGCCAGCGCACACAGGTAATCGAGATCGGTGGTGTCGCCGGAGTGACCGATGACCACCTTGGTCAGATCCGCACCCTCTTCGGCCAGAACCTTCTGCGCGACCAGCCCGGATTCAGTGTGCGGGTTGGTGTGCACGGTGATCGGCACTCCCGTTTCCACCTGCGACTGTCCGACCGCGCGCATGACCCGCTCGACGCCGGGGGTAAGGCCCGGCTCCTCGATGGCGCACTTCAGGAAGGAGGCTCGGACACCGGTTCCGGCGATTCCTTCCCTGATGTCCTTGACGAACAGTTCGACCATCGGCTCGGGGCCGTCGAACAGCAATCCCGGTCCGGTGTAATGGAATTGGAAGGGAATGTCGTTGTAGGTGTAGATGCCGGTAGCAACGATGATGTTGAGATCGACCTGCTCGTTGATCCGGACGATGCGCGGAATGTACCGGCCGAGGCCGATCACCGTGGGATCGACGATCGTGCTGATTCCGCGGGACTTCACCTCGGTCAACTTTGCCACCGCGTCCGCTACCCGTACTTCCTCGTCCCAGGGTTCGGGGTAGTCGGGGTAGTTCTGGCGCAACTCCTCACCCAGAACGAAGACATGCTCGTGCATCAACACCTTTCCCAGATCGGCTGTATCCACCGGCCCACGAACGGTTTGTACTGAACTCATCGATCGAACCCCTGACTGTGATCGCCATCACTAACATGAGACAATGAGCTAGTGTGTCTCACGTGGCCAGGTTCGTCAATAGGCTCGATCCCCCGAGGCTCACCACTTTTCAACGGCCGAAATTGTGCAGTACCGGACAACCGGAGAGAATGTCCCGATGCCTACCGACCTCGAACGCCGACGCGCGATCGACACCGCCGCGAGCATGTACCTCGCGGAGGAACCACTCGACATGTCACTGCTCGCCGAACGTCTCGGCGTAGGCCGCGCGACGCTGTACCGCTGGGTCGGCAACCGCGACGAGCTGCTCGGAACAGTGCTGGCCGAGGCCACCGAACGGACATACCGAAAGGCGATGTCACAGGCGTCGGGGCAAGGTCCGGAGTACATTCTCGACGTCTTCGGCCGCGTTATGCGATCGGTGGAATCGTCGACAGAACTGCGCGCGCTGACCAAACGCGAACCGATGGTGTTCATCAAACTCGCGATGATGCCCGGCTCCATCGAATCGATCTCCGCCTCCATTACCGCCGAAATCCTGCAATCCCAGGTCGACGCCGGCCAGCTGACGATCACGCTCTCGCCGCAAGTACTGGGCGAAGCCCTCGTCCGCATCTGCGACGTACACCTCTACGCCCCCCTGCTCGGCCGAGAAAAGGCCGAGATCGAGACGGCCCTCGACCTGATCGCACTGCTCCTCGGCGTCACCCGCAACTGACACGCTTCGACCGCGTGAACACTACGGCGACACACCGGCCACCCGAGTCCTCAGACGTCTGATGAGTTGTTACTCTCTCGGTACCCACCCGAGAGGCGAGCCGTGTCCGACGACCACACAGGATTCACACTTCGCAGTGGCCCGCTGGTACCGCAACTCGAACAGTTGCTGCGCGGGCGAATCATGCATGGAACGTGGGCGCCGTCCGAGCGCATACCGAGCGAGGCGGCCCTCGCCGTCGAACTCGGCGTCGGGCGTTCCTCGATTCGCGAGGCAATCCGCCTCCTCGCTCGCGACGGACTACTCGAAGTCCGACACGGCGTCGGAACCTTCGTGGCTGCCGCGTCCGAACTCGAGCACGTCGACGAATTCACCAAACTTCTTCGACGCTCGAGGATCCTCGAGGTCTTCGAAGTCCGTCGCGCACTCGAGATCGAGGCCGCCAGACTGGCCGCGGAGCGGGTACAACCCGAGGACCTCGACGGCCTGCGGCGTCGACTGACCATGCGACACAGTCATTTCGAGGGTGATGTCGAGAAGTTCGTCGACGTCGACCTCGACTTCCACACCGAAGTCGTTCGGCTGTCCGGAAATGCAGTTCTGCTCTCGCTTTTCACGTCGGTGCGTCCACTCCTTCGTGAATCCCTCGTCGAGATGATGGCCCACGAGGCCGGCGTCCCCGACACCTCACATGCCCATGATCAGTTGGTCGAGGCCCTTCAAGACGCCGACCCAGAAGCCGCGGTAGCGGCAACTCGAGCAAACATCGACACCGTCCTACGACGACTGCGTGTGCTCGACGCCTAAGAGAGGTTAGTTCTCGTGCAACACCCCACCGGCACAGTTCTGTCGACCGAACACGTGGATCTCGTCCGCGACGGCCGATACTTGTTGAAAGACATCAACATTTCGATCGAACCCGGACAACACTGGGTCCTCCTCGGCGCGAACGGCGCGGGCAAGAGCACGCTTCTGAGCCTGCTCGGAGCAACCGCCCACCCGACTCGCGGTTCCGTTTACGTCCTCGGCCACAAGTTGGGCCGCGTCGACATGAGGGAACTGCGGATGGACATCGGGCACGTGAACCCTCGTCACACGATCGGAATTCCGATCACCGTCCGCAACGTCGTGATCACCGGCCTCACCAACACCACCGAGGTGATGCCGCGCTGGTCACCGACGCCGGAGCAAGAGGCTCACGCCGACGCACTGATCGATCTACTCGGAATGAGTCCGCGTTCAGACGCGCTGTGGCCCAACTTGTCCCAAGGCGAACGGGGACGAACCCTGATCGCCCGCGCACTCATGGTCGAACCGCGCCTGCTTCTGCTCGACGAACCGGCGACCGGGCTCGATCTTGCTGCACGCGAACAACTCTTGACGGCACTGGACGACCTCCGCAATCAGAACCCGTCACTTGCCAGCATCCTCGTGACGCACCACATCGAGGAGATCCCCAGCACCACCACACATGCTCTTCTGATCAAGGACGGCGTCGTGACCGCCAGCGGCCTCGCCGAGGATGTGATCACCACCCAGAACATCAGCGAGTGCTTCTCGCATCCCATCGAGATCGAGCGTCGTGGTGGTCGGTGGAATGCTCAGTCGCGGCCACGCGAAAGAGTGTGACCGACAGTAGTTTCAGAGACGTCTGGCGCCGGGTCCCTCCCGGCCCAGTTCGTCTCCAGGGTTGAGCAGGTTGCATGTTTTCAGTGACAGACACCCGCAGCCGATACAGCCCGTCAGTTCGTCCTGCATCCGGTTGATGGCCTGCTTGCGATCCTCGAGGCGCTGATTCCACTCCGTGGAAATCTTGCGCCAGTCCTTCTTCGTCGGAGTTCGCCCCTGCGGCAACGATCCGAATACTTCGGCAACTTCGGCCAGGGGTATCCCGAATCTGACTGCCAACTGGATCAGCGACACCCGCCGGATCGAATGCCGCGGGAACTTCCTCATATTTCCTGCCGTCCGCTCCGCAGGAACCAGACCGAGTGTTTCGTAGTAGCGCACAGCCGACACGGCGACGCCGGTGCGCTCCGATACCTCACCGATCGAGAGAAGTTCGTCACTCTTACGGATCATTCTGCCTCCCAATGGCTGCGCGACATTGACCTGAAGCGCACTCGAGATTCTACCTTCGACAACATGCACTCCCCCACCGATGCTCCCACCGGAACCTGGCGGCAGCTCCTGAGCGGTCGATACCTCGGCACCGCTACCGTCCTCGCAGGCGGCGTTGCGCTGTACGCGACCAACGTCTACCTGACGACCAGCCTGCTTCCGACTGCCATCGACGACATCGGCGGTCAGCAGTACTACGCCTGGACCGCGACGGTCTTCCTCATTGCTTCCGTCATCTCTTCGATGTTGGTCACCAACGTCCTCGCTGCCAGGGGACCGCGCGGGGCCTACCTGATCGGCCTCGCGATCTTCGCGCTCGGCACCGTTGTCTGTGCGGTCAGCCCGACGATGGAATTGCTGTTGGTCGGCCGCACGATCCAGGGTTCGGGCGGTGGCCTGCTGGCCGGTCTCGGTTACGCCGTCATCAATGCCGCGCTCCCCAGACATCTGTGGACTCGCGGGGCCGCGCTGGTTTCGGCGATGTGGGGAGTCGGCACCTTCGCCGGCCCTGCAATCGGCGGTGTCTTTGCTCAGTTCGGAGCCTGGCGATGGGCTTTCGGCGTCCTGGTCATCGCGACGATCGCAGTCGCCGCTCTCGTCCCCAGCGCGCTACCGGCACATGAACCGGGCAGCACCACCAGTAGCCCGGTGCCGGTCCTCTCGCTGGCATTGCTGACTGCGGCAGCTTTGCTGGTCAGCGTTGCCGGAATTCTGTCCAACCTCGCCGTGACCGCCGCAATGGTTCTCGCCGCTGTGCTGCTACTGATCGCTTTTGTCGCCGCTGACCGTCGCTCGCGCCACGGCGTACTACCGCCGTCGACGTTCAACGCGTCGTCCCTCAAATGGGTGTACCTGACCATCGTCGTCCTCGCTGTCGCGTCGACCGTCGAGACGTTCATTCCACTCTTCGGGCAACGACTTGCCGGCCTGGCGCCGCTCGCGGCCGGATTCCTCGGGGCCGCACTCGCTCTCGGCTGGACTCTCGGCGAAATCCCGAGCGCCTCGGCAACAGCCCCTCGTATCGTGCGACGAATCGTTGTCAGCGGTCCGATCCTCGTCGCGATCGGGTTGGGCATCATGGCAGCATTTCTCACCGAACACGCCGGCGCCGGTGCGGTGGTCGCGTGGGTGATCGGACTGCTGTTCGCCGGCGTCGGAATCGGCATCGCCTGGCCTCATCTTGCAGTCGGGGCGATGACCTCGGTCACCGATCCCGGAGAAGGTGCGCGTGCCTCCGCTGCCATCAACACCGTTCAGCTGATCGCCAATGCCTTCGGTGCAGCCCTGGCCGGAGTGCTGGTCAACATCGGCGAACCGTCGACGCTTCGTTCTGCGCAATTGCTTCTCTTCACCTTCGCCGCTGTCTCGATCATCGGCATTGCCGTGGCAGCTCGCGCACTTCCGCGAACGCCCGACAAAATCGGCAGCCCCGAAATCGTTCACGACGCTCGCTAAACTGTGAGAAACCCACACGGAGGAGTTGGCCAGTGACAGAACCGGATCCGGGCACAGTGGAAACCGACTTCCCGAAGACGGGAGCTCCCGCACAGCGCGCGCTGATCGCAGCGGGTTACACCCATCTCGCGCAGCTGACGTCCGTGTCCGAGAAGGAACTCGGCGCTTTGCACGGGATGGGACCGAAGGCCTTGAGGATTCTGCGCGAAGCACTCGCCGAACGTGGTCTGAGCTTCGCCGACTGAGCTCTCACATCAGACCAGGCTCGCCCGCACCTGGTTGCCACCTTCGCGCTTCGCTTCGTACATCACCGAGTCCGCGACGCGGAAGAGTTCGGCAAAAGCAGCGTCGACTGACTCACCCGGATTCCGGGGCGCGGTGCGGACCGCCATTCCGATGCTCGCGCTCGTCGGAGGGTCATCGTTCGCTCCGTCCATCGCGGAGCGGATCTGTCCTTCCAGCCTGGAGATCACGCTGACCGGTACCCGTTCGACCACGACGAACTCGTCACCGCCCATACGAGCAGTCAAGGCGGACTGGGTTGTCCACAAACGGATGCGCAGTGCAGTTCGCATGATCGTGCTGTCTCCTACGTCATGGCCGTGAACGTCGTTGATCGTCTTGAAGCGATCGAGGTCGATCACCACTACGAGCAGTGCATCCGCTTCGGTGACCGGAGCGCCCATCAAGTCATTCACCCGACGCGCCAATCCGCGACGGTTGAGCAGTCCGGTCAACGGGTCAATGTCGGAGGTAGTGGCATCCGAACCCAGGACCGCCAGAACAATCTGTGACACAACAGGAATCACGATGATCGTAGCCAGCACAACCGAGATCTTCGCCAGTCCCAAGCCGACGTCCGCTGCTGGCCCGAACAACAAAGTCCACCCCGAAAGCACCGTGACGGTCGAGGCGAAGACCAAGTGACCGACTTGGAGTTTCGGATTGTGGAAGAACGCGATGTAGCCGCCGATCGACGCGAAAACGACGCACGCGATGAGTCGTCCCAGCGGTTCCGAGTCGGTTGCGGCCGCCGCCGCAATCGCGACGTCGGAACCCACGACAAAGGTGTACGACCACAGCGGCGTAGGCGGAAACAGCCACCAGATCAGGGCCGCGCCGAGGCACAGCGCGATGACCGCCAGATTGACCGCTCGCCAGAACGTACCTTGCGGACCGACGTCACTGAATCGCGCCGACAGCAACACCAGCCCCATCCAGAATGCTGTTCCGCCGACCAGCGCCCGGCAGGAAGTCAAGAACCCGCGGTCCTGGAGGTACCTGCTGAAACTGTGGAACTGGTCCGGCAACTGCCACCAGCGCATGACGACGTCGACCAAACCGTTCATCGCCGATCAGCCGATGCAGCTCCGCAACTTTTGGGCGTACTTCGACGAAACGGACTCGCTGATTTCCCCCCGGAGCACACTGGCATATCCGGCAGCATAGTCAGCGGCGACAGACAAAAACCGTTCTGCCGGATTTGAATCGGTCGATCAACTCAAAGCGTCGTAGGCCGCCGATACGTACTGCGCCGATCTCTCGGAACCGAGCAGACCCGGCCCCATCTTGTTCATCACGTACGAGAACGTCATGCGCTTCTCGGTGTCGATGATGATCTGCGAGCCACCCCAACCTCCCCAGAAGCAGATTCGCCCCTCCGGAATGAACGGGACGGACTCGGGCGTCGGCAATCCGAATCCGACGCCGAAGCGGACCGGCACGCCGAGGACGAGGTCGACCCCGTACGACTGCTCCTCGAAGATCTTGTCGATCGTTTCCTCCGACAGCAAGCGAACGTCACCGACCTTGCCACCGCACGCGATCACCGATTGGATCCTTGCGAGTGCCCTCGCATTCGAATGACCGTTGGCCGCACCGATCTCGGCGGCGCGCCACCCGTCGGTCCACGAACCTGTAGCGTCAGCGGGCGGCGCGGTGAATGTCTTCACCATGATGTTGTCCATCCCGAGTGCCGCGATGTCGATCGGCAACGGCGGTGGCGCAATCACATTCGAGACTCGCCCGTATTCCGACTTCGGCAAGCCCAGGCGGAAATCAGCATCGAGTGGGCCGGCGATTTCCTCGTCGATGAAGCTACCGAGGGTTCGTCCGTCGATGCGCCTGACGACCTCGCCGATCAGGTGGCCGTAGTTGAGGGCGTGGTATCCGGATCCCGTACCCGGTTCCCACCACGGAGCCTGCGTCGCCAACCGGGCGGTGGCATATTCGTCGTCGCAAATGTTCTCGAGCGTGAACGGTTGATCCCACCCCGACACACCCGAGGTGTGCGACAACAGTTGCCGGACCCGAATTCGGTCCTTGCCCGCTGCTGCGAATTCCGGCCAGTACTGCGCGACCGGGGCGTCGAGATCAAGCAACCCGCGGTCGACGAGCATGAGCGCGGCCAGTGCGGTCACGGTCTTGCTGCAGGACCAGACATTGGTAACGGTGTCGCGAGACCAAGGAGCAGTGTGCTCGACGTCGACCCAACCGCCCCACATGTCGACGACGGATTCGCCGTCGATCGTCAGTGCGATCGCTGCCCCGACGTCCTCGCCGGAATCGAGATTGCGTGCCAGCGCCTCCTTCAAGCCAGAGAATCGCTGGTCACATACGCCTTCGATGTTCGCCACTGACAGCCTCCACAGGAATGATGAAACTTGACGTCAACTTCAACTACGTTGAGTATGTGTCCGATTCACCTGTGGTGCCAATCACTTCAAGTGCCAGAGTCGGCTCAGACCAACGGGATTCCCTTGGCGATGCGCCGACGCAGATCCCAGAGATAGAAGTTGTAGGGAAACATCCGCAGAATCTTCGGACTGAACCGATTGACCAGCGCGGCGACGCGCATGGATCGGTCGAAGTTACGCTGCTGACGCACTGACCACGGGAGCCGCATTTCGTCACGAAAGGCTTGGGGCAGGAACCCGGTGGTGACAAATCGGTTGAGCGGACCGACCACGGGATGCAACAGCTTCGGAGTGAAGGTCGCCGACGCGATCCCGTAGAGATGCTCACGAATCGTCTCGTCGATCGCCACCTTGTCGAGGTTCTCGTTCCAGTAGACCTCGAACGCATCCCGGTCCGCCGGCCACATGTCGCGTCGCATCTGAAGGGTTGTACCGAACGTGGCGCTGCGCTGATAGAACGCATCCCGGGTTACCGGATCGAGATCCCCGTACAAGATTTTGTAGACGTCCTCGAAGCCTCGGTACAGGCAGGCGGCTACCCACAACTGCAGTTCGGGATCGAACGCGTTGTATTCGACCGCGCTGTTCTCATCGGAGCGAACGTGCTTGTGAGAGCCGTTGACTGCGCGTCGGTACAGCTTCTTTTCTTCGTACGTCGCCAGGCCCGCCACCGCGAGATACGTCAGCGTCGTCCGGGTTCGCTTCACCGGATGCCGATCCAACCGACCCGTCTCGACCTTGCTCTCATACACGCCGTACCCCACCGCCGGGCGCGCCAACTGCATGATGACGTTGGCGCCTGCGGCCAACAGTCCGAGCCCGGACATCGCCTTTTCAACCTCGGCGTCGATGTCGACCGCCTGGACGCCGACCGCTCCGATGCCGCCTACCACCGCTTCCTCGCGCCCGTCCATCGAATCCCTACTCACCGTCATGGCAGAACCCCTTCGAGTCGATATCTGCGAACGCATGTTCTCAGATGAGTGAAACGCCGAAATGCCGAGATGTCAAGCAATCTCTGGATGCAAAGATGGTCTTCATGAATGACCAACCGCGTTCGTACGGTGGCGTCGACGGCGCGCTCCGCATAGCCCAACGACGGGAGGCGCTGATCGAGGCCGGTCTGGAACTCATGGGCTCCGCCGAGCCCGAACTGACGGTCCGCGGAGTGTGCAAGAAGGCCGGTGTCGCGGCGCGGTACTTCTACGAGAGCTTCACCGATCGTGATGCTCTGATGTCGGCCGTCTACGACACCGTCATCACGGACATCGCCGTTTCAACCCAGGCTGCAGTGGACGCCGCCGAGACCGAACGCGGCAAGGCGCTCGCTGGAATCGCGAACATCGTCCGCACTATCGCGAACGATCCCCGTCGCGGACGTCTACTGTTCTCCAGCGCCCTGACGAGCCCTGTCCTGGCCGAGAAACGCCAAGCGTCGACGACGATATTCATCGGTCTCCTGGCCGCCAACGCGAAGACCTTCTACCGATTGAACGACAGCGGTCATCTGACCCTGACGGCCACGTTCCTGGTCGGCGGCCTGGCGCAGACCCTCAGTGCATGGCTCGACGGGTACATCGACGTGACGGAAGAAGAACTGGTCGCCGAATGTGCGGCGATCCTGCTCGCACCCGCCCTGCCGCCGTCTTGAGCTCCTGCATTCAGTCCCAGATCCCGATGTTGTCGAGGTGAGCGAGAAGTCGAGCAGCGCCGTCGGAGAACTGCAGACTCATCTGCGCGTCCACCTGTTCTCGATCGTGCTTCTCGAACGCCGCGATCAAAGCATCGTGGCTCGATACCGCAAGCTCACCCCAGCCTGGATCCGTCGCATAGAGACGAGCAGGGGTGTACCGAATCGCGCCGAACAGGAACCATGCCAACTTCGCACCACCCGCAGCGCGATTGATCAGGCGATGGAACTCGAATTCGCACTGCTCGATCGCAGCTGCATCCGAAGCGTCGACCGCCGCTCGCAAATCGGCATTGAGTTCCGTGAGTTCCGCGAGTTGATCAGCGGTGATGCTGTCCATCGCCCGCAACGCCAGCTTGACCGCGATCTGCCCCTGCAACCAGAAGATGTCTTCGATGTCCTGGCGACTGAGGGGCGAGACGAGATAGCCGCGATGCGGAACCAACTCGACCATCCCCTCGCCGCGTAATGCGACGAGGGCTTCTCGCACCGGCGTGACGCTGACCCCGAGGTCGGCCGCGGTTTCGTCCAGCCTGACGAACTCGCCCGGACGGACCGAGCCGGACATGATCAGGTTGCGAACGTGGTTGGCCACGTCCTCCGACAACTGTGGCCGTCTCCTCAGCTCAGATGTCGCTCTCCGAGTGCGTGCAGACGTTGCCACAACCGATCCTCACAGTCCGTACGTTTTGCCGATGATGTCTCGCTGAATCTCGTTGGTACCACCATAAATGGAGGACACAAGAGTCTTTCGCACATGGTGCTCCATGTCGAACTCAGTCGCGTAACCGTACCCACCCATCATCTGCATCCCCTCGAGCGCGACCTTCTTGGCGGTCTCGGTCAGCTTGAGCTTGGCCATCGACGCTTCCCGCGGGAACATCTTGGTCGGGTTGGCGTCGACCATTCGGGCCACGCTGTAGACCAGCAGACGGCCGCATTCGATCTCCGTGGCGAGATCCGCGATCCGGTGGCGAAGCGCCTGAAACGATCCGACCGGACGGCCGAACTGCTTACGCGTGGTGACGAATTCGAGGGTGTCGTCGAAAGCGCGCTGCGCGGTCCCGAGCATCATCGCCGCGAGGATGAGGCGTTCGATGTTGAGTCCGGCCATGAGTTGACGCCAGCCGTTGCCGACTTCGCCAACCACCGCGTCCTCGGGCAGGAATGTGTCGGTGAAGTAGAGATCGTTGACCTCCTTGCCGCCCATGGTGTCGATTCCACTGATCTTCAATCCGGAGATGTCGGCCGGGACATGGAACATCGTCAGGCCCTCATGCTTGCCTTCACCTCGGGATGTGCGAGCCACCAGAAGGATGTTCTCGGCGAAGTGCGCGTTGGAACACCACGTCTTCTGGCCGTTGATCAGCCACCCACCGTCGACCTTCTCGGCGCGGCAACTCAGATTTCCCACGTCGGAGCCCGCTTCGGGTTCGGACATCGAGATCGACTGAGACGCGCCACGGACGATCCCGCCGAGCACTGCCTCCTTCTGGGCCGGACTGCCGAACTTCTCGTATGCAGCCCCGGTGATGACGGTCGGGCCGAGTCCACCGATCGGCGCCATGCCCTTGGCGGCTTCCTCCAGAAAGATGCACAGGTCGACCGTGCTTCCGGCAGATCCGCCGTACTCCTCCGGGACAGTCAGCCCGAGCCAACCCAATTCCGCCATCTTCTCGTAGAACGCCTGGTTGTGGTTATGGGCGCCATGATCGGTCAGCAGGTCTCGCTGCTCACGGGTACCACTTTCCTTCTTGCAGAACGACGCTACCGACTTGGCGAAATCAGACTGCTCCTGCGTGAAATCCATGTACATCGAAAACTCCCGAGTGAGATGAGGCTGGAGGCTTGTCGGAGCTCGGTCCGACGCATACTGTGACTACCAGCACAGTAAATCACATCACATATATGTGATGCACCGACATGTGGAGGATCTGAAGAACATGACAGAACAGCTCGGCCGCCAGAGCACGTCCACGTCGACAGATCCGAGATCGGACGATCACACCTTCGCGAGCCTCGACCCTCGCAACGATTCCGTGGTCGCGCAGCACCCCATTGCAGACCAGCGAGAGATCGAGAAAGCGGTCGCCGCAGCACGCACGGCGTCGAAGTGGTGGGATCAACTCGGGTTCCAAGGCCGCCGGAAGGTGCTCGGCAATTTCCGCGCCGCGATCGCCACTCACGCCGAATCGATGGCGGCGATCATTTCCGCCGAGACCGGAAAACCCAGCGACGACGCACTACTCGAAGTCATGCTGGCCGTCGAACATCTCGACTGGGCGGCACGCAACGCACAGAAAGTGTTGCGCCGCAGACGCGTCGGTGCAGGACTGATCAGCGCCAACCAGTCTGCATCCGTCGGCTACCGGCCGATGGGCGTCGTCGGCGTGATCGGCCCCTGGAACTATCCGCTGTACACACCGATGGGGTCGATCGGCTACGCACTGGCCGCCGGTAACGCCGTCGTGTTCAAACCGAGCGAACTCTCACCAGGCGTCGGCGTCGAATTGGCCCGGCTGTGGGACATCGCGGCACCCGGACACCCTGTCCTGCAGACCATTACCGGCGACGGCAAAACCGGAGCACTTCTGTGTTCGTCCGGCGTCGACAAGATCGCATTCACCGGTTCGACCGCTACCGCAAAGCGCGTAATGGCCGCCTGCGCGGACACCCTCACTCCCCTGGTCGCCGAATGCGGTGGCAAGGACGCCATGCTGGTGGACTCCGATGCCAACCTCGATGCGGCCGTGAGCTTCGCGGCATTCGGGGCAGTGGGCAACGGCGGACAAACCTGTGCCGGCGTCGAACGAATCTACGTCGCAGCGCCCGTGTACGACGCCTTCCTGTCCAAGCTCACCGCCGCGCTACGAGACGCCCACGCCGGCGCCACCGACAGCTCGACCTACGGGCCGATGACGCTGGGAAAGCAGACTGGGATAGTCCGGGGCCAGATCGAAGACGCTCTCAGTCGCGGCGCGAAAGCTGTACTCGGCGGACTTGATTCGTTCAACGGTCCGTTCATCGATCCGATCATCCTGACGGATGTTCCGGAGGATTCCACGGCGATCACCGAGGAGACGTTCGGGCCGAGCGTCGTGGTGAACAAGGTCTCCGACATGAACGAGGGGATCGAACGCGCCAATGCGTCGAAGTACGGCTTGGGCGCCTCGGTGTTCACCAAGAGTTCGTCGAAGGGCCGAGCGATTGCCGAAAAGCTCGAATGCGGTGTCGTCACGGTTAATTCGGTTCTCGGTTTCGCCGGAATCGCCGCCCTGCCGTTCGGCGGGGTCGGCGATTCCGGATTCGGCCGTATCCACGGAGCCGATGGGCTGCGTGAGTTCAGCAGTGTGAAATCACTGGCCGTTCAGAAGTTCAGCGCTCCACTGGACCTGCTGACCATCGAGCGAAAAGCCAGGGACATGAAGATCTCACGTTGGATGCTGGCGAAACGCCACGCGAAGTCCTGAGAGATCAGGCGATCAGCCGGCGGTGACGAGCACCTGCTCGTCGCTGTCGGCTGCTTCGAGTTCACGAACCAGCGGAAGCACCTTGGCCCCGAAGTATTCGATCTCCTCCTGGAAATGCAGGAATCCGCCGAGAATCAGATCGACACCGCGACGGCGATATTCGACGATCCGATGCGCGATTTGTTCCGGCGTGCCGATCAGTTGCGAGCGGAAACCGTCGTTGTACTGAACCAAGTCCTCGAACGTCGAATCCGCCCACATCCCGTCCTTGGACGCGGTCGATGCGCCGGCCTGTTGGACTGCATTCTTGAATCCCTCGACCGCAGGGCGGTTGGCCTTGGCGATGATCTCGCGCAGTGTGTCCTTTGCTTCCGCCTCGGTGTCGCGGGCGATGATGAATCCGTTGAGCCCGAACTTGACCTCCCGATCGTTCTCACGAGCAACACGGCGAACGTCGACCAACTGTTCGGTGACGCCGTCGTAGTCCTTGCCGTTACTGAAGTACCAATCCGAATACCGGCCCGCGTTCTCACGGGCTGCCGCCGAGTTACCACCTTGGAACAGTTCGGGATTGGGGCGCTCCGGAGTGTTGAGAGGCTTCGGCTTCAACGTGAAGTCGTGGATGCGGTAGAAGTCGCCGCGGAAATCGACGTCGTCCTCCGTCCAGATCTTCCGAAGAACCTGAAGGAACTCGGCGCTACGCCGATAACGCTCGTCGTGCTCGAGCCACGGCTCGCCTAGATGTGTGAACTCGTCCTTGAACCAACCACTGACGACGTTGACGGCAAAACGACCGTTCGACAAGTGATCGGCGGTAGCGCCCAGTTTCGCCAACACGGCCGGCTGCCAGAGTCCCGGATGCACCGCGGCGATCACCTTGAGCTTCTCGGTGGCCAGGAGAAGCGCAAGGCTGAAGCTCGTGGATTCGTGCTGGAATTCGGCCCCGTAGCTCGCCTCGTAACGTACCTGGCTCAGGGCGTACTCGAAGCCGTTGTTCTCGGCGGTCTGTGCCAGCTTCTTGTTGTACTCGTAGTCCCAGCTGGTCCGCTGCTCGATGTCGGAGGTGACCAGACCACCACTGACATTGGGCACCCAGTAGGCGAACTTGATCTCGTCGGCGATACGTTCAGTAGACATGAAACCCAGCAAACATGCAGTTCCCAGTGGTTTCCAGGGTAGCGATCACACAGGTTGTAAGTGTTGGGTGGGTGCTGCGACTGTGAAACGGTGGCAGCATGACTGCTGTGGACATTCAGGAGATCGCGCACCGCATCACCAGCGAGGACGAGGCGCTCTCGGTGGCGTCACAGCTGTCCGACGAGTTCGCGGCAGGTGCCGGAGTCCGCGATGCGCAGCGCCTCCTTCCCCACGACGAGGTTCGCACCCTGGCGCGGTCCGGCTTGCTCGGACTCTCGGTGTCGAAGGAGTTCGGTGGCATCGACGCAAGCACCGAGACGTTGGCCGAGGTCTTCCGCCTACTCGCCGAGGGCGATCCCAGCATCGCGCAGATTCCGCACAGCCACTTCACTTTCCTGGAAGCGCTCCGGTACCAGGGGTCTAACGAGCAGAAGCAGTTCTTCTACGCCGAAGCATTGTCGGGCAAGCAGTTCGCCAACGCCCAGAGCGAGCGCGGCAACAAGACCATCGACATCGACGGCACCACTCTCACCCCCGACGGGGAAGACTTTGTGCTCGAAGGTCGAAAATTCTATTGCACCGGAGCGCTTTTCGCAGATTGGATCGTGGTGCGTGCCGCCAATGCGGATCAATTCACCGAGACCGGCGCACAGGTGAAATCCGCGGTCTACCTACCCCGGAATACTCCCGGACTGTCGATCGTCGACGACTGGGACGGCATGGGACAGAAGACAACTGCAAGCGGAACCGTGACCCTGGAATCCGTTTCGGTGCCGCGGTTCAATGTCGT
The DNA here is from genome assembly GCF_048573875.1 of Rhodococcus sp. SB1D. Taxonomy (NCBI): domain Bacteria; kingdom Bacillati; phylum Actinomycetota; class Actinomycetes; order Mycobacteriales; family Nocardiaceae; genus Rhodococcus; species Rhodococcus sp. SB1D. The sequence goes on from NZ_JBMAIQ010000003.1 coordinate 65,591, forward strand.
GCCCTTCACGTCGCTCTTCACTCACCCGACCACCTACGGAGCACAGGCCCAGATCCTGCACGCCGCGATCGACACCGGCATCGCGTCGGCTGCACTGCGTGAATCCGTGAAACTCGCGGCAAAGGCGCGTCCCTTCTTCGAAGCGAAAGTCGATACAGCGGTGGAGGATCCACTGCTCGTTCAACTCGCCGGCGAAGCGGCAATCGAGGTTCGCGCTGCCAGATCCCTCTTGGCGGAAGCAGCGCGATCGATCGACGTGGCGCGTCGTGATCCCACCGAGGACTCCACGGCCCGAGCATCCATCGACGCTGCAACTGCCAAAGTGGTCGGCGCCAGGGCGTCATTGGCGGCCACGAGCACTTTGTTCGAGATCGGTGGCACCAGAAGCGCGGGCGAATCGGCGAACCTCTCCCGATTCTGGCGTGACGCGCGCACGCACACCCTGCACGATCCGACGAGGTGGAAGGTCCAGCACATCGGCCGGTGGACACTGTCCGGGACAATCCCACCGCGGCACGGACTGCTGTGAACACACTCAGTCGGAGTTCATATATCCGCTGATCAAGACTTCCAGTCCTTCCAAGTAGCTCTCAGTCGTCGTCCCTCCAGGCCAGTCCTCGAGCACCTCACTGAGCACCGGCAGTTTCTCGGGCCCGATTTCTCGGATCTTGACCGCGAGAGGTGACACGCTGCCTTCCGGTCGCGTAGTGGTGTCGTAGATGTTGAGCAATGCGCCGAGTGTGTAGTTCCACAGCGCTCGATAGACCAACAGTGCGCGACGAGGTGACATACCGAGTTCGACACACGCAGCCATCGCCCGATCGACCAAGACCACAGCGCCGCTCCCACCACGGCCACCGCGCTGAAGCAACTCGATGATCCAGCGCTCCGACGCCAGCTTTTCGAAGATCGCGGTGAAGATCGTGCGAAGCCGTTCGACCTGATCCTGCGGCAGGACCAGCGCGCCGAGATCTTGTGAGTACACATCGAGCACCGCGCTGATCAGCTGTTCCTTGTCGCCCACGTGCCGGTACAGCGCCATCGGCGTGGTGCCGAGCGACTTCGCCAACGCTCGCATGCTCAACGCGTCGGCGCCGCCGGTCTGTAGCTGCCGTTTCGCCTCGTCGACTATCTGCTCCGACGTGATCGTCGGGGGACGTCCGAGCCGCGGTGATCTCGGTTCCATCTTTTCGGCCATCCGTCGATTGTGCGCGCCCCTGCTACGACGCTCTCGCCCGGGGAACCCCTTGCATCTCAGTCGCCAGCAAGGTAAACCTAACTACTTATGAGAACGCGTATACAAATTAGGTACCTGCAATGACAACAACAACTCGAGCGGTAGCCGCACCGGCTCTGGTCCTCACAGCCGCCGCGGCAGCGCAGTTCCTGGTGGCCTTCGACATGTCGGTCATCAACGTCGCGCTGCCCGACATCCAGGAATCGCTGAACTTTTCCGACGCCGGGTTGTCCTGGGTCGTCAACGCGTACGCCCTCGCCTTCGGCGGACTGCTGCTTCTCGGCGGTCGTCTGTGCGACGTGATGGGCACTCGTCGAGTTCTGGTTTCCGGGCTTCTGCTGTTCGCCCTCGTCAGCATCGTCGGCACCTTCTCCGTGTCCGCCGAAATGCTTGTCGGAGCTCGGGCGCTTCAAGGCGTCGGCGCTGCACTGATCGCGCCGGCCGGGCTCGCCGCCCTCAGTCAGGCCTTTCCCACCGGACGCGCCAGGGCCAAGGCATTCGGCATCGGCGCAATGTCGTCAGCACTGGGCGGCGCACTCGGTGTCGTCCTGAGCGGCATTTTGACCGAAGGGCTCAGTTGGCGATGGGTGATGTTCGCCGGCGCACCAGTGGCCCTGATCGCCGCAGTTGCCGGTGCCCGCGGCCTGCCGGCCGGCCAAGCCGCCAGAGGCGGCTCTCTCGATCTCCCCGGAGCCATCTTGGCGACGGCCGGAATCACCGCCCTTGTCGGCACAGTGATCGCCACGGAATCACATTCCTGGACTTCAGGTTACGTGCTGGGTGGATTCGCGCTCACGATCGCGCTGCTCACTGCTTTCGTTGTGGTCGAAAGCCACTGCGCCACACCACTGGTACGACTGTCCACCCTGCTTCGACCCCGAATCGGACTGGCCAACGCCATCATGTGCCTGGTGTGCGCGGCACAGTTCAGCGCGTTCTTCTTCGTCTCACTCTTCCTGCAACGCGGGCTGGGCTATTCACCGACCACCACCGGTCTGGCTTTCCTGCCCTTCTGCTTCGGCCTGGTGATCGGCATCCTCGCGTCCACCAAACTCCTTCCGCGCTACGGAGTTCGACCGCTGCTCGTAGTCGGGACAGCAGTCGCCGCAATCGGAACTTTCATGTTTTCGACCATGAACCTCGACAGTCCCTTCTGGGCCGTCATCCTGGTGCCTTCGCTTCTGGCGAGCATCGGCATCGGTCTGTCGTTCATGCCGCTCAGTAACGTCGCCACCGCCGACGCTCCCCCCGAAGAAGTCGGCATGGCATCCGGGCTACTGAGTACATCGCGTCAGATCGGCGGTTCACTCGGACTAGCCGTTCTCGTGAGCGTCGCCGCTTCCTCGACGGCACGTTCGGACAGCGCGCCGACCGAAGCACTGGTTTCCGGATACTCCCAAGCCCTCTTCGTCTGCTCCGGCCTACTGCTGGCCGGTACCCTCCTGTCCTTCTTCTTCCCACGAATGGATCGTTGACCTCAGATGTTCACCACCCGAACCGCATTCGGCATCGTCTCGGCGCTTCTCCTGACCGTCGCCGGCGCAAGCGCGTGCAGCAGCTCCGCCGAGTCCGACACCGCCTCTGCAACTCGCTCCGTCACCCACGAACTCGGCACCGTCGAAGTTCCGGCCTCACCGCAGCGCATTCTCGCGCTCGACGAGTACGCGGGGTTGAGTGCACTCGCACTCGGCGTGAAGCCCACCGTCGTCTACAGCACCCTGCGATCGGACGTCGCCAAGTCGATCCTGCGCGAGCAGGGCGTCGAAGTTCTCGACAAGCCAACCTTCTTCGCCAACCCCGCCGTCGAGGAGATCGCGTCCGTCGAACCCGATGAAATCTTGATGAGCAATGCCGGTCCATTACCGAGCCTGTTCGCTCAGATCAACGCCGTGGCGCCAACCTTGGTCCTCCCGTACTCGGCGCCGTGGCGTGACGTGCTCGAACAAGCTGGGGCACAGCTCGATCGAGGCAGTGAAGCAACCGCCATGATCGGAAAGCTGGAATCCGGTCTCGAAGACGTCAAGTCCGCGGCTGCCGGCCAGAGCCTTGCGATCCTTCTCGGCTACAGCGGAAACCTGTTCACCGTGCCACCGACCACTCCCATCTCCACACTGGTCACCGAGGCCGGATTCACCAGGCCGGCATCGGAAATCAACGCGGCCAACAATCAAGACACCGGCACGATTTCGCCCGTCTCACCTGAACTCCTACCCGAGCATGCGGCGCAGACCGTCGCCGTACTTTCCGGGCAGCAGTACGACGCATCCATCGTGCGAAACACTCCACTGTTCGACAACCTGACACCCGATCCGGCGCACGCTCTGGACGTCAGCGGTGATCTCTGGTTCGGCAGCCATCCTTTTGCCATCTACTGGATCATCCAGGATCTGGACGGCATCGCACATGGCAAGGGGCAGAACAGTATCGGAACCCTCGACAGCGCCGACGCGCGATGGGCGGCATTCAGCGCGCTCTGACGTCCTGACGAAAGGTCAGCGGAGAAACACCCACCCGGGTGGCGAAGAACTTCGTGAAGTTCGCAGAATCGTCGAACCCCAACTTCGACGCCACCTGGGTGACCGTGTCCGTGCCGAAAGACAGCAGACGTTTCGCTTCGAGAACCACACGCTGATCGATGTACTGCTTTGCCGTCATCCCGGCAGCGGCTCGGGTGGCCCGCAGCACAGTCTTCTCGGAGTACCCGATCTTGTTGGCGTACTCCGAAACCGAACGGACCGTGGCGAAGTCACGTTCGACAACGGCATGAAACCTTTCGAACACGTCATTGTGCGCCAGCACGGAACTCTGTTCCTGTCCACCGAGATGGGTCAGTTTCAACAGAATTGCTGTCAGCGTGTGCCGCAGAATGGCCGCGCGAACGACCGGCGCGGAAGTATCCGGGCAGCCGTAGTTCAGGTTCAGGTGTTTCATACCCGTGCTGATGGTCTCGAGGTTCTCGCCGGACAACTGCCACGCTGCCTGCCGACTGCGGGCGTTCCCGTCCAACAACTGCTGGCTGACGGCATCGAGCGACGAGGGCGTGAACAGAACAACCGTCGCCTCGAAGTCCTGGATTCGCCCCCACTGTTGCACCTGCCCCGGTCTGACCCAGAACACGGTCCCCGGGCTCACCGCGTAGTTCACGAAGTCGATGGTGTGTAGCGCCGAGCCCTCGGTCACCAGCGCGAGCAAGTGAAATTGCGGACGTTGGGGGCCGACGAACTCTGCGCTTCCCCCGTTGATGCGAATGGTGTCCAGGCTGAGTACTTCGATCTCGGTCGCGTCAGCCACCGACGATGCGTACCCGACGTCCCGGACGGGTACTTGTCTGTTTTTCACTAGTTCGGGACTCATCTTCACCGTGACCGAATACCCGAATGCGACATATCGTCAGGGTATCAATCAGTTCACGCTCGGATAGGAATCTTCCAGTGCAGACATCACGCTCGGAAACAGCAGGCAAGACGCAACTCACCTACGTCTTCGACGCCTATTGCGGGTGGTGTTTCGGCTTCGGCCCTGCTTTGACGGAGTTCGTCCGTCAAAATGCCGATTCCATCGACTTGTCCGTGGTCAGCGGCGGACTGTTCACCGGTGAGCGCGTCGCGCCCATGTCTTCGGCTCCGTACCTGAAATCAGCCAACGCGACCATCGCCGCCCAGACCGGCGCTGTCTTCGGTGACGGATATTCACAACTGGTGACTGATGGGCGGTTCGTCATGGATTCGACGGATGCAGCGATCGGACTCGCCGCACTGCGCGCGCAAGATCCGACACGCGCCCTCGACATCGCGGAGGCCATGCAGATCGCGTTCTACCGAGACGGTCGCAGCCTTTCCGATCCCGAGACGTACCGATCCATCGCGGAATCCCTCCAACTCGACCCATCTGCCGCGGTGTCTTCCCTGTTCACCGCCGCCTCGAAGGATGCCGCCCGCGCTGATTTCGTCCGAGCACGCAGGCTCGGCGCCACTTCGTTTCCGACGCTGTTGTTCCACGGGAGCGACGGGTCCGTCGTGAAATTCGGTTCTCCGACCAGTACCGCGGCCGATCTCACCCGCGACCTGAACACGTGTGTGCGGGCGTATGCGGTGGCTTGACCCACCCACCTTGCGAGCGAAAGGTACGCCCGGCGCCTTCAGTACGCCGAACGTACCTTTCGCTCAGCGTGACTTCACCCAAATCACTTCGGCCCCCCTTCTGGTTTGATGAACACCGAACGAATCGCACCAAAGGGGAAACGACAGTGGTTTCAGATCCGATCACGGGCCTGGAGATGGAACTTGCCGACATGTGGCAACGAGGACGCGCCCAGGCGCGCACCTATGCGCGCGCAATTCATCCCAAACTCGATCCGGCGCTCTACCCGGTTCTGGTCATCCTGAACCGTTCGGATGCGGTGCGGATGTCCGACCTGATCTGCACCCTCGATATCGAGAAGTCCACCTTGACCAGGCAAATCGACGCCGCAGCTCGACTCGGCCTGGTGGAACGAATCCCCGATCCCGACGACGCTCGCGCCAAGTTGGTAGCTCTGACCCCTGAGGCGCGAACGAAGCTCACGACCATCCGCAATCACCAGATAGATCGCTGGCGCGCCCGACTCGCGAAATGGGATACGGACGACATCACCACGCTGACAGCGCTGCTTCACCGACTGGGCAGTTCCGAGGACTGACGACAAATTAGTCGTGATGGGCAGCCCACTCGAACAGCCGGACGATTTACGCCGTCACGACAATTCTGCAGCAGCACGCAGGATCAACTGGGTGACCTCGTGCGGGTGGGACGCCAAGGATGCATGGCCTGCGTCGAGTTCCTCGATCTCGCGGGCACCGATACGCTCTGCCATCCATCGCTCGGTTTCCGGCGGAATCATTCGGTCCTGCCCTGAAACCTGATACCAACTGGGCTTCCCACGCCATGCCGGCGGCCCTGACGGGTCCGAGAAGCACTGACCCGCAATGGGTTTCTGCGTCAGCGCCATGACCAATGCTTCCGTGTCGTCGAGATCCTGACTGAAACTCTCCTGAAACTTGTCCGGGGCGATCCACAAGAAGCCCTCGGCGTCCGGCGCGATGTTCGCCGCGCCCGCCGGCTGATCCGTGCGGGCGAAGATACTTCCCAGGCTGTCACCCTCGTCCGGCGCGAAGGCAGCGATATATATCAGTCCCACAACGTTTTCCGCGTGACCCGCGCCTGTGATCACCGCGCCGCCGTACGAGTGTCCGACCAGCAGGGTCGGGCCGTCCATCGATTCGGCCAACTTCCTGGTCCGGTCCACGTCGTCGGCGAGCGAAGTAAGCGGATTCTGGACCGCAACCACTCGATGCCCGGCGTTGTGCAGGGTGGGTATGACGTGACGCCAATGAGAACCGTCTCCCCAGGCTCCATGCACCAGAACGATGTTTACCTTCTCTGTCATGACCAACTCCTCCAGATACGCAGTGCGACGAATACTCCGACGATCGGCAAGCCTTCGAAACCCAGACCTTGCCTGTTACCCACGTTAAGGGGATCCTGGATCAATAACCATGACCAGATTGCCAAGTTTTTGTGCAGAAACGCCGAATGCTCGAGACATCGGAGTGATCGATCCATGAGGACAACATCATCACAGCGGTACGTACCCACCACCGACGAGACTCGAACCCGGGACACCCTCTCGCACGTTCTCGAAGTCGTCCACCTTCGCGGTGATCAGATTCATCGCTGCGTCCACGGCGAGAACTTCACCGTGGAGGTACCCACGGGGGTGCGAGCACTTCACATTGCCGAGCACGGTGACATCGTGATCAGAACGCAGGGCAAAGCCCCGATCGAACTCGGCCCCGGGGAACTCGTACTGTTACCCCATGGGCTTGCTCATACGATCGAGAATGCGATGCCGATGCACACGAAAAACGAAACATGTTGGCTTTTCGGTACTTTCACACTCGACGACGTCGCAGCGCAGCGACTGCTGTCCGTTCTGCCGGACTTCGTCGAACTGCGCGCGACACAAGGAACCCCGGTCGAGTGGCTCGAGGTGAGCAGCCGACTGTTGGGCGCCGAGGTGGACGATCCGAAACCTGGTTCCTCCGTGATGGTTTCCCGGATTCTCGACCTTCTCTTCGTCCAGATCCTCAGAGCGTGGGCTCGAGCGGACGGATCGAACGGCGGATGGTTGACCGCAGCAATGGATCCACGAATCGGGCAGGCCCTCGAGGCCGTCCACAACGACCCGTCACGCAACTGGACCATCGACGAACTGGCGACGCTGTCCACCCTGTCGAGATCGTCTTTTGCGGAGCGCTTCTCGCGACTGGTCGGCCAGACGCCCGGCGCTTACATCACCGAGCGCCGACTCGACCGTGCCGCCGAACTACTCGTGCAAACCACCGAGCCGGTCGGAACCATTGCGATAACTGTCGGCTACGAATCCGATGCAGCGTTCAGCCGCGCCTTCCGTCGACGATTCGACGCCTCGCCGTTGAACTGGCGAAAGTCCAACTCCCACAATCACTGACGTCAGGTTGCAGCGATTACGCCTGCGACCGGGATCCGGCCGAGAACTGCAACGCGGAAGTCCACCATCGCGCGCTCCACGTGATTGGCGCTCGAGACCACAACCACGCCGGTCGCGCCTCGATCGGCGAGAATCCGCGCAGAGTTGATCGCATTCTCGACTGTCGACCACGAAGTTCCCTCTTCGGTGATCCGGCCCGGGTTGACGCCGTTGGCAACGAGCCATTCGCGCATTGCCCTGGCTTCCGTTACTCCGGCCTTCGGAGCCCCACCGCTTGTGATGATCGGAGACTGCGGGTACTGACGGGCCAGCTGGAGCGCCGCCTGAAGCCGGTCGACCAACATCGGACGCATCGTGCCGTCGTCGAAGAGGCCGGCACCCAAGACGACGATGTTCGTGCCCACGGGGTTGAGGTCGAGCAGCACGGGCGACTGGCGTGTCAGCGTCTCAGCACTCGTGCACGCAAGAATGAGAGACCGCACCGGTGTTTGGCAGCCGCCCACCGTCGACAGGATGCCGTTGACGACCGTCGTCGGAGTGATGTCGGCACTCGCTGTCGCCGGCGACAATCCCACTCCGGCTGCGGCGATTACCGAAGCAGCAATCAATCCCTTCGTCAGAGACCTACGAACATTTGCCATGTAGCCGAACCCCCAGATTGTCGATTGTCCAGCCCACGGTAACGAACATTTCGTCGCGATTGCATCATTTGACTCAAATTTACTGTTCACTGACCGTCACACAGATTAAACATAAATATTGGGCAACAATTCGGGTTCGAAACCGTCATCTACCAGCATCTCGAATCGACGCGCCTGCCGCGTTACCGATCTGAGCTGCAGCATCCCCGAGCAGGTCGGCGACACTGAACGGCAACAATTCGTTGTTGCAGATCACGATGTTGCATCCGGGTGTTCCTGCTCGCCCCGTCCCGACCATCGTGTCGAAGATCAATTCGGGGTTCGCGAAGCCGACGAGCTGTGACGGATCGTCGATGAGCGGACCACCCGACCCATGCACGGGAGGCCCGACGTACGGCGGCGGTGGAACGTCCACGATCGAAGCGACGACAAGCCGCAAGAACTCCTGGAGATAGAGATCCCGAGGCGCGTTCTGCCACACCGGATGCGAAACATACTTGCTCACCGGCGCATTCACGGAGTAGAAGTCCTCGCCCGCGTTCACCCAGGTCAAGAAGCCGTACCCCCCCATTGGACGGAGAGGGCGCGGACAACTCGTCGAGGTAGGCGGAGCCGATCAACGTCTGATCACGCCACGCGCCTCGTTGCACCATCAGCTGACCCAGTCTGGCCATGTCTCCCGGCCGGATTGCCAATCCGAGAATCAGACACGTTCACAGAGAACCACAGACGCATCACGTTTGGGAAGAGTCCGCCTCCATGCCGATTGCGCGACGCGCTCCCAGCGCCATGGTGACCTGTACAAGGTCTTTCGGTGACGACAGGTCGAGTCCCGTCAGGGAACTCGCTTTACGCAGGCGGTACACGACCGTGTTCGGGTGTACGTGCAACTGCCGAGCGGTGGTAGCTCGATCGAATCCGGAGTCGATGAAAGATTCGAGCGTCTCGAGCACGGCAGGATCGGACTCCAACGGCGACAACACATCTGCGAGGATCGGAAGCGCAGCGCTCGGGCGGGTCAGTTGATACTCGACTGCAAGATCCTCGAGACGCACGACCCCACTTGTACGGCCGTACTTTCGGGCAACGTTCAGCACCTCGCGCGCCTGCGACACCGCTGCGGGAATTGCCGGCGGTGCCGCGACATGTACGGCGGCAACCGTCGATGCACCGATGACCTTCTCGAGATCACCCAATCGTCGACACAATGACAAATACTGCGGACTCGACGCCCAGTTCCCCTCAGCGGGTTCCGATTCCACAATAGGAATCAGTACGGCTCCGCCACTGCTCCCGAGCACCCCGAGCGCTTTGTCACGCCCCACCTGATCGAGCTCTCGTTGCAGGTGGCGCACCTTTCTCCGCTCGGCGACGGCAGTGTCCACCTCGGTCGAGGACTCGTCGTCATTCCGTTCGACGTGCAGCGCCACCACCCAGTACAGGCGCGCCAACCTGATTCCCACATCGTCGGAGACCCGATCAACATCGACACCCGTCGAAAGTGCTACGAACAATGACCTTCGCGCAGAATCCTCGTCCGTCTGGGTGGCGTGGTCGGAACCGTAGCCGGCAAGAACCGCCGACGCGGAGGCCGCGGTGTATGCATTCAAGAGTCGTCCGGTGCGGGCAAGTGCGACACCGTCTTCCGGGACCGCCCATTCGCTGATGGTCTCCCACCACAGCCCGGCAGCCAGGTGATATGCCCGCAGCACCTCACCGAGCGGAACCAATTCCTGAGCCCGTTGGCGAGCCGATTCGCTGATGTCGGCGAGCAACTCGGGCGCCAGATCGGCGCCGGTCCGCAGCATCGAAATGAACAGTTCCAGATTGCGCCTCACGATGGTGGTTACGTCGTTACGTAATGCCTCGTCAGGGAGCAACCGGTAGAAGGTGACGTCGCGGTGGACCAGATCGACTGTCTCAATGACCAGTGGATGGGTGCGTTGCGCCAGTCGGTCGGCCAGAGATCTGCCACCAACCAGGATCGGCTCGAACGGCAGATCTTTGTTTCCTGACACAAAACCCTCCACAGAATTGAATTGTCACCACAAGGCCGACCTGCCTTTTTCCTATCACTATGTAACCCACGCCACTCACGAATTCACAATCAGCGGCGTAACTGGAAGTCCCACCTTCGACCAAGAGGAGCCTCGAGTGACGTGGAAAACGCGCAGCGCAGCCATTCTGGCAGGCGTCGTGGCTGCCGGTTCGATCGCGGCTCTCGGGACCGGTGTGTCGAGTGCCGAGACACCGGTCAGCACTATCCAGTACGTCGCGCTCGGCGATTCCGCGGCGGCCGGCCCACTGGTCACCGCGCAGGACTCGTCGTCACCGGGCTGTCTACGATCACTCGACAACTACCCGTCCGTGGTGGCGCGAGAACTCGGCGCTCAACTGACGGATATGACCTGCTCGTCGGCGCGATCCGCCAACATCACGGACACCGCACAATCGACGTTCTCCGGTCAAGTATCACCGCAGGCAACAGCATTGGGGCCTGATACCGACCTCGTCACCATCACCATCGGTGCCAACGACATCTCGTTGTTCCCGACAGTTCTGAGCTGCGTCAATCCACTCCCCGAACCCACCGGAACGTCCTGCCGTGACAAGTTCACCTCCGGTGGCGTCGATCAACAGCGACAAATGATCGAAAATGCGTCCACAGGTTGGAGTTCCATGATCGAAGTCGCGCAGGATCGAGCACCGTCGGCGCGCATCGTCGTGGTCGGATACGGAACATACATCCGTGGTGGCGGCTGCCCCGGCACTCAGCCGTTCTGGCCGCGCGACGCCGACTATCTCCAGAGTGTGATCGACTACGGCAACACGGTCATGGCAGCAACTGCGGCCCGTCACGGCGTCGAGTACATCGACATCACCGAAACCACTGCCGGACATGACATCTGCACGGACTCTGCCACTGCTTACTACACGGGAATCGTCCCTAGCCAGCCGGCGGTTCCACTGCATCCCACTGCGGCCGGGATGCAGGCGATCGGCAAAACCGTCGCCGACGCTCTGTCCTGAGCTTCTCCCCCAACACAATTCATTCAGCACTCGCGAAAAGGGTGGAACAATCATGTCAATTCAACGAGACGCTCCGCCGCTGCCGTCCGTCGACGGCGCCCCTGTCGGAACACGCGACAAACTTCTCGGCGGCACACTCGTCGCACTATTTCTCGCAAACATGCTCAACTTCTTCGACCGGGCGATCCCCTCGGTCGTTGCCGAGCCGATCAAGAACGAGTTTTCGCTCAGCGACTTGCAATTGGGATTGATCACCTCTGCATTCACCCTCGTCTACGCAGTCGCAGGACTGCCTCTGGGCCGGTTGGCCGACACGAAGAACCGTCCCAAGATCATCGGGATCGGACTCCTGGTGTGGAGCGGACTGACGGCAGCAACCGGTGCCGCCGGCAGCTATGTGCTGTTCATCCTCGCGCGTCTAGGCGTCGGTGTGGGCGAAGCGACCTTCACACCTGCAGCCAACTCGATGATCGGCGATATCTACCCGGCAGAACGACGCTCACGCGCACTTGGTGTCTTCATGCTCGGTTTGCCGATTGGCCTCATGCTCGCCTACTTCACCGTCGGCAAGATCGCCGAGGCATTCGACAGCTGGCGTGCACCGTTCTTCCTCGCGGCGATTCCCGGTGTCCTGCTGGCAGTCGTGCTCTACCGCATGGCAGATCCGGTTCGTGGTGGTTCCGAAAGTCCGGAGGCCCGCGCAGCCGCTGTTTCACAGGCACCGATCACCCGTCCGATCCGTCGTCTGCTCGCAATTCCCACGCTTCGTTGGCTCATCCTTGCCGGACTGACGTTCAACTTCGCCGCCTACGCAGTGAATTCGTTTGTCGTCCCGCTTCTGATGCGCCAGTACCACCTGAAACTGACTGCTGCGGCATCGGTCACCGGCATCATCGTCGGAATCACGGGCCTGATCGGATTGCTTCTCGGCGCTCGCTACGCTGACAAGGCCAGCGCACGCTCACCGCGCGCACGGTTGATGATCGGTGTCGGAACCTCGGCATTGGCGGCACCTTTGACGGCGCTGGCACTGTTGCAACACGGCGGGAACGTCGTGATGTTCACGCTCTTGTTCTCGGCCGGGTGGCTTCTGGCCTACGGCTTCTACATCAGCGTCTACCCCGCCATTCACGACGTCGTGGTTCCCAGGCTCCGCGGCACTGCGACGGCGCTGTTCTTCGCTGCCATGTACCTTCTCGGCGGATTCTCCGGACCGGTTGCCGTTGGAGCGATCTCGGACTGGTTCGCCAAGCGTGCACTTGCAGATGCAGGTACCGGGAAGTTGGCTCAGTACGCCGGCGACGGGTTGAACTCGGCCATGTATCTCGTGCCGATCATGTTGGCACTCACCGCGGTATTCATCTACCTGGCTACCCGCACTGTCGGCAAGGACTCCGCGCGCATGCAAGCGGAGCTGAGCCAGGCCTGACCGACAAGTTCACGGGCGGTGGCGGGACCCTGAGGCCCCGCCACCGCCGAGTTCAGTTGACCGTAATCGCCAGAGTCGACAACATGGACCGCAACATGTCCGGCAAGCGAGCGATCATTCGCTGCTCGGTTATCCGAACGGAGACGGGCGCGGCCAGCGTCGCTCGCCACAGTTCCGGTTGATTCTTCATCAGGTTGTTGTAGACCGGGAGCAACTGATCGTTGATGTAGGTCCAACGACCATCCCGGTCCGCCCAGTTGAAGTCCGGAAGCGGCGTTTGCACAACAGCATTGCCCACCTCGAACGAGAGCGGGTTCGACTCGCGTGGCGGCACGACGCCAGGCATCGACGGTGATGCGGCGAAGGTGGTCAGGTAAGTCAACGAGCGACCAACGCTACCGCGGTAGGCCTTCGCCTCGTCCCACTGATCACCCACCGACTGGTACTGCTCCCTTCGCAGCAGACGCACATTGCCGTCGAAGACCGATTCCGGTGTCCCCGAGGCAATGTTGTTCCACGCGATACGGGCGTTCTCGTCGAGCAGCCCTGCGCGATCGAGTTCGGCGATGCCGTCGACACCGTCGTGAACCCACGCCATGTGCATGGGAATCAGGTCCGAGAAGATGTGTTTGCTCATTGCAATCACTTTCCCCTGGAACCACATCACGTCCTCGGGGCGAATCTCGTGGCCGACCTGGAGAAGTGCCGCAATGTCCTCGGGCGCTCCCATCGACGATGCAACCGGCGCCCCGATGCGGTCGATCTCTCGCCACACCAGTGCCATCGCCTCGCTGATCGCTTGGACTTCCAGCACAACCCGCCCGTAGTCCAAGTCGAGGAGTCCACCGGCGAAAGCGGGCCCGACCATCCCTCCCATACCTGCCCACTGCAGCTCTCGATGCTCGAGCTGGAGTCGCTCGTAGAATTGGAAAGTGTTGGTGAGGTTTCCGAGATTCGCGTGCACACCGTCGAACGGAGTCCACGAAGCGAGATCGATACCTGCCGACTCCGTCCCGACCGCGAGCCAGTACTGCTTGAGCAGTGTCTGATAGCGATGCGGATCCACTCCCGAGGCTCGGGCGGTATCCATCAAAGACCGCAGCGTCGCGGAATCCGATGGCAGAGAAGGATGCAGACCGCCCGTGGCTTCGGCGTTTGCGTTCACTGCTTCGAGGTCGAGGTACCTGTCGAGCTCACCAGTACCCGCGGACGCCCTGCCTCCCAGTACGACGGCACCGCCGATACCTGCCGAAGCAACGAGAACCGTGCGCGCAAAATCCCTGCGCGTCAGAGACTTCCGCAAGCTCATCGTCCCTCGGCTTCGTCGAACGTCTTTGCCAGCCAGGCGATGTCCTGCATACCCAGCTGATCGGTCACCGTCTTGTACAGGTTGGTAACGTAATCGAGCGGCCCGCACTGCGACGGGAGCAGGTCCACGTTGCCGCCGTCTGCTCGATATGTCTGCGCCAATTGCTCTGCCTCACTGAAGGGAACGAGAAAGTCGTCCTCACAGGAAGAAATCAGAAGCTTGGAAGCCGGCGCCTGCTTTCCCAACGTGTTGTCCGCGTACGCCGCGGCCAGCGCAGGGATCGTTCGGGGCGAAGGGTTGGTGAGTAGGACGTCGAACGGAACGAATGGGAGTCCGAGGTAGAGCGCCTGGCAGGACGCGCGGAAGGCTGCGGCGACGTTGTGACCGATCGGAGTCAGATGATCGTCGAGCCGAACGTCGGGGTAGCCCGCGTCGAATCCGAGAATGCTCGAGAAGACGAATCCGGAACCGATCCCACCGGCCGCTGTTTCCTCGAACGTTGCCGGGTCGATCATCATCGCCTGAATGGCACTGGCCTGGACGTTCAGTTCCGGCGCATATTCATGGGCCTGTTCCGCGGCAAAGCCCGCTGCGACACCGCCTCCGGCGACACCGTAGATGCCGACAGGGGTGTCTGATTCGAGGCCACCTTCCGGAAGCGCGAGTGCTGCCCGAACGCCGTCGAGCGTTGCCTTCCCTGAGAACTGTCCGATCGAGAACGGATGGGGAGCAGTGTCGCCGTCGTTGCCGACGTCGCTCATCATCACTGCCCAGCCGTGGCCGAACATCTGAGCCACCGGGCCGAGCGCCGAGAACATCGCCGGGTCGCTCTGATTGCCGCCGGTCCACTGGTGACTTGGTGCGCAGTTCGCGCCGAGGCTGTCGTTCGCCTCGGCGTATCCGATGATCTTGCGATCACCTGGCGCAGTTCCGTCCTCGGGAATCATCAGAATTCCGGTGCTGATCACCTGCCGACCGAAGTGATCAGTGGTGGTGTACATGAGTTGGTGAGCCGAGACCACGTCGGGACGGACCTGGTAGACCTGCACGCTGACCGGACGCGCTTTGAGAAGTGTGCCGGGGGCGGTACCCGGCTCGATTTCAGGTTCGTCGAACCACGGATCATCGGACGAGAGCCCGAGTGGAGTCAATTCGGTGGAAATGTCAGCGCCTTGGAGTGCCTTCACGACCAACGGGTTGAACACGTCGGCCAGGTCGACGGTCTCCTGCGCGCCAGCCGGCGACCCCACCGCAAACAAGGCCACTGCCAGGGCCGATGCCGTTCCGGCGCGCCATGACCACCGTCGCCACGTCGAGTCAAACATCGTTCACGAGTTCCTTACTTTCGGGTAATGAGCACCCCTACACTCCCATTCACCTGCATTAACAGACAAGTCGGGCACCCATCCGTTGGCCGAAAACCTCGATCGGGCTTAGGCTGACGGCACCTGTCCGGCAAGTCTGGCGTGGGAGGTTTGTCTGTGAGTGCTCCGACCCGTGTATCGCGAGCTACCGGCGATTCACTCCAAGCTCGAGCGCGGCCGTCCAACATCACGTGCAAGATTCTGATGGCCGTGACAGGACTGATCTTCGCCGCTTTCGTTCTCGTCCACATGATCGGAAACCTGAAGGTCTACACCGGTGCCGATCACTTCGACGACTACGCACACTGGCTACGAACGGTGTTCGAACCCTTCCTGCCCTACGAGGGACTTCTGTGGATTCTTCGCATCGTCTTGCTCGCGTCATTGGTCGCACACGTCTGGTGTGCCTGGCTGCTCACCGTCCGCGGACGCCGAGCTCGAGGAAAATTTCGACGTAAAGGTCTGGGAATCAAGTCCTTTACAGCGCGCACGATGCCCGTCACCGGAGCTGTGCTGCTGCTATTCGTCATTTTCCACATACTCGACCTCACGACCGGAACCCGACCCATCGGCAGCAGCGAGTACGAAGCGGCCACGCGCACACAGAGTTACGCATACGACAATCTGATTGCCAGCTTCGAGCGTCCGCTGGTGGCAGCGTTCTACATCGTCGCGATGGCTCTGCTGGCAATGCACCTCGCGCACGGACTCTGGAGCGCGGTCAACGATCTCGGCGTGACCGGCCAACGACTGCGCCAGATTGGCGTTGCACTCTCCGGAATCTTTGCGCTCGTCGTGATGGTCGGAAACATGTCGATCCCCATCGCGGTCATGACCGGCGCCATCTCGAAGACAGGAGCGTCATAAGTGAACAGCTTCGAACTCGACGATCTGCGCAGCATCGGGACACCGGTGGACGGTAAGGTCCCGGCCGGCGATCCGGCGACGGCCTGGCCCACTCGCAAACTCGACTACAAGCTCGTCAGCCCACTCAACCGGCGCAAGTTCACGGTCATCGTCGTCGGTACCGGCCTCGCCGGCGCGGCCTGCGCCGCCTCCCTCGGTGAACTGGGCTACCACGTCGAGTCCTTCACCTTCCACGATGCACCCCGCCGTGCACACAGTGTCGCCGCGCAAGGAGGCATCAACGCTGCTCGCGCTCGAAAAGTGGACAACGACAGTCTCGCCCGCTTCGTGAAGGACACCGTCAAGGGCGGTGATTTCCGGGGCCGTGAGGCCGACTGTTTCCGTCTCGCCGAAGAATCCGTACGCGTCATCGATCACATGAATGCCATCGGGGCACCGTTTGCTCGCGAGTACGGCGGCACTCTGGCCACCCGATCCTTCGGCGGCGTTCAGGTGTCGCGCACGTACTACACGCGCGGGCAGACAGGCCAGCAGTTGCAGATAGCGTCGTCGCAGGCACTGCAACGTCAGATCGCAGCCGGAACGGTCAACCTACACACCCGAACCGAGATGCTCGATCTCATCGTTTCGGACGGGCGAGCACAAGGGATAGTCACACGCGATCTCGTGACCGGTGAGATCGGCGCCACCACAGGCCATGCCGTCGTACTGGCATCCGGCGGCTACGGAACCGTATTCCACAAGTCCACACTTGCGAAGAATTCCAACGCCACGGCCGCCTGGCGAGCGCACCGACGCGGTGCGTTGATGGCTTCACCCTCGTTCATCCAATTCCATCCGACGGCACTTCCCGTCAACTCCGAGTGGCAGTCGAAAACCATTCTGATGAGCGAATCCCTGCGCAACGACGGCCGGATCTGGGTACCGGCCAAGCCCGGAGACGATCGTGAGCCCGGCGACATTCCCGAAAACGAACGCGACTACTACCTCGAGCGCAAATATCCGGCGTTCGGGAACCTCTCTCCCCGCGACGTCTCTTCACGGGCCGCCCGCGAGCAAATCGACTCCGGTCACGGCGTCGGCCCTCTGAAAAACAGTGTGTACCTGGATTTCCGCGATGCGTTGGCACGGCTCGGCCGCAAGACCATCGAGGAGCGATACGGAAATCTGTTCTCGATGTATCGCGACGCCACCAGCGAAGACCCCTATACGGTGCCGATGCGCATCGCCCCCGGAGCCCACTTCACCATGGGAGGACTGTGGAACGACTACGACCAGATGACCTCCATCCCCGGCTTGTTCGTCGGTGGTGAGGCAGGCTGGGGATACCACGGGGCCAACCGCCTCGGCGCCAATTCGTTGCTCTCGGCATGCGTCGACGGCTGGTTCACCCTCCCGTACGCGATTCCGAATTATCTTGCACCGCTACTCGGATCCACTCCACTCGAACTGTCCGATCCCGCTGTGACGTCGACGCTCACTGACGTGAGGGGTCGGGTGGACCTGCTGCTCTCGGTCGGCGGAACACACGGCCCCGACAGGTTCCATCGACAACTGGGCGAGATCCTCTATGCGGGTTGCGGTGTCACCCGAACGGCCGAGGGCTTGACCAAGGCGATCGCCGAAATCCGCGCACTGCGAACCGATTTCTGGTCGAACCTGCGAGTTGCCGGCAGCGGAAACCAGTTCAACCAGGAGTTGGAAAGGGCCGGCAGGGTAGCCGATTTCCTCGAGCTCGCCGAACTGATGTGCGTCGATGCTCTCGATCGTGACGAGTCCTGTGGAGCGCACTTTCGTGCCGAACATCAGACTCCCGACGGCGAAGCGCAGCGAAACGATCAGGACTGGTGCTTCGTCTCCGCGTGGGAAACCGCCCAGGACGGCAGACACGTTCGACACGACGAGCCGTTGTCCTTCACCGCTGTTCCACTGCAGACGAGGAACTACGTATGAAAATCACCGTGGACGTGTGGCGCCAATCCGGACCTGAGTCGTCCGGCGCATTCGACACCTACCAAATAGACGACGCGACGGTGGAGATGTCGCTGCTGGAGCTCCTCGACCGACTCAACGACCAACTCGTGGAGAGCGGCAACGAACCCATCGCCTTCGATTCCGACTGCCGAGAAGGGATCTGCGGGTCCTGTGGCATCACCGTCGATGACGTTCCCCATGGGCCGGTTGCGAACACTCCCACGTGCCGTCAGCACCTGCGCAGCTTCTCCGACGGTGACCGAATCAAACTGGAGCCATTCCGCTCCGCAGCCTTTCCCGTGGTCCGAGACCTCGTCGTCGATCGCTCTGCGCTCGACCGGGTGCTCGAAGCCGGTGGATACGTTTCGGTCAATGCAGGAACCGCGCCGGACGCAGACAGTCAGCCGCTCTCGCATCAAAGTGCCGAAGCTGCACTGGACTTCGCCGCGTGCATCGGCTGCGGCGCTTGCGTGGCAGCCTGCCCGAACGGTGCCGCGCACCTCTTCACCGGGTCCAAACTGACCCACCTGTCTCTCGTCACGCAGGGCCGCAACGAACGTGGCAAGCGGGCCCGAGCGATGTCGCACCAGATGGAGGCCGATTTCGGGCCGTGCTCGACCTACGGTGAATGTGCGCAGGTGTGTCCCGCGGAGATACCGCTGACCGCGATTGCCGCTGTCAACAAGGAATCGATGCGATTCGGATTGCGGCGCAAGGACAACTGATCGTCACCAGGCGCCGATCAGCTTCATCCACGCGCCGCCGATGATCGTCCAGATCAGGATGATCACGACGCTCATCACGAAACCGATTCGGAACCACTCCGAGGTCTTGATGTATCCGGAACCGTAGATCACTCCGGCCGGACCGGACGCGTAGTGCGAGATACCGCCGAACAGGCTGCCGATGAAGCCGAACACCAGGGCCGAGAACAGCGGCGGCGCACCGGTTGCCACCGCCGCGCCGAGAAACACCGCGTACATCGCGACGATCTGCGCGGTGTTCGACGCAAACAGATAGTGCGCGTAGAAGTACACCAAGGTCAGGATCGCAAAAGCCCAGATCCACGGCAAACCGTCGACGCTCGAGGAGACCTGGGTTCCGATCCACGAGATCACGCCGAGTTCTTCGAGATGGCTTGCCATACCGACCAGAACGGCAAAGAACACGAGCGTCTGCCACGCCCCGGTGTCGTGGACCAGGTTGTTCCACGTCAGCACCTTGGTCACCAACAGGATGCCGATTCCGACGAATGCTGTTGTAGTGGCATTGACATTGAGCTGCGAGCCCAGGCACCAGAGCACCAGCAGCAGAACGAAGGTGGCGGCCATGATCTTCTCGTTGCGGCTGATCGGACCTGCCTTGCGCAGTTCCTCCCTGGCTTGCTCGGGTGCTTTCGGAGTCTTCAACATCGTGGGCGGGAAGATCTTCGACATCACCCACGGGATCGCGATGAGACTCGCAATTCCCGGAACCGATGCTGCCAGCGCCCATTTGCCCCACGAGATGTCGATGCCGATCTTGGCAGCCGCATCGACGGCCACAGGGTTACCCGCCATGGCGGTGATGAACATCGCGGAGGTCACGACGTTGACTTGCAGCGACGTGAGCAGCAGATATGCTCCGAGCTTCTTGCGAGAGTCCTCGGGCTCGGGATTGGAGTCCTCCAACTTGCTCAGCGAGACGATGATCGGATAGACGACGCCACCCGCACGGGCGGTGTTCGACGGCGTCGCCGGAGCAAGTATCAAGTCCGTCAACGCCATTCCGTAGGACAATCCGAGACTCGACTTGCCGAGTTTGGTCACGAACATGAGCGCAACCCGTTTGCCGAGTCCGGTGACCAGAAAGCCCTCGGCAATGAAGAACGATGCGACAATCAGCCAGATCGTGGTGTTACTGAAGCCGGACAACGCTTCCGTCGGCGTCTCGGTCTGGGTGATCATGGCGATCGACAGGCCTACCAGCGCCACAGAACCCGTCGGCAGAGGCTGCAAGATCAACGCCACGATGGTGCCGACGAAAATTCCGAGCATGTGCATGCCCTTGGGATCCACACCGTCCGGAACAGGCATGAAATAGATGATCAAGCCGAGGATGACGGGCACCGCAGCCGGGTAGTACCGCCTGAGCACCGATTGTTTCGACGGCTCCGCCGGCGATGTCGTCTCAGAAAAAGACTCAGTGCTTTCGGATTTGGCCTCGGACATTTGCATCTCCTCGACTTGTCGCCCCAGGTGATCGCCCCAGATCATTGTCCCCCAAACATCAGGTTTTCGTGCGGTCAATCCAAGTTCGAGAGAAATTGCCCGGAAGTACAGTCGTCCTTACGAGGCGCTGTCTCGCACCGACGCTTCAGTGGGAGAATGCCCATCTCTCGCAAAAGATTGTGCCAATCGATCAACAGAGGCGCCGGCGTGCTGCACGCTTGAATCTCGGAGAGTTGTTCAACCTGCTTCTGCGAAAGGTATTCGTCGGCACGATGTTTGGGTCAGGACTGCGCGGATTGCCGATCTCGACCGGATCTTCGCGCGTGATGTGATCCAATTCCGAAGCATGTCAGCCGACAGACAGACCCACGAACCGAGAAGATTCGTATCGGGCCGACGACTGGTTGCGCCATCTATTGTCGGGAGTGTGACGGAATCCGACGCCCACGAGGACTCGACCGACTCCACTGAATCGGCAGTGGCCGATCACCCGAGAAAACGTCCACTGTGGCGTGAGATTCTGATCCTCGTTGTCGTCGCACTTGTCCTGAGTGTTGTCATTCAGAACTTCGTCGGACGCATCTTTCTGATCCCGTCGGAGTCCATGGAACCGACACTTCACGGATGCACCGGCTGCACGGGAGACAAGATCCTCGTCGACAGAATCAGCTATCGATTCGGGGATCCGCAACCTGGGGATGTGGTCGTGTTCAAGGGACCCGAGTCCTGGAACGACGAGTACAAATCCATTCGATCCGACAATTCGATTGTTCGCGCGTTTCAGGGACTCGGGTCCATCGTCGGCTTGGTCCCGCCGGACGAAAACGACCTCGTGAAGCGGGTAGTCGCGGTCGGTGGCCAAACCGTACAGTGCCTGTCCGAGGAAGAGGGGCTTCGAGTGAACGGCAAGCCGCTGACCGAGCCGTACATCGACAAGCGCATTCCGGGCAACGGTACCTCTTGCCAAGGAAGGTATTTCGGGCCGGTCACGGTTCCCGACGGGAACCTGTGGGTGATGGGCGACAACCGCGCCCATTCGAAGGATTCACGTTTCCATCTCGATGACGAACACAGTGGAACGGTGCCGATCGACAATGTCATCGGCAAGGTTCAATTGATCGTCCTTCCCTTCTCACGGTGGGGAACTGTGAGCTCGTTCGATCCGCAGTGACAGATCGAATCAACCAGGCGGCCTGCATCTTCGGACGGCACAGTCGACATGGCTCCGCTTTCGGACGATCATCGAGCGCATCTGTTGCCGAAGGTAGGAGAACCACATGCGCGCTCGACGCATCACCGCCAATCTCAAAGTCGCCGATATCGGAACCGCCAAGAGCTTCTACTCCGACTTTCTCGGCCTGAGCACCGAAGAGTTCAACATGGGGTGGGTCGCTCGCTACACCTCTCCCGACACCGGCGCGAACGTACAGCTCGTCACGCACGACGCCACTGCGGCCGAGGACTCGGTCATCTCAGTCCACACGGACGACGTCGACGGCGCCTACGAAGAGGCCCGCAGGCTCGGCTACGAAATCGTGCACCCCATAACGACCGAAGAGTGGGGTGTTCGCCGATTCCTCGTCCGGGCACCCGATGGCAACGTCGTCAACATCGTGCGACACCGGGACTGAGCAGCGGAAAGAACCCCATTCGACGTTTTAGGTCATTTGACCTAGAGTTAGGTGCATGACCGATTCATTGCAGTATTCAGCCGACGGCCCGATCCTCGTGGCCGGCGGATACGGAACCGTGGGCAGCGCCCTGACAGCGTTGCTCGCCCCCGACTTCCCACTACTCCTCACCGGACGCACCCCCGAGCGAGGCAACGAACTGGCCGGCCGTCACGGCGCTTCCGTCCGCCGCTGGGACCTCCTCGACCCGACACCCTTCGACGCGTCCGTACGCGCGGTCGTGTCGACGGTCAACGATCCCCACGATCGTGTCCTGTCCGCCGCCGTCGAGGCCGGCATTCCGTACGTGGACATCACCCGCTGGACAACCCGCGTCGCTCGCGCCGCCACTCTGGCGGGTCAGAAGTCGCCGAGCGCACCGGTGTACCTGTCGTCCGGATGGATGGGCGGAGTCACCAATATCGTCGCCGCAGCGCTGGCCGAGGAACTGGGTGGCACGAGCACGATCGACGTCTCGATTCGCTACGACGTCAACGACATTGCCGGGCTGGACTCCGTCGACTTCATCGATCGGCTCGGGCAGGATTTCGAGGTGATGCAGCAAGGAAACCCGATCACCGTCAGCCCGTTGACGGATACACGCTGGGTCGACTTCCCCGGATCGCGCACCAAGGTCGGAAGAATCGACACTCCGGAACAATTCACGTTCCCCATGACCTTGGGCGCCGAAACTGCCAGCACTCGAATAGGTTTCAGTTCGAATGCATCCACAACTGCGCTGCTCGCCGCCAAGAAGGTGGGTCTGTTCCGTTGGGGTCGCGGCGACCGCTTCACACCGCTACGACGCGGACTCCTGTACTCGCCGGGCAAGGGCGGGAGCGCGCAAGTACGCATCGATGTCACCGGCCCGAGCGGCACGACAAGCGCGACAATCGTCGACCGGCAGGGCCAGGCTCACCTCACCGCGGTGGGCGGCGCGCTGGCCGTCAGACGAGCCTTGGCCGACGATGCCCGGCCTGGAGTCACTTTCCCCGAATCGCTTCCGAACCCTCGCCGCACCGTCTCCGAGTTGGAGAGCTTCGGGGTGGCAGTATTGCGACCATGACCCTCTCCAAGGGCGCCGCCCGTGCGGCAGCACTTCTCGACGCAGCAGAACAGGTCCTCACTACTCAGGGCAATGCCAACTCGGCAATGCGCGATTTCGCAGCCGCGGCCGGAGTGCGGGTAGGACATCTGCAGCACTACTACCCCACCCGTGCAGATCTGATACGCGCAGTGATGTCACGTGCATTGACCCGCTCACTGGATCGCCTTGCCGTCGTCCCCGATACGGATCAGAGCCTTTCCCGCGAGGAATCCGAACACTTCATCGGAGTCCTGCTCGGAGAACAGGACGACCAGGCCACGGTGCGTCTGTACGTCGAAGTATGGGCCATTGCAGCGGCGGACCAAGAAGTCGCGGTCGTGCTTCGAGACTTCTACGCCCAGTACATCGCACACGTAGAGCGCGCAGTCGCGTGTGCACAACCGGAGCTGGATGCGACTGAACTTGGCGCGACAGCGCAGACCATCGTGAGCCTGCTCGAGGGTTCCGCAATTCTCCGATCGGGAATCACCGGCCGAAAGTCCGAGGCTTCGGACCGAAAGCTCGTGGACACACTGCAGTACCTGATTCACGGGTCCTGACTCGGACGTATCGTAAAGCCCATGAGCGTTGCAAACGAATGGAGCCGAATCGAAGCGTGGTGCCGTACACACGCACCGGTGACGGCTGCAGCGTTTCAACCAGGACTCGGTGACGCCGTTATCGAGGAATTCGAAGCCTCGACCGGCGTCACGTGGCCCCAGGAACTTCGCGACCTGTATCGGGTCCACAACGGCAGCCTGACCCACGACGACCGGACCGGCCTCTTTCTCGGCAGCGTGCTCCCGGACAAATTCTTCTACCCCATCGACGTCGCAACAGAAGTTCGTCTCACTCTGCTCGAAACGTGGGATGAGACGATCTACGAGAATCCAGACCTCTACGCCGATGACGAGATGGATCGACACGATCAACGCGACGCAGGCACTGCCGCAACCATGTTCATCCCCTCGTTCGTTCCCTTTGCCGGACTGGACGAGTACCACTACTTCGTGGACACCCGCAGCGGCGCACTCCACCATTGTGTGACCGAGTATGCGTCGGACGCCACTGACAACGGCGGTCCGATCTGGGCGTCCATCTCGGTAATGCTGGCCGCCCATGCCGTAGCGCTGGAAACAGGATCAACGATCGGAGTGTGGAAACCCGTTGTCAGCAAGGGTGTTCTGGAATGGGAAGTCGACGCATGACACCCAAGCAGGATCCGACCCGTCGCACCCTCGCCGAC
Source organism: Rhodococcus sp. SB1D (assembly GCF_048573875.1). Taxonomy (NCBI): domain Bacteria; kingdom Bacillati; phylum Actinomycetota; class Actinomycetes; order Mycobacteriales; family Nocardiaceae; genus Rhodococcus; species Rhodococcus sp. SB1D. Next base: position 90,163 of record NZ_JBMAIQ010000003.1, read on the forward strand.
GGGCGTCAGATCTTCTACTTCGACGATGCCGGCAGTGCCCGCGCCCACTCTGCGCGAGATTCCCGCGAATTGCCGGCTCTCGACCACTCGTCTCGGATGAGATTCGACGTTCTCACCGGGGAGTGGATCACCATGGCTTCGCATCGCATGACACGGACACATCTCCCCTCCGCCGCCGAATGTCCATTGTGCCCGACCGACGAAACACGCACGCCCACAGAGATACCCGACGGAGACTACGACGTCGCGGTGTTCGAGAATCGGTTTCCGAGCTTTGCCGCGGCGCCCGAGGAAGACATTGACAGTCCCGGAGACGGTGCGGGCGATCGCCCAGCGGCCGGTCACTGCGAAGTGATGTGCTTCTCGAGCGATCACACGGCGTCCGTCGCCGAGCTTCCACTCGAACGCATGCGCACGATTGTGGGTGCCTGGATTTCTCGGACCGAAGAGTTGTCGGCGGATCCGCTTGTGGAACAAGTGTTCTGCTTCGAGAACCGCGGCGAAGAAATCGGGGTGACACTCACCCATCCACACGGACAGATCTACGCATACCCCTATGTCACGCCACGCACCCGATCGATGCTGACGCAGGCGCACAAACACTTCGAGCGCACCGGTCGCTCACTACTCGGCGATGTTCTGGCGTTCGAGCGCGAGGACAAGGCCCGGTTGATCTACGACGGAGATCACTGGAGCGCCTACGTCCCGACCGCCGCACGATGGCCCATCGAGATTCACCTGGCACCGCACCGAGACGTCCCGGACCTCCCCTCGCTGAACGACCAAGAGCGCGAAGAGCTTGCGGTCGTCTACCAAGATGTCCTACGCCGTATCGATCGCTTCTATCCGGGCGTCGACCGGGTACCGTACATCGCGGCCTGGCACCAAGCTCCCGTCCGCATCGACCGACCTCTGGGCCGACTGCATCTTCAGCTGTTCTCGATCTTGCGCGCACCGGGCAAACTCAAATACCTCGCCGGGTCCGAGTCCGCCATGGGCGCCTGGGTGAACGACACCGTTCCCGAGGCAGTCGCGGCCCGCCTACGGGAGTTGAAATAGTGGATACGGTCTCGAACAATTCTGTGCTCCAACAGTTTCACGCCACCTACGGCTATCCGGCAACCGGAGTGTGGGCGGCACCCGGTCGAGTCAACCTGATCGGTGAACACACGGACTACAACGGTGGATTGTGCCTACCGGTCGCTCTCGAGCAGCGAACACTGGTTGCCGTCGCACTGCGCAGCGACGGGGTCGTCCGCGTGCACAGTCGGCAATCCGCCGAGACGTACACCGGGCCCCTCGGCGACATCGCCACAGGGTGGGCCGCCTACCCCACAGCCGTTCTGTGGTCTCTTGCGCGCAGAGGCCTCCCGATCGAAGGAATCGATCTTGCCGTCGACTCGTCGGTACCGGTCGGGGCCGGGCTGTCGAGCTCCGCTGCCCTCACCTGTTCGGTTGCGTTGGCCGTCAACGAACTTCATGATTCACCTTTCGCCCGCGATGAGCTGGTACAGGTGTGCATCCAGGCCGAGAACGACGGCGTCGGCGCACCGACCGGAGGGATGGATCAAACCATTGCCCTCTTTGCTCAGCCCTCGACTGCGCTCCTGCTGGACTGCCAGGACGGATCCACCGAACCCATACCTTTCGAACTCCACGGTGCAGGTTACGACCTGATCGTCATCGACACCCGGGTCAAACACTCACTCGCAGACGGACAGTACGGAATGCGGCGCTCTCAATGCGTCGCTGCAGCAGCAGCTCTCGGCGTCGGCAGCTTGCGAGAGGCTACAGCAGGCCAGGCCGAGACAGTGCGAGACCCGATCCTCCGGGCGCGGGCACGGCACGTCGTGACCGAGATCGAGAGGACGCGGAAGACCGCAGAACTTCTGCGCAACAGCAGATTCAGTGACGTCGGCGAGCTGTTCGACAACTCGCACGCCTCGTTGCGCGACGACTTCGAGGTCTCGTGTGAAGAACTCGACGTCGCCGTTGCCGCAGCACGACGCGGCGGCGCGATCGGTGCGCGGATGACCGGCGGCGGATTCGGAGGCTCGGCCATCGCGCTGGTTCCGGAAGGAAGCGGAGCGGAGGTCATCGCATCGGTGAGCCGCGACTTTGCGGCGCGAGGTTGGCGAGCACCACACTTTCTCGGCGTCGTTGCCGGGGGTTCGGCCGCCCGTCTCTGAGCGAACGGCACGTTCAGCGCACTGGAGGCGCCGAACGTACCGTTCGCCCTGGTTGGGGTACCTCGAGATCCCCCTCACATAAATAGTCATCTCATATGCGAATTATGTAGGTTCAGATCATGCAACTGACGCAGTTCACCGATCTGGGATTGCGCGTCGTCATGCGGTTGGCCGTACTCGACGCGGATGCCTCCCCCAGCACTCGGGATGTTGCGCAGCAGCTCAACGTGTCGTATTCCCATGCCACCAAGGTGGTTACACGGCTCGGTGAGCTCGGCATCGTGACAACCAGGCGCGGCCGCGGCGGTGGGCTTTCCATCACCGAACTCGGCCGCACCGCCACCATCGGCTGGCTGGCCAGACGCCTCGAAGGCCCGGGTGAAGTCGTCGACTGCGAAGGCGACAAACCGTGCCCACTGCGCGGAGGTTGCCTCCTTCGGAGCGCTTTGCGCGAAGCACAGGAAGCGTTCTTCGTTTCACTCGACGCGGTCACGATCGAAGACGTCATCCGGCAGCCGTCCAAAACTGTCCTGCTACGCCTCACCACCCGGAGCGACGAAGCAGGCTGATCAATCGAATTTCGACCGAACGGAGCAGCTCATGCTTTCCCCACAGTCAACCGAGGTCATTCGCGCCACCCTTCCCGTGGTCGGCGCTGCCATCGGCGATATCACAACCCTGTTCTACCGCAGGATGTTCGACGCGCATCCTGAACTCGAACGCGATTTGTTCAATCGCGGCAATCAGAAGCAGGGCGAACAGCAGAAGGCTCTCGCCGGCGCCATCGCGGCATTCGCGACGCTTCAGCTCGAGCCGGACAGCGCCAAGGTCGATCTCATACTTTCACGTATCGCCCACAAGCATGCGTCGCTGGGAATCACGCCCGACCAGTACGCAATCGTGCACGAACACCTCTTTGCCGCGATCGTCGAAATACTTGGCGATGCAGTCACTCCCGACGTCGCAGCAGCCTGGGACGAAGTCTACTGGCTGATGGCGGAAACCCTCATCACGATGGAGCGAGGCCTCTACCAACTCGCCGGCGTCGACGCCGGTGACGTCTGGCGCACGGTCAGAATCAGCGAACGAGTTCTTCAGTCCGCCGACACCGTCTCACTGACACTCACGTCGCTCGACGGTAGCGCACTCCCCACCTTCGCTCCCGGACAGTACCTTTCGGTCGGGGTTACGCTGCCCGACGGCGCCCGCCAGATCCGTCAATACAGCCTGTGTTCGATACCGAGCAGCGCAGACTGGCGGATCAGCGTCAAGCGTATCTCCGGAACTCCCGATGGCGAAGTGTCGAACTTCCTCTACAACAACGTATTCGAAGGTCAAGAACTCTCCGTTACCACACCTTTCGGCGATCTCACCATGCCGGACGACAACTCACCGCTCCTGCTCGCGTCGGCCGGAATCGGTTGCACACCAATGATCGGGATGCTCAATCATCTCGTGGACACCGGCGCTGACCGTTCGGTATCTGTCATCCATGCGGATCGATCCATTGCGGATCACGCGCACCGCGCAGAACTCAGCACACTCGTCGACCAGATTCCCGCCGCAACCCTGCACCGTTGGTACGAGGATCTCGGCACGCACGTTGCGTTCGGATCGGTTCACGAAGGACGGGCGGATTTGCAAGGTATTGCAGTGGAGCCCGATACCCAAGCCTTCCTTTGCGGGCCGATGCCGTTCATGTTGGCGATGCGCGCATCGTTGCTCGAAAGGGACGTCCCGGCACAGAATATCCACTACGAGGTCTTCGGGCCCGACAGCTGGGCCAACACCTGAGCGGACCACTGCCTGCGAACTGGACCTTGGCGCGCGACTGCAAACCCTTGTGTACTCGACGAAACATACGCATCGAGTAGTGGGAGACCGACATGATCACGTCAGCGTCGATGACGGGAGTCGCGCTGATCGCCCTGGCGATGGTTCTGACACCGGGCCCCAACATGATCTATCTGGTGTCCCGCAGCATCAGCCAGGGCCGCCGGGCGGGTTTGATCTCGCTCGGCGGAGTCGCAACCGGTTTCCTGGTCTACCTCACCGCCACGTGTGCAGGGCTGACGGCGGTTCTCTTCGCCGTACCAACGGTGTTCACCGCGGTGAAAATCGGTGGTGCCCTGTACCTGGCCTATCTCGCCTGGTCGACACTCCGACCAGGTGGGAAGTCCGCTTTCGAGGTGGGCGAGGTCGACCGCCACGGTAGCGGCCGTCTGTTCGGGATGGGGTTGACCACCAATCTGCTCAATCCCAAGATTGCGCTGATGTACGCGGCCCTGATCCCCCAGTTCGTCGATCCCACTGCGGGTCCGGTCTGGCAACAGGCACTCGTACTCGGCGGCGTGCAGATCCTGGTCGCAGTCACCGTCAACGCGTTGATCGTGTGCTGTGCGGCAGCCGTGTCGACCTTCCTCATGGCGCGTCCGGTGTGGATGCGGGCTCAGAAATGGCTAGCTGGTGGCATTCTCGGAATCTTCGCCACCCGCATGGCCCTGGAGTAGTTTCAGTCCTTCGGACGTTGGTCGATCAGACGACGCGCTTTGCCGATCGAGCGTTCGAGTCCGCCGGGTTCGAGAACGCTCACCTCGACCGTGACACCGATCTTGTTCTTCACCAGCTTCTGCAACGCCGAAGACGCTGCCGCATGATCGGAAATTGCCGCGTCAGGACGAGCCTCGACGCGCACTGTCAGAGTATCCATCCGGCCCGGACGCTCCAGCACACACTGGAATTGGGGTGCCAGGGCGGGGACGGTCAGGATCAGCTCTTCGATCTGTGTGGGGAACAGATTGACCCCACGCAGGATGATCATGTCGTCGGTCCGGCCGGTGACCTTCTGCATCCGACGCATCGAGCGCGCCGTACCCGGCAACAGTCGGGTCAGGTCCCTGGTTCGGTAGCGAATGATGGGCAGCGCTTCCTTGGTGAGAGAGGTGAAAACCAGCTCACCTTCTTCACCGTCCGGCAGCACTTCGCCCGTGACCGGATCGATGATCTCCGGGTAGAAGTGGTCTTCCCAGATATGGAGCCCGTCTTTGGTTTCCACACATTCCATTGCCACACCCGGGCCCATGATCTCGGAGAGTCCGTAGATGTCGACCGCATGCATGTCGAGTTGCTGTTCCAGCTCGGTACGCATCTGTTCGGTCCACGGCTCCGCTCCGAAAACTCCCACCCTCAGTGAGGTCTTCGAGGGATCGATGCCTTTCTTGATCATCGCATCCACGATGGTCAACATGTACGACGGAGTCACCATGATGGCGTCGGGCTCGAAGTCCTCGATCAGTTGAATCTGCCGCTCGGTCATGCCACCGGACATGGGAATGACCGTGCAGCCCAAGCGCTCCGCACCGTAGTGTGCTCCCAACCCACCGGTGAACAGACCGTACCCGTAAGCCACGTGAACCTTGTCCGAAGACCGCACGCCGCCGGCCGAGAGACTGCGCGCGATGAGATCGGCCCAGTTGTTCAGGTCGTTGCTCGTGTACCCCACCACCGTCGGGCGACCGGTGGTCCCCGAAGACGCGTGAATTCGCGAGACCCGGTCCTGTGGCACCGCAAACATCTTGAACGGATAGTTCTCACGTAGATCCGCTTTGGTGGTGAAGGGAAACTTCGCGAGATCGCTCAGATCCTTCAAGTCGCTCGGGTGGACGCCGGCGTCGTCGAAAGCTTTGCGGTAGTGCGGAACATTGGTGTACGCGTGCATCAGGGACCATTGCATCCGCTCGAGTTGGAGCGTCGAAATGCGGTCCCGACTGGCAAATTCGATTTCTTGCGAAGTAGCAGTGACGAGTTCGGTCATGATTGTCTCCGGTGGGCTCAGTGAGGGCGCTGTGCGGGCGGTCAGGCGTCGAAATCGACTGTTATCTGTTCACCGACAGGGAAGGTCTGGCAGGTCAGTACGAAACCCGCGTCGACTTCGTAGTCTTCGAGTGCGTAGTTCCTGCGCATCTCGACGTCACCGCAGGTGACCTTGGCGCGACACGTTCCACAGACCCCGCCCTTGCACGCGAAGGGCAGATCCGATCGGTACTGTTCCGCTGCATCGAGAATCGACTGGTCTCGCGGAAGTGTCGCGGTGGTCGATCGACCGTCGAGCGTGATGGTGACCTCGCTGCCTGGTCCCACAATTCCGGGCTCACGATGCACCGCGACCGGCGGCGCGACGTCGTCGACGTAGAACAGCTCGTGATGGATGCGATCCTTGGCAATTCCCAAGCCGGCCAGTACTTCCTGGGCGTCGTTGACCATCCCGAACGGACCACACAACCAGAAGCCGTCGACCTGGTCGCACGGAACGAGAGAGATGAAGATCTCGCGCAACCGGTCGGCGTCGAGACGGCCCGAGAACAACTCGACCTCGCGCGGCTCGCGAGAGAGAACATGAATAACGTCCAGGCGTGCACCGTACCGGTCCTTCAGGTCGGCGATTTCTTCGGCAAACATGACCGAACGGGTGCGCCTGTTCCCGTACAGCAGGGTGACATCGGCCTCGGGGTTCACCAGCAGTGTTGCAGCGATGGACAACATGGGCGTGATTCCGGAGCCCGCCGCGATCAGAACGTGCCGTCCACCCAATGCCGGATCGGCGACAAAATTGCCAGATGGGCCCTGGACGTCGATTCGATCCCCGGCCTTGACGTCTCGCACCAACCAGGAGGAGAAGAGTCCGTCTGCCACTTCGCGAACCCCCACCCGTGGAGACGCCCCTACCGGTGCACAGATCGAGTAGGAGCGACGGTGTTCGACGCCGTTGATCATCCGCCGCAGTGTCAGTGACTGCCCGGCGCCGAAGTCGAATTGATCGGTGATATCGGCAGGCACGTCGAAGGTGACGGCAACTGCGTCGTCGCACAGTGATTCGACACCGGCGACCGTCAACGGGTGAAATGGTTTGTTCCGGTTCGTCGTTGCGGTACTCATCTGTTCAGATCTCCTTCACGTGATCGAACGGCTCGAGGCAGTCGAGGCAGCGATAGAGCGCTTTGCACAGGGTCGCACCGAATTCCGAACTCAGTCTGGTGTTTGCCGAACCGCACTGGGGGCACAGGATGTCGCGCGGCTTGGCCGTCAAGGTCAAGGCGATCGGGCCGGAGGTGCGACGCGGCGCGGCCCCCGGCACCGAGTACCCGGCCGTCCGAAGTTTCGCGAGCCCCTCTTCGCTGATCCAATCCGAACTCCAAGGCGGCGACAGTTGAGTCTTGATCTGGACGCTGCCGTACCCCGCGTCGGTCAGCTTGTGCTCGATGTCGTCTCGCATCGTCGCCATCGCCGGACACCCGGAATAGGTGGGAGTGATTGTCACACAGACCAAGTTCGCTTCGACGTCGACCGATCGGATGACGCCGAGATCAGCCAAGGTCAACAGTGGCATCTCCGGATCCATCACCGAGGCGACGATCTCCTGCGCCGAAGAGACAGTAGCGGAAGAGACGGTAGCGGCAGTCACGGTCACCACACCCCTTCCGGATGCTCCCGAGCGACGCTCTGCATTTCGGCGAGAAGTAGCCCCAGTGCCCCGGTGTGCAGTCCGGCACGCCCGCCGCGGCCGCCGACGAAACCGGAGAAACGCGAAGGGGGCTCTTCCATTTCGGCTGCATGGAGGACCTGGGCAAGAACAGCGTCGAACTCCGGCCGAACAGTACGCGGGTCCACTCCGACGCCAACTTCTGCCAAGACGAGTTCGTCCTGAGTGGGAACAAAGAGTTCGTCCACGAACGGGAAGATCTCGAGCAAGGCGTCGGCCGTCCGACGCTTGGATTCTGCCGTGCCGGCGCCCAAGGTGACGACCCATCTTGCCGCGTAGTCGCGGTGATAGGTCAGTTCCTTGACGCCCTTGTTCGCCACAGCTGCGAGAACCGGATCGCGCGACATGCGCAGCCGATCGAACAGCGCCAGCCGCCAGGTCGAGAACACGAGTAGCCGAACGACCGTGTGTGCGAAGTCGCCGTTGGCGAGTTCCACCAGTCTCACGTTGCGGAAACCGAACTGATCACGAAAGAAGGCAAGCGCATCTTCAGCCGGCACCGGTGACGTATCGGAGATGAACGGAACCACAGTGGAATCGGCTGCTGCCGCGCGAGCCAGCAGCAGCCTGGCCTGCCCGATCAAGTCCAGGCCGACGTTGGCGAGAGCTACCTCTTCTTCGAGTTCCGGTGCCCGCGTCGACCATTCGGCGAGTCGCTGCGAACTGACGAGCGCGTCGTCGCCGAGCATGAGGCAGTAGCGCGCCAGCGCACCGAGATCGACATCGCCTGGCACCGTGGTGTCGACGCCGGCGAGGGGGTCGTCGAAGCTCGTTCCGAACGCCCACTGACCGTGGCCGTCACCGTCGACCAGGCCGTCGTAGGCACTGTCGTGATCGTTCATCTGTTGGTCCTCGAAGTCGAAGTGATTCTCACATGTGCGGAACGGAGTCCGGGATGTCGTAGAAAGTCGGGTGCCGGTAGACCTTGTCGCCGCTCGGCGCGAAGAACGGATCCTTTTCTGCCGGACTCGAAGCCACGATGTTCGCTGACGGCACGACCCAGATGCTCACGCCTTCGTTACGTCTGGTGTAGACGTCGCGCGCGTGGCGTAGGGCCATCTGATCGTCTGCCGCGCGCAGGGATCCGACATGCACGTGGTTCAGTCCGCGCTTTCCCCTCAGAAATACCTCGTACAAAGGCCATTCGCCCCGCACCTGATCGCGCTGTACCTGATCGTTCTCGCTCATGATGTTTCCCCAGTCGTGCGATCGTGCGCGAGTCTCTCGCGCTGTGCAAAGGCGTACGCGGCGTCGCGAACCCAGGCCCCGTTGTCGTGTGCGGCTTTCCGATTGGTGATCCGCTCGACGCTCGCCGCTCCGTTGCCGCGGACCACGTCCATGAATTCGCTCCAGTCCGGCTCGCCGAAATCGTGTGCGCCACGCTCGGGGTTCCAGCGCAGGTCGGGATCAGGGAAGGTCACACCGAGTATCTCGGCCTGCGGTATCGACATGTCCACGAATCGTTGCCGCAGTTCGTCGTTCGTGTGCCGCTTGATGCGCCACTTCATCGACTGCTCGGTGTTCGGCGATTCGTCGTCCGGCGGTCCGAACATCATCAGAGCGGGCCACCACCATCGGTCGACGGCTTCCTGCACCATTGCCCGTTGAGCTTCCGTGCCGCGCATCATCGTCGCCAACAGCTCGAAGCCTTGCCGCTGATGGAACGATTCCTCCTTGCACACACGGATCATCGCGCGCGCATACGGCCCGAAGGAGCTGCGGCACAGCGGAACCTGATTGCAGATAGCAGCTCCGTCGACCAGCCAGCCGATCACACCCACGTCGGCGTATGTCAGCGTCGGATAGTTGAAAATCGAGGAGTACTTCTGCTTTCCCTCGATCAGTTTGGTGGTCAGATCGCCACGATCGGCACCGAGCGTCTCGGCCGCGGAGTAGAGATACAGACCGTGCCCGGCTTCGTCCTGGACCTTCGCCATCAAGATCGCCTTGCGTCGCAACGAAGGCGCACGGGTGAGCCAGTTTCCCTCGGGCTGCATTCCGATGATCTCGGAATGCGCATGCTGGGCGACCTGGCGGATCAGAGTCTTGCGGTAGCCGTCCGGCATCCAGTCGCGAGGCTCGATGCGCTGGTCTGCCGCGATCGTCTCGTCGAACAGGTTCTGCAGGTCTTGTGGAGCTTCCACGTTGGTCATCGTACCTACCTTTTATTACCGAATGATCGGTTGGTAACTAGTATGCACCGAGGTGTCCCAGCACACAAGAGAATCTTTCGCCGCACCAGAAATCAGCGGCCCTCGAAAACCGGCTTCTGCTTCGACAGGAAAGCCGTGACTGCGCCTCGATGATCTGCCGTGGAACCCAGCTCCACCTGTGCGTTCGCCTCGGCCGCCAGCGTCTGGGAAAGCCCAGGAGCAACGGCACGGATCAGCGATTTCACGTGGGCGAAGGCCGCGGTGGGTCCGTCGGCAAGCTGACGCGCGAGTACCCGAGCCTCAGCTGCGACGTCCTCGTCGGCCACCACGCGATGAACCAAGCCCCACTCCAGCGCGCTCTGCGCGTCGAACTTGTCGCCGAGCAACATCAGGCCACTGGCGCGGCTAGGTCCGAGCGCGTGCACGAGCGCATGACTGAGCCCGGAGTCACTGGCCAGACCGATGCCGGTGAATGCCGTCGCAAAGCTCGCGCGAGCCCCCACGACACGGATGTCTCCGGCCAACGCGATTCCCAACCCGGCCCCGACGCAGGCTCCGCCGATACCCACCACGACCGGGACAGAGAGCGTCGACAGCGCCGTGACGATGGGGTTGTAGTGCGCCTCGACGGTATCCATCGCGTGCGCAGGATCAGCATCCAACGCTGCAGCGTGCTCGCCCAGATCCTGACCGACGCAGAAGTTCTTGCCTTCGGCGAGAATCAACACCGCTCGAACCTCTGCGTCCGTGTGGACCTGCAGCAACGCTTCGAGCAGCTGAGACTTCATTTCGCCGTTGACGGCATTGGCGGCCTTGGGTCGGTCGAGAGTGATTGTCGCCAAACCTCGCTCGATCTCCAAGCGAATCACGTCAGTCATCGATGTTCCTTTCGCAGGCAGTTCGGTTCAGCTCCATGTGTGAAAACCCTGTCCCGTCTTGCGCCCCAACTCGCCGCGAGCCACCTTCTCTCGCAGCAGTGCTGGAGGTGCAAATCGATCACCGAGCGTGCTCGCGAGGTGTTCGGCTATCGCCAGGCGCACATCCAACCCGACCAGATCTGTCGAACGCAGCGGGCCCATCGGATGCCGATACCCCAATTCCATTGCTCGGTCGATCGATTCCGCGTCCGCCACACCCTCTTCGAGCATGCGGATGGCTTCGAGCCCGAGACCGACACCAAGCCGGCTGGTTGCAAAACCAGGTGAGTCGTTGACGAGCACCTCGGCTTTGCCGAGCATCGACACCCATGCTCGTACCGAGTCGACAACCTCGGGGCGGGTCTGAGGCGCCCGGACGATCTCGACCAACAGCGACGCCGGGACTGGATTGAAGAAGTGCATACCGATGAACCGGCCCGGATCCGTCAGCGCTGCGCCGAGTTCGGCGATCGACATGGAACTGGTGTTGCTGGCGATCACGGTGCTTTCTCCGGCAACGGTTTCCGCAGCGGCGAGCACCTCGACCTTGAGGGCCGCAATTTCCGGGACCGCCTCGACGATCAGGTCGAGCGACGGCGGCAACGAGGTCACTGCGTCCACGGTGCTCACGCGCGCCAGCACCGTCGCGGGGTCCTGGTCGTCGAGTTTCCCTCGCTCGTGAGCTCTGTCGAGGCCGGCGGAAACACGCTGCAACGCGGCCGCGGTGTCGCCACTCTCCGCGATGGTGACCGCCCCGCCGAGACTGGCGAACACCTGGGCGATACCCGCACCCATGCGTCCACCGCCGATGACTCCGACGGTCTTCGGTGCAACTGCTTCAGTCATGATTTCTTCTCCAGGAAGGCCGTCATGCGATCGCGCTTGTCCGAACTCTCGAACAGGACGGCCTGGGCGATGTCGTCGGCAAACGGATGCGATCCCGGCGCATCGACGATGATCTTGGTCAATCGCAGTGCCAGCGGGGACAGTCGGGAAATGCGGTCGAGCAGCCGATGCGCTGCGTCGACGTGGCAGTTCGGTTCGGTTACCTCGACAACCAGGCCCGCTCGTAGCGCCTGCTCGGCGTCGAGGTTCCTGGCACCGAGGAGCACCTGCTTCGCGATCGAGACGCCGACGAGCTTCGGCAATCGATAGCTGGCGCCGGCGGCTGCCATTATGCCGAGATTGGGCTCCGGATTCCCGAAGACCGCCGTCGTTGTCGCGATGCGAATGTCGCAGGCGTAGGTCAACTCTGCCCCACCGCCGAGCGCGTAGCCGCTCACGGCGGCCACGGTGGGAAGCGGGAGCTTTCCGATTCGGTCGAACAGCGTGCGGTTGATACCCGCGAACGCTTCCTCTCGTCCGCGCTCTCGGAGCTCCGCGATGTCAGCGCCGCCTGCGAAGTGGTCGCCGCGCCCCGCAAGCAGGAGCAGCTTCGGATCCCGTTCGAGGCGTCCACAAACCTGATGCAGTTCGTCGATCATTTCCGCGTTGATCGCATTGCGTTGCGCGGGCCTGTCGAGGGTGACCACGACGCGATCCTCGCGCTCGTCCACGTGCAGGGTGTTCACATTCGCTCCTTCTCGCTCTTCTCCATTAGTAACCGAACATTCGGTCGTTTGGCAAGGGTGAGAACGAGGATGGTGCACAGCTTTGCCCGAACTGAGAAGATGGGGACATGACTACGGCACGCCCCACTCGACGCACCGGCCTCCCCGGACGTCCCGGCTACGACCTCGATTCGCTCCTGGCCGTGGCCGTGAAGGTGTTCAACGACAAGGGCTACGACGGCGCCAGCATGGAGGTGCTCGCCAAGAAACTCGGCATCACGAAGTCCTCGATCTACCACCATGTGTCCGGAAAGTCAGAACTTCTCGAACTCGCCCTTTCGCGTGCCCTCAACGCCCTGTTTGCGGTCACGACCGAAGAGGGCGCCACCACCGGTCCGTACATCGACCGGCTCGAATACCTGGTCCGGCGCAGCGTAGAGGTGCTGGTCGCAGAGCTTCCATACGTCACCCTGCTCCTGCGCGTCCGCGGCAACACGACGGTCGAGCGCGCCGCGCTAGCTCGTCGACGCGAATTCGACAACTTCGTCGGAGGTCTCGTCGCGTCCGCCGCAGCGGAGGGAGACTTGCGCCCGGACATCGAACCAGCCCTCGCCAGCAAGCTGATGTTCGGCACCGTCAACTCACTGATCGAGTGGTACAAACCCCGAGCGGGTGAGTCCGTCTCCGACATCGCCGACGCGGTCGTCGCCGTCACTTTCGACGGACTTCGCAAGGCCTGACTCCAGGCAGTTCTGCCGAATCCTTGACAACGCGGCGTTACCGGGCGATCGTAATTACCGACCGAACGTACGGTGAGATGGAGTTGTCGTGAGCAGACTGTTGGAAAGCTATGTGGCCGGTCAGTGGTACGCCGCACCGGACGCAGGTACCCCGTTGCCGAGCGCAGTGGACGGATCGGAGGTGGCCCGGATCTCCGCAACCGGCATCGACCTCGCCGAGATGGTTACGTACGCCCGCGAGGTCGGCGGGCCTGCACTGTCCGCGATGACCTTCCACGAACGTGCCGGCGCGCTCAAGGCTCTCGCCCTCACGTTGATGGCAGGAAAAGCCGAGTTCTACACACTCTCCACTGCCACCGGCGCGACGACGCGAGATTCCGGGGTGGACATCGACGGCGGATTCGGGACCCTGCTGAGCTACGCGAGCAAGGCTCGGCGCGAATTGCCCGACAGCACAGTCTTTCTGGACGGAAACGTCGAGCCTCTCGGCAAGGGCGGAACCTTCCTCGGGCAACACATCTATACATCACGTCGCGGCGTCGCCGTGCAGATCAACGCCTTCAATTTCCCGGTGTGGGGGTTCCTGGAGAAGCTGGCACCGGCATTCATCGCGGGGGTGCCGTCCATCGTCAAACCTGCCAGTTCCACGGCATATCTCACCGAACTCGTCTTCCGGCGCATCATCGAGTCAGGCTTGCTCCCAGAGGGTTCCGTCCAACTGCTCTCCGGTAGTGCACGCGGCCTCCTCGATCACCTCGGCGGGCAGGACTCAGTGGCATTCACCGGATCCGCCGACACCGCAGCAACGCTGCGTGCTCACCCGAACGTCGTCGGCAAGGGTGTCCATTTCAATGCCGAAGCCGATTCACTCAACGCGTCGATCCTCGGCGAGGACGCCGTACCAGGAACGCCCGAATTCGATTTGTACGTCAAACAACTCGTCACCGAGATGACGGTCAAGGCGGGCCAGAAGTGCACGGCGATCCGGCGCGCCCTGGTCCCGCTCTCGCTGGTCGACGCCGTTGTCGATGCCGCATCCGAGCGACTGAACAAAGTGGTCGTGGGACACCCCGATGCTGATGGCGTCACTATGGGAGCTCTCGCCAGCATCGAACAGCGTGACGAGGTCTTGAAATCCATTCGCGGTCTGACGAAGTCGGCAACTATCGTATTCGGAGACCCGGACAACGTCGACGTGGTCGGTGCCGACGGCCAGTCAGGAGCCTTCCTTTCCCCAGTCCTTCTCCGGGCGGAAGAGAATGCGCACGAGGTACACGAACTGGAGGCCTTCGGACCCGTCAGCACCGTCATCGGATACGACGGCATCGATCATGCGATCGAACTCGCGGCCCATGGCGAGGGAAGCCTCGTCGCTTCGGTGGTCACTGCCGACACCGACATCGCACGTCGACTGGTGCTGGGCCTCGCAGCTTTTCACGGCAGAGTGCTCGTGCTGAACCGCGACGACGCCAAGGAATCCACCGGCCACGGCTCTCCCCTTCCAGTCCTCGTACACGGCGGTCCCGGCCGTGCCGGCGGCGGTGAGGAGCTGGGTGGCATCCGCGGAGTTCTGCACCACATGCAGCGCACCGCCGTACAGGGCACACCCGACGTCCTCACCGCAGTCGGCGGGCGCTGGTTCACCGGATCGCAGCGCACGACCGGATCCGAACATCCATTCCGAAAGAGTCTCGCCGAGTTGAAGATCGGTGACACTGTTGTCGGCGGTCCGCGCCAGGTCACACTCGCAGACATCGATCATTTTGCAGAGTTCACCGGTGACACCTTCTACGCTCACACCGATCCGGTGGCCGCTGCGGCGAATCCACTCTTCGGCGGCATCGTCGCGCACGGCTATCTTGTTGTCTCACTCGCTGCGGGCCTGTTCGTCGACCCGGCTCCCGGCCCGGTTCTCGCGAACTTCGGCGTGGACAGCCTCAGGTTCCTGACTCCGGTCAAAGCCGAAGACAGCCTGACGGTCACCCTCACAGCCAAGACCATCACACCTCGCAGCAGCGCCGACTACGGTGAGGTTCGTTGGGACGCCGTGGTGACGAACCAGAACAACGATCCGGTCGCGACATACGACGTCCTGACTCTGGTAGCCAAGACTCGCCCCGAAGGGAATTGAAAGCACATGACCTATCGAGTAGCAGTGTGTTACGGACGCCCCACCGATCCGGAGGCTTTCGACAAGTACTACAACGAGATCCACGTCCCGCTCGCCAGCGCAGTGCCAGGGCTCTCGGACTTCACGTTCAGCAAGTGCTCGACGCTGGACGGCTCCGATCCAGTCTTCTATGCCGTCGCCAACCTCGAGTTTCCCGATCTCGAGACTATGCAGAGCGGCCTGAAGTCCCCGGAGATGGGCGCCGCTGGAAAAGATGTCGCAAACTTTGCCACCGGCACGGTCGACATGTATGTCCAGGAAGTTGTCTCGGTCCTCTAGACCCCTGCAATTTCCCGATCACACAGGAGTTGTCTCGTGAGTACAGGAAGCATCACCGCCAGAGAGATGTTCGACGCGGACCAGGCATCGCAGGCACTCGGTATCGAGATTTCCGAGCTGGCGCCCGGTAGCGCAACCGTGACCGTCACCGTGGGCGAAACCATGGTGAACGGTCACGGAATCACACACGGCGGTTATGTTTTCCTGCTCGCGGACACCGCGTTTGCGCTCGCCTGCAACGGCTACGAGGATTCAGCCGTTGCAGCGCGCGCGGACATCAGATTTCTGCGTCCGACCCGTCTGGGCGACACCTTGACCGCGGTCGCCACCGAGAAGGCTCGAGGCGGCCGAAGTGGGATCTACGACGTGACCGTTCGCAATGGCGACGCCGTCGTGGCCGAGTTCCGCGGCGACAGTCGAACCATCACCCGCTGAAATTCAGCCCACGGTGTATCAGCCCACGACGGGAAGTTCGAGGGGGCCGGAACCGTCGGCAAAGATCGTCACCGGCATACCTTGCAGTCCCCCACGGAAACTGATGTCGCCACCGGTGATCGCGAGACGCACGGAATGCCCTGGCTCGAATCGGTGCACTATCGCCGGCATCGTCACCGGCACCGGCTGCGACGGATCACTGATGCGTATGGGCGCAATGAGTCCGTTGATCAGCGAGGAAGTTCCGTCCGGAGCCACGTCGTAGAGTTTCGCGAACACCACCGGCTGTCCGGGCGCCGCAACACGCAGCGTCACAGTGGGAGCTCCCACCACGTCCATCGCCTCGGTCATCGGCGCAGTGGTCCAGAGCGCCTCGGTTCCCGGAATCTGTGCATTCGGAATGTTTCCGGCCGGATTGATATTGAGTGGCTCTACGCCCGTCGGCAGCCCAGCCGGTGCGGTGACGATCGTCTTCGAACCCGGTATCACCGGCGTGCCGTCCGGTAGCAGTCCCCCGTCAGCGGACAGATGGAAGGCGCGAGCGGTCCCGACATCGACGGTGTCGGACGTCGCGTAGGCCGGTGCCGCGTTTCCCTCGTAGTCGATCCAGTTGCGGAAATACGCGAATTCCGGGCCGGTCTCGGTGTTCTCGTCTTTGAGGTAGTGATCGAACCAGTCCATGAAGCGACCGGTCTCGTACTGGGTATCCTCGTCGGGTGCGGAGAAGCTGAACTCGCCCGGCGCAGCGGCCAAGTGGCTGTGCCCCCACGAATGCCAGATCATCTTGGCATCGACGCCACGATCCTTCAGCGCGTCGTAAGTCGCGGTTGCCTCGTTCAGATCGAACAGGGTGTCCTGTTGCCCCTGAGCAAGCAGTACCGGAATGTTGATCCGGTCGACGAACGACGAGACCGACGACGCTCGGAGCTCACTCACTACTTGCGGTCCGATATCGCCGGTCACCACTGCCTCGGCGATCGCGTTGCACATGTAAGGGACGTAGTTCGGGCAGCCGGGTAGCCGTGCGGGATCTGCGATGTAACCGTCCACACCGGGATTCGCGATGCCCGCGCCGAAGAGCAGCGATGCAAAGAGCACCTTCGCTGCTCCCGGCTCCGCAGTCGACACTCCGGAGATGGTCCCGGTGCTGTTGGGCGCCAGAGAATACGAGAGATCGTTCCAGGTGATCATGGGGATGATGGTGTCGATGCGGGGATCGACACTCGCGGCGGCGAATTGAATGCCGCCGCCGTAAGAGCCACCCGTCATTCCGACCCGCGGGTCGTTCGTCGACGGTGCACCGGTGTGATCGACGGAGTCCTGAACCACCGCGGTGAGCGCCGGATAGGGCTGCGTCAGAGCCTGATCCGTGAAGGCAATCCCTTCTTGGCCGCCGAGGAAGCTGACCAACTGGGAAGCGGCGACACCGTCGTATGCGGGAGAGTCGAGGGTGATCTTGCAACTCGAGCCGCCGAAACCCAATCCCGAATACGTCAGTCCGACGTACCCGTTCTCGGCGAAGTTCTGCAGGGCCGGAATCTGGTCCTTGTACGAACCGCCGAACCCGTTGGTGGTCAGGATCGCGGGAGCTGGGTTGTCAGCGTCGACACCATCGGGAACAAAGAGTTCACCGACGACGGTGCACGGCGTCGAGAGTTCAGGCCCGACATCGACCGAGAAGTACAGCAGCTGTGACGAATACGAGCCGTTCGGTGAATCCGCGAGCGCCGGCGGCGAAAAGCCGAGGGCGCAAACCACGAGCGTGACGACACTGATCGCTGTTCTCCGGCGCACCTGAAAACCGTACACCCGGATCTGTTCTCCACCAGCCTGATCGGCTGCGCGCCGCCGAAGTTTCCGGAGCAAAAGCTACGCCGGACGGGCCGACCTCTACTTGACCGTCAAGGTGCCGTGCATGCTCGGGTGGTAGGTGCAGTGGAACGTGTACGTTCCAGGCTCGTTCGGCACCGTGATGGTTTCCGTCTCACCCGCTTCGATGTCCTCGTTGAACAACCCCGCGGTATCGGACGTGACCGAGTGCTCGACGGTGTCGTTGTTCTGAATGGTCAGTACCTGTCCGGGCATCACCGACTCCGGCGTCGAATACTCGAAGCCGCTGATCACGATTCCCATCGACGACGCTCCCGGCGTCGACATACCCAGAGGCATGCTCGGCATCGACATACTGGTCGGCATGCTGGTCATCGGCATACTGGTCATCGCCATGCCGTCGTGATCGGCCGAATCGTTGTCCGACGAATCGTTGTTGTCACTGCACGCGGTCAGTGCGAACACCGCCAGGATCAGCGCTGCGAGCACTGCGAGAATCCGCTTCATTGCTTCGCCTCCTGCTCGTTCCCCCGCAGTCTGCTGATTACCCGCCGCCTAGGGGGCCAAACAGCTCCGATGTGGTGCCTGCGGCGCTGATAGTGCACGATTTCTGCACCAGCTCCACTCGCGGACCGACGCTGAAGGAAACAGCACAGATGGCCAAGAGCAAAACGTCGAAGGCAGCCCAGCCGAAGGCGTCGAAGGCAGCGCAGCCGAAGGCTCCCAAGACAGCAGAGCCGAAGGTAGCCGAGAAGGCTCCCGCCGTTCTCTGGAAGGACCTGCCGGACGAGCACGACTACCCGGCGGCCCGCGATTACCTCCAGTTGGGCGCGACGCCGGTTCAGGTCCAAGCTCTCGTGTACGCCCTCAAGACGGCGACGCTGGTCTCGAAGAAGGCCAAAGACATCCTGCGGGCTGCTGGGCTCCCTCTGCTTCCGGTCGACAACCCACACGTGGCTGCCGACCTGTTGAAGATCCGCAAGGGGATCGCGCTGTCGCCGATCCTGCTGGTGCAGGGAGACTTCCGCGCCGGAGTACCGGCGCAGATCGCCGACGGCTACCACCGTGTCTGTGCGAGCTACCACGTGGACGAGAACACCGCCATCCCCGCGAAGATCGCACCCTCGACAGTTAACTCGTAGGTCGTCGATGACCTTCGGCATCCTTGCCCTCGTCGCGCTGGCCGGCATTCTCGGCCCGCTGCTCGGCGCTCGCGTCAGCTGGCATGTCCCCGTGGTGGTCGGCGAACTTGCCGCGGGCGTCGTCTTCGGTGTCACCGGTTTCGGGCTGCTCGACTCTTCGGACCAGACTTTCACGTTCCTGGCCGATATCGGATTCGCGCTCACGATGATGGTGGCCGGCTCACACGTCCCGGTTCGCGATCCGGCAGTCCGTGCGGCAATCGGCAAGGGTGCCGTTCGCTCGGTTGTCGTCGGACTTCTGTCGGTTGTTGCCGGCTACGGTGCGGCGACGGCATTCGGCACCGGTCACGCCGCGCTGTACGCGGTCCTGATCGCGTCGTCGTCCGCGGCGTTGATTCTCCCCATCGTCGATTCGCTGGGGCTCGGTGGAACCTCGGTTCTGCAGATGACTGCCCAGGTCGCGATCGCGGACACCGTCTGCATTGTTGCGCTGCCTTTGGTGATCGATCCGGACAATGCCCCTCGTGCCGGTGTCGGCGCACTGGCTGTGGCGGCGTGTGCGGTTGCCTTGTTCTTCGTACTGCGAGCCTTCCACCGGTCCGGCCATTGGCGAAGGCTCCACAAATTCTCGGAGAAACGAAAGTTTGCACTCGAACTCCGGATCAATCTGGTGATCCTCTTTTCTCTGGCAGCGCTGGCGTCGAGCACTCACGTGTCGATCATGCTCGCGGGCTTCGCCTTCGGGCTCGTTCTTGCCGCGATCGGTGAACCCCGCCGCCTCGCCAAACAGCTCTTCGCCATCACCGACGGCTTCTTCGCCCCCCTCTTCTTCGTCTGGTTGGGAGCGGCGATCAATCTGCGCGACCTCGTCACCCATCCGTCCGCCATCTGGCTCGGATTGGTCTTGGGCGGAGCAACTCTCGTGGTTCACGCCGCGATACGCGCCCTCGGTCTCCCGCTCCCTCTCGGCGTGCTGTCCGCCGCACAACTGGGAGTACCGGTTGCCGCAGTTACGGTGGGCACTCAATTGGGGGTGATGGGCGACGGTGAACCCGCAGCCATCCTCCTCGCCGCCATGATCACAATCGGTGCAGCAACGCTGGCGGGTGCTGCCGCGTCGAAAGCTGGTCTCACGAAGCCTGCTTGACCGCGGCCCTCTCCACCGTCAGCAAGCTCTCCTCCGAATGTTCGGCGTGATACGCCGCGCCGCCGCCGCGGACACCGAAGAGTCGCTTGCTCCAGATCAGCCATACGACGGCAGCGATGTTCACCAGCAGCAACCCGGCCCTCAACCACGTGATCTTCTCGGTCAATTCGTAGATTTCGAGGGGCAGGAACAAGCTGGTCGCCACCACCGCGAAGTACTCGCCCCAGCGTTCGACCATCCATAGGCCGACTGCCTCGATCACTTGAAGGCCGGCGTAGACCAACAGCCCGACTGCGATCCAGGTGAGCGTCGTAGCGGACAACGAAAACGCCTGCTCGATGTGATGGACCAGTTTGGAATCGTCGATGTTCCAGCCCAATTGACGGGCAAGTGGCCTGATCAACGGCAATTCGTTCTCGAAGGCGTCCTCGGCGCGACCCTTCGACGATCTCAGTTCGAACACACCGATCGCCAGAAGAACCAAACCCAGAGCGCGGAACATTCTCTCGGTGGCGAGAAGTCGCATGATCAACCGGTCGCGAAGCAGCCTCCCCCGCGGAACCTCGGGGGCGGCGTCCGCCGGTCCCGATGCTCGGGGCGCTCCCGGGACGAAGTTGCCGCAACGTAGGCACCGCCACGCCTGACCCACCGCAGTATCCACATGTAGTCGATCCCGCAGCTCAGGTTCGTCCGGAGCGTAGGTCTCGTGACCGTGCCAACTGCACGAGCGCAATGCGAAGTCCACGGGTGAACTCTATGCCGCATATGCCCGGTAGCGTGGATACCCGCTGACCGTGCACTTCGAACGATGAGGATTCCGATGACAACCACCAAGATCGAAACCCGGCATGGCGTCATGGCAGTCGACGACAGTGCCACCGACGGTTTTCCGGTTGTCTTCATCCACGGGAACTCGGCCAGCCGCTCCATCTTCCGTCATCAGGTCGACGCCGACTGGGCCGGCGACTACCGCATGATCACTCTGGACCTACTCGGCCACGGCGACTCCGAGGACGCGAGCGATCCCGAAGCCGCATACACGCAGAACGGTTACGCCGACGCCATCGTCGATGTTCTGACCGAACTCGGCGTCGAAAGAGCCGTTGTCGTCGGCTGGTCGCTCGGCGGACACATCGCTCTCGAGTTGATCGCGAAATTCCCCGGGCTCACCGGAATCGTCATCACCGGTACGCCGCCGGCAAATCCCGAGACGCTCGGCGACGCCTTCAATGCCGGCGACGGATTGTCCATCGGCGGCACCGAGGTCATCACCGCGCAAGAAGCCGAACTCTACGCACGAATGACCGCCGTTCCCTTCGAGCAGGCTGCCCTCGACGCCGCGATACGCACGGACGGACGCGCTCGCAAGATCATGTTCGACGCATTCGGCGCCGGCCGCGAATCGGATCAGAAGGCTCTGGTTGCAACGGCGTCTGTGCCTCTCGCGGTGATCGACGGCGCCGAGGACCCGTTCGTGAACACGTCGTATGTCGCGTCGTTGACCTTCGCGAATCTCTGGGAGGGCACGTATCACGTGATTCCCGGTGTGGGGCATGCAGCGTTCTGGGAAGCCCCTGAGGTGTACAACCCACTGTTGCAACGATTCCTCGGCAGTTTCGCACAGTAACCTGCTGGACAACCTGCTGGACGCGGCGTCCTATGAGATAGAAGCCACTCGACAATCCGGCCATGTCCGGATCATTCATCGCCGTCCTACAGTTCGGAAAACGACTGGAGGCACTGCGATGACCATTCTCGAGCACGGCACGGAAACGTGCATCGGTGGACCGACCCTTCCCCAGATACGACGCCTCGTCACCGAAGTGCCCGGCCCCAACTCGCGCGCTTTGGCAAAGCGCCGGAGCGCCGCACTGCCGGCCGGGCTGACCAGCGGATCCAGCATTTACGTTGCCGCAGCGGGTGGAGGAGTTGTCGTCGACGGCGACGACAACTCGTTCATCGACTTCGGCAGCGGCATCGCCGTGACCACCGTCGGAAACAGTGCGCCGCGCGTGGTCGAACGCACCACGCGCCAGCTCGGTCAGTTCACCCATACGTGTTTCCTCGCAAACCCCTACGAGGGGTACCTCGAGGTCTGCGAAGCGCTCAACCGCCTGACCCCGGGAGATCACGAGAAGCGAACAGCGCTGTTCAACACCGGCAGCGAAGCGCTCGAGAACGCCGTGAAATACGCACGTGCCGCCACCGGTCGCCCGGCAGTTGTCGTCTTCGACCACGCATTCCACGGTCGCACGTTGATGACCATGACGATGACAGCCAAGAACCAGCCGTACAAGGCCACATTCGGCCCGTTCGCATCAGAGGTCTACCGGGTTCCGATGGCATACCCCTACCGTTGGCCGAGCGGCCCCGAAAACGCGGCCGACGAAGCATTCGCCCAGTTCCGTCTTGCGATCGACACTCAGATCGGCGCCGAATCGGTAGCCGCTGTGGTCGTGGAACCGATTCAGGGTGAGGGCGGTTTCATCGTTCCCGCTCCGGGATTCCTGAAGCGAATCTCGGAATTCTGCCGTGAGCGCGGCATTCTCGTCGTCGCGGACGAGGTCCAGACCGGTATCGCACGAACCGGAGCCTGGTTCGCCAGCGAGAGTGAGGACTTCGTCCCCGACATCATCACAACCGCAAAAGGTCTCGCCGGCGGAATGCCACTCGCCGCCGTGACCGGCCGTGCCGACGTCATGGACGCCGCGCATCCCGGTGGTATCGGCGGTACGTACAGCGGCAATCCCGTTGCCTGCGAGGCCGCCCTGGCAGTTTTCGAGACGATCGAGATGGAAGGGCTCCTCGACCGCGCCAAGGACATCGGCGACATTCTGACCACAGGTTTGTCCGAAATCGCTTCGGACACAGACATAATCGGCGACATTCGCGGACGCGGCGCCATGATTGCAATCGAACTCGTCCACGACGAGGACAAGGCTCCGAATCGCGAGGCCGTCGCCCAGATCGTCAGCTACGCCCACGCGCACGGTCTCCTTCTGCTCACCGCCGGCACCTATGGAAACGTCGTCCGTTTCCTCCCACCGCTGAGCATCTCCGACGAGTTGCTGACCGAAGGACTCGGTATTCTTCGCGACGCTGTGGCCGCAGTCCGATGAGCGTCGCAGTGCGCAGCTTGATCGGCGGAGCTTGGGTCACGGGCAGCGACGGCACACTGACGGACACCAACCCGGCCCGTCCCGACGAGGTTGTCGCCACCGGAGGCCGCGCCGGTGCCTCCGAAATGGCGACCGGTGTTCGCGTCGCCCGCATCGCCGCGAACGACTGGGCCCGCCTGCCGATGTCCGCACGCGGCGCATACCTCACTCGCGCAGCGGAAATCATAGAATCCAACGCTGAGGCCTGGGGCGAAGAACTCACCCGCGAAGAAGGGAAAACGCTGGCCGAGGGTATCGGAGAGGTGCGCCGCGCAGCGCAGATTCTGCGTTACTACGGCAACGCCGCCGACCGCGAGACCGGAACGGTGTATTCCTCCCCACGTAGCAGCGAGCAGATTCTCGTCACTCGCAAACCTCTCGGAGTGGTAGGCGTCGTCACGCCGTTCAACTTCCCGATCGCGATCCCGGCATGGAAGATTGCGCCTGCCTTGGTGTACGGAAACACCGTCGTCTGGAAACCGGCTGCCGCGGTGCCCCTTCTGGCCTTCCGTCTCGCGCAGGCACTGACCGAAGCGGGCCTACCCGACGGAGTCCTGAACATGATCCTCGCCGACAGCGCGGCCGGTGAAGCGCTGGTCGATCACCCGGACCTCGACGCCGTCACCTTCACCGGTTCCACCGGCGTCGGCCGAAAGATCGCGGGATCTGCTGCGGCGCGCGGAGTTCCGGTACAGGCGGAAATGGGCGGAAAGAACGCAGCCGTCGTACTTGCCGACGCAGATCTCGAGCTTGCGGTCGAGCAGGTCATGCTGGGCGCATTTCGGTCAACCGGCCAGAAATGCACGGCCACTTCACGTCTGGTGCTCCATGAATCCATCGCCGAGGAATTCCTGGCCAGGCTGACCGCTGAAGTCAAGCAACTGAGAGTCGGAGATCCACTCGATCCCGACGTCACGACAGGTCCCGTGGTCAGCGCATACGCGCAGCAGTCGATCATCGAGGGGATCAATCGAGCCGTCGACGGCGGCGCCAGGGTTGTGGCCACCGCCGAAGCGCCGCAGTCGGGCTACTACGTCCAACCGACAGTGCTGGAACTACCGTCGAGCACCGAACTGTGGTTCGAGGAACTCTTCGGCCCGGTACTGGCGGTGCAGCGGGCAGCAACAACCGCAGACGCATTCCGCTTGGCGAACGAGGGCGAATTCGGTTTGTCCGCAGCATTGTTCACGCAAGACCTGACCAGTGCACTTGCCGGTGTCGACGATCTGGACGTGGGGATCCTGCACGTCAATTCGGAATCGGCGGGCGCTGATCCCCACGTACCTTTCGGCGGTGCGAAGAGGAGTGGATACGGGCCCAAGGAACAAGGCGACGCGGCACGAGAGTTCTTCACTCACACCACCACCGTCTATCTCAGGGGCGGCCGAGCGTGATCTGAATTCGATTCCGCCTGCAGCAGTTCACGAGCTTTGAGTGCGATCCACAACTCGGACCGGGCGTGGGCGGAATCGAGATCTCGGCCGATCAACTCGGCAGCCTTGTCCATGCGGTTACGCAGCGTGTGCCGGTGAACACCCAATTGCGCTGCAGCGGATTCCCATTGACCATTGTGGTGCAGGAACGCTTCGATCGAGTCCACCAGACGGGAACCGTTCTCGGCGTCGTAGCCTTCCAGCACACCGAGACCACCGGCCGCGATCGACTGCAGAACTTCGCTCGACTGCACACTCAACAAGAGACTGAAAGTCCCGAGCTCCGAGAACGGAACGAGCGTGTGTCCTTCGACCTGCCCCACTTTGGCAGCAGAGACGGCCTCGCGCAGACTGGCCGCAACACCGCTCATCGGCCGGACGCCACCGATTCCACCGTTGATACTCCGGCGTGAATTCTCCCGCACTCTCGCGTACACACTGCGTGTGACCTTCTCCGCAACTTCACTTTTCACGACGAACCACACACCGGTTCCGTCAGTCAGCGGGGCCAACAGGTACGGCACCGACTCTTCTTCCAGGGCCGCTGAAGTGATGTCGGTGGCCGCAAGCAAAGGTCCGACATCGGTCAAGGCGGTTGCCACCACCGTGGTTTCGGATTCGAATCCGAAGTACCGCAACAGACTTTCGTCGACGTCACCGCCGGCCTGGCGCACCATCGTCGTAACGGCCAACCTCAGCCGCTGTTCGGCATCGACAACCCGCAACGGCTTGGCAAGCTCGATGGTCAACAGCGACACCGTGTGGCCCACCAACAATCGCTCGGACTGATCCAAGGCGGCCTCGGACGCCACGGCCAGCGTGCCGCTCACAGCAAGGCGGTGAATGGCCAGGTGACCGTCGTCGTCCACCACGATCCGGCTGCGCTCCTTACCTGATCGCTCCCTGATGCGTTCGGGCAGAGACGAACTCGCACCTTCCGTCAGAGCCAGCACCGCGCCGTCCCGATCGAGAACACAGACTGCTGCGTGAACGGCTCGACCCAGGGCAGTGATCAGAGCCGGCACCCCGTCGAGCAGGGCACGCGCCAACTTCTCCTGCGCGTCGACCACCGCCTGCACCGTTCGTATCTGGTCGGCGGTCAGTTCGTCGATCACGGCCCGCGAAATGGCGATGAACGGCGTCTCCTTGGCGACGGAAAGCACGGCAAAACCCAGTTCGTCGCCGGCCCTGATGATCGCGTCCGGCACCCTCTCGTGCACGGTGCCGGTGTCGAACGCCAGTGCCACCGCACCGGTCTGCGCGATGCGCTCGACGTACTCGTATTGCTTTGTCGCCGAACGCGGTAGATGCAGCCCCGTCGTCATGACAAGCTCGCCACCGGCGAGCCAACGGGTCGGATCCTGCAATTCGATTGCGTGCGCCCAGCTGATCGACAGATCCACGTCGTCGTGACCGGCAACGATCGTGAGGCCGAGCGAGGTGGTGGCCGCCAGGCGCCGGACAGTCATCGGCATTACCGGAACCTCCGAGGGCAGTGAATAGAAAGGCAGTGGATAAATGGGCAGTGGACAGAACTGACAGTTTCAAGTTCAGATTTGTACATCAAGTCCATGTTCTGGATCACACGATGAGCTTAGCGTCTCTCCGAAAGAACTGATCGCGTCATGCAATAGGAGCTGAGCCCAGATGCCCGACAGCAGCACCGAAACAGCCGAAGCCGCCAGCGTTCATTCGACACTCAAAACAGGCTTGAAGAAGCGCCACCTGACCATGCTTTCCATGGGCGGCGTCATCGGCGCCGGTTTCTTCGTCGGGCTGAGCGGAATCATCAACCAGGCCGGCCCCGGCGCAGTCATCACGTGCGCGATCTGCGGCATCATCGTGTTCCTGGTGATGCGCATGCTCGGCGAAATGGCCGTGGCCAAGCCGTGTACGGGATCGTTCACCGAATACGCCCGCATGGCGTTGGGCGACTGGGCGGGTTTCACCACTGGCTGGCTCTACTGGTATTTCTGGGTGATCGTCGTCGGCATCGAATCCGTCGTCGGAGCAACCTTGCTCTCCCGGTGGATCCATGGTGTCCCGCTCTGGCTCATGTCAGCGGTACTCCTGTTGGTGATGACCGGGGTCAATCTTCTCTCCGTCAGCAACTTCGGCGAGGCCGAGTACTGGTTTGCGGGTATCAAGGTCGCCGTCATCATCGGCTTCATCGTGCTCGGCAGTCTGTTCGTCTTCGGCATCTGGCCCGGCAGTGAAGTCGATTTCAGCAATCTGACCGGCCACGGAGGATTTCTGCCGAACGGCTTCACCCCCGTACTGGTGGGCGTTGTCGCCGTGATCTTCTCCATGACCGGAGCCGAGCTTGTCACGATCGCCGCAGCGGAATCCGCCGAACCCGCCGGAGCGATCAGGCGGGCCACGAACACGGTCGTCTTCCGCATTCTCGCCTTCTTCGTTGTCGCCACCTTCCTCCTCGTGACGATGCTGCCGTGGGATTCGTTCGTCGTCGGCGATTCTCCGTTCATCTCCGCACTCGACCTGCTCGGAATTCCCGGCGCCGCCGACATTCTCAATCTCGTGGTTCTGGTCGCGGTGCTGTCCTGCCTCAATTCCGGCCTGTACACGGCGTCACGGATGCTCTTCGCACTCTCCGTCTACAACGACGCGCCGGCCTGGATGACACGGACCAACAGCCGCGGCGTGCCGGTGAAGGGCGTACTCGCCTGCACCGTGGCCGGGTACTTCTGTATCGCGGCCGGCTACATCTGGCCGGATACGATTTTCTTGTTCCTCGTGAATTCGTCGGGCGCAATCTGCTTGTTCGTTTACATCCTGATCTGTGTATCCGAACTACGCCTCCGACGCCGATGGGAACGCGAAAGCCCCGAGATTCTGAAATTCCGTGTCTGGTTGTATCCCGGCCTGCCGATAGTGGTCACTGGTCTGATTCTCGTGATCCTGGTGGGAATGGGTCTCAACGAACCCACGCGCGCGGAATTCGTCCAAAGCCTGGTCGCGCTGGGGGTCATCCTCGCCGCTTACGGCGTGAGAAAGTCTCGTACGCGAAAAGTCGGATCGTTCGCGACCGCCTCGAACAACGCACACAGCAATTCGAAGAAGGCTTGAAACAAGCATCGAGTAAGCGCTCGACTCGATAATTGAACCTCTTCCCCGAAAAGAGCCGATCCAATGGAAGCGGTCGAACATAGATTTTCTCTTTACCTAAATTCAAGGCAAAATGGACAGCATGCCGAGCCCTGTCATCGCCTCCGAGGGGCACAGTTCTTGGCGAACACTTCACGAATGGTTCAACGAACCACACGACTACGAGTGGATAAAGCACCAGAGATCCGGCCGGGCAATCATTCCGATCTTCCGAACCTTGCTCGGAATGATGACGATCATCTTCGGACTGTCCGCTTTCTACAAATTGATCGGTCCGGATACGCCGCCGACCACCCCCGGCAAAGCTCTTTCGATTTTCATGATCTGTACGTGTGTGGGAATCGCCGCATGCTGGTTCACACAACCGTTTCCCGGACGCCGGGGGTTGCTTGCATTCGGAATATTCGCAGATCTCGGGATCGCGGCTGCCGTCCTCCTGGTGCCGGATCGCTCGTCCGGGACGTTCGGTTGCATCGTCTTCGCGGTCACCGGAACCTTTGCGACGCTTTTTGTCAGCGCAAAGTGGCTTGTCGCTCATGTCGTTTGGTCGACGACCGTCACGACTACCGTTTTCGTTCTTGCATATCTGGAAGGCGACGTCGATATCACGACGCTTCTGGCCCGCGGCACCGTTCTTTTCGGAGCTGTCACACTCGTTCCCATTTTTGCGCACCTGACTTGGCGCACTCTCTACCGCGATGCCCAGTATTCGGACCGGGATCCCCTCACTGGACTGTTCAACCGTCGGGGACTGGAAGGGGCAGTCGGCGATCTCTTCGAGAGCGCCCGAGACGATTCTTCATCTCTCGCCTTCATCGTCGTCGATATCGACAAATTCAAAACGGTGAATGATCTTCACGGTCATGCCGAAGGCGATCATGTCATCAGGAGAACCGCGAACCGATTGAGCACGCATCTCTGCGAACGCGGAGTCATCGCTCGAACCGGCGGGGAAGAATACCTGGCCGTCATCGCCGGCGATCCCGAATCGACAACCCTGTTGATCGAAGGGATAAACGCGGCGCTGTCGGATTGTTCCGACGCGATCCCCACAACGGTGAGCGTCGGATCTGTGATGATGACCGCCGAATCGAAGGCGTGGAGCGGCGGTGCTTCCGCAATCCTGGCGGCGACAAATGTCGCGGATTCGATGATGTATCAAGCGAAAGCGGCAGGCGGTAATACGATCCGCTCGGCTCAGATCTGATTCACAGCCACGTAAGTGGGTGGACGCTGCGCCCGGTTTCAGTGTCCGTCGCGGCGAGATACACATCGACGCGCTCAGCGGTCAGAGCCTTGCTGATGTGGTAACCCTGGACCAGGTCACACCCGACCCACTGGACGCGGCGGAACTGCTCGATGGTCTCCACGCCCTCGGCCAACGATTTCATACCGAGGGCCGCGGCCAATTCGACAATGGACTTCACCACGGACATCTTCGGATCGTCCGAGTCGGTGACCAGCATGCGATCGATCTTGAGAACGTCGATTGGAAGTCTCTGGAGCGTGGCGAAGGACGAATAGCCGGTGCCGAAATCGTCGAGTGCGACGGTAACCCCGAGCTCACGCAGCTTGTAGAGATCCCGGATCGCGCGATCGTCCACAACTCCTGTCTCGGTGATTTCGAGCTGCAGCAGTTGCGGAGGCAAGCCCGAATCCGTCAGGGCTTTCTTCACCATCGCACCGAACTCTCGCGACACCAACTGCACTGGTGAAACATTGACCGAGACGCCGATTCCGGTCGGCCACCCCGCAGCAGCGGCGGTCGCCATCGCCATTGCCTGCGCGCCGAGGGGAATGATCATTCCGGTTTCCTCCGCCACCGAGATGAACTGGCTGGGCCCGATGAGGCCGCGGCTGGGATGGTTCCACCGAAGAAGAGCCTCGAAGGCCACCACTTCACCGGTCTGAGTGTCGACTTGAGGCTGATAGTGGAGATCGAACTGCCCTTCCTCGATCCCTCTGTCCAGCTCGTGCAACGCAGTCGCCCGCGCCGATGCCCTCGCCCGCAGCAGCGGCGAGAACTTGCCCACTCGATTGCGCCCCGTCGACTTCGCTTCGTACAGAGCCAGATCCGCCAGCATCACCAATCCGTCGGCGTCCGTCGAATCCTCGGGCGCGCTCGAGTAACCGATCGTGGCCCGCACTTCGATCCGATTGCCTTCGACGAAGAATGGTTCGTGCAGCACTTCCAGGTACCGATCGAAGATCACACCGGGATCGTCGCGCGAAGAGGTGCAGACGATCAGCCCGAATTCGTCACCGCCCATCCGCGAGCACATGTCCGAACCGATCACGTCGCGAAGGCGTTTCGTGACTTCGAGAAGTAATTGGTCCCCGATCGGATGGCCAAGGGTGTCGTTCACCGATTTGAAGTTGTCGAGGTCGAGAATCCCGACGAGAACCTGCTTCTCCGGCACGCGGGAATCGATCGCTTCCTCGAGCGCCACTCCGAACGCACGACGGTTCGGTAACCCGGTCAACGAGTCGGTGGCCGCAAGGCGAAGGATCTCCTGCTCGTGGACATACCTCTCCGTGATGTCGGAACCGACACCGCGCCAACCCAGAATCACGCCGGATTCGAGGACCCGTGGATTGCCGGAAAGAGACCACCAGCGTCGCCTACCGTCGACATGCACCGGCACGACAGTGTCCCGGAAGGGAGCACTCGATTCGAGTTTGTCGATCATCTGGGCCGCGGCCGCACGCCCCTCCGGACTCGATGCGATCTGGAGTCTGGTGAGGAGTTGTCCGAAGGTGAGTTGCTGCAACTCGTCCACCGTCATACCTGCGACCTCGGCGAGACGTGCCGAGGTGTGGGAGAACCGGCCGTTGGTGTCGCATTCCCACAGCCAGTCGCGGGAACCGCCCTCGAAACCGTCGAGCAACAACGCCACAGTCTGACGCTCGGATTCCGCCTGAAACTCTGCGAGACAACGTCTCTGGAAAGAGGCCGACAGATAGACCGCCCCTACGGTGAGCGCAAACATGTAGATGCACAACTGAATCGCAAGTATGCGAAAGTGTGGTTCGGCGTGGACGACGAGAACAGTGAAGACGCCGAGGCCGTGAATGTAGATCCAGGTCAGGCTCACCGACCTCAGACTCGAGAACGTCACGGTCCCGGCGCCCATGATCCCGGCCATCGTCGCGATCAGAACCAAGTCGCGGAAGACGTCCATGTCGTGAAAGAGCAGAGCGAAAAGTGTGACGTCGAGGGTCGCGACCACGATCACTTCGACGAGCAGACCCACGTAGTCGTAGCGCGGGGTGTGCTTCGACGGCCGCCAGCGAAGGGGAATCCATACTCGGATCGAATTCGCGAGGACGAGAAAGATGAGGGCGCCACCCAACCACCTGAGCGTCTGACGTCCGGGCGGGACGGTGTAGGTCAGAATCACGACCAAACTCGCCATGTACGCAAGATTGGCGAACGGCGCGACGGCTGCAGCTTCGTCTATCTGACGGCGAAACAGGCTGTTGCAGTCGGCCTCCGAAGCAGGATCTTGCCTGCCCAATCGACTCGGACGGCTCATCAGCGAGGCATCCCGACATCTGCGCAGGCGCCATCAGCGGGCGTCGAATCCGCTCGCCTGGCCATCCGAACCTCCCCTGGCTCCCCACCGAACCCTTATCCGGTGAAACGTCAGTGTTTCAGACTCGCTGCTTGTTTCCTTCACAACGGTAGCCATCTGACGAATCGATTGTGCGCAGATCACTATATCCAGAGGTCGCTCCGTCGATCGTCCAGGTCGATCCGCGATTGCTGATTCTTAGCTCGAACCACGTTTGTCGCCGACCGCGACGCGGGGGATTCGAGCGGTCGGGAACAACGCGGCGATTGCGAGCAGCGCTGCCACGGCAAAAGCGACACGCAACGCGTCCAGCCTGGCTTCTTCGTTCACGTCCACGATCGCATCCGCCGTGGACTCGGCGACGCCGGCGTCATCGAGAGCGGATCGGAGTTGCGTCGTCGACAGGAACGGCACGCCCGAGGCCATGTCGGTGCTCGCTTGCTGCTGCACCGATGTCGGAACCGCCGGATTGTCTTCGATTCCGGCGATCGCCGACGTCGTGAGAGTGGCAATGAGAACCGATCCGATCAGGGCAGTTCCCAAGGAAGCGCCGAGGTTGGTGGCGGTGTTCTGCAACCCGCCGACCTCGGTGCTGCGCTCGTCCGGGACCGAGGACACCGTGACGGCTCCGAGCTGCGAAGACAGGCACCCCAAGCCGAAACCCATGAACAGCATGGGAATCATCACGATCGCCGCATTGGCGCCGGGGTCCATGCCTGCAACGAGCATCAGAATGCCGACGACCATGACCAACAATCCGACTCGGACCACGCGTCGCGGGTTCGCGGTAGGCCGTAGCTTCGGAATACCGATCGCCGCCACGACGAGCGCCGCCGACAACGGCAGGATGCGAACTCCCGTCTCCAGGGCACTGAGCTCCAGAACTACGGACAAGAACAACGGGACCGCGAAGAACACGCCCGCCTGGACCAGAAACTGCGCGAAGAACATGGAAAGTCCGCCACTGAGCTCGCGGTTTCGCAGCATCGCCGGATCAAGCAACGGCTCCTTCCCCGCAGCGGCCAGGCGTCCCTCCCAGCGCAGGAATCCGTACACGACCAGGAGCCCGGCGATCAGCAGCCACACCACCGGGGAAAGCCCGACCAACTGCGGTCCGTCGGGTTTGGCCTGCACCCAACCCCACTCGCTCGAGCGCAGTACACCGAAGACGATCATGCCCAGTCCCACCACGGACAAGATCGATCCGACGTAGTCGAGGCGCGACTTCGACGGTGGGACGTCGACCACCTTGCTGAGCACCAGCAAGATCAGGACAACGATCACGACTTCGCCGACGAACACGTAACGCCATGACGCAAATGTCGTCGCGGCGCCGCCGATCAGCGGCCCGACCGCCACGGCCATCGCGCCGGCGGCAGCGACCAGACCGTAGGCAGCCGGGCGCTTCTGAGCCGGAAAGTTGGTGGCGACGAGCGCGACGATCGCGGGCATGATGAGTGCCGCACCGACGCCTTCGAGGAACGACCATCCGATCAGCAGGACCGCAAGATTGGGAGCGAGCGCCGTTGTCAGAGAACCTGCGCCGTAGATGATCAAGCCGAGCGCGAAGGCCCGGCGACGACCCATCATCGACCCCAGCTTGCTGCCCGTGATCATCAGCGTCGCCATGACCAGGGTGTACAGCGTGATCGCGGTTTGAATACCGGTGATGCTCGTGCCGACGTCCTCGGCGACGGTTGCCATCGAAACGTTCATGACCGAACTGTCCAAGGTCATCAGGAATTGGCTGGATGCCAACACCGTGAGAACCAGTCCTGAACCCGCTTGCGTCGTCGAACCAGCAACCTGTCCGTCACCCATCGTGCGGGTGTACCCGGTGTTCAGGTCCTCGAAGCAGACCGGTCAGTGCTGTTCGAGGCTGAGCTGATCCGCCCAAGCCGACACGTCCCCGCGTTCCAGAGCCACCGCCAGCAGTTCCGGAAACTTGTCCGGCGTGCACGCAAACGCGGGAATCCCGAGGGCACTCAGCGACGCTGCATTGTCGTGATCGAACGACGGTGCCCCGTCGTCCGAGAGTGCCAGTAGAACCACGACTTGAACGCCGGAGTTCTTCATGGCGGCCATGCGGCGCAACATCTCGTTGCGAATACCGCCCTCGTAGAGGTCCGAGATCAGAACGAACATCGACTCGGCAGGACGCGAGATCAGTGACTGGCTGTACGCGATTGCGCGGTTGATGTCCGTGCCCCCACCAAGTTGGGTCCCGAAAAGGACGTCGACTGGGTCGGACAGTTTGTCCGTCAGGTCGACGACGGCAGTGTCGAAAACCACGAGCGAAGTCTTCAGCGCCTGCATCGACGCCAATACCGCGCCGAACACGGATGCGTAGACGACGCTGGACGCCATCGAACCCGATTGGTCGATCGCCAGGACTACGTCGCGCTGCACGGATTTCGACTTGCGGCCGTATCCGACGAGCCGCTCGGGGACGACGGTTCGATACTCCGGAAGGTAGTGCGACAGATTTGCTCGGATGGTTCGGTCCCAGTCGATGTCACGCAACTTCGGATTCGACGTTCTGGCCGAACGATTGAGAGCCCCGGTCACCGCGGCCTTCGTTTTCTGCGCGATTCGCTCTTCGACTTCCCGAACCACCTTGCCGACGACCATTCGAGCAGTGGCCTTGCTGGCCTCCGGCATGACCTGGTTGAGGCTCAGCAGCGTCCCGACCAGATGCACATCGGGCTCGACGGCATCGAGCAGTTCCGGTTCGAGCAGCAACTGCGCCAAACCCAGTCGGTCGATCGCGTCCTTCTGCATCACCTGCACCACCGTGCTGGGAAAGTACGTCCGGATATCGCCGAGCCATCTGGCGACGGACGGAGCCGACGCCCCCAATCCGGCTGAGCGGCGTCGCCCCTTGGTCGGGCCGGACGAATCGTAGAGTGCGGCAAGAGCTGCATCCATTCGACGCTCGCCCGGTTGGCCCAGCCCACCCGTCGACTCTTCGGCGGATTCCCCGAGCATCAGTCTCCAGCGTCGAAGGCGCTGATCGTCGTCGCTCATGCGCCCACCCCCAAGATGTCCGCAACGACCGCCATTGCCGCTCTGCCGCGTCGAACATCGGTCTCCACTGTCGTTTCGACGCGTCGGCCGCCTCTGACCGCCTGACCGATCGCTCGACGCTCCCCCGCCTCGAACGCTCCGAACGTACGTCGAAGCAGTGGAAGCGTGTCGATGAAGTCCTGCTCACGAAGTTGGCGAACCCACGTGTCGATCAGCGTGAGCAACGCTCGATCGTGAACGAGCACAAGCCCTCCTCCACCGAGAAACCCGTCGACCCACCCGGCTTTGGCGGTCGGCGTGCTTCCCACGGACAGGGCCCGAGACAAGCGCTGGGCTGCAGCGGTTTCCGTGATCGAACCGCTGTCGCGCTGTAGCCGCACCATCCGGCCGACGAGTAATCCGTTGACGTCGTCACGGTCGATCACGCCGGCCATGGCCTGCATCCACCGTGCGCTCGCAT
The DNA here is from genome assembly GCF_048573875.1 of Rhodococcus sp. SB1D. NCBI lineage: Bacteria > Bacillati > Actinomycetota > Actinomycetes > Mycobacteriales > Nocardiaceae > Rhodococcus > Rhodococcus sp. SB1D. Next base: position 125,033 of record NZ_JBMAIQ010000003.1, read on the forward strand.
CGCGATCGTCACGAACCATGACTGCCGAGTGAACCTTGTCGAGGTGTTCGCGAAACTCCTCGGCACTGGGATCGTCCAGGCCCGTGACGGCGACTGCGAGGCCGGTGCAAATGCGGATCAACAGGCTGTCGGCGACGTCGATCAATGCCGACACGTCGGTTCCGCGCACATCGCCGTACCGCAGCGTTCGCGTCAGCGTGGGCAGCGCCGCCATCAGGTGCGACACGTCATGATCTAGTGCCGCAACCGTTTTCACACTTTCCAGCACAGCGGACAACGCTGCCGGCAGGTTTGCCAGGAGCGAGTTCTCCAGTAGTCCGATCAGTGACGCGAGGGAGATGTCCGGCTCGTTGATCTTCGAGACGACACGTGATGTTGCCGCTGCAGCCACCGTCGTGCCCCACAGCGACGCCTCGATCACCGAGACCGAGAATTCGGGCTTCCATTGCAGCGCCCAAGTCTCCCGGAACGTTCCGGTGGAACGGACCTCACTGTCGGCCGGGGTTCCCCAATCGATCTCGAGGATCCCCAGTCGGTGCAGGAACTGGGAACGCTCGACGTCGATGTCGCGTCGCAGGTCCAGATCGAGAGTCTTTGCTCCCGCTTGTTGTCTGAGCCGCAAGGTCTTCGAGCGTGCGCGCAGGTCTGCTTCGAGTGGGACTGTCGGAGTTTCCTCGGGCACCGCGCCCAGCGCTTCGCCCACAACCAATCTTCGCGTGATCAGATCCAGAAGAACGTCGTTCCCGTCGCACATCACCGACCTCGTTGCCTCGGTGACCTCCGACAATCCCGCCAAGGGTCGAGAACGCAGTGCCGCCAACGTATCTGCCAAACGGACAGCTTCGATGACGTGAGCACTCGAGATCGGAAGGTCCTCGTCCCTGAGCACCCGCGCAACTTTGGTGAGCCACCGCGTGATCGTCTTGTCGTTCGCGGTGAACAGGTGGTGATACCAGCCCGGCGAGGTGATTCCGGCGCCGTAACCCGATGCCGATGCCAGACGTGAGTGAGTCCAGGGAACCCACGTCAGCGAGGTCTTGACCTTGGACATTCCTTTGAGGATGCGAGCATCGGGTGCCGCCGGCCCCAAGGCTCCGACCAACGCCGGCGCGTGCCAGGCTCCGCAGACGACCGCTACCCGCTCAGCGCCATCTTTCAACGTCTTTCGCAGCACCTGACGCATGTACGCTTCGCGATGCGCTGTCTCCTCGTCGATCGGCACTGTCTCACGCAGCGCCCCCATCGCCTCGGTGATCGCATCGAAAGAATCTGCGCCCGAGCTCGATTCGATCACCGAATCCCACCAGCGTTCGGTGTCGTCGAAACCCGCGGCCGCGGCCAGTTCCGACAGAGGATCGCCCTCGCGGACAGTACGAATCCCCTGATCCGCCAACACGTTGAAGGCGGGCAGATCGCAGAACCGTGCCTGCACACCGTTCTTCGCAGCCCACTGCAGCGCTTGCCATTCGGGTGAGAACACCGCAAACGGCCAGAATGCCGCCTTCGACGGTTCGCCAGTGGCGTACGCGAGCAACGCAATCGGTGGTTCCATCGATTCCGACGCCGCCAGCATCACCAACGGGTCTGCGTCCGAAGGCCCTTCTATCAGGACGACGTCAGGCGAGAACTCTTCCAGGCCCTGCCGAACCGAACGAGCAGATCCCGGGCCGTGGTGACGGATACCGAAGACCCGGACACGCAGGTCCGGAATCACGATGGTCACCCGGTGACCTCGCGGCACGCCCGGTAGAAGTCGGACCACTCGCCGCGTTCACGCACTACTGCCTCGAGGTACTCGTTCCACACCACCTTGTCTGCGACCGGATCCTTGATCACCGAACCCAGGATTCCGGCAGCGACGTCGGATGCCCGCAGTACGCCGTCCCCGAAATGCGCAGACAACGCCAAACCGTTGGTGACCACCGAGATCGCCTCCGCCGTCGACAGAGTTCCGGACGGGGACTTCAACTTGGTGCGGCCGTCGGTGGTCGTGCCTGATCGCAGTTCCCGGAACACGGTGACGACCCGGCGAATTTCCTCGGCTGCTGCGGGGGTTGTCGGCAATTCCAGTGCTGCGCCCAGCTGTTCGACTCGACGTGCCACGATGGCCACCTCGTCTTCCTCGCTGGCCGGCAAAGGGAGGACTACAGTATTGAACCGTCGACGCAGTGCGGACGACAGATCGTTGACACCGCGATCGCGATCGTTGGCGGTAGCGATCAGGTTGAAGCCCTTGGCTGCCTGCACCTCGATGCCCAGCTCCGGCACCGGCAACGTCTTCTCGGAGAGAATGGTGATGAGGGCGTCCTGCACGTCGGCCGGAATACGCGTCAACTCTTCGACGCGGGCGATCTTCCCGGTTTCCATCGCCGTCATCACGGGAGAAGGCACCAGCGCACCGGCGGTCGGCCCCTCGGAGAGAAGACGTGCGTAGTTCCAGCCGTAGCGGATAGCTTCCTCGGGCGTACCCGACGTGCCTTGAACCAGGAGCGTCGACGCACCCGAGATTGCGGCCGAAAGGTGTTCGGAGACCCAGGTCTTGGCCGTACCGGGAACCCCCAACAGCAGTAGCGCCCGGTCGGTGGCAAGAGTTGCGACGGCCACTTCCATCAACCGCCGTGGACCGACGTACTTCGGTGAAATGACGGTTCCGTCGTCGAGAGTGCCACCCAACAGATACGTCACGACGGCCCAGGGCGACAAGTTCCACGACGGTGGACGCGGACGAGCATCCTGCGCGGCCAGTGCTTCGAGTTCGAGCGCGTACTCCTGCTCTGCGTGGGGCCGCATCAGCTTTCCCGGTTGCGCGAGCTTTTCCGGTTCCGTGGTGGGCACGGTTACGCTGTCAGTCACTTGAGCTCCTCGAGCAGAGTCTTGCGGTGGGTGATGGCACTGGCAGTTCTGGCGAAGGTTTGCCGCCAGTCGGGGTCACGAGCACGCTCCGCCGCACGCTCCAGCAAAGTTACTGCGCTGTAAGGAAATCGAGTCTCGGCCAGGCGCAGCGATGCGACGTACTTGTAGCGTGAGAATTCGCCGGCCTTGGCGCCTCCGTCGGCACGTCTAGCCGCAACTCGTTCCCACTGGGCTACCACTGCCCGGGTGATGTCCTCGGGCCATGGACCTCGCAGAGCGTCGTAGATCGCTGCCCGGCCCGGGTGCAGAACATTGGCGTCGCCGTTTCCGGACCTCAACAGATCAGCCAGCGCCTTGGCCTGCACCAACGGGAGCACGCGTCGATCGGTTGCGGTGCCGCGCATACGAAAGAGTTCCAGCGCCCATTCCGTATTGTTCTGCGCGACTGCGGCGGTGGACCACGCGTCGTGAAGGATCGGCTCCCAGCTTTCGTCAACGCCCATCCCCAAGACCTTGCCTGGTCCACCGATCATGTTGTTCCACAGAGACAACGGCGCAGAACTGATCGCCTGCCGCACATACTCGGCACGATAGTCGGTGTGTGGATTCGGCCGGTCTTCGATGCCGTCTCGCCTCGCCGCTGAATCGACTTCCTCAGGCGGGACGATGACGAGCGTGGACCGAACGAGTTTCCGTTCCACCCGCACCCATTTCCGAACCCGAGCAGCCATTCTCTCCCCGAACTCCGATTCGGGGAGTTGTCCGAGTACTTCCACTGCCGCGCGTCGCACGTCCTTGCGACGGTCGTCGAGGGCTTCCTCCAACAATGGTTGATCATCCGCGCTCAGTCCGTTTGCCAGCGCCGCGACGAAGGCAGCCTTCTGTTCGCCCCGCTCGGTGGCCCAGGACTTTCGGAGTTCGGCCAGCGCCAGCGCGGGATCTGTTCGACGAGTGTCTATCAGCCACTGTGTGCGCTGCGACGAACTTCCGTGACGCCACACGTCCGGGTTGGCATCCCTGGTTCGGACGAGTTTGCTCCACTCGGGGTTTTGCGCGGCAAGCCATCGACCACGCTCGCCGACAATCTGCAGGATGCTCTCCCGGTGAGCTTCACTTGCACGTGCAAAAGAAAGCAACTCGGCGACCAGATGATCAGGCGCACGGTAATTGTGCTCCAACGCGACTGCGAACCATTCGTCGAGCAAGGTCGCCTTGGCCGCGAGCATCGACAGCAGATGCGCCGATGAGGATTCCGGCAGCGTGAATCGAACATCGTCTGGCGCAGGTGTCGGCACCGCCGCCGTGGTGGAGCCCGCACCGCCACGGCGGTACGCCCTCTCCAACGCTGCTCCTGCGAGAAGCATCTCGGCAGGATCGCCGTCGAGTTCGCGAGCGTAGCCACGCACTTCAGCCGGCAGCTCCTCGAATGTTGTTGCTGTTCTGGCTGTCCCAAGGAGCGCCGCTGAGATCAATGTACTCACAGCACGATCACCTGCCCTCCCGTGAAAACCGAGATCGGAGTAAGAGCCAGCGCGTTCCACGTTCCGCAGACTGTGACCGGGTAACCGCCGGAAATGCCGAGCAACTTCCACAGAAGATCCGAATCACCCTCTGCCCGAAGCGCTGTGCCCGATTCGTCGACGACAAACCATGATCCGTCGACGAACGACGGGACCACCGAACTGATCACTGCCGGCCACGAGCGCAACCATGGATCCGCGGCGAGGGCATCGGTAAACTGCTGCAACGCAGTGTCGATGCTTCCGAACGGCATGATTGTGAAGGGCTCCGGTTCTCCGTGCGTGACCCCTATCCGCGCCCGCAATGCCGCGGCACCGGGATAGAAATGAACATCGGCGTTGAGCAGAAACCCGACTGGCGGCGTTTCGGTGGCAAAATTGGGTGACCCGTGGGAGAAGTCGAGCAGCATGGCCCACCGCTTCGAATTCCTGCCGAGCATCCACACCGTTCGGGTGAACAGTCGCTTCTCCTCGGTGATCCCGGAACCGAGAATCATCCAGTTCTCTTTCACCGGAATCGATTCCATCACACTCTCGGTTGAGACCGGATAGCCGACGTGTGCTTTCACCGAATGGGCAAGATCTTCCGGCAACTCGGACAGCTTCTGATGCGCAGCAACCAGCAGGTGCAACCGAGCCAACTCGTCGAGGACTTTCTCGGGCCAGTTCTCGGTAGACGCAACGGTGCCCGCCAAGGCTCGAAGTGTGCCTGCGACACCAGGCGCCTGAGCATCCACCATTCGAGCAGCTACTGCGTCGAAGCCCGCCCAGGATGTGTCCATCGCTGCCAGACCACTGCGGATCTGATCGGTGATCCACAGGTCCAATTCGACGAGCCCGCTCGCAACGCGGTCGGCGCGCTTCTGCGCTGTCGCCGGGTCGGGAGCCCTCTTGGGAGCCTCGTCGCCGGTCTCAGCCCTTTCGCCGCGGGTCTCGGCCTTCTCCTCGCGGCGCAACAACCACTCTGCCGCGAAGTCGGCGGGCTCGTCCGCCGACGGCACACGCCCTTCCGACCATTCCACCAACAGCCCCAGAGCATGTTTGCACGGAAACTTTCGACTGGGGCACGAGCACTTGTATGCAGGGCCCCGCAGGTCGACCACTGCTTGATACGGCTTCGAGCCGCTGCCCTGACACAGCCCCCAGAGCGCGAGCCCCCTGTTGCCGGCATGGCTCCACGAACCAGCCAACTTGCGCGCAGCGGCTAGCGATGCGGCGTCCGGAGCTACCGACGCCACCTGCCCAGCTGTCCACGGCGAAGTCACTCGACCACAGTATGACAACCCGCTGACATCACAGAGTCAGGCCGATTCGTTGGGAATTACCCCTTGACTCGAACACATATTCGAATATGATTTGGGGAGGGGATCGGGGGATTCAATGAGTGTCTTGTTGTCGGACGTGGTGTCTGGTTCTGCGGTGGGGTTACGCGGACCTCTGTGGCAGTTACCTGCTTCTGAGTTACGTGCGGCTGCGGTGTCGGCGAGCGCGGAGATTCTGCGCCTGGAAGCCGTTCGAGTGGCTGTGGTCGACGAGTTGTCGTTGCGCCCGGATGATCAGGTGATTGCCAGCCGCGGTGTGGGGTCCTGGTTGGCGGCCAACACGATGTTGCAGGTTCGGGACGGGAAGAAGATCGCCGCGTTGGGTGCGGCTTTGCGGCCGTTTCCGGCGGTGGCGGCTCGGTTCGATGGCGGGGACTGTTCGTTCGAGCATGCTGTGTTGATCGTGGCGTTCTGCGAGTCACCGCCGAAGGGGATGCCGGAGGAGGCGCTCCCGAAGTGCATCGATTTGTTGTTGGCTGCTGCGTCGGGTGTGGAGGCGACGACGACGAAGGTGCGGAACGTGATCGCGACCTTGGAGCGGTTGTTCGAATCGGATGAGATTCCGCCCGCCGAGGATGTCGATCTCAACGAGTTGCGGATCGCGTCGACCTTGAACGGTCGAGTGGTGGTGCGTGGTGATTTCGACGCTCTCACCGGTGAGATGTTGCTGTCGGCGTTGTCGAGTCTGACGATGCCGACCCCAGCACCGGATGGGACGCCGGATGCCCGGTCGGCGGCGAAACGCACCGCGGACGGGTTCACCGAACTGATCCGCCGGTATCTGGACTGCGCGAAAACCGGTACCGATGGTGGTCAGCGTCCGCATGTGAACGTGCACATCAATGCTCGGGATCTGGCGGAGCATCGGGATTGTGCCGCACAGTCTTCGGATTCGGGTGATGACGACTCTCTGGACCTGGCCGATCTTGATGTCGGGCACATGCCCTGGCTCGGACCACTGTCCGTGTCACAGACCAGACTCCTCGGCTGCGACTGCTTCCTCTCCACCGTCCTGCTCGACGATCACGGCGCACCGCTCGATGCGAAACCCGGAAAACGATTGGTCACCCCCGAACAGCGAGTGGCGTTGATCGCCCGAGACAGCGGCTGCGCGTTCCCGGGGTGTTCATGTGTGCCTGCCTGGACGGATGCGCACCATATCCGGCACTGGGCGAACGGCGGCCCGACGGTGATGAACAACCTGGTCCTGCTGTGCCGTTCACACCACCGACTGATGCACCGCAAATCAGGGTTCGTCGGGAAATGGGCGATCCGCATCGGCGCCGACAACAAACCCTGGTTCATCCCGCCACCCTCGATCGACCCGCAGCAGCACCCGCGGCCGGCGAACACCACCTTCAAAACCTGAGAAGAACCTCAGGCACAACAGAACACGGCCAGGCTCCGCATCGGACATCAAACCCCGATACGGAGCCCACAGGCCGTGTCGCATCCACGACTCACGACGATTTGGCCGGGCGCAAGACCGATCTGCCCAACAACTCACAAACCTGCAGGGCCAGAGCAAGATCCAACTTGTCTCGGCCGGCAGCAACTGGATCGCCGAGCGCCTTGTTGATGCGATACTTCACCGTATTCCGGTGCAGATTCATGTGATTGGCAGTGTGCAGATGACTTTCACCATGTGCAAAGTACACACTCAACGTCGTCCGCAAGGATGCAGCAGAGGGCGTATCTTCCGCCAACGGGCCAAGCACCTCCCAGACCCATGACTTCGTCGAATCGATGTTCTCGGACAGAAGTGAAACCACAGCGACGCCGCGGTCTCCGAAGCTCACCACAGGTCGCTGCGGTGTATCCGGGACGGCAGCAACCGAATAGGCGGCGGTTGCCTGTTCGTGGGACCGTTTGAAACCGTCGACCCCTGACCCCGGCAGTCCGATTGCCACCCGCGCCCCGCCGTCCAACGGCACTGCCGCCGCGAGAACCTCCGGATCCGGCGCAGGCACCCGGCGACCGAACGGCAGCCACGCCCACACCGTGCGCCGATCGATGGCGGTGATGATCGGCGGCTTGTCCGCTCCCGCCGCTGCGCCGAGATCACGTACGAGTCGGTCCAGCGTATTGATGCCCATGACGTCGGCATCCCACGTCGACCAGACCACCAGGGCGACGTGGTTCTGACCGAGGCGGTACCCGGTCTCCGCTTCGAAAGCAGCGGTATCTGCGTTGGCGCCGGACAGGAGGGCGTGGATTGCGGCCGAATGGAGGTTTCCCTGCGCTGCCATCCATCGACTGCGTTCCCGCTCGTACGCGTCGAAGACGTAGAGCGTGATCCAGTCGATGTAGCTGTAGACCACGTCCGAAGTGTGTTTCAGGACAGCCAAAGTGAGTCGCGCCGGAATATCCAGTGTGCTGATCTCGTCGTGGCAGATCCGCATCAGATCGCCTTGGCCCATGTGATAGGCCCGGACAAGGGAGTTGGACGGGACATCCCGCTGCGCCAGACGCAGAGCGTATTCCACTGCAGCAGTGGTGGGTTGGAGATGATCGATCGGAATGTCGTTGGCCAATACGTGGATGATCGTCGTGATGTTTCCCTGCACGCTGGCCTCGAGCATTTCGAGCAATTTGGCGTCTGCATCCAATTGGTCGATTTCGTGAGCCATCATGAAGGCCATCTCACGCGCGATGTCGGCGCTGCGCTCGTCGAGTCGTCGTGCCAACTCGGCAACCACCGCAAGCACTTCCGGCTCCGCGGCTGCAGGCACTCGGGCGAGGCGCCGCATCGCACCGGCGCCTCGCTCCTTGTGCGATGGACTACTCACAGAACTTCCGCACCCTTTCGTCGCAGGTACTTCAGAGCCGATTCGGCTGCGTTGTACCCGCACATTCCATGTGCTCCGGCACCCGGCGGGGTCGAGGCCGAGCACAGGTAAGTGCCCGCGATCCCCGTGCTGTACGGATCGACTGCGACGCGCGGACGCAAGACAACCTGCAGTTCGGTGTTGGCACCTCCGATGATGTCGCCGCCTACCTGATTCGGATTGTCCTCTGCCAGGTCAGCTGTACCACTGCTCGACGTCGCGACAATCTGCTCCCGGAATCCTGGCGCAAACCTCTCGATCTGACGGATGATCGCCTCCGTAGCGTCGCCGGCGTAACCGTGAGGCACGTGCGCATAGGCATACAGCGGATGAACGTTCCCGGCAGATCGGGTGGGATCAGCCAGGTATTGCTGACCTAGGAGCACGAACGGCCGGTCCGGCATACGGCCTGAATTCGTCTCACGCTCAGCGGCCACGATTTCGTCGAAACCACCTGCCAGATGCACAGTTCCGGCCCGACCACAGTCCGGATTGGTCCACGGCACATGACCTTCGATCGCAAAATCGACCTTGAATGCTCCGGGAGCCTGCTTGAACTTTCGATAGGCCCTCGCCACTCGACCAGGGAGTCGATCGCCCAGAATTTCGAGCGCACCCCCCGGATTGACATCCAGCAGAACAACATCGGCGTCCGGAATCTCGGAGACCGTACGAACCCGAACGCTGGTGTCGATCTTGCCGCCGTGATCGAGGAGCATCGCAGCCATCGCGTCGGTGATCGACCGCGAACCTCCCTCGGCAACCGGCCAACCGTAGCGGTGACCAGCAGCAGTGATCATCAATCCCACCGCCGAGGTGGCCGGACGGTTGAGTGGATAGAAGGCGTGTGCGGCAACCCCGCCGAACAGCGCCTTCCCCTTGTCCGTCTTCCACAACTTCGCGGTCACCGTTGCCGGAAGCAGCGCTCGCGGACCGAAAGCTGCGAGCCGCAGCGGATGGTGCGGAACATTGACGATCGGGCGCATCAGATCGGACGCCAGCGCATCGAACCCAGTCGACAAGTCACCGAACATGCGTTGCCATCGAGGCCCGTCAGCGCCGAGTCCCGCAGCCGTCTGCTCCAGCGAGCGGTACAGAACCCCGGCGTCCCCGTTGTCGAGCGGATGCGCGCAGTCCACCTCTGCCCATCTCCAGATCAGCCCGTATCGCTCGAGGTCCAGCTTGGACAGGTACGGCGAGCCGATACCCATCGGGTGAAACGCCGAGCAGTGATCATGGATCAACCCCGGCACGTCGATCGGACCGGAGCGGGTGCCTCCGCCGATCTGGTCGGCAGCCTCGAGCACCTGCACGTCCACACCGCTACGTGCGAGGTGTACCGCGGCAGCGAGCCCATTGGGCCCGCTGCCGACGACTACGGCCTTTGTCACTTACTCACCTCTTGCTCGCTACCGCTGACCCTCGTACGCATCTTCGGTTCGGAGACAACCTGCGGATCCGTTGCCGCGCGGTCGGCCCGTACGTCCAGTGTCCACTGAACGTCGAACGGAATGGGCCCGTTCGGCAACCACGGCTGTTCGGCGACTGCGTCGGCGACCTTGAAAGTACCTCGTTCGATGACACCGAGAGCGGCATCGATCACCTGGTACTCCTGCGTTCCCTTGTGGATGGGCTGCGATTCGATCCAGGTCACCAGGAACTCACCGGGTGCGAAATTGCAGCGACGCTGAATGGCTGCGATCAACTTCGCGTCGTGCAGGTGCCCGTCACCGAAGTTGAAGGCGACGATGGAGTTGCACATGAACTCTGCTTCCCGCAGTGAGTACGTGTTGATGTCGTCGCCGAGGTGCCTGATCATCAGAGAGAACAGCGCACGCCCCTGGCTGTGCATGGAACGCCAGCCCAACAGCTGATGCAGAACGACATCGGACACATCTTCGGGGTACATCGTCATCAACTGATTGCGCGTATCCGGCGACGGACGCTTGATGAACTGGTCGATCTTGGCTTCAGCGCCCGGCGCGAATGCCCACGTCGCGGATGCCCAGTTGCCGGCGTACTGGCGCATCGACGGCAGGAAGGACACCAGATCCGGTCGAAGGTTTCCGAGAATGGGAAAGAAGGCAAGGGCTGCAACAATTCCCGCGGTGATCCACGGTGAGGACATGGCGCCGAGTCCGTAGCCGTCCCATGCCGGGAATCCCAGGAACAGGAAGACCGAGGCGTAGGCGAACAGAAGATTCCATTCGAGTGGGACGGCAAGCGGGAAGGTCGACGCGATGAACAGATGGAATCCGACCATGAGGATCACGGCGAGGATCGTGAGGGTCTTGTTGGTCGAGAACAGCAGTAGCAACGGGGTGACGATTTCGACCATCGTTCCGGCCACGTGTGCGACGCCGCCGCCCAGGTGTGAAGGCCGCAGATCCTCCGGGAAATTCCGGTAGTGGGCGCGCTTGATCTTCTTTGACGGGATCCACGGGGTATTGCTGAGCATCGGAGGAACCACCAGCGAGAAATGGCGACCGAACTTCGAGACACCGGCACCGATCCACACCATGACGATCAGCAGTTTGAGCGCCAGGATCATGTCGACGAACGGCAGGAATGTGAAGAAGAAGATCGCCGGCAGGTACTGCTCACTACGGGCAGCGATGAAGGGCACCTTGTCCCGCAACCCGAGAATCACCATGAGTACCAGGAAGGAGTACAAGACCGTCGGGCGCACCAGTCCGGCATTGTCAGCGATTGCCGAATCGATTCCTGTGGTGTGAACACCGGGGAGAACAGCGGCAACAAGGAGATTGGCGACTGCGGCGGCATAGATGAAGACGTCGAACACCGTGCGGGTGTCACCCGAGGTGAGCGGCACTTTGCCCGGCCACGGTGGCAGACGAATCGTGCCGGGGCGGAGCCAGTAGAGAACTCCACCGGTCATCGGCTTGAAGTGGCCGGCGAGCGGTCCCCAGGATCCTGCCAAGCCCAGCATCTCGAGCATCATCGTCCAGATGATGAGTTTCTGGTAGACGATCGGCTGGTTCCACCACGATCCGATGTCGAACCACGAGAGGCCGGAAGTCAAAGTGGCAACGGCTGTTCCAGCTGCCAGGTAGAGGAACAACAGTTTCATGATGTAGACGGTGTGGACCATCTTCGGCGTACCGAAGCCGTAATCCACCCAGTGCGTGGACATGTCACGCAGACGCTCGAGAAACGGCTTGTCCATGAACGTTGCCGGATCGACGGGAGGGAAGTTTCCTTCTTTGAATCCCATGATTTGCTCCTGAAATACGGAATGTGGGCATGACGGATCGACTCGACGGACGTCGTCGAGTTGTGCTGGTACTACGGGGAAGTGACTAGTGAGCGGGAGTTGCGCTCAGAGCTCGTCTCATTCCAGGTTTGTCGATCTTGCCCACCGGGTTTCGGGGAAGCGCATCGACGACGTAGATCGCCACTGGCACCTTTACTCGGGTGAGCAAGGCCGTGACATGTTCGAGCAGTTCGTCTTCGGTGACGGGCGCATCGGGGTAGGCGACAACATAGGCAACTGGCACCTCTCCGTAGACCTGGTGCGGAGCGCCGATGACGGCTGCCTCGAGCACGGAAGGGTGTGTAGCGAGCGAGTTTTCGATCTCCTTGGGGTAGATGTTCTCTCCCCCACGGATGATCATGTCCTTGATGCGATCGACCAGGGTCAGGTAGCCGTCCTCGTCGAGGACTCCGACGTCACCGGTATGCAACCAACCATCCTTGACGGTCTTCGCAGTTTCCTCCGGCTTACCCAGATAGCCACGCATCACGTTGCCACCCTTGATGACCACCTCTCCGGCAGTCCCGGCGGGCGCAAAGGTTCCGTCCTCGGCAAGAATGGAAATCTGCTGGCCGGGCAACGCCGGGCCGACCGTACCGAGTTTGCGCACGCCGTCCACAGGATTGCAGGCCGATGCACAGGTCCCCTCGGTGAGTCCGTAACCTTCCACGATCACGAAACCGAAACGCTGCTCAGCGCGTTCGAGGAGTTCCTTGCTGATCGGCGCCGCACCGCACACGGCAAACCTCAAGGACGACGTGTCGATCGAAGGGTCTTCCGGCTGTGAGGTCAGCATCGCGTAGATTGCCGGCACCGCCGAGAAATACGTGGGGCGAAGCCGCGCGACGTCGTCGAAGAATCTCGAAACCGAGAACTTCCCGGTGACACTCACCTGTCCGCCGACAAGTAAGGGCGTCAAGACGCTGACGCAGATCGCGTTGACATGGAACAGCGGCAGAATCAGCAGGCAGTGATCCGCGCCGGTAACACCGATGTTCTTGCCCATCGACGAAGCCATGAACTGCAGGTTGGCATGAGTCAGCATCACTCCCTTGGGCCGTCCGGTGGAGCCGCTGGTGTAGATGAGCAACGCCAGATCGTCTGCTGCAACATCGATTCCGGGTCGGGGATCGGTCGGCGGCACTGTCGCCAGATCCTCGACAGCCAACACTGCGCGGCCGCCCGAGGGTGCGTCGGCAGTGGCGGTGATGACCAACTCGGCCCCGGAGTCCGCGATCTGGTAGTCCGCTTCGTTCGCGGTGAACATCGGATTGATGGGTGTAGCGGCAGCACCGATGCGCCAGGCAGCCATGATCGCGATCAGCAACTCGACGCGATTGGGCAGCATGATCGCCACCACGTCACCGAGGCCGATTCCGAGTCCAGCCAATTGCGCGGCAACAGCTTCCGTGCGATCTGCGAACTCTTCATACGTGAGTTCGACGTGGTCGTCCCGCAAGCACGGCTTCTGCCCGTACTTCTCTGCAAGATCCCAAGCCAGATATCCGATGTTCGCCACGAGAGTCAGCACCTTTCATTCGTGTGTGACTCAAAACACTATCGGCGTCCTGCGGCCGAAGAAACGGTCCCAGGGGATCAACTTGTCCAGGTTCTTTGTTCCCTGAGCACAACACCGCCCGAGCACAACACCGCACGTGCGGTGCACATCAGCTCGACGGCTGATGCAACACCTCGTGGGCGCGTCTGGTCACCACCTCGGAGATCCGGCGCAAGACAGGTGACGACAGTTTCCACTGCTGCCAGTACAGCGGAACATCGTCCACGAAGTCCGGATCGAATCCGATCAGCACGCCGGAGCGATCGTCGTCGCCGCGCTGCAGGTCCGGTATCAATCCCCAGCCGTATCCCCGCCTGACGGCGTCCGCGAAGTCTGCCGATGAAGGAACAAGATGACGGGGCGGATCGGCGGGGTGGCCGACCTTTTGATCGAGGTAGCGATCCTGCAGTAGATCCTTGCGATTGAACACAACCAGCGGTGCCTCCGAAAGGGATTCGGCCGTGACACCGTCTGCGAACCAACGACGGCAGAACTCCGCACTCGCCATCGGCCGATACCGCATGATGCCCAAACGGCTGGAGGTACACCCTTGAATCGGTGACGCAACAGAGGTGACGGCAGCCATGACCGAACCGTCGCGCAGTAGTTCGGTGGTGTGGTCTTGATCGTCGAGATGAAAATCGAAACCGACTTCTTGCGTGAACTCCGCGAGGGCCCCGAGAACCCAGGTGGACAGCGAATCGGCATTGACCGCGATCGAGACGCGTGCAAACATCCCTGAACCATTTTCAAGGCCGAGTTCTCGCACGGTGTCACGCGACAGTGCGTCTATCTGACGGGCAAGACGCAGGACTTCTCTCCCCGAATCGGTGACCCGGATGGGTTTGGTGCGCTGCACCAGGATCCGGCCAACCGAGGTCTCGAGACCTTTGATTCGTTGGCTGACCGCCGAAGGCGTGATGTGTAACTTCCGCGCCGCCGCCTCGAAGGTTCCCTCGTCGACCGCGGCGTGCAATGCCCTCAGTTGCTCGAAATCCAACATAATCTGAAGCTACTCTGATGCATCCTAAGAATCATTAGCTGGACTGACTAAAATCCGAGCGGCAGGCTCGACGACATGCTCAGCACCAACGACCCTGCGTCGGCCCTCGTCGGTTTCGGGGTCGGACTGTCTTTGATCGTCGCAATCGGCGCCCAGAATGCGTTTGTTCTTCGTCAAGGCCTGACGCGATCACACGTACTCCCGATCGTCGCAGTGTGCGCGTTGTCAGACGCAATTCTGATCCTCGCGGGCGTCAGCGGAATCGGGACCCTCCTCGAACACGCACCGTCGATGATCACGTTCGTTCGTATCGCCGGCGCCGTTTTCCTCCTCAGCTATGCGCTCTTCGCCGCCAAGCGGGCACTTCACCCCCAGACGTTGGCGCCGGATCGACATGGCAACGGGTCGAGGCTTGCCGCCGTCACGATGGCATTGGCTCTCACCTGGCTCAATCCACACGTGTACCTCGACACCGTGGTGCTCATGGGTTCTATCGCCAACGGTCGCGGCGAGATCGGACGTTGGTGGTTTGCAGCCGGTGCCATCACGGCAAGTGTGGTCTGGTTCGGCGCCCTCGGTTACGGCGCACGTCTGCTGACGCCGCTTTTTGCGAAACCCAACGCCTGGCGGGTTCTCGATGCTCTGATCGCCGTGATGATGGCGGTTCTCGGAATCAGCCTGCTTGTCGAATTGTGACCAGGCTGCACAACCTCGATCCGACCCTGCGGGTAGCGCGATGGGTTACCGTCCAAGGTGAGGAAGCTCAATTCACCTGTCGCGAGTTGTGACCATCAGGTAGGGCTGATCACGATGACCGAGGACGATGGCGGCACCGAACCGCGTGACTCCAACCGCGGACTGGGTTTGCTGTGTCTACTCGCTGCGGTCGCCGGCGTCGGGGTCGGATTTGTCGGCGGCGCGTTCCGTTGGTGTCTGATCAGGGCCGACGAACTTCGTCAGGCGATCGTGAACTGGGCGCATCACGTTCCGTACGTCGGGTGGCTCGTGCCGGTCCTCCTGGTGGCCCTGTGCACCGTACTTGCCGTACTGATCGTCAGACGAGTGCCCCTCGCAAAGGGAAGCGGCATCCAGCACGTCGAGGCGGTGTCCCGCGGTGAAGCGAAACCGCCGGGAATCAATCTCGTGCCCGCCAGATTCATCGGCGGCCTCTTGGCGATCGGCTCCGGTCTGGTTCTCGGTCGTGAAGGCCCCACCGTACACATGGGTGCGGCGATCGGAGCAGAAGCGGGACGGCGAGCCCGCCTCACCGAACCCGACGTCGCCATGCTGCAAACATCCACGGCCGGAGCAGGACTCGCTGTCGCATTCAACGCGCCGATCGCGGGGGCACTGTTCGTCTGCGAGGAGGTGACGCACTCGTTCCGGCTGCGCACCGTGCTGCCAACGCTTTTCGGTGTTTCAGTGGCGGTGGGCTGTGCACGGATCGTCATCGGTGATCAACCCGATTTCGAGGTCGGCACCGTCCCGACCCCTCAACTCACATTCTTGCCACTGTTCGTCGTCTTCGGAATCCTCACGGGGCTACTGGGTATTGCGTACAACCGCCTGATTCTGGGACTACTCGACATCGTGGCACGGCTCGACAAGATCCCGCCGACTGTCATCGGCGCAACGATCGGCGCCGTCATCGGCCTGACGCTGTTCCTCGACCCGTTGGCCAGTGGGGGCGGCGACGTTCTTGCACAGATGATCGTCGGCGGAAGGACCTTCGTACTGCCGATCCTGCTGCTGTACTTGGTGGTTCGGTTCTTCACCGGCCCGCTCTCGTATGCCGCTGGAACTCCCGGCGGACTGTTCGCTCCCTTACTCGCTCTCGGCGCGCTCTGGGGGTCGATCTTCACCGGACTGTCGAGCTTCGTGCCCGGAGTGGACGCCGGGCTCACGGTCACCATGGTCACCGTCGGTATGGCGGCCTTCTTCGGCGCCGTAGTACGCGCACCGTTCACCGGCATCGTGATCGTGGTCGAAATGACCGCGGTGACGTCGACGCTGGTCCCGATGCTCGCTGCCACTGCGGCAGCGGTATTCGTCACCACGTCGGCAGGGTCGGCACCTATCTACGACAGTCTGCGCGAACGGATGTTGGAGCCGCAACGCCCGCATACGGATTGATCCCCGCACACGGGTCATTGCAGCACGGGTGCGCTACGTGAATTTCAGAATTTGCAGATGACTTCCTCGGAGAACCTGCGTACCGCATCTTTCTTCGCTTCCAGGTCGCAGTCGAACCCGAGGCCGTACATGGCCCAAGGAATGACGATCGATTCCGTCACTCCGCTATCGGCCAGTTCCAGGGAGCCGTCGAGACCGAAGCGATCGGCGCAGACGGCCTGAATTTCGAACGGGGACTCGGCGCGCCCGTACTCGACCCGCAGGACGCCGATCCTCGCGATGAGAGCTTGCAGATCAGCGAAAGAGACTGTAGCCGAGGTCCAACCGTCACCCACTCGCGCTGCACGGCGCAATGCGGCCGCGGAATGTCCTCCGATGTAGATGGGGACGGGATCGATCGGCGCCGGGCTCATCTGCAGCCTGTCGAAGTCGAAGAACTTGCCGTGATGTTCGACCATACCGCCGCCTAGAACCAGTCGCAGTACCTCGAGCATCTCGTCGACTCGTGGGCCTCGATCCTTGGGGGAAGCGCCGCACCACTCGAATTCCTCTGGCGCCCAGCCCACACCGACCCCGAGACCGAAGCGGCCTCCTGTCAGATTCGCGACCGACCCCACCTGGCTTGCCAGCAGCAGAGGATTGCGTGAGCTGAGCTCGAGCACCTGCGGATAAAAGCGAATCTTCGACGTTCCGGGTCCCATGAAGGCCGCGGCAATCATGGGGTCTACAAATGGTGTCTTCGCGTCCCACATCCGCACACCGTCAGCGGTATACGGATACCCGGTAGCGCCCCGCTCGGGAAAGAACAGTGAGTCGGGCATCGTGATCGAAGAAAAGCCGCATTCTTCGGCCACTTTCGCAAGTGCAACGAGTTGAGAGAGGGGAATCATCGCCACGGCGAGGCTGAACTTCATCGGAAGATCCCTCTGTTCAGTTGACCGGAGCGACTGAAGTGCCTCGATGAGCTCGAAGTCGGTTCGCACCGATCGGCTTGGGAGACAGTGGATCCTGAACAGTCACTTCTTGCAACGCTCAGTCATACGACAACTCCCCCGCAGTGCGGTCGAAGCATCAGCCACCCTCGGTTGGACAAGGACGTGTTCGAGGTTACAAAGCTCCCGCTACTTCGGCTCGGCGGCTTCCCGCCAGGCGGACACATACCAAGAACTTCGGGGTCCTGGTGACACCTGGCACCCCACTCCCCCTGATTTCGCACCGTGCAACCTGCGAATCGGCCTACTGATGCAAGGGAGTTCCGACGTAGTTCTCGGCGATCAGCGTTCGTCCGGCCACCGAACGCGTGACCATGTCCAACTCGGCCAACTGTCGGCGATGCCCGAAACCGCTGTCGTCTGGCAAGCGATGGAGCATCGACGACATCCACCACGAGAAGTGCTGCGTCCGCCACACACGCGGCAACACCGTTTCGGTGTACCCGTCCAGCATCTTTCGGTCGGACGAGGTGAAGAAACCGTCCATTGCCTTCGCCAGTGCGTAGACGTCGGCGATCGCGAGATTCATTCCCTTCGCGCCGGTCGGCGGCACGGTGTGCGCCGCATCCCCTGCAAGAAACAGGTTGCCGTGCTGCATCGGCTCACACACGAAGCTGCGGAACTGGAGGATCGACTTCTGAAAGATCCTGCCGTCCTTGATCTCCGCCCCCTCACCGTCGACGCGCATGTGCAGCTCGTCCCAGATTCGATCGTCGGACCAGTTGTCCACGGAGTCGTCCGGATCGACCTGAAGGTAATGACGCTGTACCTCGGGCGTCCGTGTGCTGATCAGTGCAAACCCGCGCTCATGGTTGGCATAGATCAGTTCTTCGGACGACGGCGGCGCCTCGGCCAGGATGCCGAACCACGCGAAGGGATACTGGCGGAAATGATCCGTTCGGATCGACGGTTCGGGAATCAGCTTTCGCGTTCCGGTGCGTGAACCGTCGCAACCGGCCACCAGGGCGCACTCGAGCTTCTGATCATTTCCGTCCGAGTCGACAAATTTGATACTCGGGCGATCCGATTCGTGATCGTGTACTTGCGCGCCGGACACTCCGAATCGAATGTCCCCGCCGTCAGCGAGACGCCGCGCGATCAGATCCTTGAGCACCTCGTGTTGCGGATACACCGTGACTGCTCGCCCGTCGGTCAGTTCGTCGAACGCGATTCGGTGCCCTCGTCCACCGAATCGCAACTCGATTCCGTGATGTTCGAGGCCCTCCCGCCTCAGTCGATCACCGAGTCCGGTCTCGACCATGAGATCAACCGTGTTCTGTTCGAGCACGCCGGCACGAATGGTGCCTTCTACCTCTTCGCGGGTGCGGCATTCCAGGACAACCGAATCGATTCCCTTCAGATGCAACAGATGCGAGAGCATCAACCCGGCGGGACCACCACCGACGATTCCGACCTGGGTGCGTGAAGAAGACATACAGAGAGCTCCTGAGGTGAGTGACGATTGAGACCACCCTCGACCACGATCACTCCTCTGAACAGCTGCAATTTCACTCAGTGAAAGACCGAAACGAGCTATCGAAACCCACCGCTACCAAGCCCGCGTGATATTCCACGGGCGGCCGCGACCAACGCGGGCAGTAAAGGAGCCGGATCCTGCTCCACCGGAACAACTGTCGAGACCGCTGCCACGACACTGCCCCCGGCTTCGCGGACAGGAGCGGCGACGGCAAGGGTTCCGACGTTCAGATACTCACGACAGACCACGAATCCGGCGCGCCTGATCTCGTCGAGAGTTGCTCGCAAAATCCGCTCGGAAGTAATGGTTTTGGGAGTGAACGACTCGAGGCCGGCGCGAAGGACGTCGTCGAGAAGCTCGGTTCCGCCGTGCGCGAGGAGAATCAATCCACCGCTGGACGCATGCAACGGCAATCTTCCGCCGGCACGGCCGACCACGGTGACGGCGCTACGCGAGGACAAGCGCTCGAGGTACAGAGCCTCGGTGCCCTCACGAACGACCAACTGCACGTTCTCTCGGGTGACCTCGTACAGGTCTTCGAGGAACGGCAACGCCACCTGCCGTAGGCCGTGAGCGCCGGGAGCGAGAGCGCCGATCTCCCACAACCGGACTCCGACCTGGTACTTGCCGTCACTCCGACGCTCGAGTGCGCCCTCAGCCACCAACTGCCCACACAGTCTATGGACGGTGGGCAGAGGCAAACCGCTGCGACGACTGATCTCCGACTGCGTCAACCGCGGCGATTTCGCGTCGAAGGCACCGAGCACGATAAATGCCCGGCCGATCAACGAACGCTCGCCTGATGCCATTCACACAGTGTGACTGACATCAGGCGAAACGTGTTCAGGCGGTGCGAAGCTACGCGGAGTGCGCCAATTCCGGTTCGCGTTCGGTCACCGGCGGCGTGGCCTCGATCTTCATCGGCTCCTGCGCGTAGTGGAAGTGCGGACGACGGTGACCGATGAACGAACCGAACCACGACATCACAGCGACATACCGGTTGCGGAAGCCCACCAGATACATCACGTGCACGGCCAGCCACATGAACCAGGCGATCGTGCCCTTGAACTCGACCTTGCGGACGCGACACACAGCGCTGAATCGGCTGATGATCGACATGCTGCCCTTGTCGAAGTATTTGAAAGGCGTTCCGGCCTTGACCTTTCCGTTCACAGTCTTCGCTGCATGACGGCCACCCTGCATTGCAACGGGCGACTGACCCGGCAGACCGTTCAGCGAAGTCATGTCGCCGATGGCAAAGACGTTGGCGAACCCGCCGACGGTCAAGTCCGGATTGATGAGCAGACGACCTGCACGGTCACTCTCACAACCGGTCGCCTCGCCGAGCACTGCTGCGAAGTCGTTGGCGCGAACACCGGCCGACCAGATGACGGTCTCGGCGTCGATGCGCTTCTCTTCCTTGGTCTTTGCCGAAGAGACGGTGACACCGTGCTCGTCGATGGCGGTGACCATAGTGTTGAGAACAACCTCGACACCCGACTTCTCGAGCGAGGCCTGTGTGTACTCACTGAGCTTGCCGCCGAAGGCCGGAAGCGCAACGCCCGCGCCCTCGACCATGGTGACCGTGACCTCGTCGGCGCTGATGTTGTTGATGGACTTGGCGAAGTAGCGACGCGCCAGTTCCTTGATCTGTCCGGCGAGCTCGACGCCGGTCGCGCCTGCACCGACGACAACGAAGCTGAGCAGGTTGCGGCGAACCAGCGCGTCGTTGGTGGTGTGAGCCTCTTCGAAGCAACGCAGGATCTGCTTACGCAGGACCTCGGCATCCTCGACGGTCTTGAGCTTGTAGGTGACCTTTTCGAACTCGTCATGACCGAAGTACGCCTGGGTGGCACCGGTTGCTGCGATGAGCGAGCGGTATCCGAGAGTGTGGCGGGTGCCCGAAGCCTCGTAGACGACGGTGTTCTCTTCGGCGTTGACCTCGACGACGCGACCGAGACGCACGTCGGCGTTGGGGTACTTCTGCAGGATCGTGCGGATGGGCGGAGCAACTTCGCCTGCCGACAGAACGCCCGTCGCCACCTGGTAGAGCAGCGGCTGGAAGAGGTGCTCGGTGGTGGCGGAGATGAGGACGAACGGCGTCTTGGACTTCGCGAGAGTCTTGGCCGCGGCGAGGGCTCCGAATCCCGAACCGACGATGACTACCTGAGTCTGCTCGTGTCCAGTCGCGTCGATGTCAGCGCGACCCGCAGCTGTTCTATCCACAACAAATCTCCTCAACCAAATTGAAAGTATGACTATTACGGTATGGACTGATCATGGGTCGGGTCCAGCTAGCTGGAGTATTCGCAAGACTGTTATCTCGATTGCTCATAAGTAAGCTGTCCTCATGGACTTCCGCCAACTCAAGTACTTCCTCGTCGTGAGCGAGGAACTGAGCTTCAGTCGCGCTGCCGAGCGCTGCTTCATCTCGCAGTCGGCGATCAGCCATCAGGTCGCCCGACTGGAGAAGGAGCTTGGCGCGACACTCTTCGAACGCTCGACCCGAGCCGTTCGCCTTGCCCCGGCAGGATCGCGACTCGTGCCCATCGCGCAGCAGGTCCTCAGCCTCGAAACGATGGCCTACTCCGTCGCACGCGACCCACGAGCCCGGATCCGGATCACCGGAAACATGAGCTTCGCCGCTCAGACGCTGGACGCCATCGCACACGTGCGCGAACTTCATCCGGACCTGGACGTCGAGTTCGTCATCAAGAGCTTTGCCCACCGCATGGACGCCGTGGCCTCCGGTGACGCCGACATCGCGCTGATTCGCGGCGGCGTCGACCGCCCCGGACTCGAACCCTTGGACCTCGGCGTCGAAGATCTCCTGGTCGTCATGTCGAGCCGGCACCCCCTGGCCGGCCAGCAAAGCGTCGACCTCAATGATCTGGCCGCATACCCCCTGCTCCTGCCGCCGCGCCAAAGCCAGGTGCTCATTCACAAGGTGGTCGAGGACGCGTTCCGCGAGATAGATCGACGCGTCCAACTGGGCCCTGCAATTCCGAGCGATCACACAGCCACGCTGGACGTGATCACCAACCCGCGCGCCTGGACCCTCCTGTATTCGATCACCGCAGGCGAATCTCCACGCGCCGGCATCAGCTTCATGCGAGAATCGCACGGCCGCTTGCGAATTCCCGTCTCGGGAGTGACCCGAAGCGGCGCCACCCACTCGACCGAGTTCGCCGATCTGATCCAAGCGCTCAAGGACGCCATGAATCCGTCTTTCACTGAGTGAAAGTGCGATGGCGATCGACTCCCCTCACGGAGCAACGTGGTGCACAACCATGTGATGCGGCGCGCGGTTGCATCCCTTTACCGAGGAGCGGCCATGACGCGTTTGCTGAGCGAACCTGTGTGGGAATCGAAGATCTTCGACGGCGAATGGGTTCGCGGTAGCGCCGACGATCGTATTGTCGTCGAGCCGGCCACCGGCAAGCAGTTGACGACGGTCGGCATGGCAACACCAGACGACGTGGCAGCCGCTGCAACAAAAGCTGCTGCAGCTCAGAAGGATTGGGCAGCAAGGCCGTACACCGAACGAGCCGCCGTTCTACGCCGCGCCGGTCAACTGTTCGAGCAGTACGCCGACGAAATCGGCGAATGGGTAATCCGCGAGGCCGGCAGCATTCCCGCCAAAGCCGGACTGGAAACCCACACCGCTGCCGAAGAGTGCTACAACGCAGCAGCTTTGGCCGCACACCCCGTCGGCGAGGTGCTGCGCTCGGAGCAACCGCGGCTGAGCTTCTCTCGTCGCGTCCCCGTCGGCACCGTCGGTGTCATCGCACCGTTCAACTTCCCGATCATTCTGTCGATCCGTGCAGTCGCTCCCGCACTGGCACTGGGCAATTCGGTGATCCTCAAGCCTGATCCGCGCACGGCGATCTGTGGCGGTGTGGTTCTTGCCCGCATCTTCGAAGAAGCCGGTCTGCCTGCCGGAGTGTTCGGCATGCTGCCGGGTGGCGCTGACGCCGGTGAGGCAATCGTGGTTCATCCGAGCGTTCGCGTCATCGCATTCACCGGGTCGACCCGGGCAGGACGCGCTGTCGGTGAACTGGCGGGCCGCCATCTCAAACGAGCACACCTCGAGCTCGGGGGAAACAACGCACTGATCGTCATGGACGACGTCAACCTCGAAAAGGCCGCATCTGTAGGCGCTTTCGGATCCTTCATGCACCAGGGGCAGATCTGCATGACCACCGGCCGCCAACTCGTCCACGAAAGTATCGCCGCCGACTACACCGCACTCCTTGCCGAACACGCCGACAAGCTTCCGGTAGGCGACCCGTTCACCGGTCAGGTCGCACTCGGACCCATCATCGACGCCGGACAACGCGACCACATCCACTCCCTGGTCACCGGAAGCATCGCGGCCGGAGCAAAACTGGCGGCCGGCGGCACCTACGAGGATCTCTTCTACCGGCCCACCGTGCTGGCCGACACCCCACTCACCGCGCCGGCATTCGCCGACGAAGTCTTCGGGCCAGTCGCACCGGTCACCTCCTTCGCCACCGTCGAACAGGCCGTCGCCATGGCCAACGATTCCGAGTACGGACTGTCACTGGGCATTCTGACCTCCGACGCCATGCGAGGGCTCGAGCTCGCCCAACAAATCCCCACCGGCCTCGTACACATCAACGATCAGACCGTCGGCGACGAAGCAGTCATCCCGTTCGGCGGTATGGCGTCTTCGGGTAACGGTGGCCGCGTCGGCGGTATCGGCGCAAACCTCGACGCCTTCACCGAAACGCAGTGGGTGACTGCGCAGAGCGCACTCCCGGTCTACCCCTTCTAGTCCGGAACACGCCGAGTTGGTCCTGAATACACCGAACTGACCCCAGGGGCTCACTGACCAGCATTGACGGGATCGATCTCGCGGACTTACCATCCAGAGAAAATTACTTCGGCACATTAAGCAATTTCTCTTGTAATTCCCGAGAAGGACCCACTTGACGAATTCAGTGACGACCGACAGCGCTGCGCAGCCAACGGTCCACGACACCCCGGATGTATCCGTCGTAACATCGCCGCGCCGCGAGGCCGTCATCATCGGGGCGCTCAGCCTGGCCGCGATGATCGTCTCGATGATGCAGACACTGCCCGTCCCGATTTTGGGGCGTATTCAGTCCGATCTGGGCGCATCCGCGGCCGGCATCAGTTGGGTGACGACGGCGACGTTGCTGTCGGCCGCCGTTTTCACTCCCCTGTTGGGCCGCTACGGCGATCAGCACGGCAAGAAGCGCACGCTGGTCGGCGTTCTGGTCGTCATGGTCATCGGTTCGATCGTCGCCGCACTGGCACACAATCTGCCACTTCTCATCCTCGGACGCGTCCTCCAGGGGACCGCCACCGCCATCTTCCCGCTGGCTCTGTCGGTCCTGCGCGAAGAGGTCCGCCCACACAAGCTTCCCGGCGCGATGGCATTGGTCAGCGGAACTCTCGCATTCGGCAGCGGGCTCGCCCTCGTAGCCACCGGACTTCTCACATCGGCTCCGGATGCCGACTACCGCAACGCCTTCTGGATGGCCACCGGGTTCGCGTTGCTTGCCCTCGTCGCCGTCATCACGCTGGTTCCGGCAACCAAGCACAAGAGCGGCGGGCGCGTCGACGTCATCGGCGCGCTGAGCCTGGGCGCTGCACTCCTTCTGCTCCTGTTGTCGATTTCGCAAGGCCACCAATGGGGTTGGTTCTCACCCGTGACCATCGGTGTTTTCCTGGGCTCGATCGTGATGTTCGCAGTCTGGGTCTGGATCGAGAAGATCGTCGACGAACCACTGGTCGACATGCGAATGTTCGTCCACCGGCCCGTGATGATGGCGAATCTGGCGGGGGTCATGCTGGGCTTCGGAATGTTCGCCAACTTCCTGGGCATCTCCTATCTCGTGCAGCTTCCCCACGCCCTCACGGGATACGGATTCGACGCCAGCATTCTGCGTGCGTCGGTGGAATTCCTGCTGCCGGGTGCGATTGCCTCGCTGATCGCAGCACCGATCGGTGGGCGGCTCATCAGAGTGCGTGGGCCACGCTTCGTCCTGGGACTCACCGCCATCTGTGGTGCGGTGCCGTTCGCCTGGCTCGCGTACGACCACACGCACACCGCGTCGGTCATCGGTGCCGGCATCGTGATCGGCGCCGCCGTGAGCCTGGGCTACGCGGCCATGCCCGCGATCATCATGTCGAGCGTTCCGCGACACCAGAGTGGAATAGCCAACGGCATCAACTCGATCTCCCGTTCCACCGGCAGCGCCATGGGCAGTGCAGTGGTGACTACGATTCTCGCCTCGATGACCATCGCGAACCTGCCAGAGGGCGTATCCGCTCTGCCCAGCGAATCCGCCTTCACCGTCACCTTCGTCACTGCCGCCGTAGCTTTCGCTCTGGTCGGCCTGGTGGGTTGGTCAGGCCTCCCCAAGAGTGCGTCGACGTCTGTCAACGGCAGCACGTGAACAGGCCTGCTCCGAACAGCTCCGCATTCACGAGATGCCCATGCGTGTGAGCATTGTGCGAGGATCGGCGGGAGGTAGCAGGTCTCGAAGCTGAGCGGCTCGGCGGTCGGTGAACTGCCGACACGCGTCGTCGTCGGAGAACACCCAGAAGTCCCCACGCGCTATTGCTTCGGTCATGTGCTCGGCGGCATCGAGCGGGTCGAGTCCGGATTCGACGTTCGCCTGTTGCATTGCATCGAAGACAGCGTTTGCCGTGACGTTCGTAGTCGGCGCGTCACGCTGGGCCGCACGAAAGATCTCACTCCGGATCGAGTGTGGAACAACAGCACTGACCTGAATCGGAGAGTCGACCAACGACAGATCTTGGTGCAAGCTCTCGGTCATCGCCAGCACCGCGAACTTACTGACGATGTACGGTCCTTGCACCGCGGCGCTGTTGATCCCGCCGACAGAAGACAGATTAGCCACACACGCCGGCTTACCCACCTTCAACATCAATGGCACGAAAGCACGAAGGCAATAGAAGACGCCGTCGACGTTGATCTCCATCAACCGTCTCCACCGCGCACCACTGACTTCCCACAGCAACCCGGCCGTCTCCACTCCGGCATTGTTGACCAGCAACTCGACGCTGCCGTGACGATCGAACACATTGTCCGCCATCCTCTTCACGGCATCGGCATCCGCTACGTCCACCCCATGGACGTCAGCTCTCCCACCGGCCGCGCGAATGTCCTCGGCGACGAGCGACGCACGCTCCTCGTCGATGTCGGCAACGACCACCGTCATTCCCAGCCGCGCAAGGTGACGGGCGAACCCTGCACCGATACCGGCCCCCGCACCGGTCACGACGGCCGTGCCGGTACCGAACCGGCGTTCAGCGTGGGACATCTCCACTCCTCGGGTTGTGTCGCCGAAACTATTGCTCGACAAAGACTTCAGATTCCTTCGGGCAGAATGTTGGGATTGCACCACGTCGGTGGCTCACGTCTGGGCATCAGCCCTTGCCCGTCGAGCGCCTTCACGACCAGATCCTGATACCAGGGAAAATGAAGACTGAAGGCTACAAGGCCGGTCCGCTCGGCCGCGGGAAGAGAACACATGGCCAGTACCGTCTCGGCAAGATACTCGACGGGCTCGGTTTCGTATCCATCCGGAATGAGTGCGTCGGCGCCGGGAGTCGAGATCGCAGTGGAAGGCCCCACCGAGTTGACCGCGATATTGTCGTCCAGCACCTCCGCGGCGAGGCCCTGTGTGAACCTGTGCAGTGCTGCCTTCATCGACGCGTAAATCACGTCACCCGACGTCTTGTTGTAGTCGCGGAAGGGCCTGATCGGATTCAGTCCCGTCGAGGAACCGATGTTCACGATCCAGCCTGCGCCGCGCTCTCGCATGTAGGGGATGGCTGCCTTCGACAGGGCGAACGGCGCGCGAATGTAGTGGTCGAGGGTCCGATCGAACGTCGCCAGCGACATCTTCTCGATCGGCGCGTAGTCGGCAAACCCGGCATTGTTCACGAGGATGTCGATACCTCCGGTCCGCGAGACGACCTTCTCGATCAATCCGTCGCGAGCCTCGGAATCCTCGAGATCGGCCGGAATGGCAAGTGCACGACCGTGTTGCGACTCGATCATCTCGACGGTCTCGGACAACGTACCGCCGATGACGACATTACTGTCGGCACGGACTGCCGCGGTAGGCCGAGTCGACCGTGCGGTGACGACCACGGTTGCCCCCTCTGCCGCCAGTCGCCTGGCGATCGCCCTGCCTATGCCTCGACTGCTCCCGGTCACCAGCGCGGTCTTCCCTACCAGCGAGTGATTCAACTGCTCCTCCAAGCCTCTTCCACTTCACGACATCGAACACATGACGTATGTGTTCGACCTGAGTTCGACTGCATTTCACGCAATCGTTGTCCGCCATGTTGCATCATCCGATTCTGTTGCACAGCAACGATTCCCGCCTGACGGGAGGTGTCGAAATGCCGGGCACATGACCAAATCCGCTATCTCCCGCTGTGTGAGATCGAAAGCATCACAACGGGTTAGGGGAAAGTAATCTTCACCAATGGCAGATGAAACGCTCTACGTGATCGATCGGATAGTCACTAAACCGGGATGCGGTCGACAGTTCGTCGACGCGCTACTCGACCAGTATTTGCCGAGTGCACAGCGTCGCGGCATGACACTCGCCGACGTACTCGTCAGCCCTCCGTTGTGGTGCGATCAAGACCCGAACACCTTGACCGTCACCTGGACGGTCGACGGCACGGCCGGCTGGTGGTCGATGACGCGCCAGGGCCGCAGAGACTCCACCCTCAGACAGTGGTGGGATGCAATGGCTCCGCTCATAATCGAACGGAGTCGCTCCATGGCCGCCGCAGCAAAGGACATCGAAGGACTGAGCAATGTATAACGTGACAAGAGTCGTGCACGCCGCCAACGGGGCGGGCGCCGACGAGTGGGCCGCTGCAGTGAAGAACATTGCCGCAGTTGCCGAATCGTCGAACGCGCTACGTCGTCTCGTCTGTACGACACTTCCCGGCGTCATCAACGGCGGAGATCTGATCGTCCATCTTCAGTTCGAAGACGAGATGGCTTGGCAGACAGCCCGAGATGCGGTCGACGACAGCCTGCGCTGCGCCACCGTCGACCACTTCCACGGCGCCGAGTACTCGTCCGGGACCACGGGACGTTCCGGCGCCGAAGCCGCCGGTCAGGTGTACCGAGCGCTGTTCATCCGGGTATCCCCCAGCACACCCCAGGACGTACTCGAAGAATTCGAACGGGATCTGCTCAGGATGCCTACCCATATCTCGTCGATCTGCGCCTGGCGTCTCAGCCGAGTCGACGCAGCGACCGGGCACACACCATGGACTCATGTCTGGGAGCAGGAGTTCACCGACCTCGGCTCACTGCAGACCCAGTACCTCGATCATCCGATTCACTGGGCAGTGGT
Source organism: Rhodococcus sp. SB1D (assembly GCF_048573875.1). Taxonomy (NCBI): domain Bacteria; kingdom Bacillati; phylum Actinomycetota; class Actinomycetes; order Mycobacteriales; family Nocardiaceae; genus Rhodococcus; species Rhodococcus sp. SB1D. Next base: position 153,400 of record NZ_JBMAIQ010000003.1, read on the forward strand.
GGACCGGTGGTTCGACCCCGAATGTCCCGAGGCAGTGGTCCACGACAGAATCTGTCACACGTTCGGCAATCTCACCGAGAGACTCCTGACAGTGAAGTGATCTGCCTACTCGCTACCGAGCGCCTCGCGCGTCATTGCCCAAAGCTTCTGTCGCGCAGGCTCGGTCAGTGACAAAGACGGGATAGTGAGGAAGCCGTGGAACAATCCTTCGAAGCGATGATGGCGCACCGAAACGCCAGCCGTCGCGAGCATCTGCGCATACGCGTCACCTGACGAACACGGCGGATCGAGTTCGGCTGTCACGACGACAGCCGACGGAAGACCGGCGAGCGTCTCCGCACGCGTAGGAATCACACGGGCGTCGTCGCGACCTTCAGGCGCGTACTGCTGCCAGTACCATTCCATCGCTGCGGTGGTGTTGTAGTGACCCGTGCCGTAGAGCCGATACGACTCGGTTTCGAAGTCGTCGTCGATCACGGGGTAGATGAGAACCTGAAGGGCAATTTCCGGACCACCCCGATCCCGAGCGGCAATAGCCACGGTCGCCGCGAGGTTCCCTCCCGCACTGTCGCCCACAAGTGCGATTTTACCTGCGTCGGAACCGTATTCGGCAGCATGCTCGCTGGCCCACGCCACCGCGGCGTAGACGTCGTCGTGGGCTGCCGGTGCCGGATGCTCCGGCGCCAACCGATAGTCGACGGCAACCACTACTGCGCCGACTCCCTGCGCCATCGATCGACAGAATTCGTCGTGACTGTCCAGATCGCAGAACACGAAACCGCCCCCGTGAGCGAAGACCACGAGAGGAACGTCGTTCGAGGTTCCATGCGGACGAAAGACGCGAATTGCCAGATCTCCACCGGGACCGTCGATTACGTGATTCTCGACTGAAAGCATGTCGGGAAGACCCGTCAGCGGCGCACGTCGGTTCCGAATCAGAGTTCGTAGCTCCGACGGCGGGACACTGGTGACATCCGGGAATCCAGCGTTGAGGGTTGCAAGCATCGTGGTGACTTCCGCTTGAATCGTCATATCGTCTCCTGGTCTCTCAGCCCGGCGGGTGGCGCTACGTCTGCGCCGGCATCCGCGTTTGTCCACTTGGCGTGTGATCACGTCAACGTAGATCGCCCACCACCAAGCAAGGAACCCGCTCTCCCGATCAGTGGTCCGTTTCCGCCGACGAGCACCGGAGGCGTCCGATCCACAGGGTGGCCTTCTTCACAAAGCAGAAAAAACATGTCATCATTCCTAATCGAAATAGCCTTGTCCAGGGCAGTTGTCCAACTTGACTACGGGATAGCAGAGGGAACACATGTCGCTCCAGCTCGAGGTCGATCCCGCAACGCCGAACGCCTTCCTCGACCGAGTCTCTCTGCTACTGGATGCGTTCGGCGGTCGAGATCGTCTCACCCTCGCCGAGATTGTCCGACGAACCGGGCTTCCAAGGTCTTCAGCCCACCGCATACTCGACCATCTGGTCCAACTTCGGTGGCTGCACCGCAGCGGCCGCGATTACACGCTCGGGTTGCGGCTCGTGGAACTCGGCTCGTTGGCCGTGTACCAGGACAGACTTCACTCAGCTGCGCATCCGCACCTGTACGAATTGCACCGGCGTACCGGACTGATCGTCGAGATGACGATTCTCGACGGCTCAAATGTGGTGTGCCGCGCCCACATGGCAGGTCGTTTCGCCAGCATGATTCCGAATCGGATCGGTTTCAGCACGCGCGCAGACGGAACTCTCGTCGGCAGGGTCCTCCACACCTTCAACAACGAGCGAGGAGAGGCGGCCGACGAGGTCCGAAAAACCGGCGTGGGATACGGCCGTGACACGCCGATCGACGGATTCGGCACGATCGCCACTCCGATCGGCCCGATCGGCGTCGCGACCTCCGCGCTGTCGATCTGCGGACCGCTCCGACAAATGCCGCTCGACGAGCGGAACTCGCCTCTCACCGGGCTTCTTCGGGAAACAGCCGCTTCCCTGTGGCGAAATGCGGGCGTCCGGACCACCGAAAGCATGCGAGCTCAGTAGGCACGAAGACTGGGCACGAAAACCTCGACAGCACAATTCTATTGGCGTGGGGCAGAATCTGGAGAGTTGTACCTCCGCACGCTCAGATCAACTTCCAACTACCGGCATTGACGGGCTGCGGCAAGCCGAGAGCGTTGGCGTCGCCTTGCGCGAATCGAGCGGCGGCCTCATCGATGTCATCGAGCAACTGAGCGGCGAGGTCGATCTCCATCTGAAAATGGCGGCCTATCCATCGCAGACTCATCTCGGTAAATGCCCAGGCGGGTTCATTCTCCGAGTTATCGGCGTGTTCGATTGCCTTGAGCTTCTTTGCCTCGAGGTTGTCGATGTGATCGAGCACTATCGACTTGAGCTGATCGGGGTCGTTGAGGTGGCCGACCCACAGTCTCAACATCACTCCATGTTTGAGAACGGGGGTTTCGATCTCCGATCGGCGTGACCATGATCTGAGAGCCTCGATACCGGATTCGGTTATCGTGAACACTCGTCGACGACGCCCACCCGATTCCGAAACCTCCCGCGAACTGACGAATCCCAGCGTTTCCAGCTTTTTGAGCTCGGTATAGACCTGGCTCACCGACGGGCTCCAGTAATAGAACCCGATGCTCCAGTCGGCCCAGCTTTTCAGATCGCTGCCACTGAGTTCTTCTCCGAATGTGAGCATTCCCAGCACTGCCCAACTTGTCGCGGGCAATGCCGGGTAACACGCAGTTGCGGGATCAGGCACCGGCCCAGACTAACAAGACGTCGACCATCTGACACCGACTTGCCCACCGAGTGGTCTGTTCACGAACTCGTGCAATCAGAAAAGGTTCAATCGCAGTTCGGAGACACCGCGGATAAAGGCCGTGCCACCCCACGTCACTCCACCGTCGACGAGCTCGGTCTTCGGCGCTTTGTCGATCAACGCATTCAGGATGGTCTTGATCTCCAGCCGGGCCAACCACGCACCGAGGCAAGCGTGCGCACCGTGACCGAACGTGATGTGGTCCCGGACATTTGACCTCGACCAGTCCAATCTGTCCGCGTTCGGACCGAATCGAGTTTCATCGCGGTTTGCCGACGCCAGCCACGTCACAATGTGATTTCCGGCCGGAATCACCGCATCTCCCACCGCGTAATCCTCGGGAGCAATGCGAATCATCAACTGCGCCGTCGGCTCATAGCGCAGGACTTCTTCTACCGCGTGATCGAGCAGTGCCCTGTCGTCGACGAGTCGTTCCCACTGATCACGATGGCCCATAAGTGCATTCATGGTGAGACCGACCTGATTGACTGTGGTGTCCAGTCCGGCGATGACCAAAGTCTGCACGGTAGCGGCAACTTGATCCAGCCCGATTATCTCGCCTTCGTCGCCGGCGGAGATGAAGTCCGACAGGATGTCGTCGCCAAGATTGTTGCGCTTCCAAGCGATAACGTCCTGAAGGTGTGCCGAGAAATCACGCTGAGCGGAAATGTAGTCGCTGGTCTGCTCGGCAGTCAGAAACGGATCGAGTAGGTTGAGTCCCTTACGGGTCCACTCGAACATCGTATCGGTGTCGGCAGGTACGGGGATACCGAAAATTTCGCAGACAAGGCGAATCGGTAGCGGATGAGCAACTTCCGTCACCAGCTCGATCTCGGAGCCCCGTCCATGATCGGCAAGCAACTCGTCGACGATTTCCTTCGCCCGCGCGTCGTAACGCTTGATTGCCCTGGGCGTGAACGGGCGCGCCAGTAGCTTGCGCAATGCCAGATGGTCCGGCGGATCCAGCTTCGACAACGATGGGCGCAACAAGTAGGCGTCGCTGCCACCGGCCGCCTTGATCCGCATATTGCGCGGTGCCTCGAGTGCATACTGTTCCGACGAACTCAGCGACTTGTCCGCCAATGCGCGTTTCACGTCGTCGTAGGCGAAAAGCATGTATACGCCATTCGAATGCTGTTGTACCGGAGCAACTTCTCGCGCAATCGCGTACCGCGCGTACGGATCGGACAGGAAGCCTGGCTCCGTTGGATCGACCAATCCCGTTCTGAGCCAATCCGTTGTGTCATGAACCGCACGCTCCGAACCCACCGGCGAAGTCATAGTCAACCTCTCGTCCTCGACAAAATCACTCACACAAGATCTGGCAGATCATTGACGCCCTCGTAAAAATCCACAGCCGAATACCACTGGTGACGAGCGTCAGCGCTGCGCTGAACTGAACTGCGCAGAGCTTCACAGTCGGACTACGAGGCAACCAACAAACCGCCCGCTGTATGGGAAATGAAGTCGCGCTCCGGACGTCGGGTTGCCACATTCTCACTGAGCGGGCGGGAAGGTGCGCTCCTTGCTGCTCGAGGACAGAATTCCCAGACGTCTTCGCCGTGAATCAGTAAGGCGGCGAGATCAATTCCGGGCAATCGTCCCGAGAAGTGATGCGAACCGGTGTCGAAGCAGATTGGAAATTGCGCATGACCGAATATGTGAACCGCGCTGTGCGAGTCGTTCGAGCTCCCCGCGGCTTGCCTGTCGTAGAAGATTTTCGGATCGACGAGGTTCCGATCCGGCCGCCCGCGGACGGCGAAGTTCTGTTCCGCGCCCACTATCTTTCGATCGATCCGGCGATACGAAGACGCCTACCGTCCACCAGCTCTGCCCCCGGGCCGTTGGGAGCTGTTGCCGGTATCGGCGACGTCGTCTTGGCTGGAGTGGTGCCTGCGCACTCCGGTTTGGACGGCATCGCAGTCGGCGAAGTGATTTCTTCGCGGCATCCTGACTTTGCGGCAGGTGATTTGGTTCGAGGCGGCACGCACTGGCAGGTTTATCACACAATCAAAGGCGCTGCCCTGGACCGCATACCGAGGGAGAATCGAGCTTCCCTAGGAGATGAACTCGGAATTCTAGGACAGCCAGGATTTGTCGCACACTGCGGAATGCGGTTGGTCGCCGACGTCCGAGAGCGAGACACAGTCGTGGTTTCGGCGGCCGGCGGAGCAGTCGGCATGGTTGCAGGCCAAATCGCGAAGCTGGCGGGCGCCCGGGTGATCGGAATCGCCGGGGGTGAGAAGACCGAATACGTTGTGGAGGAATTGGGGTTCGACGCCTGCATAGATAGGAAGACGGCGAACATCGGCGAGCAGTTGGACGAATTGTGTCCGAAGGGCGTCGACGTCTATTTCGACAACGTCGGAGGCTCGATCACGCGAGCGGTTTTCGATCGCATGGCCGATTTCGGAAGGGTGGTCGTGTGCGGAATGATCAGCGAATACAACCAGGATGAAAGCGAAGTCGGGCCTCCCCTACGCCCTGTACTACGCAAGCGTCTACGCATCGAAGGGTTCATCTGCTACGACCACTACGACCGGTACCCGGAGTACCGGGCGTGGGCGTCCGCTCGAATCGCCGAAGGTGGACTGCGCTACCGCAACGATGTCACCGAGGGCATCGAAAATGCCCCAGCGGCCTTGATCGGGCAGCTTTCGGGGCACAACCGGGGGAAGCAGTTGGTGATGATTTGACAAAGGGAGACCACACGTCGTTGTGTGGTCTCCCTTTTCGATTCGTTCAGCCGATCAGGCGTCAGCCTCTGGGCCGAGCATCTACCTTGTCGTCATCGTCGTCGCGCTCGCCGGTTGCGAGCTGGACGCCGGATTTCTCGATGCTGCCGTCAGCACCTGACTTCTCGAGGTCGATCGGTGCATCACAGGTCGCAACCTCTTCGGCCTCAGGCTCTTCCGGTAGCGGCTTCTTGAGACTCAGGATGATCGAGCCTGCCAACACCACGATGATCACCGCGAGGCTGACCAGTGAGGGAATCTCGGGGATCGACGTGCTGATCACCTTGTGGCTGGCCTGCATGATCAGCTTCACGCCGATGAAGGCGAGGATGATCGACAGACCCTTGGACAGGTAGTGGAACTTCTCGAGCAGGCCCGAGAGCAGGAAGTACAGGGCACGCAGACCCAAGATCGCAAACGCGTTGCTGGAGTAGACGATGAATGGATCGTCACTCACTGCCAGCACTGCCGGGACACTGTCGACTGCGAACACGAGGTCGGCAGCTTCGATGGCGACGACGACGGCGAACAGTGGTGTTGCGACGCGCTTTCCGGCTTCCTTGACGAAGAACTTGGTTCCTGCGTATTCCTCACGGACCGGCATGATCTTGCGCAGCAAGCGAACCGCCAGCGAGGTTCCCGGATCGAAGTTCTCGTCGTCGTCCTTGAGCAGCTTGTAGGCGCTGTAGAGCAGGATGGCGGCGAAGACGAACAGAACGGCCGTGAACTTGCTGACCACGGCAACGCCGGCGGCGAGGAAGATACCGCGGAAGATCAGGGCGCCGATGACACCGAAGAACAACACGCGGTGCTGGTATTCACGGGGCACCTTGAAGTAACCGAAGATCAGGGCGAACACGAAGAGGTTGTCGACGGAGAGGCTCTTCTCCAACAGCCAGGCCGTGGTGAATTCGACGCCCGAGTTCACCCCCAAGGTCAGGGTGACGACCACCGCGAATACGAGAGACAAACCGACCCAGAGTGCACTCCACCAGGCCGCTTCCTTGAAGCCGATGACGTGCGCGCCGCGGTGGGCGAGCAGGTCGATGAGCAACATGACGACGATGACTGCGGCGAACGCGGCCCACGCCCACATGGGAACGTTCATCGCTGACCACCTACCCGAATGGCACTGATGACTGCGGTCACGGGGAGCTCCTTCACTGGGTTCGGACGGCCGTCTCGCCGTCTTCTCCAGTGTTCCTTGCCGACTTCTATCCATCCCGGTCGAAATATCGACGACTTTCACACCTGAAGTTGCCGAAACCATGCAATCTGAGGGTGTTGCGTCCGAAACCGCCGCTGGACGGCATCTTGTTCTAGCCTGGCAAGCATGAGCACCTCGTTGTACTACTCCGCCGTCCGCACCACACCGCTGACCGACGACGAGAAGGCCGAAGTCGACCGACTCATCGCCGTCCACAACGACGAATTTCCGTTCGACTACGAGGTCCTGGACCTCTATCCGTCGGATATCCCCAACACTCTGCTCAACGGTTCGACAAAGATCTCGAGCGACCCGACCGAGGTAATCCCTTCGCTCGTCTACTGGTTCAACGCTCTGACCGAACTCCGGCGAGCGGTGCCCGACGCAGACTGGGACGTTTCACTCGACGACACCCCCGCCGATTGGGATGACAGCTCCGGCTATTCGCTCCCCGGGCTCGACGACATGCAGTAGCGAGTCACGGGTTCGCCAGGAGGGCGGCTCCGTAGCTCTCCAGCGCGATGAGCGCCAACTCTGTTGGCAGCCGACGCTGGTCCACGCTGCGGTCTAACAGCTTTTCGGCCTGATCGAGTCGATACCGCACGGTGTTCTTGTGCAGACCGAGCGCCACGGCGGTAGCGGCTGCAGTGCAATTGTTCTCGTAATAGACCCGAACGGTGTCACGGATACGCGTCGTGACACCGTCCGCGCCGGCGAGTCCTTTCAATTCCCGGGCCACCAACGCACGCAGTTCGTCCAGATCTTCGGTGAGCAGACAGGGAACCTGAACATCTTCGTAGACGGTGACCCCCGGCGAACCCGTCGAACGGACCGCGATGCGCTGCGCGGCGAGAGCCTCGCGGTGACTGCGCGCGAATCCTTCCATTCCGTAACCGCTGGCCCCCACCGCGACACGAAGATCCGAATTCCGAGCACGATCGAGCGCCGCCCACTCATGGCCGTCGAAATGCGCGACCCACGACCACACCTCGCGCGCCCCCGAAGGCAGCGTCAGCACGCGCTCGGCGTTCGACTCGTCCACAAAGGAACGCGCATACGAGTCCAATCGGGCCAATACGTCGGCGGCCGGATCGGTGTCGTCCGTCCAGAGAACAAACGCAGTGTGGTGGCGTCGCATCGGGTAGTCGAGAATCTGCGACACCTCATCGGAGTGAAGTGCTTCGCCTGCGACAATCGCGTGCACCGTCTCGGACCGACGCGCAAAAGCGCCGCGCGCCAAGCTCTCACGCTCCTTCGCATACGTTGCCACCAACAATTCGGTGGTCACTTCCAGCCATCTCATCGCCGAACCCCACACTCGGACCAGAAGTGCGCGCTTGAGTTCCGGACCGATCGGAAGTGCTTCTATCGACTCGTCGACGAAGCCCAGCATCGCGAGGCGTCCGGCACCGTAGATCTTGAGCAGGACTCGAAGATCCATACCGCGCCTGGCAACGGTGAGTGCAAGCGCAACCGACTCCGGCGGCGGCGTGACCTCCTGGGAACCGCCCGCGATCGCGGCCACGATGACGCGAAGCTGCGCCGCAGTGCTCGCATCCACATCGCGTCGTAGCTCCCGATCACCCGCCACTTCAGGATTGGCCACCGCAATGGCGTCGTCGATGCGTTGAACGAAACCGTCGATCACATCCGGCTGGAGATAGATGGGCGCGAGATTTGCAATCCAGCCGTCCAACTCCGATGTGTCCATGGCGCCTCCCCGACTTGTCACCCTGATTGTGACTTAGTCACAAATCTATCGTCTCACTTCGGCCAAGAAGCCCTAGCAACCCGGTTTCGACTGGTCCACAATCACATCTCACTGCAGATTCATCTCACTGCAACCAACCCCTATCTTTGGAGACGCTGGAGTAAATGAACAAACCTTTCGACGGTCAGGTAGTGGTCATCACCGGCGGCGCCCGGGGCATCGGATACGCCACCGCGAAGCGGCTGATCAGCCTGGGTGCGACCGTCGCGATCGGCGACATCGACGAAGCCACTCTCGCGCGAGCAGCCAAGGATTTGGGCATCCGCACGTTCGGGCGCCTCGACGTCACCGACCCCGCCTCGTTCTTCGACTTCCTCGACACCGTCGAAGGTGAACTCGGCCCGATCGACGTGCTGGTCAACAATGCGGGCATCATGCCGGTCGGACGGATCGTCGACGAGGACGACTCCGTGACCAGACGCATCATCGAGATCGACGTCCTCGGCGTGATCACGGGAACCAAGCTCGCATTGCGACGGATGCTTCCACGCGGACGTGGACACGTCATCAACATCGCTTCGCTTGCAGGCGAACTCCCGTGCCCGGGTTTGTCGACGTACTGCGGCGCCAAGCATGCGGTGTTGGGCTTCACCGATTCTGTCCGCAAGGAAGTTCGTGGCACCGGAGTTCACATCTCGTCCGTGCTGCCGACGCTCACCAACACCCAACTCACCTCGGGCACTTCGGGAATGAAGGGATTCCGAGAGGTTCAGCCGGAGGAAATCGCCGAAGCCATCGTCGGCTTGATCACCAAACCACGGCCACGCGTACGTATTACGCGGGTGTCCGGGCTTCTCGTGCAGGCACAGGGCTTCTTCCCCCGGCGGCCGTACGAGGCATTGAGCCGACTGTTCGGCGTCGAGACGCAGTTTCTCGGCGACGTCGACACCGCGGCACGTGCTGCCTACGAAGAACGCGCCCGCGCAAGCTGATCAGGTCAGCTCGGTGGCCGGCCAGTCGAGCAGCTTCGCACCCAGTACGGCAGCGTGGAGCGCGAAGCTGTCGTTGGGATCGTTGACGTTCTGACCGGTGAGTTCACGGATGCGGTCCAACCGGTACGTCACGGCGCGGACGGACAAATGCAGGTCTCGGGCGGTCTTAGCCGTATTGCCGCCGGCGGAAAAGTACGCGAGCAGTGTGTCGATCATCGGTCCAGCGCCACCACGCGCCTCGAGCAGCGGTGTGAGAAGGGTGTGGATCAGGTCGGTGACCGCCGGTCTGTCGTTGACCAGAACCCGGTAGACCAGCAGGTCACGAGCATCGATGATCGGTGCGGTCAACGACAGGCGCTGCGCCAGGTCCAGTGCGTCCAGCGCCTCCCGGTACGACGCCACCACGCCCGAAGCGGTGGTTCGAGGGCGCCCGACAGCGATCTGCCACGTGCCGTCCAAAGGACGCCGCTGCAACTGCACTCGCCCAACGTCATCGGTCCCCGGTCCGAGAGCCGACCGAATCCCTGCCAGCACGTGGTCGACGGCATCGCGATCCGGCGCCGCGAAAACGACCACCAGTTTGCCGCTCTTGCTGGCGACCAACGCGTCGGCGTCACCCTTGCTACCCAGAACGGCACGTTCGACGGCGCGCACCAAAGGGTTGTCGTCGGTGAACTCACGGGCGGCGGTCACTACCGCCACGGCATGCGGACCACTGAGGTGGAGACCGAATCCTGAAGCGCGATCCAACAATCCGACGACGTCAGCGCCGCCGGTCAACAAGTCGTCGACGAACTCGCGGCGTGCCGATACCTGCGAGCGGACCAGAGAACGTCTGGCCAACTGAAACCCTTCGGCCAGTTCGGCGACGGCATCGTCGACGGCACGCAGCATCACTTCGCCGGCCGCGACGACGGCATTCGGATCCGATTGTGCCGCAATAACAGCAGGCAGTTCACGCCACAGACGCCAGGCCGAGGAGAGATACAGATCGAGCAGGGCTCGCAGGGCGACACCCTGCTGCGCTGCTTCTTCCCCGCGAGCGCGGAAGCGGTGCAGCTGGCGACGCTGCAGCGGTTTCCCTTCACAGACAGCGTCGCTGAGCACGTCGAGGAAATCACCCAGCAGTTCGACGGGTAGGCCACCGGCGTCGTCCGCCCCTGCCGCGGCTACCCGGGAAAGCACTTCTGTGGGCACTCCGGTTGCGTTCACCCCCCGCATTCTTCCACCACGTTCCGAAGGCGGGGGGACTGTCGTACCGGAACCGCTAGTCTTCGCCGACCAGGATGTGCGCGTAACTCACTCCGCCGGCTCCGATCATCTGCGCGAATCCGATCCGCGCACCGTCGTGCTGACGGACCCCGGACTGCCCACGAATCTGCTGCGTGATCTCGACGAACTGGGACAGGCCGGTAGCTCCACCGGGATGCCCACGGCCGATCAGTCCACCGCTGGGGCTGACCGCGACACGGCCTCCGATGTGGAAATCGCCGTCTGCCATCGCGAACGACGCCTTCCCTTCCGCCGCCAACCCGAGATCCTCGATGTACTGCAGTTCTTCGACGCTGAAAGCCTCGTGAACCTCTACGACGTCGACGTTGTCGGGGCGAATGTCAGCTTGCTCGTAGGCACGGGCGGAGACCCGCTTGGTCACACCGAGATCAGGCATGAACGCGGCAGCCCCGTGCCACTTGTCCGTCTCCGCTACGGCGGCAGCCACTCGGACGGCCCGACTGGCGTTCGCGAGTTTTCTGCTGGTGATGACGACTGCCGCTGCGCCGTCACCGATCGGGCAGGATTCGACGCGCCGGAGCGGATCCACCAGCATCGGTGCAGCTTTCAACTCGTCCATCGTCAATGCTTTGTTACGCTGCGCCATGGGGTTTCGGCTTGCATTGAAGAGGTTCTTCTCCACCACCAGGAGGCTGGCGTCGGCCGATTCGCCGTGTCGATGCATGCGAGCCTGCTTCATCAACGCAAACGGAACAGCAGGAACTGCCATGCCGGATACAGAAATCAAGTCCGGTTCACGTTCCCCTTCGGCAGCGCGGCTCATCAAGAGAGCACCGAGGCTTCCGACTCCGACCACCGCGGCAGTTTCCACCTGCCCCGATGCCACAGCAGCGCGGGCCTGCTCGAAAGCCGCTGTGCCGGTGGCTGATGCGTTCTCTACCGCAACAGCAGGAATCCCGGTCCACGCCATTTCGTGCAGAACCAGCGGAGCGGTCGACATTCCGGTACCGACGGCACCGACCACGAGCAGGCCGACTTCAGCCCAGTCCAGTCCGGAATCCCCGAGGGCCGCGTTCAACGCCTGTCCACCCTGAACATGTGGCGGTGTCGTCGTTTTGGAAACGAACGGCGTCATTCCGACGCCCGAGATGTATACCTCACGCATCGCGCGACTCCTTTTCGAAACCGTATGTCGTGAACAGTGAGTCTTCCGTGCCCGCACTCCGGGGAACAACGGAAACCACATCACCGATTCGAACGGGATCGGCACTGACTCCCAGAATTTCGATGTCGGCGTCACCGATACGCACCTGCGCGATGGTCACGGGAGGTTGCGCTCCGGCAATCGGAAATGCTGCAGTGCAATGCGATAAGACGGTACCGGACTCGGCCAGTTCGATCTGGGTCGCCGGGGCGTAGCACTTGGCGCAACGCTCACGGCAAGGGAAGCTGATGTTCTCGCACCGACTGCACTGCGAAGCCAGCAGTCTGATGCTCGTGCCTTCACATCGCAGGGCGGCATCGTCGAATGAAGGGTGCATTATTCGTCAGTCCTGTTCTTCAGACTCGTCGAGCCTGATCAGCCCAGTAGAGTTCTCGGAGATCCTTCTTGAGGACCTTCCCGTTGACGCTGCGCGGGAGTCGTTCGACGAAGTCGATTCGCTTGGGACTACGAACACCTCCGAGCTTGTTGCGGCACAGAGCAATCAGCTCGTCGGCACCTACTTCTGCGCCCTCGTTGAGCTCGACGACAGCGGTGACGGCCTCGCCCCATTCCGGGTCCGGAATGCCGATGACGGCACAGTCCTGCACAGCGGGGTGCGACCAAATCACCTGCTCGACCTCAGCTGGGAAGACGTTGAATCCGCCCGAGATGATCATGTCTTTCTTGCGGTCGGTGAGCGTCAGAAACCCTTCGTTGTCGAGGTATCCGATGTCGCCGGTGTGAAGCCAACCGTCACGTATGGTGTCGGCGGTCGCCTCGGGGTTGTTGTAGTACCCCTTCATGACCAGGTCTCCGCGTACGCAGATTTCGCCACGCTCACCGCTCGGAAGCGCGTTGTCTTCGTCGTCGCGGATTTCGACTCTGATCAACGGCGACGGCCGACCACAAGACAGCAATCGGGCGTCGTCGGCGATCTCGCCGGCGACAAAGTGCTGCTCGGGGCGCAGGAAACTGATGGAGCCGGGAGCTTCCGTCTGGCCGAAGCATTCGATCATCACCGGACCCAGAACCTTCAAGCACTTGCGCAGCTTCTCGGCCGACATCGGGGCAGAACCATAGAGGAAGTACCGCAGCGACGTGAGATCGTATTTCGCCAGATCCGGATGTTCGATCAACCGGTAGATCACGGTGGGAGGCAGGAACAGGTCGGTGACGTTGTATCGGTCGATCGACTCGAGCAGGGTCTCCGGATCCGGCCGCTTCAACACGACCACGGCGCCGCCGCGGGCAGTTGCCGGCAGGGTCAGCATTCCGGCGGAGTGCGTCATGGGGGCAGCCGCGAGGTTGACCACCTTCTCGTCGGCGCGATAGTGCATGGCAAGCATCAGCTGCGCAACACACATCGAGAAGCTGCGGTGGGTGTTCATCACACCCTTGGGAGCGCCTGTCGTACCGCCGGTCGGCGAAATCATCGCCACGGAATCCTGCGGAACGTCGACCCTCGGATGCGTCGACGGAGAATCGCCGAGCCAGTCCGTCAAAGCGCGGGCGTAGTCACGAACACACTCGGCGGCGTCCGCTTCTCCTTCGAGGCGGATGTACTGGATGCGGTCGCCGACTGCAGCGTGAATCTCGTCTACAGCTGCGGCGAGCACAGGGTGATAGAAGAGGATCTCGCAATCGAACTGGTTGATGAACCCGATGCTGTCCGTGATCGGACTGTTCGGATTGAGAGGCACCCAGGTTCCACCGGCACGCCAGGCAGAGATGACGCATAACCACGCCGCGGGATCATTGGGAGAGAGAACGCCGATCTTCGTTTCCGGCTTCATTCCGTCTCGCAGCAACGCGTTCGCGACACGACAGGACAGCGAACCCGCTTCTTCGAACGTCCAGTCGACGTCGCCGTGACGATATGCGATGGCAGCGGGATCGACGCTCCACCCTTGGTCGAAGAAATCGGAGAGGGCCATGGGAAACCATTCCTTCCTTCCTGCGGGCCGCAGCGTCCCAGGAAGTTGTCAGTAACTGTTTACATCTCGCCGAAACGTAGGCTCCCCTGACCGACCTGTCAACCATCGACAACTGCAAAACTGTTGCACAACAACAGAATAGAGCCAACGGTCGAACAGACTCAGCAGAATCATCCCGTCTCGTACACTAAACCATACGTCATTAGGTTTACCGGCGGCGCATGCTTTGACCATTTAACCGAACTGCGTTAGATTGACGAATGTGACTTGAGGCACACCGACTCGGTGCCCACTCGAAAACTGCTGCTGGTGAACAACACCCGAGCGCACAAGCCAAGTCACACCCGCAACCACCCCTTCCGACTAAGGAACACGATGGCTTCAGCACGCGAACTGATCGATGTGTCTCCACTCAGCAGACTCCAAATACGGGTCGTCCTTCTGTGCACGCTGGTCAATATGGCCGAGGGATACGACATCCTTTCGATGTCACTCGCCATACTGCCGATCACGGACGACTGGGGAATATCCGGCACCCAGTCCGGCATGCTTTTCAGCGCTGGTCTCATCGGCATGGCAGTCGGCTCGATCGCCTTGGGACCGGTCGGCGACCGATACGGGCGCCGCCCTCTGCTGATCGGTTCGCTGGTCGTCATCACAGTCGGTCTTCTACTGTCCGCAGCGAGCGGCGACGTCACACAACTTGCGCTTGCGCGTCTGCTGGCCGGCGTCGGCATGGGCGGCATCATCCCGAGTTCGCCGATCATCGTCGGCGAGTACGCACCTGCACGCAAGCGCTCGACGCTCATCGCGCTGTTCGCGATCGGCATTCCACTCGGGGGTGTACTCGGCGGCGCCGGAGCAGCGGTGCTGATGTCGACGTACGGCTGGCACTCCGCATTCCTGCTCGGCGCGGTCGTCACGGCAATAATGGCGGGTGTCGCCTATTTCGGAATCCCCGAATCGCCGGACTTCCTCGCCGCCAAGGGAACCGAGTCGTCGCGAAAGAAGCTGGACGAACTGATTTCCAAGATGAAACTGACCGGAGTCCCGGCCACGGGTAATCACGCGACACCCGTGCGGCGGTCACCGAACGTCTCCGGATCTGCTCACCTGAAGTCCTGGGCCCTGGCGACGACATGCATCGTCTTCGGCCTGGTCAACATCGCATACTTCTTCGGCAATACCTGGACACCGAAACTTCTCAAGCTTGCCGGCATGTCCAACAACGCCGGAATCAGTGGTGGACTGATGTTCTCGCTTGGCGGCGCGCTCGGAACGCTGGTCTTCGCCGGCCTGGCCCTTCGATTCGCCTCGATGTGGATCACGATGGGCTTCATCCTCGCCGGCTCGCTACTGTTCGGCGTCCTCGCTCTGGTCTCGACTCAACTCGGCCCCGCGCTGGTGGCGTCAGCTCTGCTCGGGCTGTGTATGACCGCGGCCTACACCGGCCTGTATGTCATGGTGCCGATCCTCTTCCGCCCCGAAGCACGTGTCTCCGCTCTCGGAATCGCAGCGGGACTCGGCCGCATCGGAAGTATCGTGACGCCGTTGGGGATCGGTCTACTCGTCGACCGTTCCTGGACGACAGAATCCATCTTCTTCCTCTTCGTCGTACCGACCCTGCTCGCCACCGCAACGATCACATACGCACAGATTCGCAATACCAAGGAATCCGTCGCACTTGCCGTCGACGGCGAAAAGGCATCTGTACCTGCCGCTTGATCAGATCGAGTTGTCCACCTGGTCGGCGTGAAGAACCCCGTAGAGGAAACTTCGCATCATCTGTTCGTACAACTGCCGGGGCGTACGTTGATTGGACTTCAGTGCGGCGTCGAGGACCGGGTGGGCAACTCGATCTACGTTGGCAAAAACGGCGGAACGCTTGGCCTCGGGCCTCACCGCCTCAGTGAGCGTGACACCCAAGGTCAGCTTCTCGAGGCCGTCGAGGATCTGAACATGCAGCCGCACAGGAACTCCCGAACCCTCGAGGTAATCTGCTGCAGCCTCGAACATGTCAGTCACGAGGTCTCGCGGAAGAAACTGCAACATCACCGGCGCGGCATTGCGGTGACGCAGAATCACATCCCGAAAGTTCAAGCCGTACGCGACAACCCAGTCCTGCCAATCACCTGACGCGGGCTGACGCGGAATCCTGGTCTCGAACACGATTGCTCGCGCAACCTCCGTCAAAATCTCGTTCTTGTCGGAGAAATGGTGATACAACGACGGAGCTTTGACGTCGAGGTACTTAGCCAGACGCGGAAGGCTGAAAGCGTCCAAGCCCTCGGCATCGATAATCGAGATTGCTGCGGCAACTGCGGTGGTTCGGCTGATCAACGGTTTCGACGGTCGAGCCATGTCGCTCTTCACTCCTGATTTGCTCGGCGTCCGAAGATCGTACAAGCACCGATCGGAAGGTCAGGACAAGCGCATCGAACCCGTGTCGATGTACCGCTGATGGAACGAGAATGCCTCGCCCAGGATGTGCGGCGTCTGCCCCGCACCCGGTTGAGCGTCGGCGCGAGCGATGTAATCGTGGAGCAGTGGCCGGAACTCCGGGTGAGCACACTTGTCGACGATCAGGCGCGCGCATCGCCGCGGCGACAGACCGCGCAGATCCGCCAACCCCTGCTCGGTCACCAACACCTGAGTGTCGTGCTCGGTGTGGTCGACGTGCGGAACCATCGGCACGATCGCCGAGATCTCACCGCCGCGGGCCGTCGACGGGCTCAGGAACATGGACACGTAGCCGTTGCGGGCGAAGTCCCCCGAGCCGCCGATTCCGTTCATGATCTTCGTCCCCATGACGTGCGTCGAGTTCACGTTGCCGTAGATGTCGGCCTCGAGCATGCCGTTCATGGCGATGATTCCGAGTCTGCGCACCACCTCCGGGTGGTTGCTGATCTCCTGCGGCCGGAGCGTGATGTGGTGGCGGTAGAAGTCGATGTTCGCGGTCAGTTCTTCGATGCTCTCTTCGGTGAGCGCCAAAGCCGTCGACGACGCATGCGCGACCGTTCCGTCCTTGATCAGCTTCAGCATCCCGTCCTGGATGACCTCGGAGTAGCAGGTCAGGCCGCGATACGGCCCCCGATCGAGCCCTCCGAGCACCGCGTTGGCGACATTGCCGATGCCCGCCTGCAGCGGAAGCAACGTATCGGCCGGCATCCGTCCGGCGCGCACCTCGAAGTCGAAGAATTCCAGGACGTGGCCGGCGATCGCCTCACTGACGGCGTCGGGTGCAGTGAGAGGGCTCGCGCTGTCACGGCAGTTGGTCTCGACAACGGCCACAACCTTCGTGGGATCCACTCGGAACGTGGTCTGGCCGATCCGGTCCTCGACACGAATGATCTCGAGCGGCTTGCGATGCGGCGGCAGCGCGGTGCCGTAATAGACGTCGTGAATACCTTCCATCGCCTCGGGCACCCACGAGTTGACTTCGAGGATGACCCTGTCGGCGACGTCCAGCCAGGTCTTGTTGTTGCCAATCGACGCGGAGGGAATCAATTCCCCTGATTCGGTGATACCGGCGACCTCGACCACCGCGACGTCCACGTTGCCGTAGTAGCCCTCCCACACCTGCTGAGCCACGTGGGAGAGATGGATGTCCACGTAGTCCATACGACCGTCATTGATCCGGCGACGTGCGGTGGCCTCGGACTGATACGGCATGCGCAGCGCGATTCCGTCGACCTCCGCGAGCAGCCTTTCGGTCTCGGTGGACACAGAAGCGCCGGTCAGGAGATTGATCGTGAAGTTCGATCCGTTGCCGCGGGTCCGGTGAATACGCTCGGCCAGGGCCGGAATGACAACCTTGGGTGTACCGGCGCTCGCGAAACCGCTGATCGCGACGGTGTCGCCCGGGTTGATGAACTTCACGGCGTCGGACGCAGACATCACCTTCGACGCAAACGCTGTGGCGCGAATGCGGTTGGAGGTGGCGTTGTGTCCGGTCTCACCGAAGGTTGAACTCACGGCACCAGGATAAACAGGGCACGTCGAAGCGATTTACGGGGATAACCCAGACAGAATCGCTCCGACGTGCTATGTGCACCGATCAGTTGACGACGCCGTACACGCCTTCGCCGACCAGGCTCGCAATTCGATATTTCTGGATCTTGCCCGACCCTGTCAGTGGGAACGCCTCCGCGCTGAACCACTCCTTGGGCGCCTTGTGGCGCGCCAGTCGCTCGGTGCAGAACTCGACCAGCTCGGCGGCGGTCGGTTGGTCGGACTCGTCCTTCCAGCGGATAACGGCGACAACTCGCTCACCCCACACCTCGTCGGGCACACCCACGACCGCCACGTCGAGAATCTTCGGATGTGTGAAGATCACGGACTCGACCTCACGCGGATAGATGTTCTCACCGCCGCGGATGATCATGTCCTTGAGGCGGCCGGTAACCCGGACGTATCCACGTTCGTCCATCGTCCCCAAATCGCCGGTATGCAACCAACCATCCTTGTCCACGGTGTCGGCCGAAGCCTCCGGATTACGGAAGTACTCGGTCATGACGAGGTACCCGCGCGCGCAGATCTCGCCTTGTTCGCCGAGCGGCACGCTGTCCCCGGTCACGACGTCGGAGATCTTCACTTCGACCTGCGGCAACGCGAGTCCGACCGTCTCCGACTTGTCCTCGGGGGTGTCGGCCGGGCTGGTCTGTGTGATGACGGGGCTGGCCTCGGTCTGTCCGTAGACGATGCTGAACCCCGCCCCGAAGGCCGACTCCACCGTGCTGACGAGTTCGGGCGGGACCGACGACCCGCCGGATACGACCACCGAACAGGCCGAAAAGTCGCGACTCGCGAAGCTGGCGTCGTTGATCATCGCGATCAGCATCGTCGGCACTCCACTGACCACGTCAGCGTGAAAGCGTTCCGCCGCATCGAGAACCGCAGTCGGATCGAAGTACTGGATCAGGCCGATGGACATTCTTCGCTGCGCGGCGCCGAGAACCAGGATGCCGCACCCGGCGGTGTGGAACAGCGGCATGGCCGACACAACCGAACCCCGCTCAGGGAATCGGCCTCTCCGACTCACGAAATCGGCATTGTTGACCAATCCGCGGTGATGCAACAGAGCACCTTTGGGAACTCCGGTGGTTCCCGACGTGTACTGGATCTGCGCATTGTCGTCAGGCGAGACTTCGGGCAGAGCGCCCCGCTCGCCCGCCCAACCTCGAACCTGGCGATCCCACTCCTCGAAGTTGACTGCGAGAACTTCTTCTCCCGAAATCGAAATCGCCTCGGATGCAACCGCTGCCATATCGCCACCGCGGAACTTTCCGGTGTGGAAGAGCCCCCGAGACTGGGACTGCGACAGGACGTACGCGAGTTCCTCCGCACCCAACGCCGGATTGGCGGTCACCAGAACCATCCCGGCGAGCGCGGCGCCGTATTGCAGAATCATCCATTCCGGAACGTTCGGAGCCCAGACGGTGATCCGATCTCCACAGTCGAACCGAGACAAGAGGTAGTGCGCACACCCCTCTGCTTCGTCGAGAAGCTCCGCGAAGGTCCACGTGCGATCGGTTTCAGCCGCCCCGGAAAGCGAATGCGATTGCGTCGGAACCACTTCTCTGATTGCAATCAGATTCGGCGAGTCCGCGGCGCACTCTCGCAGCAGCCCACCCACCGTTTGCTCCTCTATCGGGTCAGACACGTCAGCGGGGAAGTACGACGTTTCGAGAACACTGCTCATCTCACATCCACTTTCTATCGAGGAGGGGTGTCGGACGCGGGGAGCGGCCCGCCTCCGTCTGGAATCTTGCGTCCGGAATCGCGGTACTGAACCGCGGCATGGAATCCGTCGCGCTCGGCAAAATCCTTGAACCAGCGCCCCTCCGGGGAGTGACGCGTAATTCCGTCGAACAGGGTTGCCAGTACCTGGGTGCCTTGCAATCCCATGTTGTCGTACGCCTGGTTGATCATCATCTTCTGCATGGCCAACTGATTGAGCGGAACACCGGCGATGCGATCCGCCAACGCTTCCACCGCCGAGTCCAATTCGTCGGCCGGCACCGCTTCGAGCGCCAATCCCCAGTCAGCCGCAGTGACACCGTCAATGGTGTCTCCCGTCAACAGCATTCGCTTGGCACGCTGGGCTCCGAGCCGGTACACCCACATCGCCGTCGTCGGGCAACCCCACACACGCGCAGGCGGGTATCCGATGCGAGCGTCGTCGGCCATGATCAGCATGTCGCAGGACAGCGCGATGTCACTCCCACCGGCAATCGCATATCCCTGAACCTTGCAGATCGTCGGCTTGAGCGATCGCCAGAGCGTGAAGAAGTCGTCGGTGTTCTGCTTCATCCCGCGAAAGTCCTTGATGGGGTCCCAGACCGGGCCCTGGTTCCACTTTCCGTCAAGGTCACCTTCGGCAAACTTCTTGAGGTCGTACCCGGCACAAAACGCCTTGCCCGCACCTTGCAAGACGATCACACGGACCTCGTCGTCGTCATTGGCTGCTGCCACCGCGTTTCGAATGTCAGACGGCATCCGGTCGTCGATCGCGTTGAGCCGATCGGGGCGGTTGAGCGTGATATACGCTTTACCGCCGGACGTCTCGTACTTCAGGGTCGCAAAATCCGTCATCATCGGTCCTGTCGACAGAGCGCGCCTCGCTCGGAACGAGTTGCGCTAGTTCTGGGTGAGGAGCAGGCGAACGACGCCTGCCCATTGACTGATCGAACGACGCGCAGACGCGTCGCTCTTCTGCACTGCCCGGGACAGCGCCAAACCACGGAGCATCAGCACCGTCAGATCTGCAATCTGCGAATAGTTCTCGGAAGCAACAATTTCGGGACCGAAAGCGTCGTGGACAACTCGCCGCAGATCCCGTCCGGCGATTCGCTCCGATTCCCGGAGCACCTCGGCCAACACCGGATCCGTCCGCGCTGCGGACCACAGTTCGAGTTCCGCTTGAAATGGCGGCTGAGTCAACGCCGAATACAGAGCGGAGATCGAGTTCTCGATCGTGTCAACCGACGAATCCTGCCGAGACATGGCAGCTCTTACCGCCACCTCGTTCCGTACGACGATGTTCGACACCAACGCCGCAGTGAGCTCCTGCATGTTCGGAAAGTGGTGCAGCAGAGCGCCCCGACTGACTCCGGCAGCGGTTTGCACCGACTGCGCCGTCAGAGATGAATAACCGTCCGCTATCAGTAAATCCGTTGCCGCATCGAGAATCCGGTGGCGCGTCGCTTCGCGCTGCGCATCGCGCAGGGTCACGGTCTCACCTCCAACTTCTCGAGTGGCATGGCTCACAGTTTCACAGTCCATTCAGACTGTCAATGGCCGAAAGCCTCCGGCGTACTCTCGATGCACCGGCCCTTCGGACTGATCGGAGCAACACGTGACGACCTCACCGCCGACCGTCTCGCTGACGCTCGACCAACTTGCTTCACGCGCTGCTTCCCTGATCACCGACGACGGTCGGAGAATCCTCGGCATCACGGGCGCACCGGGAGCCGGAAAGTCGACGGTGTCACAGGCAATTGTGCGGAAATTAGGTTCTCGTTGCTCCATCGTCGAGATGGACGGTTTTCATCTTGCC
Organism: Rhodococcus sp. SB1D; assembly: GCF_048573875.1. Taxonomy (NCBI): domain Bacteria; kingdom Bacillati; phylum Actinomycetota; class Actinomycetes; order Mycobacteriales; family Nocardiaceae; genus Rhodococcus; species Rhodococcus sp. SB1D. Next base: position 174,796 of record NZ_JBMAIQ010000003.1, read on the forward strand.
AATCGGGAACTCGACCGACTCGGCAGGCATGAACGCAAAGGCGCACCGGACACCTTCGACGTCGACGGCTACGCGGCTCTACTACGCCGACTCCGAGCCTCGAACTCGACGGTCTATGCTCCGGTCTTCGATCGCGAGTTCGACGAATCAATAGGCAGCACAACGGCTGTCGACCCATGTACACCGCTGATAGTCACCGAGGGGAACTATCTGCTCCTACCCAGTGGTGGATGGCAGGAAGTGCGAGCAGCACTCGACGAGGTCTGGTATCTCGACGTTCCGGAGGAAACTCGGACGAAGCGCTTGGTGAAACGCCACAGCCGCTTCGGAAAGAGTTCCGAAGCGGCTGCAGAGTGGGTGAAACGGGTAGATCAGCCGAACGCCGAGTTGATCAGCGCAGTCAGGCCACGCGCGGATCTGATCGTCAGAATCGAACGGTCCGAGCCTCACTGATGTCAGCTGAAAACCTAAGAACCGCCGCCGGTTCCGAGAAAAGTGGCCAGCCCGGCAACTCCGGCGATTCCGCCGAATATCGCCGCCAATGCACCGGCGACGGTGATAACGCTGTCGAGCGCTTTGAGATCGGTGTCGGATGAACCCATGGCAGTCTCCTGGAGTCAGAATTGAAAGTGGGGTTGAATGTGCGCCGAAGTGCGCAATGTTGCACACGTCACTTTACCGGCATTCGCGACCCGGATCAACGAAACCTGTCTCCACATACGTTGCACTGCAACATATTTAAACAGTAGCTTGCAGGTCCACCGAGACACGACGACGGCCATCTGCCCGCAGCGCGGGCAGATGGCCGTCGTTGGATATTGCCGAGGAGTCAGACGCTCGTCACATGCATGACGTGCTTGGCCCTCGTGTACTCCGCCAGTGCGAGCTCCGACAGATCCTTGCCGTAACCCGACCCGGCGAAGCCACCGTGAGGCATCTCAGCGGCGAGCATTCCGTGGGCTCCCACCCAGACGCAGCCGAAGTCCAGTTCGGCCGTCATCCTCATCGCGGTGCCGTGGTCGGACGTCCACACGCTCGACGCGAGAGCGTACTTGGTCCCGTTCGCAAGTTCGATCGCTTCAGCCTCGGTGGAGAACGACTGTACGGTGACAACCGGCCCGAATATCTCTTCCTGGACCAGCTCATCTTCCTGCTGCACCCCGGAAATAACAGTCGGCAGATAGAAAAACCCTGGTCCAGCCGGCTTTCCCCCGCCAATACATACGTTCGTATTTGCTGAGCGTCTCTCTACCAACTCCGCCACTCGATCACGGTGAGCGCGGCTGACCAGGGGGCCGAGACAATCGCCCGATTCCGGTCCGCCCAACCTCAAGTCCGCGGCCGCAGCCGTCAACTTCTCGGTGAACTCCTCCGCAACCTCCTCTTGAACGAGAATCCTCGTCGCAGCGGTGCAATCTTGACCGCTGTTGTAAAAGGCTCCGGCAGCAATCCCCGCGACTGCGCCGTCGAGGTCCGCGTCGGCGAAAACAACGGCGGGTGCCTTGCCTCCGAGTTCGAGATGCAACAGCTTGACGTCTTCCGATGCGGCCTTTGCGACCGAAATCCCCGCTCTCGTCGATCCCGTCAGCGCAATCATCCGAGGAACCGGATGAGCGACGAGCGCGGCTCCGGTATCGCGATCGCCGCACACTACGTTCAACACCCCGGGCGGATAGATCTGCGCTGCAAGCACTCCCAGCATCACCGCGGTTTCCGGCGTCTCCTCGGCCGGCTTGAGCACGAGGGTGTTTCCCGTCGCGAGTGCCGGCGCGATCTTCCAGATCGCCATCATCAACGGGTAGTTCCAAGGAGCGATCGCACCGATCACGCCAATGGGTTCACGTCTGACATAAGACGTAGCACCCTCCGTGTACTCCATTGCGGCAACGCCCGGCAGAGAGCGGGCAATACCCGCGAAGTACCGCAGAAAGTCAACACACTGCGGGATCTCGTCGTCTCGCACCTGCCTGAGAGGCTTGCCGGTACTGCGGCATTCGACCTCGAGGAAATATTTCGCGTTTGCTTCCAGCGCGTCCGCGAGGGCCAGCAGCAACTCCTGACGGCGCGCAGGGGTGGACCGGCGCCAGGACCGCGCAGCCTTCTCAGACGAACGGCAGGCTCGATCGACGTCATCGGCGGAACCGACGGCAGCACGGGCATATGGATTGTCGGTCACCGGATCGACCAGCACGGAAAGTCTACCTGCCGGGCTCTCGCACGTTCCGTCGATCACGTGACCAAACGCTGCGACAGTCATCGAAGTTTCCACCGTCATGAGCGCGATCCGGGGAGCGCGACGAAGAACTTCTTCGACGGCTCAACCGTCTCCCAGGTACCGCGAAACGACTGCGGCACGAAAAATGCTTCCCCAGAAGAGAATTCGCGACGGTTTCCATCGAGGTCGATCAGTGCCACCCGGCCGCTGATCATGATGCAGACCTCGTCGTACGGATACGGGTCGCACAAGAGCGTGCCGGGCTCGCCTTCCCAACCACCGCCGAAGTATTCCCCGTTCGGATCTCCAAATGACCTCCATTCGGATTCCGACCAGTTCGGGCTCGCGTCGTCACCCCACTCCGGGATGAACCGCGTCCCCTGCCCTGGCCCGAACGTTCGAATGTCGTTGACACTCATGTCATTTTTCCTTCGTGTTGGAGCTGGAAATTCGTGCAGCAAACAGATTCAGTACGTTTGCAGTTATTCGTTCGGTGAACGGATCGTGATGGATCAGCCCGTTCACCCATTCGGTGGAACCTGCGTTGAACACGGAGCCGAGACCTCGCTTGTGACAGGCGACCATTCCCGATCCGTATTCGAGATCACGAAGGTGATCTGGAGGCTCACTGCCATAGAAGCATTCGATGATTCCCTGCACTTCGGCGAAAGGCGCACCGATCGGAACTTTCCCGTTCCATTTGTCCCGCGAACCCGAAACTGCCGGCGCCATCGCGATGATCTCCAGATCCTCGGGAGCGCCGTCGACGCCGGTCGCATACGGCTGGCCCTTCCGGAACGTGAAATCCACGCCGTCCATCTCGAATCCGGCAACACAGATCGGGGCGATCCCGAAGTTGTCTCCGTAGTACAGGTCGGTTCCGTTCAACGCCCAATGATCCGGCCGGTATACCGTGAAACCGCCCGAAGACCTGGGAGTTGTTGCACCGTAACGATTGTAGACACCGGCCATGCCGGTCAATCCCATCGTCCACGCTCCCGGTCGGGCAACCTCGGGCGAATCCCACGCCGTCGTCACCCGGGTCGGGTCGACTTCTCGCATCGGATCGTCGAACGGATTCTTGTAACAGACTTGTGCGTCGTTTTCGAGGCGTACCTGCCACAGGAAGTTCCCGCCGAATCGCGCCAGACCACCACCCTCTTCGACGAAATCATCTATGCGGTCACGCATCTCCCAGGACCAGTACTCGTCGTGACCGACAACAACTGCGCATGAATATCCCTGCAGCGCCGACGGATCGTTATGCAGATCGTGTTGTGTCACGTGGTGGACGCGGAACCCCTGCTCTTCCGCCCAGACCGTGAACGGCCTCTCGTAAGTGGCCCAGAAGGCGTCCGCATGGTGACGCGAGTAGCCGTTCACCCACGCCCATTCGTACGGCGGGTGACGGGGTATCCATCCGATTCCCGGTGTGTCGGTGTGGATGTTGCGTGCTGCGCCCTCGGGTTTGCGCAACATCCCCCGCGCGACGGGACGCTGCGTCGAGGAAATCGGTGTCGGCACATCGCCGGAGCCGTCCGGAACACCTCGGTAGTGGTTTGCCCCACCCCAGTCGTTGTAGGCCAACATCGTGCTGGTGGTGTGAATGAGTACGAAGTCGGCATGCTCGGGTTCGCGCGCCTTGACGACGAAGAAGCCCTCCCGCTCAATAGTCACCCCTTCGTGGAGCATCCGGACCAGAACCAAGTACATGCCGGACGTCCACTTCGGATCTATCTCGACGGCAAGGGATTCCGACCAGTCGCAGCCCACTGCGTACGCGTCGGCAGGCGTCTGCTGCTGCTTGCCCGGCAGACCGACGTATTGCGCGACCTGTTGCGGCCGGGCGCCGTCTCGAACAATTTCGAGGTCGTATTCTTCTGCGGTGGTATGCACTCGGATCGAGACGGTGTCACCACCGAAGTACGAGAACCTGTCCGCATAGACCCATATCTCGGGAGCGCCCGGAACAATTCCGGGACGTTCGACCAACCCTCCGGGGACCGACCATGCGTATTCGCTCATGCCGACAACTCCTCGACCGAGTGTTCACGTACGCGCATCCCGCGTCCCACGCCGAATGCGAAAGCCAACAGCAATGGCACTGCCAACAAGAAGTTTTGCGCGGTGGTCAACCCGGTCAGGTCACTCATGTTCATCAAGAGGTATCCGAGCGCGACGATCAACGCCACTGCAGCGAGCGAGGGTGCAATCAACCTCTGCCACAGACCTTCACCGCGAGAATCCTGCGAGAAGAACCTGAGCACGGCGACGGAAGTGAGAACCTGCAACACCAGCACACCGATGATCGTTGGTGTATTCGTCCACACGACTACTTGGGTGTACGGGTCTGCGGGCGTCAGCGCAAAGCCGGCGATTGCCGCGAATACCAGTGCGCCTTGTGTGATTCCGGCGACGCTCGGCGTTCCAGTGGTCGGCGAAACCCGTGCAAGCGCGGCAGGAAAGACTCTCGCGCGCCCCATGGTGAGCAGATAGCGACTGCAAGCATTGTGGAGGGCAAGGCAACCCGCGAAGAAGCTCGTGACGATCAACAGATGCATCACGTCGGTCATCATGGAGCCGGCAAATTCATTGTTGAGATCGAAGATCAGCTCGGACGGGTCACCGCCGAGTAGGTCGCCCATCCGACTCGGGCCGACGGCCTGCACGATCACCCAAGCACAGAATGCGTAGACCACAGCCAGAACAGTGACTGCTGTGTAGGTCGCACGCGACACTGTGCGTTTGGAATCGACAACTTCCTCGCTGTAGATCGCCGTTTGCTCGAAACCGACGAAGGAGGTGAAGGTCAACACGAAGACGCTCGCCAGTCCGGCTGTCATGAAGGTCGACGGCGAAAAACTGTCGAGCGACAGTCCTTCGTGGCCGCCTTTCAACAGAACCGCCACACAGAAGACTGCGAGGACGCCGAGCTCGAGCGCCATCAAAACGGCCAGCACCTTCGCGCCGATATCGACCCTGCGATATCCCACCACCACGACCAGAACTGCGACCGCCAATGCGCAGGTGTAGACGGAAACGGTTACTCCCAAGAACAACTCGATCGTCGACGAGAGAAAGATGCCGCAAGCGACGACGAATCCGATCTGGCCACCGAGATAGCCGATGTAAGCCAGCACAGAGGCGCCTGCGCCGACTGTTTTTCCGAGCCCTTCGGTGATGTAGGCGTAGAACGCGCCCGCGCCGCGGATATGCCTGCTCATCGCCGTGAAGCCGACGGCGAACAGTAGATAGACGATCCCGGGAACGACGTACCCCACCGGAAGCGCAGCGCCGGAAACCATCAGGCCCAGTGGCGCGAATCCCACCAGGATCGTCAGTGGCGCCGCTGCGGCGATGACGAAGAAGACCAGATGACGGCTGTTGATAGTTCCGGCGCGCAGGCCCGAGGATGACGTGGGAGAACCGGATTCAGAATGCGTTCCTGCACCGGGAGGGTCGGTTTTTTCGGTCATGGGGAGGCTCCGCGAGTTAAGGCAAGTATGCGCCTGCCTGGTCAGGTTTCCCGAGGTTCGCCCGAATTTCTCTCGACGTTCGCCCGGTGTTCCTAAGAGAGTGCCGAATCGTTTCATCAGTGTCAATACCTGCGCTGAAACGATTCGACGTTTTGTTTTGAGGTGCCCCTCACCGGTGCACGCAACATGCCGAAACGATTGATCGATAGGCTGGAGACAAACCGACCAACGAGTAGAAACGATCCGCAGTGGCTACCCCTGTTTCGCCGACGCTTCGTGATGTCGCCAACGCCGCCGGCGTCGCGGTGTCCACGGTCTCCTATGCACTCAACGGCAAGGGCCGGGTCGACGCGGCCACTCGCGCTCGGGTTCAAGAGGTTGCCGACCGCCTTGGATACCGTGCCAATCGGTCGGCCCAGAATCTCAGGTCAGGCCGGACTGCCACCCTCGGGTTGATGCTCCCCGCTCCCGACCAACTGTCATCGGCCGAGTACCTCAATTTCGACTGGTACGGGCGCGTGGCGACCGCCGCGACCCAGGCTGCATTCCACGCCGATCACTCACTCCTCCTACTGCCGTCGATGAAAGATCCGAACGGACTGCGGCGCATCGAGATGGACGGCGTACTGGTCGTCGACCCGATGGTCGACGACCCGCGCGTCGAAGTTCTGCAGAAGATCGGAATCCCCTCTGTCGCAGTGGGTCCTGGACAATCCGGGCAGTTCGGATACTCCACCTCACCGGACCTCGTCTCCACCACGGAGACTCTTCTGAACCACCTCGCCGAACGTGGCGCAAGGGACATTTTCGTCCTCACTCCCGGAATGCATTCGGAGTGGACCCGCGCAACGACTTTCGCTTACTTCGAGTGGTGCCGCGCCCGAGGCGTGGCACCACGCACCAGCGAGGAATTGACGTCGTTTCCGGGCGCCAGCACCGTCGGAGGCCTCATCGGGGCCGCGTATGCGGCCACCCGCGAGGCCCTCGACTCCTCGACTCCGCCTGACGCGATCCTGTCGTTGATTCTCGGTTGCGCCCCGGCAGCGGCGCGAGCGGCCCTCGATCTCGGGCTGTCGATTCCGGGTGACGTCTTGATTGCACAGGACAGTGACGAACCCGCCCTGCTGGTTTCCCAGCCCCCGATCACTGCCTTCGACTTCTTCCCCCAAGAACAGGCGGCAGCGGCCGTAGATGCACTGTTGGCTCTGGTCAACGGTGACGAACCCCCAGTTCAGAGCTATACGCGTAGCGAACTCCGCGTGCGAGCGAGCACGGCCCATTCGCTCACACCATAAATTCACCTGGCACCGATAGACTGATTTCCGAATTATCGTCCGTCGCCTGCCGAGAGGAATCAGGTCATCGCGCACCGCTCCCGCGACCGCTTGGCCGGGTATCTCGCCGTAGTGCTGGTCTGTGCACTCGCCCTCCTCGCATCTGTCAGCAGTGCGACCGGCCTCGACCGCGACGTCGCTCCGGTCCGCATCGCCTACGCCGCGGCCGCAGACACTTTCGGCGATCTGTATCTTCCAGAAGGATCGGACGGTGACCTGCCGGTCGTCGTACTCATTCACGGCGGTGGATGGGCCCAGAAGAGCAATCTCGAATACGCGGGCGCGTGGGCAAAAACCCTGACCCCGTACGGAATTGCGGTCTGGAACATCGAATACAGACGCGTCGGCGGTCAGGGTGGTTGGCCGACCACGCTCTCCGATACCGTTACGGCCACCAACGCTCTGGCCGGCATCGTTCAGGAAAAGGCCTCCGGGCGACTGGATTTGAGCCGTGTACACATCGCCGGCTACTCCGCGGGTGGACAACTTGCCGCCTGGGTCGCATCGCGATCCCAACAGGGTGCAGACGCCCCGGAACCAAACCTCTCGGTGCCGGTTCGCTCGACGACGATCATGGCCGGCGTCTTCGACATGACGCTCGCCGCAACCGCGGGCAAAGATCGATTTGTTCGAAATCTTCTGGGCGGCATGCCTACCGATCATCCCGATCGCTACCGCATCGCATCACCGATCGAGCACCTCCCCACCGGCCTCCCCGTCACGGTGATCCACGGACTCGGAGACAAGGTCGTGTCGGTCGAACAGAGTCGGCGCTATGCCCGTGCCGCCCGAGCAGCAGGCGACGTGGTCGATCTGATCGAACTTCCCGGCGTCGGCCACGGCGAGTTCGGCAACCCGACGACCGACGCCTGGGCTACCACCAAGCAAGCAATAATCGGCCACATAAATGCCTCTTGAGCAGGTAATACGGGCCACAGTGCTCTCAGCCGCTCGAAATAGAATTAGCTGAAACTCAATCGATGACGTACGGTGGGGTTATCAGAGGGCAGCCGTCAGTCAGGCAGCCGGTCGCTTCGCCCGGAACAACAGTTCCAGTATTCGTTCCAGGGGCAGACTTCCAGTTCGGTGCAAATCCGCGCCTTTGATCACTACGCACTTTCATCAGTCCCGCAGATTGTTGACCAGGCCGAAGGCTCCGACGGAGTCCGCCGCCAATCGCGTACCGACTGCACCAGTATCAACATGCGCTACACACCGCACGGGCCCAAAGACCCTGCGGTTCAAAGGAATACCTTGATCAACACCATGATTCACCCCGACGACACGAACAACCAGACGAACAGCAACTCGACGAACGGTCTACGGATCCCGACTACTTCGGGCCGGATCCGCGAGCGCGGTATCGAAATCGTCTGCACCCTCTACCGTTGCAGCACCGACGAAGCCGCCGAGCTGTTGCTCCGACATTCTCAGACCAACAACCTCAAGGTCACCAGCCTGATCAAAGCGCTTGTCGCCCTGATCGACGAAGACACGTCCGGCACTGGTTACGGAAGCAGTAACACGCTGGCGTCTCACTTCTGGCTGCGTGAGATCAGAAATCTCAGCCAGGCCCACCGACGCAGCGATCATTTTCATCGCCATCTCGTCGGCGCGTAACCGGCGCTGAACGACAACTGACCTGAAACGACAGCTGGGGCAGTACACGGAAATCGTGTACTGCCCCAGCTGTCGTGTTTTCAGTTGTCAGGCGGAAGCCGACTCTCGGCAGTCAGGCGGAAGCCGACTCTCGGCAATCAGGCGGAAGCCGATTCCTTGTTCAGTCCCTGCTGAGCACTGTCGGTATCGGTCGCCTCGTCCACGTGCTGCGGAGCGAAGAGCAGGCACACGATGCTCAGGATGCACATGCCGATCAGCAGTGCGATGACCGGCCAGATGCTGCCGGTTGCCTTGTACATCAGCGTCGACACCAGCGGTGACAGTCCGCCGAAGATAGCGCCTGCACCTTGGTACGCCAACGAGATGCTCGTGTAGCGGGCCTGCGGCTTGAACATCTGTGACAGAACAGCGGCGATCGGACCGTACGTGGCCGCCAGCACCAGTCGCATGACAGCGAAGGTCAGGAAGATCAGGAACACTGATCCGGATTTCAGCACCAGGAACTGCGGCGCTGCGAGAATCGCGACTGCCGCAAGGCCCCAGATGACGACGCGGACGCGTCCCACCTTGTCGCCGAGCCACGCCACGCCGAGAGTCGCGATCAATTCGACCACTGCAGCGACACTGAGCGCGTTGAGAATCAACGTCTCCGACAATCCGACATCGGGGTCGGTTGCGTATGCCGTGATGAAGGTCGTCACGAGGTAGTAGCCGCCGACTGCGACGGGCAGAATGCCGATGCCCAGGATGATCGGGCGCCAGTTGGTCACCAGCGCGTACTTGAGCGGGAGCATTTCCGGTACGTCCGCGGACTTCACCTCGGATTCGAAAACCGGGGACTCTTCGACCTTCAGGCGAACGACCAAGCCGACGAGGATCAGCAGCGCCGAGCAGAGGAACGGCAGACGCCAAGCCCACTCGCGCAGAGCGTCGTCGCCGAAGGTGGAGAGAATGCTGAAGAAACCTGTGGCCAGGAGCGCGCCGGCCGGGTTGCCCAGCTGAGCGAAACCGCCGTAGAAGGTCTTCTTGTCCTCGGGTGCATGCTCGACGGCCATTAGGACCGCGCCGCCCCATTCGCCGCCGACGGCAAAGCCCTGGACGAAGCGGAGCAGTACCAGCAGTAACGGCGCCCAGAACCCGATCGACGCGTAAGTGGGCAACATGCCGATGAGGAACGTGCCTGCACCCATCAGCGTCAAAGTCACAACCAATGCGGTGCGTCGGCCCATCTTGTCACCGACATGGCCGAACACGATTCCGCCGAGCGGGCGAGCGAAGAAACCGACGGCGTATGTCGCGAACGCCGCCGCAACGCCGGTCAGGCGGTCGGTTCCGGGTGGGAAGAAGATGTCACCGAACACCAGGGCGGCTGCCGTGGCATACACGTAGAAGTCGTACCACTCGATAGTTGTACCGACGAAGGCTGCAAATCCCGCCTTGCGGGCCTTCACGATCTGTTGCTCTCGGTTCATTACTTTTCCTCGGTGGTCGAAGTGCTCGACAATAGGTGGTTATGACCTGAATGTGCGAGTTCGCCGTCGATCCAGGTCTCTCGGACCTCGATCTGCGCAATCGCGTCGGCCGGAACCTCGAGGGGATCCGCGCCCAGAATGACGAAGTCGGCCCGCTTGCCGACCGAGATGCTGCCCAGCTCTGCTTCGCGGCCCAGCGCACGCGCACCGTTGAGGGTGTGAGCCTGCAATGCCTGGTCGGCGGTGATGCGGAGTGCATCGGAGCCGAGCTGATGGCCCTGACGCGTCACACGAGTAACGGCTGCCTGAATTGCTTCGAGCGGCTTCGGCTCTGCGACGGGGGCGTCGGAGCTGATGGTCACGGGAACTTCGGCAGCGATGAACTCGCCGAGCGGGTTGAACCGCTCGCCCGGAGTGCCGATCGCAGCGGTCACGCCCTCACCCCAGTTGTAGTAGTGCTGTGGCTGGTTCACCGGGTAGACACCGGCCAGGTTCATCCTTGCGATCTGCTCGGCCGTCGGGAGTCCGCAATGCTCGATGCGGTGACGAGCGTCGGCGTCGGGGTGAGCCTTCTGCGCAGCTTCGATGGCATCGAGCACCATGTCGATGGCGGTCGGTGACTGAGCGTGCGTGGCGGTCTGCAGACCCACCGAATGTGCCTTGGCAATCAGCTCCGAGTAGTCCGCCGGCTCGTGGTAGAGCTGCCCGGTGCGGCACGGGTCGCCCACGTAGCCGTCGGGGAAGTATGCGGTCCAGCCGCCGAGTGTGCCGTCGGCGTAGAACTTGATGCCCCCGAACGCGAGCCGCGAATTGCCGAAGGCGCCGTGCATTCCCGTGTCGATGACGTGATCGAGGAGGTGGCTGAGCATGTACATGCTGACGCGGGTCTTGAGCTGATCCTGCTCGGCCAGACGCAGGTACATGTCGAATTCACGCCGGGTCACCTGGCAGTCACCGATGGTGGTGACGCCACCGGCCAGGAACTTGTCCTGAGCGACCGACAGCTGGCGAAGGTGCTCTTCCGGCTCGTCCTCGAGATGGAAGTTGGGGCCGTGATGGCCGACCTTCACTCCGTTGACGCCGGTGAGAATGTTGCACGCGGCGTCGGAGAGCTCACCGGTGAGTTCGCCGTCTTCATCTCGGAAGAACTCGCCACCGGCCGGATTCTCGGTGCTCGCGTCGATACCGTGCTTGTCGAAAGTGAAGGAGTTGACGACGCCGCCGTGACCGCTCGCGTTCATGAGGTAGACCTCGCGATCGGTGGCCACCTGATCGAGCTCTTCCTTGAGCGGGTGACGCCCTTCGATCAGGTTGCGGTGCTCGTAGCCGTATCCGCGAATCGGGACGCCCGCAGGTGCTGTGAGCGCCGCTTCCTGAAGTAGCGCAATGATTCCGGGGATGGAATGTGCCTTCTCCGGCCCACAGTCCACCCAGCTGAGCATCTGCCCGTACATCAACGGGTGTGCATGTGGATCGACGAAGCCGGGGACGACGGTGGCGCCGTCGAGTTCGACCACCGCGGTTGTGCGAGTGCTCAGCCGACGCGCCTCGGTGCGGCATTCCTCGAGCGTTCCCACCGCTGCAAATCGGTTTCCGAACACCAGGAACGCTTCGGCTCCCACCGTGCTGTCGTCAACGGTGTGGATCTTGGCGCCGGTGAAGATCGTGCCGGTGGCGTCGAGAGGCGAGGCTTCGTGCGTGTGCAACTTGCGCATGGTGGTCCTTCGTCGAGATGGTGGTGCAGGTCACTGCGTGTTGAGCGAAAACTACGCCCTGACCTGGAGCTATGCAATGCATCAAAGTTTCAGACCAGGCGGTATGCAACTTTTTTGTATGAGTTCTTGAGCATTTCTGCACTTATCCACATCATCCATGGCCACATGCGACTGTTCTAATAGGAAGCTCATACAGAAAAATCTCTGGAAAAGTTGGGGCAACCATGACGGTCGATCTCGATTCCAAGCTCATTGCCGCACTTCAGCGCAACGGGCGAGCGACGTACCGCGAACTGTCCGTGGCGGTCGACGCCCCACGAGCGGCGGTGTCCACCAGAGTGCAGGCGCTACTCGACTCGGGAACGGTGTCCGTAGTGGCCGTCGCGCACCCCGAACTTCTCGGGCTGAAGGCGCTTGCACACGTCTCGATCGCAGTGTCCGGACCGATGACCCCGGTACTGGACGCGTTGATCGCATCCGAGGCCGCCGTCTACATCTCGGCAGTCAGCGGGCAGTACAACGTGATTGCGGAACTTCGGGTGCCCAGTCACGACGATCTGTACCGTGCCATCGCCGAACTCCGCTCACAACGTGGCGTTCGATCCGTGAGCACGCTGGTCTACGTCGACGTCATCAAGGGAATCTTCATGCCCGAGACCGCTTTACAAGCCGATATCCGACTCGACTCGACAGATGTCGCGTTGATCGAACTGCTCGAGCGCAACGGGCGCATGCCATTTCTCGAGCTGGCCGAACACACCGGCCTGTCGCCGAGCGCCGTGCGCAACCGGGTCAATCATCTGATCGCGAGCACGGCACTGCGCGTCGGCGCTGTCGTCAAGCGGCGAGGTGGTGGCCGAACGCTGGCGATGGGCATCGGCGTCAATCTGGGCTCACGGGACGACAACGCGGTATCGGAGATCGAGTCGCTGCCCGGAATCGAATTCCTCGCCCGGACCCTCGGACGATACGACGTGATCGCGACGGTCGCCGCCAACTCGTCCAACGACCTCCATGCCCTGTCCGAGCGAATCCGGGGCATCGACGGTGTCAGCGGCTTGGAATCGTGGGCGCATCTCGAGGTCTTCAAGGAGCACTACGCCCGCAGCCTGGACGTACGCGGATAATTCCCAAGTCATTGACCCACTTGGTCGGGCACGCTAACCTTGATCAAGTCATTGACCCACTTATCCGAGGTGACATACATGGCCGATTCCGGACGCAAGGTAGACATCGTCGCTGCGGCGATCGAGGAGGCGATATCGACCGGCCGATGGCCCGTCGGATCGAAACTCCCGCCGGAGACCGCATTGGTCGAGGAATTGGGAGTCGCCCGAAACACCATGCGCGAAGCGGTACGGGCGCTTGCACACGCCGGAGTTCTGTCCGTACGCCACGGTGGCGGCGTGTACGTCATGGCGGCGTCGCCGGTCGAAGGATTACTCGGGCGCCGGCTCGCCAGAGGTGACGTTCTCGACGTACTGAGCCTGCGACGCGGACTCGAGGTCGAAGCCGCGCGACTTGCAGCGCAGCGCCACACCCCCGAAGATCTCGCGCGGATACATGCAGCCTGGAATGCCCACCCCGGTCACGTCGGCGGCTTCACTGTCGAAGCCGGCATGGCCTTGCACCTTTCGATCGTCGAGGCGTCCCACAATTCCGCACTGATCGACGTCTACCGGGGAGTCCTTGCCGCCGTGACGGATTCGCTGTCCGCCGTCAGTGTCGGTCCAGGTTTCCACGTCGACGAGCACCGACCCTTGATCGCTGCCATCGAGGAACGCAACCCCGGCGAAGCAGCGCGTGCGGCAGGCGCAGCGCTCGATACGGTCATCGACGCAGTCGAAAGGAGCTTGTCGTGAATCGGGGAAACTGGAACGGTGCGGCATATTCCCCTCTTGCCGAACAACTCTCACCTGCATCGACAGAGGCGCTGCGCTCGATCGGGCACGTGAGCACGGCGTACGACGTCTGCGCCGGAACGGGGAACTTTACGCTCCCGGCGGCCCAGTCCGGGATCGCGGTCCACGCACTCGACCTCTCCGCCAGCCAGCTGGAGGTCGCGCGCGAACGCTGGATTCCTCGCCCCGGAACTACCGAACCCACTTTCACGATCGGCGATGCACAGTCTCTGCCGTGGTCGGATTCGAGCGCCGACGCCTGTGTCAGCATCTTCGGGATCATCTTCTGTCCCAACCCTGCGATCGCCCTCGCAGAGATGATGCGGGTGACCCGCCCGGGTGGAAGCATTTGTGTCGCAACATGGTCGGAGAACGGGTGGGCAGCAGCACTCCGAAGGGAGGCCGCCTCTGCGTGGAATGGCATCACACCACTACCGACGACATGGTCGAGCCCGAGCGAATTCGAGAAGGCAGCAGCTGGATTGGAGTCGGTGAGCTCGGCCTCGCACCTGCTCGAGTGGCAACTACCAGCCGGTTCGGATCCCGTCGAGGAACTGTGCGACCAGGCGCCGGCGTTGAAGAACTTTCGCGAGGCGGTTCGAGGCGCAGGGAATTGGGCTTCGATGTCAGCGCACCTCCGCTCGACGCTCGCACCCTGTCTCAGGTCGAGCGCGGCCGGCCCCGTCGCCACCAGCGAATACGTCCTCCACACGGGCACTGTCCCGAACTCTGACACCGCGCTCTTCCGAACGCGCGGGTAACCCTCTTTGCCGGATACGGTCTCTTCACCGTCCACCGAACCGAAGAGGCCCGCTTGATGTCTGAATCGAACTCCCTACCTGAATTGAAGCAAGCATCGCAGCAAGCATCGAAACAAACCTTGTCCATGTCCGTCCTCATGACGCCGGACATGTCAAACTTCTCGGGCAACGTGCACGGCGGAACGATTCTGAAGTTTCTCGACCAGGTTGCCTATGCGTGCGCGAGTCGATATGCCCAGACCTACGTCGTGACTCTGTCGGTGGATCGTGTGGTGTTCCGCGAGCCGGTGCATGTCGGCGAACTCGTCACGTTCAGCGCTTCCGTCAATTACACCGGGCGCACCTCGATGGAAATCGGAATTCGAGTCGAAACCGAAGACATTCTTCTCGGAAAATCTCGCCACACCAATAGTTGCTATTTCACGATGGTGGCGATGGGAAGCGACGGGAAACCGGCTGAGGTACCCCAACTCCGGCCGACCGGAACAATCGCCAGGCAGCGATTCGAGGCCGGGCGACGGCGTCGTGAACTGCGCAGAGAGAACGAGCTTCGTGAACAGTCCATCCGGGCCGCAGTTCGGGACTTAACGCCCGAACACGATGACTGAATCCAGTCATATTTAAGTTATAACCTTATGCATTAAGCTGATCGAGTGACTTCGAAGGCACGGGAAAAGTATGACGTTGTGATTGTCGGCGCGAGCATCGCGGGATGCGCGGCCGCCATCATGTACGCCCAGCAAGGTCTGCGGATAGCGCTTCTCGACGCTCGCTCCGACATCCGGGCGCACAAAGTCCTGTGCACTCACCACCTGCAACCGTGCGGTGCCCCGATCTTGCAACGACTCGGCGCCACGGAAAAACTGCTCGCCCTGGGAATGGTGGAAACCGTTCCGACATTCTGGACCCCTTGGGGAGTGATCACCCCTGACGCGGCAGAGAACTCACCGCCACCTGGGTTCAACGTCCGAAGGGAAACTCTCGACCCCCTACTGCGCCAACTCGCGAACGACTACCCGAACGTCGACCTTCTTCTCGGGTATCGCGTTTCCGGACTGCTGACCGAGAACGGCACTACTGCAGGCGTCTACGGCACCGAACAGGGTTCGGTCTTCACTGTCGAAGCACGATTGACCGTCGGAGCGGACGGCAAGGATTCGACCGTCGCACGATCCGCTCGTTGCGACTCCGTGACTGCATCCAACGGGCGTTTCAGCTATTTCGCCCAACTCTCCGGACTCGAACGACCCGGCGGAGAAACGTCCTTGTCGTGGTTCATGGATCCCGACGTCGCCTATCTGCTCCCCAACGACGGCGGAATCAGCGTGCTGGTCGTCTTCCCTGCCCTCGACAAGCTCGGCTCGTTCGCTGACGACCTGTCTACTGCTTTCCTCGAGTACGCCAACGCATTACCCGGCGCTCCGCTTGTTCGGCGAGAGCACATCGTCGGGAAGATCGTTGGTACCAAACACTTCTCCACAACCCTCACCGAACCCGTAGGTAACGGGTTCGCACTCATCGGCGACGCTGCGGCAACCAAC
Source organism: Rhodococcus sp. SB1D (assembly GCF_048573875.1). Classification (NCBI taxonomy): domain Bacteria; kingdom Bacillati; phylum Actinomycetota; class Actinomycetes; order Mycobacteriales; family Nocardiaceae; genus Rhodococcus; species Rhodococcus sp. SB1D. The sequence continues at coordinate 190,831 of NZ_JBMAIQ010000003.1, forward strand.
GACCCGTTGTGGGGTATCGGATGCTCGTGGGCACTCGAGACCGCTCAGATGCTGGTCGATGCGACCGTGCACATGCTGACGGAGACGCCGGCAGACACACTCGACTCACATCGGAACGTGAACGCTGCATTGACCGAATACCGTAGCGCCAGAGCGAGTATGACGAATCACATCGACTACATGAGTGGTTACGCCGGTGGGCGAAAGTTCACCGCGATCGAACGTCTGCTCATCTCCGCGGCCACCCACGACCACGACGAAGCCCGAAGGTTCTACTTGTTCGGTTCCCGGTTGATACCGGCCGAACAGTATCTCTCGACTCGCTCGGTCGCGCGGGCAGCACAAAAACATCTCAGGCACCGTCTGCGTCGTAGATCTGTGGCCGGGACGTAATCTGACAAGCGTTTTTTCGGCGCCGGCAACGGGGAACCCTCCGATCGCAACCGAGCCGGAGGAGCGACCATGCGTGCACACATCGCCATTCCGAGTGAATCGACTTGTCACAGGTACGTAGTCGCCGTCGCCAGCTCCACCTTCGCCGAATCGGTCATCTGGTGCGACGGCCCCGCGTTCGACGCAGTACTCGTTCTGGGCAGCGAGATTCCGCAGCACAGTGGCCACCGAGCCGTACTCGCCTGGAATCACTACTTCGGGTGGGCGCTCGGCGTGGAAACCACACCGGATGCGTCGTTCGCCGTTGTCGAATGCCTCGGTATCGGGAGAATGCCGGATCCTGAACTGTGCGCCGACCGCGCTGTCGAGTTGATTGCCCAGGCGGGTAGTTAAGGAACTCGTCGCGCGGCGCACAATCCGGCGGGCATAAGATCGAGCGCGAGTTTCGCACGCCCGACGAAAGAGAGCCCGACATGGACCCGCTGAACAGGCCTGCCGGTCAGCTGGCTCTCGAGAACGAACCGGACGGCAGGGCGACTTTGCGGGCGCGTCAGACGCCCCGCAGTGAGCGTCGCAAGATCGGGAAAGGCCTGCGCAAGCGAGTGGCGCGATCGTCGCTCGGCGACTGGACGCCCCCATCCGATCGACGTGACCCGGTCGATCAGGTCAACACGGCACACGAGGGAAGACTCGACTGGTTGGTTCCGATCCGTGTGGGGCGAATGGTCGCTTCGCCATACGGATTCCTGCGCGGTACCGCCGGATTGATGGCAGAGGACATGGCGCAGCTGCCGTCCACCGGCATCACTCCCGTCATCTGTGGAGATGCGCACGTCGGAAACTTCGGGTTCTACGGATCTCCGGAACGCGAACTTGTCATAGACCTCAACGATTTCGACGAAGCACATCCCGGCCCCTGGGAATGGGATCTACGAAGGCTGGCTGCGAGCATCTGGGTGGCCGGTCGGCAGAACGGTCTCACCGAAGCTCAATGCGAAACAGCAACAACCTCGTGTGTGTCCGCGTATCGCCTCCACTTGGCGAAGCTCTCCGAGCGTCCGCTGTTCGATCGCTCCTTCGACCGGGTCGATCTCGACGGACTCACCGACCACGTCACCGATCCTGGGTTGCTGGCCGAGATCAGGCGCGCCGCGGAGCGCGCCCGGCGGCGTACGAGTGACCATGCGGTGCCGCGGTTCACCGTCGAGGATCACGGACGGCGCCAGTTGGTCGAGAACCCGCCGCTCACAACACGACTCACGCCACAGGACACCGACTTCCTCCTGGAGGGTCTGGACGAGTATCTCGAAACCCTTGCACCACACTGGCGCCGAGTCGTCTCGGGATACAACGTCATCGACGTCGCGCACCGGGTTGTCGGAGTCGGGAGTGTCGCTCTGCGCGCCTATGTGGCCCTGTGCGAAGGGAGCATCCCGGACGACGTCATCTTCTTGCAGCTCAAGCAGGCTCGCCGATCCGTCGTTGCACCCTTCGTGCACGGTGACTCGGCCTGGCACGACCACCAAGGACGACGCGTCGCGGAATACCAGCAGGCTCTCCAGACAGTCAGCGATCCACTGCTCGGGTGGTGCACCGTGGACGACCGCCAGTACTACGTCCGTCAGTTCCGGAACATGAAAGGTTCTGTGGACCTGAACAATATCGATGCAGCAGCCTTGACCGACTATGTCGCGATCTGCGGTCGCCTACTGGCCAAGGGACACGCACGAACCAGTGGCGCGTCACTGATTTCCGGTTACCTGGGAACCTCGGACACGGTCGACACCGCCCTCACCCGGTTTGCTCGGCTCTACGCCGATCAGACCGAGCGTGACCACGACGCTCTGTGCCGGGCGGTGTCGGCCGGCACGATCGCCGCGGAGCCGGGAATCTGATCCCTCACGCCGCGACAATCCTGCCCTGCTCGAACTTCACTCCACCCCAGATTCCGGTCTGACCAGTGGCAGAGGCGAATTCACGACACGAAGCCACAATCGGGCACCTGTTGCACACGTCGGTCGCGTAGTCGTATCCCTCGGACGGAAAGGGAAACCACCGGTCCGGCTCGGGGTCTCCTCGGCATTCCGCCTGCCACCACGTCCGGTCGTCCGAGATCGGCAAAAGCTCAGCTAAATTGGAGATTTCGTCAGCGCACATCACTGGCTCCCTTCGACTGTCACGTCCGACTCAATTCGCGCCAGATCTTCTGCTGCACTTTCTCGATGCGCCGAGGTGCCTTCGGCTCCCACAGCAGCCGCATACCGGCCTCGGCCGGAGTGCGATCCGCCTTGCGCTGATTGCAGGAACTGCAGCACGCCACCAGATTTCCCCACGTGTTGGGCCCGTTACGGCTCCGCGGCTGGACATGGTCGATGGTCGTTGCCCGGGCGGCGCAGTACGCACATTGACGACCGTCCCGGTCGAAGACACCGGCAAAAGTGGCCCGACTGGAATCGGTGACCGTCACCCGGTGAGCAACGTACACGTACTCGGCGAGCAGGATCGTCCTCGGCAGTGGGATTTCGACGTGCTTGGAGCGCACCGGAAATATCGGGGTCACGTCTTCGGTGGACTGCGCGGAGCCGGTGGCGATCAGGACGACCGCACGATCGGCGCTCACTTCACCGAGGTACTCGTACGTGGCGTTGAGTACCCGGACGGGGCGGTTCATCCAACTGTGAGCAAGTGCGCGGTTCGGGTTCCGCATGAGAGTTCTCAGTTCGTGTCGAGGAGTGAAACTCCTGGACACGAAGACGGGTCAGGAGCAAATGCAAGAAATGGGGAACGGCATATATCCAGCGCCGCTCTGTTCCCCGAATGCGGGATGGGAAATACCGCGGGGTGAGTGCCCGCGCAGGTGCAACGCTTGCTTCCAGTCGCGCATGCCTGTCCCCTTCCACTTCTTGTTCTCGTCACCGGCGATTGCCGGCGCTCATCATCACACGGAAGGCATCCTCAGCGATATCGATTTATCAGGCCGGAAGAGCCGTCCTGGAAATACCGCGGTTTGACGCCGGAACACGCGGCTTGATCGAATGAGCCATGACTTCGTCGTACATCGACCTACGCTCGGACACCGTCACCAAGCCTGATGCGGAGATGCGGAAGGCGATGGCCGACGCCGAGGTCGGTGACGACGTCCTCGATCACGACCCGACCATGGCGGCGCTCGAGGAAGAGGTGGCGCACACTCTGGGTTTACCGGCGGCACTGTGGGTGCCGAGCGGATCGATGGGCAACCTGATTGCGCTGATGCTGCACCTTCACCGCGGCGATCAGTTCCTGGCACCGGAACACTCTCACGTCTTGGGCTCCGAATTGGGCACCGCTGCCTGGCTCGCCCAGGGAATGCCGATGGCGTTGCCGCACGACGGCGGACCCGGACGTCCCACCCCCGAGACTGTCGTGAAGGCGGCGGGCTCCCCCGGCCCGTACTTCGCGTTGAACACCACGCTGCTCTGTCTCGAGAACACTCATAACTTCGCCGGCGGTGCCGTCATGAATCCGACCGAATGGACGAAGCTGGTCGACGCAGCGCGATCACGCGGCTTGAAGATTCACCTCGACGGCGCCCGTCTCTGGAATGCCGCTGTTGCACTCGATGTTTCGCCCACCGAATTGACTTCCGGCGCCGATACCGTTCAGGTGTGCCTGAGTAAGGGACTCGGTGCGCCGGTCGGCTCGATACTCGCCGCATCACCCGAATTGATCACCGAAGCCCGAAGGATCCGCAAGATGCTCGGCGGCGGCGTTCGTCAGGGCGGAGTGCTGGCCGCAGCCGGCATCGTCGCGTTGCGCTCACAAGCTCGCCTCTCCGACGATCACGACAACGCGCAGCGCCTCGCGTCGGGGCTTCGTGAACGCGGTTGGGCCGTCGACGAACCTGCCACCAACATCGTTCTGGCCGCGACAGCCGATCCGTCGGTCACCGTTGCTCAGCTCGCCGCTGTCGATGTCGGCGCGGTCACCGTTGCCGGGAAGGTTCGGTTCGTGACACATCGCGACGTGAGCACTGCCGACATCGACGCGGTTCTGTCCAGAGTAACCTTCTGAACTACGCCACCAGGGGTTGAACCTCCTGCGCGACAAAGCGAATGAACTCGCGGACATCCGGCTCGTCAACAGTCGGTTGGAGTGCCACGGTGGTTGCACCTGCTGCAACCCATCGCCGTGTTGCTGCCGCGACTTCGGCCGCGTTGCCCACGGCAATCGCATCCTCCGGCGACTCGCTATCGGACGCTGCGGCCTCGGCAAGGGCGCGCTCACGACCGCCGGAACCGAAAGCACAGATGACGTAGACGACGACCTCGTGATCCGACGCCCCGATGTGAGCGATCGCCCGACGCACGCCGTCCGGGGTCGTCCCACCCGAGAGCACTGTGCCCTGCGCCAACTCGCCACTGAGCGCCAAAGTCTTTGGCCCCGTGGCGCCGACGAGCAACTGCGGCACCGTCTCCGGTGGCCACGCCAGCGTGACGTCCGTGAGATTCACGTATCGACCGGACACCGTCACCGACTCACCGCCCAGTAGCCGCTCGACTGCTCCGAACTGCTCCCGCAGGAGGGTCAACGGCGATTCGGCTTTGGCCCCGATCTGCCGCATCCAACTCTGAACGCCGTGACCGAAGCCAACCCGTAGTCGATCCGGATGAACTCTGGCCAGCGCTGAAATCTCCATCGCCGTGATCGCGGTGTTGCGCATCGGGGTCGGCAGCACACCGATCGCCACACCCACACGATCGGTCTCAGCCAATACAGTTGCAGCAGTGGCTATTCCTCCGCCGAAGAAGCAGTCTTCCCACAACCAGACCTCGTCGATACCGACTTCGTCTGCATACCTGGCATGTCGAACCAGATCTTCCGGAGATTGCTCCGGGCGCACGACGACGGCAATCCGTGCGGCGCTCATGCCGTCACCAGAAACGCGGCGATCTCGTCGGCGGTTCGACGGCCCTGTTCGCGGCCGAGTTCGGCTGCGGGGCGCCTGGTTGTCGGTGAAAGCGAGTTCGTTCCGATCGCTTCGACGACGGCGTCGTCGGCGAAGACAGGCAGCACGGGCAAGGGCGTCATCACGTCGATTTCCTCTCGTAGACTGCCGCCCAGAAGATTCGGGGCGGGGTCGGCTGCGGGTGAAAGAACCACGACCACATCGCAGTCGGCAGCCAGATGAACATTCGAGCCACTCGCCATTCCGCCGTCCATGTACCGCTCGCCCTCGATCACGACTACCGGCCACACCCCTGGTACGGCGCAACTTGCTCCGACTGCGTCGATCAGTTCTACGCCGTCAGCGTTGCCGAACACCCTCAACTCACCGGTCTGTGCGTTGATCGCCGGGATGCGCAACTCCCGGTCGGGCCACAACCGATTGGGCAGCCTCGCCTCGATGACCGCGCGACGCACGGCAGGTTCGACGGTATCGGCTCTCATCGCTGCTTCGCCGAGCAAACGGAGCTGCTCGGCCCGGTCCTGCGATCCTGCGATCGCGTCGACGAACATCTGACCGAGTACCTCGACATCGACCTTCGGGTCGATTTCGCCGGTCGCCTCCGCTGTTTGTGCGTCGAAAAGCTCTTGCAGTGTCACGCCGCTCGCTATCTGAGCGCTCACCGTGGAACCTGCGGAAGTGCCGATCAACACGTCCGCCGTCAGCAGCGCAGCGGCAGTGTCCGGTGATTTGTCCTGAAGGCCCAACAGAAAACCTGTTTCCCAGGCGATTCCCGCAACGCCGCCACCGGCAAGTACCAACCCCAATTTCACGCCGTCCACCTCTCGTCGATCGTGATCCGTGCCCGAAGTCGACGTTAGACCTACTCTGAAGTGATGTTCATGCGCAGCGCAAAGACATTTGTTCCCGACGCACTCCGTGGTTTGATCGCATCCACCGACGACATCGCGTGGAATCCCGACCCTGGGTACCTCACACGCGCAAGGCCACTTCCCCGCGGACGGGTCGCGCTCGTCTCCGGCGGCGGTTCAGGCCACGAACCCATGCACGCCGGATTCATCGGCGAAGGAATGCTCACAGCCGTCTGCCCCGGATTGGTCTTCAGCTCACCCAATGCACTTCAGATCCACGAGGGGTCCAAGGCTGCCGACGCCGGCGGCGGCGTCCTTCACATCGTGAAGAACTACACCGGCGACGTGATGAACTTCGGTATCGCCCGAGAGTTGCTACGCGAGGACAAGATCGATACGGACGTCGTCCTGGTCGACGACGACGTCGCGACCGAACGCGCAGACGGCAGTGGCCCGGGGCGACGCGGTACTGCGGCAACCATCGTGGTGGAGAAGGTCTGCGGCGCATCCGCCGCCCGCGGCGACGACCTGGCCGAGGTGACCCGGATCGGACAACACGTCGCGCACTCCGCTCGGAGCATGGCCGTCGCCCTTCGCCCATGCACTTTGCCGGGGGCTGACGAGCCGTCGTTCGACTTGCCGGCGGGTCAGATGGAACTCGGTATCGGCATCCACGGCGAACGCGGCACAGAACGCGTGGACGCCCTGCCCGCACCGGAATTGGTGCGGCGGCTGACGGACCCGATCATCAAGTCCCTGAGTCTCGCCGAAGGCGACCGCGTCATCGCCGTCGTCAACGGTCTCGGCGCCACCCACCCGCTGGAGTTGCAACTTCTGTTCGCCGAACTCGGAGATTATCTGGACGAACAGGGAATTCACATCGAACGGACCCTGATCGGAACCTTCGTCACTGCATTGAACATGGCAGGCGCGTCCATCACCCTTGTTCGCACAGACAAAGAAATCCTCGAATTATGGGACGCACCAACAAAAGCGCCCGCCTGGCCGAATGCTATAGCGCGTGAGTACACCGGCATGGGCACGCGCGAATCTTTCGGTCCCACATTCACACCCGACACCTCACGCACCGCCGAAAGCAGCTTCGTCGGAAGCTGGATTGCGGACTGGGCCGAGAAGGTACTGGATCAGGAACCGGCACTGACCGATCTCGACCGACGAGCGGGCGACGGCGATTTCGGGACAAACATGGTGGCCGCACTGGATCAACTCGACATCTCGGCGATCCGTGACACGTACTCCACCGCAACGATATTCGATGCAGTCTCACAGGCGTACCTCGGCCACGCCGGTGGCACCTCCGGCGCATTGTTCGGCATCTGGTTCCGGCATTTCTTCCGCGTTGCCGCAGACTCGGCGGACTCCGAACTCGACCTCGGCGCGATCGCGGCTGCAGCGCGAGCGGGACTCGACAACATCACCTCGCTCGGCGGCGCACGCGTCGGCGACAAGACGATGGTCGACGCGATAGTTCCGGCGGTCGAGTCGTTGGAGCAATCCGTGAGCTCGGAAGCCGATCGAGATGCTGCGCTGGCGAGCGCAGCGGAAGCCGCAGCGGCCGGGGCGGAGTCGACCGAAACCATGCTCGCGAACCGCGGACGTGCAAGTTATGTGGGCGAAGCCGCTCGCGGAGTAGTCGATCCGGGAGCGCTACTCATAGCGTGGTTCTTCGCCAGTGCAGTGGGTCACTAGCGAGCACTTCGGGGCTGTGACTAATCTGGCAGCCACAGCACATCGTTTGTGACGACCCGTGGGCAAAAGCACCGGTCTCACACACCACACAGGAGCAGCCCATGCTGAGCACCATGCAAGACGCCCCCCTCTCCATTGCTCAACTTCTCCGCCACGGTGCCTCCGTTCACGGCGCCTCCGAGGTTGTCACGTGGACCGAGTCCGGCCCGCGCCGTGTGTCCTACGCTGACGTCGGCAAGCGCTGTGCTCAGCTCGCGCACGCCCTGCGCGGGCTCGGCGTCGAGGGCGACGAGCGAGTCGCCACGTTCATGTGGAACAACTCCGAGCACCTCGAGGCGTACCTGGCGATCCCCTCGATGGGCGCTGTGCTCCACACCCTGAACATTCGTCTGTTCCCCGAGCAGTTGATCCATGTCGCCAATCACGCCGAGGACCGCGTGATCATCGTCGACCCGTCCCTGATTCCGCTTCTCTCTCCGCAGCTTCCGTCGCTGACCACCGTCAAACACATCGTCGTCACCGGCTCCTCCACTGCAGGACTCGAAGCTCCCGAGGGAGTGCAGGTTCACACCTACGAGGGCTTGATCGCCGATCAGCCCACCGAGTTCGACTGGCCCGAGGTCGACGAACTGAGCGCTGCCGCAATGTGTTACACGTCCGGCACCACGGGTGACCCCAAGGGCGTCGTCTACTCCCACCGTTCGATCTACCTGCACTCCATGCAGGTCTGCATGAGCGACGGCCCCAACCTCGCGCAGGGCGATCGTGCACTCGCCGTGGTGCCTCAGTTCCACGCCATGTCGTGGGGACTTCCCTACGCCGCATTCATGATCGGTGCTTCGCTGATCATGCCCGACCGCTTCCTCCAGCCTGCCCCGTTGGCTGCGATCATCGCCAGCGAGAAGCCGACGTTCGCCGCAGCCGTCCCCACCATCTGGCAGGGCCTGCACCTCTACCTCGAGCAGAACCCGCAGGACATCTCCTCGATGCGCGAGGTTCTGATCGGTGGGTCCGCGGTACCGCCCGCCCTCATGCACGCATTCGAAGCCGACCACAACGTCTCCGTCCTGCACGCCTGGGGCATGACCGAAACCTCCCCACTCGGATCCGTCGCCCGCCCGCCGGCCGGTGTCACCGGCGACGCGATGTGGAAGTACCGCTACTCTCAGGGCCGCTTCCCGGCATCCGTCGAGGCACGTCTCATCGACGATGACGGCAAAGTTGTTGCACACGACGGCGTTTCCGTCGGCGAGCTCGAAGTGCGCGGCCCCTGGATCACCGGGTCGTACTACGGCGTCGATGCGGAAGACAAGTTCAACGACGGCTGGCTCAAGACCGGTGACGTCGGATCCATCACGGCCGACGGCTTCCTGAGCCTGTCCGACCGCTCCAAGGACATCATCAAGTCCGGCGGCGAATGGATCTCCTCGGTCGACCTCGAGAACGCCGTCATGGGTCACCCTGACGTCACCGAAGCTGCCGTCATCGGCGTGCCGGACGAGAAGTGGGACGAGCGCCCGTTGGTTGCGGTTGTTCTTCGCGCTGGTTCCGAAACCACCATGTCCGAACTGCAACAGTACCTTTCGGACAAGGTTGCCAAGTGGCAGCTGCCCGAGAACTGGGCCGTGGTCCAGGAAGTCCCGAAGACGAGCGTCGGCAAGTTCGACAAGAAACGCCTTCGCGCCGACTACCACGAGGGCGGACTCGAAGTTACGCGACTCTGACACCGAGTGAATGCCGAAGTATGAATACTGAAGGTGGGCAACAGGTTTTCACCTGTTGCCCACCTTCGTTCACGAGCGATGCACTTTACGGCCGATAGCCGACCGTGTGAAAAGCGATATCGACGTACTTCTCCGCCAATTGCGACGGTGACATCGGACCGCCGGTCTGGAACCAACGCGGCAGTGACTGCGCCATACCGAGTATTGCCCGGACGGTCTCTTCGGTATCGGTGACCGCGAAATCTCCCGATGCCACACCGTCGTCGACGATCCTGCGCATCAGCAACTCGAGCCGCTTACGACTGGCGGCGTATCGACTTCGGCTTTCCGGTGAGACATGCCGAATCTCGGTGTCCAACGCAGCATGCCGCGACCGGTGGGTCATATAGAGAACTATCGCCTCCACCACCAAGGCGAAGCGTCGTACCGGATTTTCGCCGGCCTCCGCTTCTGCCGCTTCGGTTCTGGTATTCAGCTCACTCATCGAGACCTCGAACAAAGCGACGAGAATTGCCTCTTTGTTCGCGTGGTGATAGTAGAGCGCGGGAACGGTTACCCCGACATGATTGGCAATCTGGCGCACCGTCGTGCCGTGGTAACCATTCTCGTCGAACAGCTCGAGCGAAGCCATCAGGATGTCGGTCATCACCAGCGGCGGGAAGGACCTCCAGTCCACTGCCACCGAGCTCACCGACTCCACCTCGCCAGTCATGTGATAGCCGAAATTACCGCGGTGCCATACGGATTGCACCGTCGAGGCGGATCGTCTCACCATTGAGCATGGGGTTGGAAACGATGTGCGCAGCAAGCGCGCCGTACTCGCTGGGATCACCCAGGCGAGAGGGGTGAGGCACCTGCTGACCCAACGACGCCTGGGCTGCTTCGGGCAGTCCGGCCAGCAACGGGGTCTTGAACAAGCCTGGTGCAATGGTGTTGACGCGGATCAGCAGCGACGCGAGGTCACGGGCGATGGGAAGCGTCATACCGACGACGCCGCCCTTCGACGCGGAGTACGCAGCCTGCCCGATCTGGCCGTCATACGCTGCGACCGAAGCGGTGTTGATGATGACACCGCGTTCACCGTCGATCGGCTCGGTCTTCGAAATACGTTCCGCAGCAAGACGAAGGACGTTGAAGGTGCCGATCAGATTGACGTCGATGACCTTCTTGAACGCGTCGAGCGGGAAAGCGCCCTTCTTGCTGACCGTCTTGACTGCGTTGCCGATTCCGGCGCAGTTGACTGCCACGCGCAGGGGTCCGAGGGACTCGGCCACGTCGAGTGCCGCGGTGACCGCAGCCTCGTCGGTGACGTCTGCCGCCGCGAAGCGGACCCGGTCGCCAAGTTCCTTGGCGATGGCTTCACCGTTGGACGACGGAAGGTCGATAATGACGACGCTGGCACCGTCGGCAAGAAGGGCTTTGGTCGTAGCCAGGCCGAGGCCGGATGCTCCACCGGTGACGACGGCGACGCTGTCGTTGACGATCATGAGAGTTCCTTTCGAAAGGTTATGTGTTTCAGATGCGTTCGATGATTGTGGCGTTGGCCATGCCGGCGCCCTCGCACATGGTCTGCAATCCGTAGCGTCCGCCGGTGGCCTCGAGGTGGTTGACCATCGTGGTCAGCAGACGAGTACCCGAGGACCCCAGGGCATGGCCGAGTGCAATCGCGCCGCCCCACGGGTTGAGCTTTGCCGGGTCGGCGCCGAACTCGTGAGCCCAGGCGAGTGGAACGGGAGCGAAGGCTTCGTTGACCTCGTAGGTGTCGATGTCGTCGATGCTCAGACCCGCGCGAGCGAGCACCTTGTGGGTGGCTGGGATGGGTGCGGTGAGCATGAAGATCGGGTCATCGCCCGCAACGGAGAAGGAATGGAAACGAGCTCGCGGCGTCAGCCCTAGCTTCGACGCCATTTCTTCGCTCATGATCAGTGCTGCGGACGCGCCGTCGGTGAGCGGCGACGAGTTACCGGGAGTGATCGACCACTGCGCCTCGGGGAAGCGCTGCGCGTACTTCTCCGAGTAGAACGACGGCTTCAAACCGGCGAGTCCCTCGGCGGTAGTAGACGCGCGAACCGTCTCGTCGACGATATGCGAGACGGTCTCACCGGCGGCGTTGGTCACCGAGATCGGCAGAATCTCCTTGTCGAAGAGCCCCTTCGCCGCTGCCTCTGCTGCCCGCTGGTGGGACTGCGCGGAGAATGCGTCGAGAGCGTCGCGGTCAAGCTTCCACTTGGCGGCGATCAATTCTGCGGAGATGCCCTGGTTGACCAGGCCTTCGGGGTAGCGAGCAGCGACGCCCGGACCGGAAGCGTCCTTCCCCATCGTCGTGGTACCCATCGGGACACGACTCATGGATTCGACGCCTGCCGCGATCACGATGTCGTAGGCCCCGGCGATCACGCCCTGCGCCGCAAAGTGCGCAGCTTGCTGACTTGATCCGCACTGGCGATCGATCGTGGTGGCGGGTACCGACTCGGGGAATCCGGCCGAGAGGACCGCGCTGCGGGTGATGTTGAGTGCCTGCTCACCGGCCTGTCCGACGCAACCGCCGATCACGTCGTCCACCAGGGCGGGGTCGAGGCCGTTTCGCGAGGTGATGGAACGCAGAACGTGGGCCATCAGTTCGACAGGGTGCGTCCCGGACAGTGCGCCGCCCGGCTTTCCCTTGCCGGACGCGATCCGGACTACATCGACGATCACTGCCTTGGTCATCTTCGTTCCCTTCGAGGACGTGCATTGCTGGGGCGGTCCGGCACCCGAGTTTCGTGGCGCCGGGTACCGGACCGAGATCGAGGGAGCACCCTGACTTAGCGCTCGCTAAAGAACTACCACCGACTTGATCCTCTCGTCAAGAGGGGGCCTCCGAACTCGAAACAAATGTGGCCGACTAAAAGCTGGGCGATCAGTGACCTCGCCTGGCCCACGCCATTCATTAGTACTTTCGAATGATAGGTTTTCAATCTTCGCCCGAAATGTCCGGAATCGGATAACCTTCCGCCACAAGCAATCCAAGCCACAGGGGATTCGGGGCGTGGCACCAATCGATGACAACCGCAGGGGGACTGACTGGGAGGTTTGGCGTGGACCTGCGATACGTTGCCTTCACGCGTGCCGACCCGCATTTCTACGACCGAATCAGAACGGTCACCCGACCAGATACATCAACTGACCAGCACTTTATCCCCGCGAAGTCGGTGGATTGGTCGCTCTGGCGGCGCGGTCCCCAAAGTGGACCGTGGAACTACTTCCAACCGCCCGACGGTCTGCTGCCAGAACAAGGATGGAAGATTCACTGCTCCGCTACCCGAGCCAACGCGCAGGAGTTGCTCGATACCGTTTCCGTGTATTGCGGTCACAATCATGTGCCGTTCAAATTTCTTCGGACGGCAGCAGACCTCATGTTGTCCAACAGCAAGCAGGCCAATCGAACTTCCAGCGGAAAATTCATCACGATCTATCCGGCGGATGGTGTTGCCACACAACGTGTCATCACCGAACTGGACAAGCTTGTCGCCGGTGCCGACGGGCCGTACATCCTCAGCGATGTGCGATGGAACCGGGGACCGCTCTACTTACGGTACGGCGCGTATCTGCCCATGCAGACCTACGATTCATTCGGCGATCGCGTCCCGGCAATTCGGCGTCCTGACGGATCGCTCGAACCCGATGTGCGCGGCACTTCCTTCAGAACTCCGGACTGGGTACAAATCCCGGACTTCGTTCGCGCGCAGCAAGACAAGCTGAAATCACATGACGAATTCCCCTATTCGATCAATGAAGCCCTGCACTTCAGCAACAGCGGGGGGATCTACTCCGCATTCGACGACGCCGGCATCGATCTGGTCATCAAAGAAGGCCGTCCCTTTACCGCCCCGGACGCAAACGGCCGGTACGCAATCGACCGCATCCGTAACGAGTACGACAAGTTGACTCACCTTGCCGACAACCCGTACACACCTTCTGCGATCAGCTTGTTCGAGCGCGAGGGACACCACTTCCTTGTCACCGAGCGCGCTGCCGGCACTCCCCTGAATCAGGAAGTTGCGCTCCGTCACCCACTGATACGTGCGGACCAGACACTCAGTTCCCGAACGGAATACAGAACCTGGGCACTCGACATTGCACAACAGTTGACTACCGCAGTCGAGAGCTTCCACAACGCCGGAATCGTTCATGCCGATCTTCACCCTGGCAACGTCATGTGCTCACCGTCCGGTATTCGGATCATCGACTTCGAGATGGCCCACAACATCGACGAGCATCCGCCCCGGTCCACCGGAGCCCCCGGATACACAGCACCTCGACAGTTGACAGGAATCGCGGCGGATCGATACTCGTTGGGATGCATCGAGCTGGGACTCTTTGTCCCACTTACTACATTGTTCCCTCTCGATCGCAACAAGATTCCCGAACTCATCGACTATGCGGTGTCTCGATTCGATCTTCCCCGCGCCTTCGGTGCCTCGCTCTATTCGATGCTCGACGTACAGGCGCCGGCGCCGAAGAATCGCCCGCATCGTTGGGACACGTCGTCGAACGAAACCTTGCAACGCACGGCCGCTCTATTGCGCTGCGGCATCCTCGCCTCGCTTGATCTCGCCCGCGCTGATCGACTCTTTCCCGGCGACATCGCCCAGTTCGAGGTGAACGGCTACGGCATTGCTCACGGCTCGTGCGGAAACCTGCTCGCCGATGTACTTCCCGCAGACACCTTGGAGTCAGTTCTGGAATGGACTGAACATCAAGTTGATTCGGATACTCAACCAAAGTTCGGCTTCTTCGACGGGCTCGCGGGTGCGGTGCATACCTTTCGGCATCACGGGCGACATTCGACAGCCGACAGGTGGGTCGAGACTTTGCGTCGAGCCCCACTCGACGACATCGACTCCAGCCTTTTCAGCGGCCTTTCCGGAATCGGTTGCCTCCTACTCGAGGAATCGGTTTCACGACCGACTGTGTCACCCACTCTCGCTGTCGTGACCGAGACTCTGCGCGAACGAATTTCAGCTGCTCGCTTGCATGTCCGCGACGCCGGCGGAACACCTTGGGCAGTGGCCGGCCGAGGTGGGCTGATGCGGGGACCGAGCGGACAAGCACTGTTCTGGACTCGCCACTACGAACTGAGTGGTGATCCTCGATCGCTGGAACACGCACGCCAGCTCGTCGACATCGATCTGTCTGTGATGTCGATGTGCCCTGACGGGTCGATGCAGCTGAGAGAGGAGCGCCGGACGATGCCGTATCTCGGATCCGGGTCTGTCGGTGTGGGCCTGGTACTTCTACAACTTCTGCGCCATGTCGACGAACCGCGTTACGCAGCTGCGGTGCGTGCGATATCCCGCGCCGCCACAGTCGAATTCACTGCCCAAGCCGGACTACTCAACGGGCGAGCCGGGCTGATTCTGTTTCTCAGCGAACTCTCCAAGACTCCATACGCCGGCGCCGATTGTGAACAGACGCTTGCACAGCAGTTTCAGCTTCTGGGCTTGCACAGCCTCAATCACGCAGGAGGCCTGCACTTTCCAGGTGAACAGAACCTGAGACTCTCGACAGACTGGGCAACCGGATCTGCAGGAATACTGGCGTTGCTCCGATATACCCGATCGGCAACTGCCCGACAGTCGTTTCCACTGATGTGCGCGTCGAACTGCCACATCGCCTAATTGTTCGGAAGTTATCACCCACGGCAGATTGGAGCACAGAAGTACCAGGCGAAAAACCTGGAATTAAATCAACACCGCAAGCAAACTCGATCGATCAAATCCATCGGCAAGAACGCCGATCAACAAAGGAAATGACAATGGACGCTATTCTCTCCCTTCAAGATCTGTCAGTCGCCGCCGGCAACGTCGGAGATGCCGGCCAACTCGAGCAGAACGCGGCAATCAGTTCGCTCAGTTTCTTCTGCCTCTGACCTCAGGCCGATACCTCGGAGCAAGTCCGGGGTATCGGCTTTCGGAATCCGTGCGGATCATCAGACGAACAATATTGTTTCATCATGAGACGCATCCGCACTTCACCGAGCTGTATTCGCCGATGATGTGTGCGACCTGGCGGCGATGCCGAGGGTAGATCGCATGGTCACTGGCGACGATATTCCTACTGATCCTGACAGCCGCACTTTCGGGCTGGTTCGTTCAGCGTTGGGGCGAGAGTTGGGACTTCGGGGACATCTGCTCGCGCTGGTACGACGGGGGTGGCGGTTGCCGCGCCGCCACCGCCTTGACCTTCACGACGCTTTTCGTACTCCTACTTCCCTTCGCCTCAGGAATGCTGGTCGGCGTCACCACATTCGCCCGAGACTTCGAGCGGAGGGTCTGGTGGTTTGAGTTTCAATAGCTGTCAACGACAAGATGAGGGAATCGGTACCATCCGCCCCCGATGTCTTCCAGCCGGAGCTGATTGAAGGTCTTGTCGGACACACCATCGGGTGCATACACCCAGCCGGGATTGTCCAAGATGTCCAATCCATCTCGTGCGTCATAGAAATAGACGTGGCCTTCACTGCTGACGTTGGCATAGGAGATATCGAATCTGCCGATTCGTAGATCACGATGATACCCATCGGAATAGGGATCGTCAGGTTCTTGAAGTAGTTGCTGTGCAACGGTTTCGAAGTCTGCCCGATACTGATCGAAATGTGGCTGCCCCGCGGCCGCGATCCCGAGTGCGATCACCACGAGAACCGGAACAGCGACATCGGACCACAACCATCGGCGTCGCTGCCACCAGCACACTCCGAGCAGCACGATTGCAACACTCGCCGTGAGGACCCAGAGAACGACCGCACCGGCGATCGAGAGTGCACTATCCGCAGGTTCGGGCCAGGTGAGATGGCATTTCGCTGCGACATACATCGCCGACGCCGACGCTGCGATAAGTGCGTTTACCAAAACAACCCAACGAAGAGCACCGGACCTTCTCGTTGCCTGCGAGTTCGACACTGCCTGATCCATTCGATGAGAATAGCGAGCTGTTTGTCGCGGACTAGCAGTAACCACTTCCCCGATCTCACGATCGATTGTTTCTCGGCACGGAGAAAGTGTCCACGGTGCTATCTTTGCTGGCTATGGGAAGCAGGGCTGCGAGGATGGTCGATTTGAACTACCGATGTCAGGAGAGCTCGGCGACTCCCAAAGTCGACAGGTCAATTTTGAGCACGGCCGGATTCGGTGGATCGCAGCAACCAATACCATCGTCACCCCATGATGACGTGACTGTTGCGGGCGAGTCGTGAAGATTCGATTATTACGAGCAAGCCAAGCGTCTTTAGCAATATCGCTGATCGCACTAACCTTGGTCTATTTGTTGGACGCATTTTCTTTGCGCCTCCAACATCAGCCCAGCTGGTGCATTGATCACTATGGAATCCCATCACGATTCAATTATCTCCTTCCCGGCCGGGCGGAGAGGGTAGCGGCAGGAATTACAGACTTCTGAGGATGGTTCCCTCCAGGCATAAGCTGTACATTCACTGATGCAGTGACCAAAGAAAGCGAAACGGTGGCACCGGCCGCGGACAGGTCGTACATCGTCGTCGTTCTTGTGGCGCTGATCATGATCTCGACTGTCGGCGTATTGTTCGGCCGCCGGAAGCGCTGAAGATTGGTTTTGGCTCGGGACTGCAGATGCGCACTCGACACCAGACCGATGAGTAATAAATCGGTGTCCGTCGTGTCCGGCGCTTCCACCACTCGTCGATCTTCGCGAATCCACCAGCCTTGTTCGAGGGCATTTCTTGCGGGTCCTGGTGGTCTTCGTTCCCATCACGCTGGCGATGACACTCCTGGGCCTGGTGCTCGGCTGGACCCATGCGCTTGCCGGGGACAGGCGGCAACATGATCGACGCCGATTGCAAAATGTGCTGGGGCTCAGACAATTCCGACGTGATGCTGTTGCGCTCCGGGTTGATGGTGGCGCTCGCACTCGTCGGCGCACGTGGACTACGTCGGCGACCCGCCTATAACCGACTGTCCGAAATGTCGAAATCGATTTGATAGCAGCAATTTTCGATCCACATTCTCTTGTGTTCGAAACTTTGTTCGATTATGCTTTCGGCATGGACAGTCGGGATGCGTGGCAGCTGGATGGCGAGGGCCTCAAGGGGGAGGTTCTGGATCTGGTGCGCGCCCGGCACGAGTTGCAGTCGCGGATGGTGTTGCTGATCGTGGAGATGTTTTCCCGGGACGTTCTCGGCGGGAAGGGTTTTCGGGCGATCGCGCAGTGGTTGCACGGGTCGACGAATCTGGAGATCGGTGAGTGCAGTCTGCTGGTCGGGTTGGCGCGGTTGTTGATGCTCGAACCCGTTGTGGGCGATGCGTTTCACCGTGGTGACGTGGATGCGTTGAAAGCCCGGCAGGTCGCGTCGTTCTGTCAGCATCCACCGAAGAACATGACCCCGACGGATGTGGACAAGGCCCGCAGGATCCTGCTTGGCCTGGCGTCGAAGAACATTGCGGATTGCGATGCAGTGCGGGCAGCGATCCGCCGAATCGAGAAGCAGTACGGCAAGCGCGAGGACGGCATCCCGGTCGGCGAGGATTCCGAACGTAACGAGTTCTACGCCTCGAAAGGCTTGTACGGGCGGGTCACTGTGAAGGGGGATCTGGATGCGATCAACGGGGCACGGTTGATCACGTTGTTGTCGAGCCTGTCGGCTCCGACGCCGGAGAAGGACGGCGTGAAGGACACCCGTACGCCGGCATTACGACGGGCGGACGGGTTCTGCGAATTGTTGCGGCGGTACGAGCGGGCGGGGTTGGGTCCGATCGAGGGCGGGGTGAAACCGCACATCACGGTGACTGCGTCGGCGAAAGACATGACGGACCTGCAAGCGTTGAAAGACCTCTTGCCGTCGACTCAGGAACTGGGTTTCGCGTGGACGGATTGGGTGGGCCCCATCAGTATCGATACCGCGCGGATGTTGGCGTGCGACTGCACCGTGACGCGAATTTTGTTGGATGAGAACGGTGTTCCGCTCGACTGCGGTAAGGAAGCGAGAACGGCGACCGTTCCGCAGCGGCGGGCTCTTGCGGTTCGGGATGGTGGGTGTGCGTTTCCGGGGTGCGGGACTCCGTCGGGGTGGTGCGATGCCCATCATATTGTTCACTGGAACGATGGTGGCCCAACAGATCTCGACAACCTGATCTTGTTGTGCGGTCATCACCACCGGACGATGCACCACACGGAATGGCGGGTGGAGATCGGACCGGATCGAAAGACGGTGTTCTATCCACCGATGTCGATCGATCCGTATCAACAGCCGATCGGCGGGAACAGCCCACCCACAGCGGCGTGAATCGCGACAATCGAATACATCAGCACCGGGGACGAACCATGCCCCGGTGCTGGTGCACGTTTCTGGTCAGATCCCAACCCCTCAAATCCCAGCCCCTCAGATCCCGGCCCTTCGCACGAGAGCGTCAGTGGCAGAAGGGGATACAACGTCAATCGCTCGTAACAGCCCCGCGTACCGCGGATACAGCTCGACGGGACGCGTATTGATCGCCCTCAAGATCCACGATGCAGCTTGATCGGCCGTCAGCGCCGGCTGGCTCACGTAATCCGCCGTCGGCGCGATCATCGGTGTTCGTATGAGTGGGAATTGCACTGTGGTGACATCGACACCGGTGCCGTGACATTCCGCGCCGAGGCTTCGGCCGAATGCACTGAGAGCAGACTTCGACGCGTGATAGGCGCTGAACCTGGGCATCACGCCCGCAGTGACTCCCCAGGTTCCGACGTTGATGATGTGTCCGGACTTCGCCTCGAGCATCGCGGGCAGTAGCCGCAACGTCAGTCTTGTCGGCCCGAAGTAGTTCAGCGCCATGGTGCGCTCGTAGTCATGGAATCGGTCGACCGAATCCAACGCGGTACGCCGGATCGAGCGACCCGCATTGTTGACGAGGATGTCGACCGACCCGAATCGATCCGCGATCGTCTCCGCGAGTTCGTCAACGGCTTCACCGCGGGAGAGGTCCGCAGGCACGATGTGTGCCCATCCTCCCCTGCGGTGAATCTCGTCCCGTACGTGTTCGAGGTTTTCCTCACCGCGCGCGACCAGGATCATCTCGGCTCCCCGACGAGCCAAAAGATGAGCTGTCGCCTCACCGATCCCCGACGAGGCTCCCGTCAGGACGATGGTCTTGTCGGAAAGCGTGACGCCGCGAGACGGAACAAGGGAGCGCAGACGCGTCGGCGGTCTCAATGCAAGATTGCTGAGAATCGATCTGATCACGTCGGCCTCGGTTCGATCTTCGCGTGCGATTCGGTGCGAACCCGTCCCTGAACAGCCCACTTCGGACGCACCGCGGAAATTACTCAAAAGTAAGTTATGGCGCCGTTTCGGCCGTGTCAAGAATTCGTCGGGATTCAGGAGTATCTGCCACTAGCTTTTCCTGATACCTCGGGTTACATTAAATCCAGACCGAGTGCCAGCGATCACACAACCGGCCCTCGATTCCACCGAACACCGCGAGAAATACCAGCGGTGACCGAAACGAAGAGGAGACGCCATGACGCTCACATCGCCGCTCGACAAGCGCGGAGAAGCATCCGACGACTCGTACAACGAGACGCTTCGACTCCTGTCCGAGGGCTCGGTGCACAAGCACTTCGACCCGTACCTCGACATCGACTGGGACTCCCCCGAGTTTGCCGTCGTCCCGAACGATCGCCGCTGGATCCTCCCGGCCGAGACTGACCCGCTGGGCGCACACCCGTGGTACCAGTCGCAGTCCGAGGCCAGGCAGATCGAAATCGGCATGTGGCGCCAGGCCAATGTCGCGAAGGTCGGTCTCCAATTCGAGAACATCCTGATCCGCGGCATGATGCAGTACGTCTTCTCACTGCCCAACGATTCGGCCGAGGCGCGCTACTGCACGCACGAGTCGGTCGAAGAGTGCAACCACACGATGATGTTCCAGGAGATGGTCAACCGCATCGGTGCCGACGCTCCCGGGATGAGCCGTCCGATGAAGATGCTTGCACCCTTCATCCCCCTCGCTGCGGGTCCGTTCCCCGAACTGTTCTTCGTCGGTGTCCTCGCCGGTGAAGAGCCGATCGACCACATTCAGAAGAGCATCCTGCGCGCCGGCGGCCAGATCCACCCGATCATGCAGTCGGTCATGGCCATCCACGTAGCCGAGGAAGCGCGTCATATCTCGTTCGCGCACAAGCTTCTGAGCCGTCGCATCCCGCTGATGTCACGCCCGAACCGGTTTGTCCTCTCGCTGCTGTTCCCGATCGTCATGCGCATTCTCTGTGACGCCATCGTCATCCCGCCGAAGTCCTTCTGGAAGCAGTTCGACATCCCGAAGTCCGTGAAGAAGGACCTGTTCTGGGATCTGCCCGAGTCGCGCCAGACCCTGCGCAACTACTTCGGTGACGTCCGCATGCTGGCCACCGACACCGGTCTGATGAACCGTGCCTCGCGCCTGGTGTGGAAGGCCTGCAAGATGGACGGCCGCGCATCACGCTTCCGTAGCGAACCTCACCGCAGCTCGCACAACGCCGCCGCGTAGCTCCCGGACAGTCGAGATCGGACTCATAGCGCCATGCCACACGTAGTCACGCAGTCCTGTTGCAGCGACGCCTCGTGCGTCTACGCCTGCCCGGTCAACTGCATCCATCCGACGCCGGACGAGCCGGACTTCCTCACCGCCGAGATGCTGCACATCGATCCGCAGGCCTGCGTCGACTGTGGCGCATGCGTCTCGGCCTGCCCGGTCGACGCCATCGTCCCCGAGTCGAAGCTGACCGACCCGCAGCGAGTCTTCCTGTCCATCAATGCGGACTTCTACAAGGAAGAGCGACCCAGGCCGCTTCTCGCCAAGGTCATCCCGGCAGCCCACGTCGACAAGGGCCGACCGCCGTTGCGCGTTGCGATCGTCGGTTCCGGACCGTCGGCGATGTACGCCGCGGACGAGTTGCTGACTCAGCCTGACGTGCAGGTCAACGTCTTCGATCGCCTTCCTGTGCCTTACGGCTTGGTTCGCGCCGGCGTTGCTCCGGACCATCAGAAGACCAAGCAGGTCACTCGCTTGTTCGACAAGATCGCCGCACAAAAGGGTTTCGAGTTCTACCTCAACGTCGAGATCGGCAAGCACATCTCGCACAGCGAACTGCTCGAAAATCACCATGCGGTGCTCTACGCAGTCGGCGCTTCGTCCGACCGTGGTCTCGGCATTCCGGGCGCTGATCTGCCTGGCACGGCCTCGGCCACCGACTTCGTAGCCTGGTACAACGGCCACCCCGATCACGCCGACGACGTCTTCGACCTTTCACATCGCCGCGCGGTCATCATCGGAAACGGAAATGTCGCGCTCGACGTCGCTCGCATTCTGACGGCCGATCCCGAGAAGTTGGCCGGTACCGACATCTCCGCTCACGCACTCGCCGCTC
Organism: Rhodococcus sp. SB1D; assembly: GCF_048573875.1. Classification (NCBI taxonomy): domain Bacteria; kingdom Bacillati; phylum Actinomycetota; class Actinomycetes; order Mycobacteriales; family Nocardiaceae; genus Rhodococcus; species Rhodococcus sp. SB1D. The sequence goes on from NZ_JBMAIQ010000003.1 coordinate 212,856, forward strand.
TGCGGAAGAGTCGCGTCGAAGAAGTTGTCATCGTGGGTCGACGCGGAATCGCGCAGTCCGCGTTCACGGTCCCCGAGTTCACCGGCCTGATGGCACTGCCGGACATCGAACTCTCTGTCGGACCCGACGACATGGTTCTCGACTCGGCCACCGAAGAACTGGCAAAACGCGGCGAACTCCCGCATGCCGTCGAGCAGAAGTTGCGTCTCCTCGAAGCCCTGAAGAACCGCGATCACGTCGACGTCGGTAACAAGCGCATCACGTTGCGCTACCTGCTCACGCCGACCTCGATCACCGGCGACGATCAGGTCAGCGGAATCGCGTTCGCTCGCAACGCTCTTGTCGACGCAAACGGAACCGTGCAGATCGAAGCAACCGGCGATACCGAGACCATCGATACCGGCTTGGTCCTCACCTCGATCGGCTACCGCGGAGTGCCCATCCCCGGCGTCCCGTTCGACGAGCGTGCGTCGGTCATTCCGAACGAGAACGGCCGAGTCCTCGAAGCTCCGAACGGTGATCCCGCCACCGGGGTCTACGCGACCGGTTGGATCAAGCGCGGACCGAGTGGGTTCATCGGCACCAACAAGTCCTGCGCGCAGGAAACGATCAGGATGCTCGTCGACGACTTCAACGACGGACGCCTGACCAACCCGGTCGCCGACGACTCCGCAGTCGATCGTCTGGTCCGGGCGCGACAGTCCGACGTCGTCGACCGCGAGGGCTGGCATGCCATCGACAAGGCGGAACTGGAACGCGGCGCTGCGCACGATCGTGCCCGCGAAAAGGTTCTGGATCAGGTCGAGATCACCTCCATCCTCGACGCTGCGGCCCGGGTGAAACCGACGCGTCGATTCGGTCGACCTGTACGCGTTCGCTGATCCGCTACAGGTAAACAGCTACTTTCACGCACACGGCCCCGCCTGCAGACTCGTCTGCCCGGCGGGGCCGTCTGCGTTCCGGCAACGTCCCACTCAGCGAAAATTTTTGCCCGTCAGCGGCCGAAATCGTGTAATACTGCAACCTGTTCCAGTAAGCGGCACAGCGGGCCCACGATCCCCCGGATCAGGCTCGCCAACCAGATGAGGATTGCATGAGCGAGACTGCAACGCCGGCGCCGAACGGGAGTGTGACGCCTGCAGTAGAGGGTTGGTTCACCACCGGCGACGAACCTGCTCTGATCGGCACGAAGTGCCAATCCTGCGGCACCATTTCCTTCCCTCGTGAGGCGACGTTCTGCAAGAACCCGAGCTGCTTCAGCGAGGAGTTCGACGATGTGGAACTCTCCCGTAGCGGCACTGTCTGGTCGTACACCGACGCGCAATACCAGCCCCCGCCGCCATACATCCCGCGCTCGGATCCGTACGAGCCTTTTGCTCTCGCAGCAGTCGAACTGCCCGAGGGCATCGTCATCCTCGGCCAGGTGGCCGACGGATTCGGCGTCGACGATCTCAAGGTCGGCAATACCGTCGAATTGGTTGTCGAGCCGCTGTACACCGACGAAACCGGAGTACGTACGACGTGGCGATGGAAGCCTGTCGCCGCAGCTGATCAGGAGTTGCAGTCATGAGCAAGGACGTCGCAGTACTCGGTGTCGGTATGCACCCCTGGGGCAAGTGGGGGCAGTCGTTCGTGAAATACGGCGTTGCGGCCGCTCGCGCCGCGCTCGCCGATTCGGGTGTGAATTGGCAGGATGTCGACTTCATCGTCGGCGGCGAGACCGTCCGCAACGGCTACGGCGGATACGTCGCCGGAGCCACCTTCGCGCAGGCACTCGGCTGGAACGGCGCTCGCGTCGCCACGTCGTACGCCGCGTGTGCGACGGGAGCCCAGGCACTCGACACCGCTCGCGCACGAATCCTGGCCGGCCTCAGCGAAGTTGCCCTGGTCGTCGGCGCCGACACCACGCCGAAGGGCTTCCTCGCTCCCGTCGCCGGTGAGCGTTGGGACGACCCGGACTGGCTGCGCTTCCGCCTCATGGGTATGACCAACCCGGCGTACTTCGCGCTCAACGCGCGTCGTCGCATCGACCTCTACGGCGCCACCGCGGAGGATTTCGCCAACGTGAAGGTCAAGAACGCCAGGCACGGGCTGAGCAATCCGAATGCGCGCTACCGCAAGGAAGTCACCGTCGAGAACGTGTTGGCCTCCCCCGTGGTGTCCAATCCCCTTCACCTGCTCGACATCTGCGCGACGTCCGACGGCGGCGCCGCAATCTTGCTGACGTCGATGGAATACGCCCGCAAGATGGGCATCGCGGAACCTGTTCGCATCAAGGCTATTTCGACGGTCACGCCGACGTTCCCCCAGACGATCATGGACATGCCGAACTTCTCCACCGATTCCAGCTCCGCCGTTCCCGCTCCGGAGCGCACGTTCAAGGAATCCATCGGCTACGCCGCATACGAAGAAGCCGGGATCTCTCCCGAGGACGTCGACGTCGCCGAAGTCTACGACCTCGCTACCTCCGTGGAACTGGACTGGATCGAAGACCTTGCCCTCTGCAAGCGGGGCGAGGCCGAGCACCTCCTGCGTGCGGGTGACACCAGTATCGGAGGCCGCATCCCGGTCAATCCGTCCGGCGGTCTCGCGTGCTTCGGCGAAGCCGTTCCCGCACAGGCACTTGCGCAGGTGTGCGAGCTCACTTGGCAGCTTCGTGGACAGGCCGAAGGCCGTCAGGTCGAAGGCGCCCGCATCGGTATCACCGCCAACCAAGGTCTGTTCGGACACGGCTCCTCGGTAATCGTTTCCGCCTGACCCTGTTCTACTTTCGTGGCGGTCGCACACTCACCCGTGAGCGGCCGCCACGATCACGTCTGCCACTGCCCCTGGCCGGGAAACCAGCGATGCGTGCGAGGTCGGGAGTTCGCTGGTGTTCGCGCCCATCCGGTTTGCCATGAACCGCTGCGCCGATGCTGGGATCACGCGATCCTCACCGGCAACCAGATACCAGCTCGGTGTGTTCGCCCACGACGGTGGCCCGCCGAGCTCGAGGTTCGCCCACAAAGCCGCAGACTTCTGATGCGCCAACATCGTTGCCGCTGTCTCGTCGGAAACATCCTGAGCGAAGACGGAATGGAAATACTCGTCCGTGACGTAGCCGTCGACGTTCTTCCCGCCGATCGCGTGAGGATCGTCGACGATCTTCAATCCCAGAGCCGGAGGAAGCAATTGGCTGCCAGGAAACCTGATGGGATCGATCGTGATCTGCACCGGCTCACCCTGAACCGGAGCAAACGCCGCGATGTACACCAACGACTGCACCTTCGGGTCGTGAACATTGGTGATCACCGCGCCGCCGTACGAGTGTCCGACGAGCACGACAGGTCCGTCGATGTCCGCAACCGTCTTCTCGATCACGGACGCGTCGTAAGCGGGCCCGCGTAGAGGATTGTCCGGCGCCACGACGCGATAGCCACGCGAACGTAGGTCGGCGGCAACGCCGTCCCAACTGGTCGCGTCGGCAAAAGCGCCGTGGACGAGAACGACGGTTGGCTTGGGGCTCGCCACCGCAGCGCCGGAGCCGAAGATCACTCCAGCCGCGACTGTCATGAGTAACGCCAGAACTGCGGTGAATACACGTGAGATCTTCATGCGTTTCCTTCACTCTCGTCGAAAAGCGAGAAACTGCGGTAGGCCGGGACACGCCCGTTTCGATCCTAGAAATACCTGCTGCGACGGACGTGACTGTCCGTGCAGACTTTTGAGCTCACACTGCACAACTTCTGGTTGAGCGTCCGCATCGCGGGGTATCAGGGCTGCATGGCTTTGCTCTTGGATACTTCCGTGTTGGAGCCTGACCAACGCGCGGACGCCTTTGTCGACGCGATGGGTCGTGCCTCGGTCCCGTGTGCAATCCACTTGGAGAACCCGGAACGGGTGAGTGCGAGAATGAACGTGTGGAACCTCGGTGCAGCATCACTGTTCCGCTCCGAGTCGACCGGTATGCGGTTGACCCGAACACCACGTCACGTCCGGTCCGCGTCGATGCCCGTCCTTGCGATTGCCCTGCAGGAGATCGGGATCGGCCATCTAGATCAGCACGACGAACAACGCAGAGTGCCCGCCGGTGAGCTGTTGATGACGGACCTGACGTCGACCTACGATTTCTCCTGGCCGGGAACGGGCGCTTCCCAGTGCCTCTACGTTCCGATGGATCGGCTGGGACTGCCGATCGACACCGTGCGGGACGCAGCTACCCGGCCTCATCACAGCAATCTGTACCCCGTGATGATCGCGCACGTTCGTGAATTGTTCCGCAGCGCCGCTCTGTTGGAGACCGATCCTGCCGCCGAACAATTGGGCGAGGCCTCGATCGAACTCGCACGTGCTTTGGTCGCTTCGATCGCACATGCGAATCCTGACGCATCCGCTCCGAGATCGGCCCTTGCCATGACTTCGATCCGTCGATACATCCGTGAACACCTTCACGATCCGACACTGAATCCCGCACGAATTGCTCACGCCCACAACATCTCACTGCGACAGCTGTACAAGATCTGCTCGGACAACGGCTTTCGGATCGAACAGTGGATCATCACCCAGCGCCTGCAGAAGGCTCGGGACGAACTGGCTCGACCCGCTACCGTCGATCTGCCGATCGCGACCGTTGCGCACCGGGCGGGGTTTGTCGACGCCGGACACTTCAGCCGACGCTTTCGACAGGCCTACGGGCTGAGCCCGACTCGTTGGCGTCAGCTCCGCGATTGAAGCAGCGCCACAACGTCTGACTGACCACGACTTTCGGCATTGTCCAACGCGGTCTTCCCCGATGCATCGCGGATCGAGGGATCTGCCCCCGCGTCGAGAAGCTGAGTGATCACATCGATATAGCGCGCCGAACCATCGCCGTACACAACGGCTTCGAGTAGCGCCGTCCACCCGGGATCGTTGACGTGATTGACCGGAACCCCGGCAGCGATCAGCATCCGGACGCTCTCGACATGCGCGTGTTCACTCGCGGGAATCAGCGCCGTACCGCCGTAACGGTTCACGCTGTCGACGTCCGCGCCGTGGGCGAGCGTGAGCGCCAGAATCTCGTTCAAACCCTCGGCTCCGGAATACAGGAAGGCCGAATCCTGCATGGAATCCTTCGCGTTCACGTCTGCTCCGGCAAGAATCAACGTAGAAGCCGCAGCGACAGCGTCGTTCTTGGCGGCCTCGACGAGTGGAGTCCGTTCGCCCTCGCCGCGAGCTTCGATGTTCGCGCCCGAAGCCAGGGCCGCGGTAACAGCTGCGGGATCATTGCGGTCCACCGCATCGAAGAGCGCCCGTTCGGATTCCGGGGTCGATGGCGGCTTTACGCCCGTAATCGATACAGCTGCCGCTGTCGTCGCTGACGCGGCGATCGTCGACGTCACCGGGGTGTCGGACGAACTGCAGCCGGCCAACGCCCCGGTCACTGATACCGCGAGGATAACGCAGACGAGGGCAGACCTACCCGGAAGCGCCGTCACAGCGGATTACTTTCTTGGACAAGAGTTTCAAGCGTCATCCTGACGGCGTCGAGATGTTCGGCCATCGCTCTGGAGGCGTGGTCGTAACTGCCGGATGCGATTCCTTCGACTATTCGTTCGTGTTCCTCGTTCGACCTTTCCTGGCGACCGGCAACAAGATTGAGTGTCTCGGACTGCCTTGTCAACGCTTCACGAATATCGACGATTACCGACTCGAAGACCCGATTCCTACTGGCTTTCGCGATCAGTCCGTGGAACTGCGCATCGAGTGCGACCCATACGAGCGGATCATCCTCGTCACGCATCTGCTGGACCAGTCCGCGGAGGGCCGTCAGTTCCTCCGCTGTGTGCCGTTGGGCAGCCCATCCTGCGGCCGGAATTTCGACATGCGGCCGCGCTTCGACCAACTCGTTGGCCGCGTAGCTGCCGAAGTCGAGGTCTCGCGCTATCGAATCGCTGACGACGAAGGTGCCGAGCCCGGATTTCGTCTCGGTGAGCCCGAGGGCATGGCACGAGCGCAGGGCTTCACGGATGACCGATCGACTGACCCCGTGTCTTTCGGCCAGGGACGCCTCGGACGGGAGACGCTCTCCGACTGCCAGTTCGCCGGAGGTTATTGCGGCACGGAGGTCGGCGAGAACCGCCTCGGCAGCACTCACCCGCGAGGCGACGGGTCGCCTGGTGGCCCAGCTGTCTGACAGGTTCATGCCGTCATTGTTGCGACTGCCGAAGACCCGCGTCAAACATCGCACCTGATGAAGGGTTGACGTGCCGGAGTGAGCGAGGTAACAATTACACCTGTCAGACAGCCTGATAGCCCGATAGCTGGGCGGGACTACTACTCGACCGTCAGCGCTGCGATCCCGAAATACACCCACCGCGCAGAGTGATGCTTGCGCGAAGAGACACGAGGAATTGATCAAGTGCTCGAAACGCGAACAGAACACGATCTGCTCGGCGATCGCGAGGTTCCAGCCGATTCGTACTGGGGTATCCACACCTTGCGCGCAATGGAGAACTTCCCGATCACTGGTCGAACAATCGCCACGAACCCGCATCTGATCCGCGGCATCGCTTACGTCAAGTGGGCCGCAGCCAGCGCAAACGAAAAGCTGGGCATCCTCGACCGCCCGCGCGCGGAGGCCATCTCACAGGCATGCAAGGAGATCGTGGACGGGCGGTGGCACGAACAGTTCGTGGTGGACGTCATCCAGGGTGGCGCCGGCACGTCGACGAACATGAATGCGAACGAGGTCATCGCCAATCGCGCGTTGGAAATCCTCGGCCACCAGCGCGGCGACTACGAACGGCTTCACCCCAATGAACACGTGAACCTGAGCCAATCGACCAACGACGTCTACCCCACGGCCGTGAATATCTCGACGATCTTCGCGATCGATGACCTGCTGGATGCACTTCTTACACTCCAGAACGCATTCACGACCAAATCTCTTCAGTTCGCCGACACAGTGAAGATGGGACGCACCCAACTGCAGGACGCCGTGCCGATGACCCTGGGTCAGGAGTTCGGGACCTACGCGGTCATGATCGAGGAGGATCGGGCGCGTCTGGCTGAGGCCGCTCTTCTCGTTCACGAGATCAACCTCGGTGCGACTGCTATCGGCACTGGCCTCAACGCACCCGCCGGCTACGCCGAGGTGGCCTGTTCCGACCTGGGCGCACTGACCGGACTGCCGCTGGTGTTGGCAACGGATCTTGTCGAAGCGACCCAGGACGTGGGCCAGTTCGTCCACCTCTCCGGCGTCCTCAAGCGGGTCGCTGTGAAGTTGTCCAAGGTGTGCAACGATCTCCGGCTGCTCTCTTCGGGCCCGCGAGCCGGATTGAACGAGATCAATCTTCCACCGGTGCAGGCAGGTTCGTCGATCATGCCGGGCAAGGTCAATCCTGTCATTCCCGAAGTCCTCAATCAGGTCGCGTACGAAGTCATCGGCAACGACGTGACGATCACGATGGCTGCGGAATCCGGTCAGCTCCAACTCAACGCTTTCGAGCCGATCATCGTGCACTCACTGTCCGAAGGAATGCGACACCTCGGTGCGGCTTGCCGCATTTTGGCGGACCGGTGCGTACTCGGCATCACGGCTAACACTGAACTGCTGCGCGCCCGAGTCGAAGACTCCATCGGCCTCGTCACCGCGCTCAACCCCTACATCGGATATACCGCGTCCACTCGGATCGCCCAGGAGGCGTTGATTTCCGGGCGTCGCGTCGCCGATCTCGTAATCGAAGCCGGCCTGCTCGACCGCGAGGAACTCGATCGGTTGCTCAGCCCCGAACATCTCGCCAATCTCCGCGTTTCGGGGGAGAAGCCTCATGCCACCGCTGTTGCGGAGGAGGTTTGATGACCGTCGAACGGGAAGAGACAGGCCGCGCCGAAGTTGCCACTGAGGAGGATCTCGGATATCAGAAGGCGCTCGGCCCCAGACAAATTCAGATGATCGCGATCGGTGGCGCGATCGGAACCGGCCTTTTCATGGGGGCGGGAGGGCGACTACAACAGGCGGGCCCGGCCTTGGTTCTCGTGTACGCGCTGTGCGGATTCTTCGCGTTCCTGATCCTGAGGGCGCTCGGCGAACTGGTGATGCACCGACCGACTTCCGGATCCTTCGTTTCCTACGCACGCGAATTCTTCGGCGAAAAGATGGCTTTCGCTGCGGGCTGGTTGTACTGGATGAACTGGGCAATGACTGCCGTGGTCGACGTCACGGCTGTGGCGTTGTACATGGACTTCTTCAAAAAGTACTGGGCGCCACTGGGACACATCGATCAGTGGATGTTCGCTCTGATCGCGGTGTTGCTGGTTCTCGGACTGAATCTCGTGTCCGTGAAAGTCTTCGGAGAGTTGGAGTTCTGGTTCGCGTTGATCAAGGTCGTGGCCTTGACCGCATTCCTCGGGTTCGGTGTCTATTTCGTACTCTTCGGCACGCCCATCGAAGGGCATTCCTCCGGATTCAGCCTGATCGCCGACAACGGTGGGCTGTTCCCCAACGGAATACTGCCGGCAGTCGTGGTGATTCAGGGCGTCGTGTTCGCCTACGCTTCAATTGAACTCGTGGGGACCACGGCTGGAGAGACCGAAAATCCCCGGAAGGTGATACCCAAGGCGATCAACACAGTGATCATTCGGATCCTCGTCTTCTACGTGGGGTCGGTCCTGCTGCTCTCACTGTTGCTCCCGTACACCGAATACCACGCCGGTGAAAGTCCATTCGTCACATTCTTCGGTTCGATCAACATCCAAGGCGCAGATGCGATCATGAATCTGGTCGTTCTCACGGCGGCGTTGTCTTCCCTCAATGCCGGATTGTATTCGACCGGACGAATACTCCATTCGATGGCGACGGCCGGTTCGGCGCCTGCCTTCGCTGCCAGAATGAACAAAGCCGGAGTGCCGTACGGGGGAATCGCACTCACCGGCGTGGTCATCCTGTTCGGCGTCGGGCTCAATGCTGTTGTCCCAGCGCAGGCCTTCGAAATAGTCCTCAATCTTGCGGCACTGGGCATCATCAGTGCATGGGCGGTAATTGTGCTGTGCCAGTTGAGGCTCTGGCAACTTGCGAAACAAGGCAAAGTCACTCGCCCTTCCTTCCGCATATTCGGCGCACCGTACACCGGGATCGCGACACTGGTCTTTCTTGCGGTCGTTATCGTGTTGATGGCATTCGACAACCCCGTTGGAACGTGGACCGTCGGATCCATCGCGATCATCGCACCGCTCTTGATGATTGGTTGGTACGCCGCCAGGAATCGTATTCGCGAGTTGGCCATCCACCACCCCGCAGCTTGACGTGAAAGGACCACAGTGTCGAAAGTCGCAGTTGTCACTACCGGTGGCACCATCGCCAGCACCCGGGATGCGCATGGAATCAGCCGGCCCGCAATCACCGGTGCAGATCTGGTCGGCAACGAGCAGGCCGACATCGAGCTTCGAGTCGTCGACGTGATGTCGAAGGACAGCTCGAGCATGACCTTCGCGGACATGGATCGTGTTCGCGACGCCGTAGCCGATCAATTGAAAGATCCCGGACTCGACTCGGTGGTCGTGCTTCACGGCACCGACACGATGGAGGAAACTGCGTTCTTGTTGGACCTGCACCACGACGACCAACGCCCGGTGGTCTTCACCGGCGCGCAGCGCACTTTCGACCATCCCGAATCCGACGCTCGTTCGAATCTCGCCGCGGCGATCTCAGCCGGACTGGACATCTCGTCACACGGGCGTGGTGTCCTCATCGCCTTCGGCGGTTCGGTCCATCCAGCCGCAGGTACGCGAAAGTCCGATACGACGGCACTCGATGCCTTCCGCCGCGTGCACATCGATCCGCTCCTGCTGCGTACTCCCGAACCATTGCCGTGGCATCCGATTTCGGACACCCGCGTCGACATCATCGCCGTGTATCCCGGGGCAGACCGCGTACAAATCGACGCCTGCGTGCACGCCGGGGCGCAGGGACTTGTTCTCGACGGACTCGGTTCGGGAAATGCCAATCCGACGATAGTCGAGGCCGTACGAGACTGCGTAGGCGCTCACATTCCGGTAGCCGTGACAACTCGGGTGCCCTCGGGGCCAATCTCCCCGGTTTACGGTGGCGGTGGTGGCGGGCACGACTTGATCGCCGCAGGCGCTGTGTTTTCCACCGATCTTCGAGCCGGGCAGGCACGTGTACTTCTGGCAGCCTTGTTGTCAGATCCGGATCTCGTGGGCCTGGAAAAGGTATTCGACCGCTATTCGAGGTTTGCTCGCACCCCGCCGTTCGGGCGGTAGAACTGGCGACACCATTCATTGTTCGAAATTCACTTCACTAAATCAGGGACTTTGGTCCGAATTTTCGACTTGGACGCTTATTTGGTGTCCGAATTGGGTAGTTTCACATCATCTAACTCGTTCAAAATTTCGATCCAGCGGTCACGTCCAGTGCAGCCAGTCGAACAGGAGTCGGATGAGCAGCCCATTTCGTGATGCCGCTGCAGTAACGCTCGACGCGGCTCACCGCGTCGGGCAAGCGCACGTGCCAGGCGCCGCACTCAACGGTCGTTTTCACCCGCCAACTGCCGTGAAAGGACTGGTCGCGCGTCCGCGCCTGCACCGCAAACTCACCGCATCCACTGCCACCAAAGGCTCAGGCCCCGGGCCTGTCGGGTTGCTCTCGGCTCCGGCCGGTGCGGGGAAGACCCTACTTCTGGCCGATTGGGCTCGCGAATATTCTCGAGCCTCCCCTGATGTTGCGCTGGCCTGGCTGACGTTGGCCGAGCGCGACAACAACGTGTCGATACTGTGTGAATCCCTCGCCGAGGCGATCGCGACCTCCGTCGATGCGGCCGGCCAGAGGCTCCCCGTGCAGACCGGATCCAGGCCGCCCGTCGAGCAGTGGCTCGCGCACTTTGCGGAAACCCTCGAAACGCACGAGCGCCGAACAACGTTGATCCTCGACGACGTTCACACCCTCCACGATCCGATGTCGATCGGTCTCCTCGATCGGATACTCACACAGACCCCGGGCAACCTGTCGATTATCGTTGCCGCCCGCTACGAACCACCGCTCACCTGGCATCGTCTGGCTCTCGACGGCCGACTCACCCGCTTTGCATCCACCGATCTCGCTTTCGATCGCTCCGAGATCACCGCGATATTCGGCGAGTACGACATCACGCTGCGCGACGACGAACTCGCAATCGTCGAGAACTTCACCAAGGGGTGGGGCGCCGTCGTTCGGCTGACCGCCGCGTTTCTGGCCGGCCGCAGTGACATCGGCGATGCACTGAACGAGTTCACGCACACACCCCGCCCGATCGCCGACTTTCTCGTCGACGAGGTACTGACGTCCTTGCCCGAACATGTCACCTCGTTCATGTTGCGAACATCGGTAGTCGATTCTTTCTCCGCCCAACTGGCGGAAACTCTGACGGACTCGAACGCTCGATCCGAGATCGACTCGCTGATTCAGTTCAACTTCCCCGTGACCCGTACCGATTCCGCCGACCACACAACGTGGTTCAGCTATCACCCTCTCTTGCGCGAGCACCTTCGGGCAGAGTTCCGTCGCGTCGATCACGTCGAGAGAAACCGCGTACACCTGCGAGCAGCAAGCTGGTTCGAAAGCAATCACTTCGAACTCGAGGCGCTCGAACTCGAGGTGTCGATCGGAGACCCACACCGCATTCTCGCGTTTCTCGAACGCTGCGGGCTGGGCCTCGTACTCGACGGGCACTGCGGGGACGTCGTGCGAGTCCTGGAATCGGTGTCGACGCAGGTTTCGGAATCCCCGATCACCCGACTGGTGCTGGCGGCGGCCGCCCTCCACTCCGGTGACGTGACCTCGGCGACCACGTGCCTCGATCTTCTCGAGGCAACTCATCCACCGATTGCAGAAGATCCATTGTTCCTGGCGATGAGCCTGGAAATCTCCTGCGTTACGGCGACTTCCGACAACGAGCCGCTGGCGGCACGTCTGGAGCGGCGCCAGAAAAGCACCCACTCCGACATCGAAGCCTACGCACACATGGAATTGGCGACGGCACACTTACTGCGACGTGAGTTCGACAGGGCGACTGTCGAATACACTCAAGCCGTCGCACTCGGGACAATACGGGGCAGGGCGCGATTCGTCTTGAAGTCGCTGACCGGACTGGGCTACGTAGCTTCTCTCAGCGGAGACATCGGGGCGATGAGGGCTCACTCCGTCTACGCTCTCGACTACGCGGTCGAACATCGCATCACGACGACTGCGGAGTACGAGTTGTCCGCGTCGGTGGCCGCCTTTGCCACATATCTCTGCGCTTCGAGCGAACTCCCGTACCGCATCCCGACAATCGGAAACTACCGGAGCACAGACGTTCTCGGCGCCAGCGCGCCGGTGTTCGGGTGGCACTCCGTCGTAACCTTCGGCCTTCACAGTCTCGACGGCTCGACCGACCGACGCTCGACCGCCGCCGATGTCCGCGACGCGATGCTCAGCGCGATCGAATTACGTACCTTCGCGTTCGCGACCTTGGCTCTTCTACCACCCGTCGTCCACGCATGCCTTTCCGTCGGCGAGGTGGAATGGGCAGCGAGACTCGTGCGTGACGCAGCCGATCAATTCGGAGAAACGTCGGAGATACATCTCGCACGGGGTGCCGTCGCCTTCTCGTCCAACAAGTTCGCGGAAGCACTCGTCGAAGTTTCCGAAGCTCTCGGGTCCTCCGAAATCCCGTTGCTCGCACATCACGTCTACGCCTGGACACTCGAAGCCGGGATCCACGCTGCAACAGGTCACGAGCGCAAGTCGTTTCGCTCCCTCCACAAAGCGCTGCGCGCCGCGGAAGCCGGTAGCCTGCTACGCCCCTTCCTCGACTACGGCGCATCCCTGCGGCCGGTGTTCGACGAGTTCAGTGGACATTTCGGCGATCAGGAAGCATTTGCCGAACAGGTACGTAGCCGCATTCGCCCACAAGAATTGGTGAGTGCACCGATCCTCACGCCAGGCGAATACACCGTGCTCCGTGAACTGGCTTCCGGAGACACCACCGAGTCCATTGCCGACACGCTGTTCCTTTCCGTCAACACCATCAAGACGCATCTTCGCGGGATCTATCGCAAGTTGGAAGTGAGCAACCGACGCGACGCGCTCAAGGCTGCGCGACGCGGCGGACTCATCTGAGCAAGACTGCTTCCATGCCCCCGAAGCTGTATTCCGATACGCGCGATCGATTGACCGTGTGGGCGAGACGTACACCCAGTCGACGGTTGGCGACTGATGCAACCATCGGGGTCTTCGAAGTCGGGCTCGTGGACAGCGCCATGACTTTGGCGGCCCAGGCCTTTACGTCATTGCTCCCGGTCATGATTGCAGCGTCGACCTTGGAGAAGCTGAAGCCGTTGGCTGATGCCGCCAAAGACGACCTCGGCGTCCAACTCCCCGACACCGTATTGACCAGTACCTCTACCGCGGCAGCGTTCGGGATTGTCGGCTTGCTCATGCTGCTGATCAGTTCCACGTCCTACGCTCGCGCTCTCGGCCGGATGTACGGACGGATCTGGAGCGTGCCGACGGCGACACTCCGTCAGGCGTGGCGGTGGTTCGCGGTAGTGTGCGTCGTGGCCGCGTCGGTGGTCGGTGCGGCCCTGTGCCGTGAACTGAATGGTGTTCCGGGAGTGGGCAGAGTCCTGGAATTCACAGCGGTCTACGTCGTGTGGGCACTCGTGTGGACAGCCGTGCCCATGCTGCTGACGGCCAATCGCATGACCACTCGAATGTGCGTCGGGTCAGGATTGCTCACCGCGACGGGCCTGACCGGACTGCACGTGGCCGGCACTCTTTTCCTCCCCCGAATGACAAAGACGTCGCAGGACGAGTTCGGTCTTCTGGGCGTGATGTTCACCGTCATCGGCTGGCTGTTCATCTTCTCGGCCATCGTGGTTGTCGCGTCGTCGATCGTCGGATCAGTGGCCAAAGATTCCGGTCCCCTGGGAATCTGGCTACGGACATCACGCTGAGGTGTTGTCTCGACCTGCAAGCGCTTTCGAGACGGTCGGATAGACGTCGACCTTCAGCGCGCCCTGGTCGGCACCGGACAGAACGTCGCGGAACTGCCCGATGTCGCGTGCCACTCGGAAGCTCACATTTCTGCGTGCCAACGAATCTCGAAGCTGAGCCAACATCTGCGCAGCGCTGACGTCGATGAACGGTGACGTCTCGGCGTCGAGAACGACCATGGTGGTGCCGGCGGTCACCAGACCGGTGATCTGATCACGCACGTGATCGGCATTGGCGAAGAACATCCCCGCTTCGACCCTGACCACTACGACGCCGTCGAGTGTCTTCAGATCAGGATGCCCACTGATGTCGACCCAGCGCGTGCCGTCCTTGGCCAGAGCGGCCACGTGCGGTTTGGAGACCCGATACAGGAGCAGCAACATCGAGACGGCGATTCCGATGATCAGACCGGGCAACGTGTCGAAGAGGAGAACCCCGAACATCGCCGCGATCGCCGCCGCGAAATCGGCCCGGGCAGCGTGCCCGTAGATACTGCCCAACCTCTTCGTCCACACCCGGTACAGCGCTGCGAGGGAGGAGAAATCGACCAGTTCGATCACTGCTGCGATGACCACAGCCGAGAGCGTCGCCTCTGGCAACTTCTCGAACAGGCCGGTGAGAAACAGCAGTGTCACCAGCGTCAGCGCCGCGACCACCAGTCCGCTGACCTGAGATTTGGCGCCCGCTCCTCCGTTGACGGCGGTCTTCGACAGGCTGCCGTTGACCACCATTCCCGAGCAGAGACCCGATCCGAGATTGGCCGCACCCAGTCCTGCCAGTTCACGATTGGCGTCGATGGTGTAGCCGGCCTTGGCCGCGTATGTCTTTGCAGCGCCAAGACCTTCGGCGAAACCGATGAGCAGAACGCCGACCGCCGGTCCGACCAGGTCGAGGTAGTCCTCGGCTCCCACACCACTCGGCAGACCCATCGACGGCAGGCCCGAGTCGATGTGTCCGACAATGTCGATGCCACGATCGTCGAGGCCGAACAACGCTACTGCGGTAATGCCCAGCAGCACGACGAGGAGCGAACCCGGTACGAGCGGAAGCCATCGCTTGACGCCCAGGACCATTGCCAGGCTGAGCAATCCGATGATCACGGTCGGTAGGTCGACCTCACCCAGTTCCTTCACCACTGTCCACGTCTGGACGAAGAAGTTTCCCTCCCCCTTGGCCACGCCCAGGAGTTTGGGTACTTGACCGATGATGATCGTGAGCGCCAGACCGACGATGAATCCCTTGAGAACCGGCTCGGAGATGAAGGACGCGATGAATCCGAGGCGCATGAATCCTGCGAGCAGTCCGACGAGCCCGGTCGCGATCGCCAATGCCGCCGACAGCGCGATGAATCGGCCGTCGTTTCCTGAAGCCAATGGCGCAATCATCGCCGCGGACAACGCTGCGGTCGCCGACATCGGCCCGACGATCAGATGGCGCGAACTGCCGGCTGCTGCATACAGAATCAATGACGGAACCGCAGCATAAAGCCCGACCACCGGCGGAACTCCGGCGATGGTGGCGTACGCGAGCGCTTCCGGAACAAGGACAGCCCACACCGTAAGGCCCGCAATGATGTCGGGGCGAAGCCAAGCGCGTTGATAGTCGGACAACGATCCGAAGACCCACCAGGTCCGCGTGTGCGGAGCACTCATAGTCCTTGCACCCCTTTACTGATCTGCATCGCCGCGATCAGGACGAGGAGCCCGACGTTCAGCAAGTGCGTGTTGGTGGCTATCCAGGTGCGGATCTTCAGCAGCGGTTCGGTTGCCTCGTCCTTCTTGATCAGCAGGAGGGCAACAGGTACCGCGACCGAGGTCACGGACACCAGCGAGAAGATCACGGCCGAGACGATCTGCGACGTCGGTGCCACGGTGCTGAGACGAAGGTTCATCGCTGCTGCGATGGCACACGACATGTCGATGGGGTTGAGAACGAACAGCGCGAAACCGAGCACACCGGATCGCATTGGTTGGAAGTGCTCAACCGATTGCAGCATCTTCGGCAGCTGAGGGGCCGCAGCCACAACGTCGCCAGGGGCAACTGCAGCCGCCATCGCCTGAACCCCGCGACGACTGCGTGAGTAGACGAACCAGGCACCCGCCAGCAGAGTTGCCCCGAGAACGAGATGGATGATGGGCACCCACAGCGGAGGGTGTGTGCGCTGATGAACCTGGAGTGCGGTCAAGATGACGTACGAACCGGCCAGCGCGACAACTATTCCGAGATACCACCCGATCAGGTACGCAATGCTGTTGATACGCGCTCGTTCGGAAAACAGTACGGCCACAACGGCGACAACCGCCAGCGGGCTCATGATGATCCCGAGCGCCAGCGGGATCTGTTGCAGTAGCAGCGATCCCATAACCACCTCCAGTTGTCAGAGACCGCCGATGCCCTTGCCGATGAGAACAACACCGATAACCAGGATCAACACACTCATCACCGTGGCGTTGTTTTCCTGCAACCACACCTTCAGCTTGGCCAGCGGACCACGCAGTCGCTCCGCGGCAACGAGGTAGCCGATCACGGGCACGCACACTGTGCAGGCCGCGATGATCGTGAAAACCAGAATGGCGACAACAACTTCTCCGGAGCCCAATGACGCGGATCCGATCGAGATTCCGGCCGCGATACACATCATCAGATTCTTCGGATTGATCGCAGCCAGAGCGAAGCCCAAGCCGAGGCCTTTGACAGCGGTCATGTCATCGATGGCGTGCATCCACTTCGGGGTTTCGTGCTCGCCTCCGCGTCCGCGCCATTGCTTGACTCCGAACGCAAGAAGCAATACACCCAACGCCAGCTTGATCCACGACACTGCCGCTGACGGATCACCTTCGGAGTCACCGAGCTTGCTGGACAGAAGCACGAAGATCACGGTGGCGACGACGATTCCCAGTATCCAGCCCAGCGCGAACCCGACGCTCGTGCTGCCGGCACGCTTGGACAACAACATCAAGATTGCCGCGATGATCGGGATCGGCGATACCGCAACGCCGACCGCGAGGGGTAACAGATCCCCGATGACAGATCCCATGCCGACCTCTTCTCTCTCCCGGTCGACACTAGGGGTGGCGACTCTGCGGAGCCTCACACAAAAGGGATGAACGGACCCGCGACGACATTCACCCGTAGGGGATGACGCCCCGAGCGCGTACGCGAGTAAGACTGGATCTCACGGATGCGGAGTCCTGGATCGGGCAGCGACGCCGATTGCACTTGACGACATGCGATTTCGAGGCTCGGAGCGCTGCCTTCTCGAACCTCATGGCCCTACGAAATGGAGCGGATACTGATGAATGCTCCCACTCGGTATCAATTCCTCATCGACGGCGAAGTGTCGGACCGCGTCAAGGCCGCATTTCCTGAACTCAGTGTCGCCAGTGCCGCCGGCGGGTTCACCAGTTTGTACGGACCCGTCGCGGACCACACGGCTATGCGGAGCATCATGGCCCGTCTCGATTCCCTCGGCCTGACCGTCGCCGAAATGCGTCGACTCCCAGACTGATTCGAGCCACACCCTGTCGAATTGTCCCACGCACGAGCGATGGTCCCGACCGAGTCGACTCGGTCGGGACCAACTGCTCTCGGGTTGTTCGGTGCCTAGACTCTGTCCCTGTCCCAGGTCGCGACCGCCCAGATCACAACGACATCGAGCGCGATGACCAGGATCGACCACAGTGGGTAATACGGCATCCACAAGAAGTTGGCGATGATCGAGAGCGACGCAATGACGATTGCCGCCGCCCTGGCCCACACTGCACCGGTGAAGAGGCCGAGGGCCACCACGATCCCGATGATGCCCAAGATGATGTGGATCCAACCCCACGTCGTGATGTCGAACTTGTACGTGTAGTTGATACCCACGACAAACAGATTGTTGTCGGCAACGGCCGCGATGCCCTGAAGCAGAGCGACAATGCCTGCGGTGAGCAGCAAAATTGCTGCTGCAAACGTCGTACCTACCGCGAAACCCTGCCGGACAGGGTGATTCGCGGGTTCCCGCGGTGGAGCAGTCATCAGCGTTCCTTTCGACAGAATGCACTTCCCTTACTCAGTCTCGAGGGGCGGGAAGGCGAAAACATCACCCGTCGCGGATGAACCGCAGGTCACCGACCCGTACCCGCTTGCCGGGATCGCAAACCTAACCGAGCACCCCTTTCACCGAGTGAGCACCCTCTCTGACGCGCTGCAGACGGTGTTCACTCAACTGAACCTGTGCTCACTCAGCAGCAGCCGCACTCGTCATCGCTCTCCGACACGTCTTCGACGTTCAGCCGGATGGGTGGACGCGGATGCATGACCGCTTCACGGTTACGGCCCCCTTCGGAGTGCTCGGACACCTGGCACTGAGGTTGGCTGTCGGCCCGTATCTGCGGCGCCTTCTCGAGCAACGCGCCGCGCACATCAAGGGCCGCGCAGAAGTCGGCACGCCTTTCATCGAGTGAACACCCGCTCTGACGCACCGCAGCGAGTGCTCACTCGACAAAACCTGTGTTCACTCAGCAGCAGTCGCACTCGTCACCGCTCTCGGGCACAGCCACAACCGGGCAGCACGGATCGCCCTTCCACGCGTTGATGCCTTCTTTCACCGCGATGACGGCGATGACCAGTGCAGCAATCGGGTCCGCCCACGACCAGCCGAGCAGCGAGTTGAGCAGCAAACCGACCAACAAGACAGCAGAGAGGTAAGTGCAGAGCAGCGTCTGCTTCGAATCCGCGACCGCCGACAGCGAACCCAACTCCCGACCGGCTCGGCGTTGCGCATAGGACAGGGCCGGCATGATCGCCAAACTCACCGCAGCCAAGAGTATTCCGACGCTCGTGTGCTGAGCTTCCCCCAGACCGAACAGCGACCGAATCGCGTCGAACGAGACATACGCAGCGAGCCCGAAGAACGAGAATGCGATCACTCGCAGTGCCGCCTTCTCACGGCTCGTCGGATCCGGCGCCGAGAACTGCCAGGCAACAGCTGCCGCCGAGGACACTTCGATCACCGAATCGAGGCCGAAACCGAACAGTGCTGCGGACGACACTCGTGTGCCCTCCGCCAGCGCGATGATCGCTTCGACGACGTTGTAGCTGATCGTGATCGCCACGAAGATGCGAATTCTTCTCGACAAGAGCGCACGCCGGTCAGTCGAGAGCCCGACACCGTCAACGGGCGCAACCATCAGCAGCACCCCTCTGATTCGCTGTCCGGGCAGTACGACGGATCCACCGCGAGTACGACCCCGAGCAGGTCGTCGAGGGCCCGACCGATATGTACATCGGCGAGTTCGTATCTGGTCCGGCGCCCTTCCGGGACGGCCACCACCAAGCCACAACCGCGCAGGCACGCCAGATGGTTGGACAGCTTCTGCCTGGTCACAGCCAGCGTTTCAGCGAGGTCGGACGGATACCGCGGTGCGGTCTTCAGTTCGAGCAGTATCCGTGTCCGAGTCTCGTCGGACAGTGCATGCCCGAACCTCGCAAGCACCGCCACGTTGGTCACCACATCTACGCCCTCGATATCCATACGTGCGACAGTACATCGAAAACTGGATTCAGAAAACGATGAACTCCGATGGTTCAAGATCCCACCATCGGGTAACGCAAGCGTGAAGCCACCCAACCAAGCGAACACCGGGAGCCCACATCCGATGAACCGTACAAAAGTCGACGACCACGTAGCGATGGCCGAACTACCGACAACCGGAAGCATCTTCCAGGCCTCGTGGCCGGTGCGTACGGGTGACATCCACACCGACAAACAACTGCGCCTCGACGCGATCGCGCGCTACCTCCAAGACGCGGGCTTCGACAATCTCGTCGACCGCGGCGCCATGGATACACACCCGCTGTGGATGGTACGAAGAACGGTGATCGATGTACTCGAACCGGTCGTCTGGCCGGATCGAGTTCACCTGCAGCGCTGGTGTTCAGGCCTGTCGAACAAGTGGTGTTCGATGCGAGTTCGCATCAGATCCGATGGCGGCGGGTTGATCGAAACCGAGGCGTTCTGGATCAACATCGACCCGAAGACGGGAATGCCGGCATCCATCAGTGAGAAGTTCACCGCTGCCCTGGCATCGACGGCCGTGGACCAGCATCTTCACTGGCGTCGGTGGATCGACCCGACCCCGGACACGACGCCGTCAGCGGATACGCCGTTCCCGTTGCGCTCGAGCGATTTCGACCCCTTCGATCACGTGAACAACGCAATCTACTGGCAGCCCGTGGAAGATGCGCTGCCCGACAGATTACGAAGCGGGCCCTTTCGCGCGATCCTCGAGTACACCCAGCCCATCAAGAGAGGTGAGCAGGTGAGCGTGCGAACCGGCACGAACACGCTGCACATCGACGCAGGCGACGAGGCACGTGCGTCGGCGCGGTGGTTCGCCTTGTCTCCGAAGAGCAACGATCAGGGGTGAAGTTTTCCGAATCCCACGACGGCAGAGTCGGATTGCCAGTCCAGATCATGAACCCGCACCTTGCCGAACTCGTTGCCGCCAACCGTGATCGCAGAGTTGCCGTCCACTGCCACAACGATGTTGGTGTGCTGACCGACCCATCTCGAACTGTCGTAGATCACCACATCACCCACATTCGGGGTGTACCCGCTGCCGTTCTCGGCGTACGCGCCGATCCCTTGGTAATACTCCTGCAAGGTGTACACCCCCGGGATGCGCCAACTTCCGGAGTTCGGGTTGGACAACGGTCGACCCGCTTCCCTCATGATCCAGCTGACAAAGTCGGCGCACCACTCTTCGTCGATGCCGTCGGAATAGAAGGTGCCCGGACGGTCCTGCTCATGCTCGGATTGCAGTAGCTCGAGCACCCGACCTTGATCAGACGTGAGCGCACTCGCGTCCACCGCCGGGAACTCAGCCGTGTCCCAGGGCAGGTACCGCGATGGTGCGATCGCGACGACCACCACCCCAACCACGATCACGACGCCGAGCACCCCGGCAATCCAGAGCACGATGCGGCGTCGGCGGTTCGATTCGGCAGGACTCACCCTTACGAGTGTGCCAGCCTGCCGCGAACCGAATCGCCGGCCACCCCGATGACCTGGCAATTCTCACCAAATTCACACGAATGTGCCACCAAACTATTGCGGTGGCACCAAAGTGGTGCCATAGTGATGCCATGGACTTGACACCGTACGTAGACAACCTTCGCCACGAACTCGCGGTGGCGGCCGAAGCAGGCGGAGAAGACGCAAAGGCACTCGCCGATCGTTTGACCGCACCGCTGGAATCAGCAGTGCGACTCACCCTTCTCGACGCATTGTCTGCGGCAGCCGCCGAGATCACGCGTGACCTCGCCCCGGGTTCGGTGGACCTGCGCCTGCGGGGACGCGAACCCGAATTCGTGGTGGCACCAGCCATCAGTGAACCGGTTCCAGCCCCCGTCGAAGAGGACCCGACTCCGGCACCGCGCCCCGTCACGGAGTCCGACGACGCCTCGATGACTCGAATCAACCTGCGGCTGGGGCAAGACCTCAAAGACCGGATCGAGGCGGCGGCCCGGGAAGCCGGTATCTCCGTCAACGCGTGGCTGGTTCGCTCGGCTGCAACGGCTCTGGAAGGCGGCGCGAACAGAAGCACTCCGAGACAGCGCACGTCCCAAGGTTCCGAAAGCTTCAGCGGCTGGGTGCACTGACACCGGCTTCATCTTTCGCGCCACCCTCTTTCATCAACCGAGACAACCTCATCGGGAGTATCACCATGCCTACATTCAGCACACCTGACCCCATCACCTTGAACTTCGACGTGGCAGTCGCACACATCCGGATCACGGCGAGCAGCCGCAACGACACTGTCGTGGAAGTGTTGCCCAGCAACTCGTCTCGCGAGGTCGACGTTCGAGTCGCCGAACAAACGCGCGTCGAATTCGCAGGTGGCCGGCTGCAGATCAAGACTCCGAAACAGCGCGGCCTCGGCATCTTCGGGAAGGCAGGATCTGTGGACATCTCCGTTCAGCTTCCCTCCGGCTCGGAACTCGAAGGCACTGCTGCAGTTGCCAGCCTCCGTAGCGAAGGCACTCTCGGACGATCACGGGTGAAGGTTTCCGCGGGCGATTGCACACTGGAAACCACCGGGCCGCTCAACGTCAGCACCGGGGCCGGCGCGATCATCGTCGAGCACGTGGCCGGTGACATCGACACGAGCACCGGGTCCGGAAGCATCCGCATCGGCCGCGTCGACGGCAACGCGGAGGTCAAGAACTCCAACGGCGACATCAACATCGGCACGATCACCGGCGCACTGAAGGCGAAGACCGCCAACGGCAGTGTCGCCGTCGAGCACGCCGAATCCGACGCGAGCGCCGCAACCGCCAACGGCGACATCCGTTTCGAGACCATCGAGAGTGGAGTCGTATCCGCCAAGACGGCCGCCGGGCGAATCCATATCGGCGTTCGATCCGGAACCGCCGCACGATTCGACGCTCATACGTCCTTCGGCCGCGTCGACAACCAGATGAATGCCACGCACGGTCCGGCTTCCACTGAACGCCGGGTAGACGTCCGGGCACAAACCAGTTACGGCGACATCGTCATTCGACGTTCGGAGCCTCGAGAAGAATCCAACAAGAAGATCTAGCGAAAGGAACGCTGATGTCCCGTAAACCAGCCATCACCGCGACGGGCCTGAAGAAGGCCTACGACGACAAGACGGTACTGGACGGAATCGACATCTCCGTCGACCGCGGAACCGTCTTTGCACTCCTCGGCCCCAACGGCGCCGGCAAGACCACCATCGTGGAAATCCTCTCGACCCTCGTTCCCGCAGACGGCGGCGACATCCGCATCGCCGGGTACAACCCTTCCGACGATCCTGACGCGGTGCGTTCGCGTATCGGTGTCACCGGACAGTTCTCGGCGGTAGACGACTACCTGTCCGGCGAGGAAAACCTTCTCCTCATGGCCGATCTTCACCACCTCGGCAAGGACGAACGACGCACTCGCACTGACGAACTCCTGGAGAAGTTCGATCTGATCGACTCCGCGGACAAGCTGGCGTCGACCTACTCGGGCGGCATGCGTCGACGGCTCGACCTGGCAATGACGTTGATCGGGCGGCCGGAGATCATCTTCCTGGACGAACCCACCACCGGTCTCGACCCCCGGAGCCGACGCACCATGTGGCAGATCATCCGGGAGTTGGTCAAGGGCGGTGTCACCATCTTCCTCACGACGCAATACCTCGAGGAAGCCGATCAGCTGGCCGACCACATCGCCGTCCTCGATCAGGGACGGATCGTCGCCCAAGGTACGGCAGCGGAACTCAAACGGCACATTCCCGGCGGCCACATTCGTCTTCACTTCTTCGACCGAGATCAGCTCGATTCTGCTGCAGCTGTTTTCGACGAATCATCACGTGACGATGCCGCCTATGTCCTCCAGGTCCCCAGTGACGGGGGTGTCCGCTCGCTGCGCTCTCTTCTCGACCAACTCGACGCTCACTCGATCGACGTCAAGGAACTCTCCGTGCACACACCCGACCTGGACGACGTGTTCCTGACTCTGACCGCCACCGAAAGGACCGACGCGCGATGACCACCATGACGCTTGCCTATCAGGACTCGAAAACCATGCTGCGTCGCAGCATTCGACACATCCTTCGATATCCGTCGATGACGGTGATGCTCGTCGGAATGCCAGTCGTTTTCCTACTGCTGTTCGTCTACGTGCTCGGCGGAACGCTCGGGAACGGCCTCGGCCCCGGCGGTGGCGGTCGAGCCGAGTACGTCAATTACGTTGCACCGGCGATCATTCTGATGACCGTGGCATCAGCGGCACAAGGTACTGCCATCTCCGTCGCAACCGATATGACCGCCGGGATCATTGCACGATTCCGAACGATGGCGATCACGCGCACGTCCGTCCTGACCGGTCACGTTCTCGGCAGCCTCCTTCAGACGATCGTGAGCCTCGTTGTCGTCATCGCCGTAGCGATAGCCGTCGGCTTCCGGCCCACTGCAGGCTTCGTGGAGTGGGCCGCGACGTTTGCACTCCTCGTCCTGGTCTCCATCGCCATGATCTGGTTGTCGGTCGCCTTCGGCCTCGTCAGCAAGAGTGTCGAGACGGCCAGCAACCTTCCAATGGTGTTGATCCTCTTGCCGTTCCTGGGAAGCGGCTTTGTCCCCACCGACTCGATGCCGACCGTGTTGCGATGGTTCGCCGAGTATCAGCCGTTCACTCCGATCATCGAGACTCTTCGAGGACTTCTTCTCGGCGAAGCCATCGGAAACAACGCGATACTCGCGATCGGATGGTGCGTCGCAATCACCTTCCTCTCCTACCTCTGGGCACGGAGTTTGTTCAACCGACGCCCGGTGCGCTGACCTCGAAACACACGATCTTCGAGAACGGGTACGGTGTCGCTGTCGTCGAGTTCCGAGGCGATGGCGACGTCGTGTGGAAACCCCATGGCGATCAACTCACGTCCTGAGGCACAGTCCCGCAGGCGGTCCTCGTACGAATCCGCCACCGCCGCCCACGCATCCGCCGCCATCCGAGCCTCGGGCGATACGTGGCCGTCCCAACCAGCAGCGTTCAGCGCCGTGACAACCGCACCGGCACCCCACAGATCCTCCACCGCCGGGCGCAACTCTCCACCGGGCCACTTCTCCCCGGATGCGACTATCGCAACCCGCGGTCCCGGACCATGTTCGTGCACAATCCAATCCGCGACGGCATAAGCGTTCCTCAAGGAAGCGCCGACACACACCGCAACCTCGGACGCCAACGCAAACGCGATAGTCGACCCGTTCGGAGACGGCAGCACCAGCCGACTTGGCGCCTCGGTCTCGCGAATCGTCTGGGGAGACAGACTGATCTGACCCTCTCTGGCCACACTTCGCCGTACAGCCAGAACCGCATCGGCATCACGCGCGTAGTCGACCGCACTCTCGTCATTCCAGGAAAAGGGAAGTACGTCGATTCCCGCGTCGGCGGCGACGCTCAGCGTGGTCGTGAACGAGAGGACGTCGACCACGACGGCTACATCGACGCCGGCAGCAATCGCTTCGGCGCCGCGCAACCCCCAGTCGAATCGAAGTCCGTAATCGAGTTGGCGATGCTCCGGATTCATCGCACCAGCATCTCAGAAACGAATCAGCTTGTCCGGCACGCGCAAGTCATCGTGCTCGTACAGTGCTCGCACGGCAACGGGATCGTCGGCGGCGCACACCGCGGCGATATCGTCCAACAGTAGGTCGTAGTCGGCGCCTGTCTTTCCGTCGTAGGCGTCCGTCATACGACCCCACTCGTCCCACGGCAGGGTTTCGACCTTGTTCATCGCGGCGAGATCCTTCACTGCGTTGCCGCGGATCTCGGCAGGCCCCCCAGTTCTCGGTGCCGTACACCCCGAACTGGGACGCGTCGATCTCGCCGCGTCGATATGCCAGCCACGCCTCACCACCACTGAGGAATTCTCCCGGCTGCAGATCATGGGCGTGAGGAAGGACGTTCTGTCCGAGGATCTCGGAATCGATGCGGATCCACCGCTTGCCTGCGTCGTCCCAGTACTCGGTGATCCAGTGGTCCACGCCCTGTCCCGGTTGAAAGTAGGTGGCGAAACCACAACGGACCCGGGCGGCAAAACCGCGGTAGCGCAGAAACGCACAACTCAAAACTGCAAAGTGCCGACAGGTTCCGACGACCCGATTGTCGGGTTCACGGGCGGAGGTCACCGGTGCCGGATCGAGCGCAAGCAGGCGTTGGAGCAGAACGCTTGCCGGCCGGATCTGGTTTTCGTCGAATCGGTCGGCAGGCAGATTCAGCGACTGAGCATCGGTGGGTTGGACCACCAGGTACGGCACTACCCGGCATATTTTCACGGGGTCGGTGGAGAGCGACTCGAGGGCGAGCGGGTCCACTCCATCGATGCGGGTGAACGGTCCTGCTGATGTGTAGTCGAGAACCGCCGTCATGGGCGGACGTTAACAAACACTGCCGACACAGCAACTCCACTATGGTTAGGGTCCCATAACCATGAAACCCGAGGTTGCCGTGAACCCTATGTTGAGCCGCCGTGCCATGCTGTCCGTCACCTTCGCAACAGCAGCCGGTTTCGCCCTTGCTGCCTGTGGCGACAGCGCGAAGGACGAATCCACTCCCGGCACCGAAGGTGCTCACGCCGAGGCCAACGCCTTCCCGGTGACGATCGACCACAAGTTCGGCTCCACCACCATCGAGCAGGCACCCAGCCGCATCGCAGCGGTCGGTATCGGCGACGCGGACGTTTTGCTTTCCCTCGGGCTGACGCCCGTCCTGGTCCCGGTGTGGAAGGGATCGACCGACGACGGAATCGGCGTCTGGGCCGACTCCGCAGTCCAGGGCGCCGAGCCGACGCCATTGGCCAACGCCACCACCGATTTCGACATCGAAACGATCGTGGCTGCAGCGCCTGACCTGATCATCGCCGTCAACAACGCGATCGACGAGGATCTGTACAAGCAGCTCAGCGCCATCGCGCCGACGGTGCTGCACGCCGCCGATCAGACGGATTGGGTTCTGCCCTGGCAGGAAGTCACGACCCGCATCGGTACGGCTGTGGGCGTTCCCGCGCAGGCAAAGCAGGAGGTCCAGGAAGTCGAAGACCTCATCGTTCGCACCCGCGCGGAGAACCCCCAGTTCGAAGGCAAGACAGCAGCTCTCGTCATTCGCTGGAGCGACGGAAATCTGCGAGCGTTCAGCCCCGAGGCAGCGCGGGCTCAGCTGCTCACGCAATTGGGATTCACGGCGCCTGCCGCACTGAAGGATCGGTTCGCGGGCAAGCTGAACTACGAGATCTCCGCCGAGAACTACGACCTCCTCGAGTGCGACTACCTGCTCTTCGACAACTACGAGAAGGCTCGCGCCGAGATGGAGTCGCAGCCGGCGTTCACCAATCTGAACGTGGTCGAGACCGGAGGCCTGATCAGCTTGGACCCCATCGTCAGTGACGCGGTGTCCATGCCGAACCCACTCACCATTCCGTTTGTGCTGGAAGATTTCGTCGCAAAGATCAATCAGACGATCGCTGGTCGATAACTTTCGTTCGGCCTGACCACACCCACAACACCACAGCCGACACGGCCACGCAGAGCGCAACGATCACCCATGGTGACGCCGGCGCTGCGTGGCCGTTGTCGACGAGGTCGTACACGAATCCGACTCCCACGGTTCCCAGGAGCGCGAGCAGACCGCCGATCGTGTTGAGCATGCCGAAGTGCGCTCCGAGGTTGCTTTCACGACCGAGGATCGCGATGGTGTCTCGCATCGGCGGCACCATCAACATCTGTCCCAGGTGCAGCAGCCCGATCCACACCGCCAGACCGACTATCTGCGTCGACGCCGAAGCTGCGGAGTCGACGCCGGTGACCAGCGGAACCAGGAACGACACCGAAATGAGCACAAGCCCGAAGGTGATCGCGCGCCGATGCCCGATGCGGTGGGCAACCGCGACCGTCGGTCCCTGCCCGACGATCACCAACACCGCCGCGCCCACGTAGAACCATCCCAGCGCCGACTGCGAACCGATTCCGCGCTCGAGCTGTTCCGGAAGCATCAGGTACAGCTGGCTGTACGCAACCAGCTGAAAACTGCAGAGCGTCGCGAAGAGCAGAAAGTTGTTGTTGGTCAGGACACTTCGCCAGACGTCGCGCAGCGTATAGGTCGACACCGGGCCGTCGTGGGCATCGCCCGGTCGGGGGAACCAGATGAAGAACCCGACCCACATGATCGCGAAGAGCAACGCGGCGCTCGACGCCGTCCACGAGAACGGAAACATCAGGAGAGCAGCTCCCAGCGCCGGACCGATCACTGTTCCCAGGCGGCTGCACATCTGTTCCACTGCAAACAAATCGGTACGACGCATAACTCCGGCGGACTCGAGTTCGCGTCCGTACTCCGCGTTGGCCGACTCCACTGCGGGCGCGAAGAGCGCGGCAGCAAAGCCGACCAGGAGCACGCCGACGATCACGGCGCTCATGCTTTCTGCCAGACCGAGCATCAGAAAACCGACTACACGAACGGCTATGCCCAGCAGGATGATCGGACGCTTGCCGAACCTGTCGGCGAGGCTTCCACCGATGAAGAACATGCCCTGCTGACTGAACATCCGCAATCCGAGGACGAGGCCGACAATCCAGGCCGCAAATCCGAGGTCCTCCGAAAGGTGCACCGCCAGAAAGGGGACAACCAGATAGAACCCGATGTTGAACAGCACCATCGAGAGGAGGAGCAGCTTCACCACCGGCGGCAGGACACGAACCTTCGCGAAGGTCTTGTTACCGGGGAAACGCTCACTGAGTACCACGATCAGAAGACTATTGCCCGCACGGCGTTCTGTGGAAATCTGCCATTTTACAATTGGTTAACTGTCCGTTTAGGTAGCGATGGTAATCATCTTCCGGGGGTTCGAGCACACGACAACGAGAGCCGGGATTTGATGAATGGATTGACGCGCCGCCAGATGGTCAAGGCGATGGCGGTAGCCGCGGGCACAGTCACCGCGAGCGCATTTACATTGGGTGCCAATACCTCCGTCGCGGGGGCGAGCCCCGCGCAGGAGATCAAAGTGCTCTCCCTCAACACCTGGCACGGCGGAACCAAGATCAACGGTGGCCTGCAGCTGATCGCCGACATGATCATCTCGACACAGGCGTCGATAGTTCTCCTGTCGGAAGCCGGCACTGCGACAACTGCATTGGCGGACATGCTGACCAAATCAGGAACCACCTTCTACGGAGCAGCGTCCTCCGACGTGGGGATTCTCTCCAAGTTTCCGATCGAGGAAACAGCCGACCTGAACTCGATGATCAAGGCAGTCGTGACGGTCGACGGCAAACAAATCGCTGCTTACTCGGCACATCTGGCCTACACGTCCTACGCGACGTATCTACCGCGCGGATACGGCGCGGGTGTTCCCAAGCCCGGAGAGTTCTCCGAGTTCGGCTGGAACAAGATGCCGTCCGGTCCGGTCACGGACCCCGAGACGGTTCAGCGCGTGAACATCAATTCGGGACGACCCAAGGCGATTTCGACGTTCGTCGACGATGCGGCAAAAGAACGGGCCAAGGGCAGATCCGTCATCCTCGGTGGCGATTTCAACGAACCGTCGGCCCTGGATTGGACCGACGGCACGCGAAATCTGTTCGACCACAACGGTGTAGTCGTTCCTTGGGAATCCACCCGCCTGCTCGACCAAGCCGGATTCGTCGACGCTTACCGCAGTAAGTACCCGAACCCGGCCACACACCCGGGCTTCACCTGGCCGTCCGACAATCCCGACGTCGACACCTCACAGCTCACCTGGGCACCCGAGGCAGACGAACGCGATCGGATCGACTACATCTTCGCCGATCGCGCTTCCGACCTGAAGTTGGGATCTGTAGGAATCATCGGACCCCGAAAGACGATCGTGCACAACAAAAGAGTGGAGGAGAACTCCCAGGACAACTTCATCGCTTCACCGACGCCGTGGCCGACCGATCACAAGGCCGTTCTTGCGACGTATCGTTTTGCCAGCTTCGGCGGCGGATCATCTACCGGTTCGTGGAGCGGTTCCTGACAGGGCATCTCGTAGCCAGTCGATCATCATCGGCGTCAACTCGGGCAGCTTGGTCACTGCGCAGTGCCCCGCATCCGGGATGACGTGTACCTGCGTGTTCGGGCGCTCCTCGAAGAGAGTGGTATCCGAGAGCGGGATGTGAACGTCGTCGGCCCCGTTGACCACAAGCATCGGGGTCCGGCCGTCGTCGGCGGTCATCAAGACACTGCGATCGAAAGCACGGAGACCCTGTACCAGCGCCTCTTTGGTTGCCGGGGCATCGAAACCCAGTGCGTTTCCGACGATGTCACCCATGCCGTAGACCAGGCGCTCCGCGTTCGCGGTCTCGAACGCGCCCTTGACCGGGGCGCCGATGTTGATCACCGCATCGACGGCGCCGGTCAACCCCGACCGCACGGCGAAGTTGCCACCGAAGGAGACTCCCAGGTGTGCCACCTGGCCATTGCCGAGGGCGCGAGCCGTCGCCACCAGTCCGTCGATCACCTCGTCACCGAAAGCGTCGAGAGGAACCGGTGATTCACCAGTTCCCGGCTGGTCGAAAGCGACAACAGTCACTCCGGCGTTCTTCGCGAACGCACTGACCAACGGATGCATGTCCATCTTCCAGCCGTCGACGCCGCCGCTGAGCAACAGGGCGGGTGCGTCTTCGTACCTTCCGTCCACGGAGAGAATGTGTACCGGTAGCTCGATCTCGCCGTTTCGGTAGGGCAGGGACAGGATTCGACGCTCGAACTCGAGCCCGAATCCCGGTGCTGCCTTGACGTATTCGTCCACCTGATTCTGCAGGGCCCGGCGCCGCGAATCGTTGGCCAGGACGGGGAACTTGGCGATTCCGTAGATCATCGCCGCGAGTGAATGATTGCCGGCCGCGGAGTACTTTGCTGCCAACGCCGACCACTCGTACGACCAACCACCCGGCGCGTCGGCCCAGGTCGAGTGGATGGACGCGCGCAGTTCCTCGAGATCCGAGACGGGGAGCCCGAAGCTCAGAAACTGTCCTGTGCGCTCTTCGAAGAGGCCTCGGTGATCGACAGGAAATTCGTATGACATGGGAAAACACCCCTCAATTCATCTCTAATGCAACGATCAGTTGCATTAGCTCAGTGAACCACGTGCCTCCAGCTAACACAACACCTTGTTGCGATAAGGTTGGCTCATGACTTCGACACCACAACGGCCCGGAGGGCGTAGTGCCAGGGTGCGCGAGGCCGTCCTGGCAGCCACGGCGGCCGAATTGTCCGAACGCGGATTCGCCGCGATGACCATCGAGGACATAGCCACCCGCTCCGGAGTCCACAAGACCACGATCTACCGGCGGTGGAGCACGCTGTCCCAGTTGGTGGCCGACGCGGCGATCGAGGTATCGGCAACCACCGTCCCCATCCCGGATACCGGTTCCATCGAATCCGACCTGCGCGAGATGGCCAGATCGATAGTCGCACTGGTGACCAGCGAGTCGGGCGGCGCGTTGGTGGCTGCACTGTTCTCCGACGCGGTCCGCACGCCCGAGGTCGCGAGACTCAAGCGCGAGTTCTATTCCGCACGTTACGAACTGGCAGACATCGTCGTCCGCCGAGCAGTCGAGCGCGGGGAGATCTCCGAGAAGGTCTCGGCCGCTGATCTTCTGGCGGCCGTCGCCGCACCCATCTACTATCGCCTGCTGGTCGCCGATCTACCCGTCGACCAGTCGGTTGCCGATCGTGCTGCTGCCGGCGCGCTGGCTGCGGCCCGTGCCGGGGCACTCGATCAGGCCGAATGAGCCAGTGAATTCAGCGCTTCCACGATTGCCTCGTTGAATCCGCTGCCGCCATGCCCGGCGTCGTCGAGTACCACCAACTCACTACCCGGCCAACGCCGGTGGATCGCCCAGGCAGTGTCGAGTGGCCCGGAAATGTCATACCGTCCGTGCACGAGAATCGCGGGAATCTCAGCGAGACGGTCCATTCCATCCAAGATCTGATTCGGCGCCAGGAAGCAGTCGTTACCCCAGTAATGCGTAACCAGCCTGGTCATCACCCGGCGGAAGTCCGGATTCTGGTATCGAACACTCGGAGTCCACCCCGGCATCAGCGAGACGTGCACATCCTCCCAACGGCACCACTGCAACGCGGCATTCTCGCGCACAACAGGATCCGGATCGGCAAGCAGTCGCGCGTACGCCGCGGGGAGGTTTCCGTCACGCTCGTCCACCGGCAACGGCGCCACGAACTCTTCCCATTCACGCGGAAATACCCGGCCCATGGCACGGGTGATCCACTCGATTTCGACCCTCGTCCCGCCGGTGATCGCGCCCAAGGCCATTGCGATCACCCGCGCGGGAAACGCCTGCGCGTACACCAGACCCAAACTCACGCCCCAGGAAAGTCCCGTCACGATCCATCGCTCGATACCGAGATGCTCACGAAGACGCTCGATGTCTTCCACAATGTGCGCCGTGGTGTTCACGGTCAGATCGACGTCCGGACTGCTCGCTAGCGGAAGACTGCGCCCACAGCCTCGCTGATCGAACAGAACTGCGCGAAAGACTTCGGGATCGAAGAAACGCCTGGCGCCGACAGTGCATCCCGAACCAGGACCGCCGTGGAGGTAGAGAACCGGAATGCCCGCCGGATTGCCGACTGTCTCCCAGTAGAGACTCTGACCGTCCGCCACTTCCAACAGCCCCGACTCGTACGGCTCGACGGGCGGGTACAGGACAGCAGTCATAGGCGGTGATTCTTCCATCAAGCTGCCTACTCGAGTAGGCAGCACGCGGCCGAGCAATGGCCTAGCGTGGACAGGACACCACTGCGACGGGAGTACACCAGATGCGTGATGGGTTCAGGTTGCCGGGATACGGCGGCGCCGCAGTCTTCCTTCGCAGTCATGCGGTTCCCGCCACTGTCTTCGAATCCGACGTGCCCACACTCGTTTTCGACGTCGGACTGCTCAGCCCCGACCGCTTCAATCAGTATCTCAGCCGACATACGGACGACGGATTCGTCGAACGGCTGGCGGCGTTCTTCTTTCACGCGGCCGCAGACTTCCATCCCGAGAAATCGCTTCCGGCGTTCACCGACGAACGACTCGGGCTGATGATCTCGGTCTGTTCCAGCACCGATCGAGAGGTGGAACTCGACTTCTCACTCGCCGAGGATCCCGAATCGGAGGACACCGAACGCGACGAGATGACCTTCGAGACAAGCCGAGTCGTCCTCGCGACCTCGGCGCAGACGGTTTCTCGACTGACCGGTGGAGTAACCACCCACTTCGACGGGGAGTTGTAGAGACATGGGTTTTCTCTTCGAGGTTCTCGATTTTCCCGAAGGCAGTCGGATGACCGATCTGTGGAACAACACATGGGCTGAGCCGGCAATGGGCGAGGAGATTGCCTCCGGCCACTTCATTCATCTGGGCGACGATCAACACGTCGACGTGGAGACCGATTTTCTCAGTAGCCACTTACCGTTCAACGTGGCAGGCTTCGGTGGAGTCTTTCCCGACGGCAAACCTTGGATGTTCGTCATGCAGAAGGCGCCGGCGGACCTCGCGACCAGGCTTCGCGGCGAGGACGATCCGCACTCACTTCTGCGCGGATCACTCGACCGCGCCATGTCTTTCAACCCCGATGCATTGGTGGCCGAGGAATTGTCCTGGAGGCACGCCGATCTGGTGAAGGTGTACGAGGAAGAGGGCATCCCAGCAGCATCCATCGCCGGCTGGTCGGCCGCGGACCTCCTGCGCGGCCTCTTGGCGCAGTGTTGCAATGCCGAACTTGCCACCGTCGTCGCCGGATACCCCGAATGTGCCTACCCCGAATCGGCGCATGCGTGCGAAGCGGACGTGTTCTCAGACGTGTTCGCCGGTTGGGTCAGCGGACTGCGGTGATGTGACGGAGGAGACTCCACCCTCCCGATATTTCGGAGTAGACTCATTTATGAGCGTGATCCGAAATGGAACGAGGTGAGCGGGATGACGAAGCCGGACCAAGAGCTGGGCCGTCGCGAACGCAACAAACTCGAGAAGCAGACACGCATCTTCGACGCCGCTGCCGAACTGTTCGCGGAAAAGGGCTACAGCGCAGTCACAACTCAAGAAATTGCCGACCGCGCCGATGTAGCCGGCGGCACTCTCTTTCGTTACGCCGCAAGCAAAGCCGAGTTGCTGCTCATGGTGTACAACGCGGAATACCGCAAGCAGATCGAATTGGGAGAAGAGCGTGAAGCCAAGTCGACCGGCACAGAAGATCGTGTGCTCGAGCTGGTTTCACCCCTGCTGATCGCAAGTCGCCGAAACGACGAGAACACCGGCATCTACCAACGCGAGGTGTTGTTCGGTGAGCCCAGCGAGTGTTTCCGGGCCGAAGGCCTGGAACTCTCGCAGCGCCTGCAAACGCGGATTGCGCAAATCTTGCACGAGGCACACCCCAACCACACCACCCGAACCACCACTGCAGCGCGAACGATTTCCAACGTGCTGCACTTCGAAATAGCCCGCGCGGCATTGGACCGGATCACGGCTGACGAACTCACGAACATCGTTGCCGCACAGGTCCGATTGACGCTTGCCGGACTACCCACCGAATAGGATTGAGGATCGAAAATGACTGAACTGAAGCAGATCACCGTTCTGGGTACCGGAGTTCTCGGCTCACAGATCGCCTATCAGACCGCCTATCACGGCTTCGACGTCGTCGCGTACGACATCAACGCCGAGGTCATCGAAAAGGCCAAGGCTCGGTTCGACTCGTTGGCCGCGGCCTACAAGGCCGAGAACGTCGAGGGTGCCAAGGAAGGCAAGGCTGACGAAGCGCTGCAACGTATTACGTACTCGTACGATCTAGGCGAAGCCGTCGCCAAGGCCGACCTGGTCATCGAGGCAATTCCCGAGGACATCGCCATCAAGCGCGACACCTACGAGAAGCTTGCCACGGTTGCTCCTGAGCACACGGTGTTCGCTACCAACTCCTCGACGCTGCTGCCGAGCGATCTCAAGGAGTTCACCGGCCGCCCCGAGAAGTTCCTCGCACTGCACTTCGCAAATCACGTGTGGGTCAACAACACTGCCGAGGTCATGGGCACCGAGTCCACCGACCCCGCCGTGTACCGCGAGGTCGTCGAGTTCGCGAAGAACATCGGCATGGTGCCGATCGAACTCAAGAAGGAGAAGGCGGGCTACGTACTCAACTCGCTCCTGGTCCCGCTCCTCAACGCGGCCTCCGACCTGCTGATCGACGGCATCGCCGATCCCGACATGGTCGACAAGACGTGGCGTATCGGCACCGGAGCCCCGTTCGGCCCCTTCCAGATCATGGACGTCGTCGGGTTGACCACCGTCTACAACATCTCCTCCCAGGGCGGCGAGAAGCAGCGCGAATTCGCCGACTACATCAAGAAGAACTACATCGACGAGGGCAAGCTCGGCGTTGCTGTCGGCGAGGGCTTCTACAACTACAAGGGCTGATCAATTGCAAGGCTGATCAATTGCAAGGCTGATC
Source organism: Rhodococcus sp. SB1D (assembly GCF_048573875.1). Lineage (NCBI taxonomy): Bacteria > Bacillati > Actinomycetota > Actinomycetes > Mycobacteriales > Nocardiaceae > Rhodococcus > Rhodococcus sp. SB1D. Next base: position 247,870 of record NZ_JBMAIQ010000003.1, read on the forward strand.
AACTGCAGGGCTGATCAACCAACAGGCTCACCGCGCGGTGGTTACGACGTGAATTCACGTGGTAGCCACCGCGCGGACGTCTGTTGTCAGTAAGTCCGAAACCACCCTGAGCGATTGTGACGCAAGCTTCTTCACGTGCGAACCCATCATCAGGAGAGATCCCCACATGCGTCGTTCCGCCATCTCGGCACTCACAACACTGGCACTGCTCGGCGCCGGAACATTGGTCAGCACTCCCGCTGTCGCCGCTCCCCTCGCGTGTGGCGGAATCTCCACCGGTTCGTTCTCAGGCTCCGCCGGCGGATCGGAGTACCTGTGCGCCAAGGAAGGTGATCTCCTGGACGTGCGCATCGGCGACGTTCACGCGACACAACCGTCACTCGGCTACGACGAGGTGTACTACAAGCTCGGGCGATACACGCTCGGAAAAGACACGATCAACAAGAAGTTCGACGACTGGTGTGAGGCGAACGGCCAGATCCAGGCCGCGACCGCTACTGCGGCGTCGACGCTGAAGGACCCGTCGTCCTTCACCTGCCAGATTCCAGTGGGTCAGGAAACCGCCGAGAGCATCGCGCCCATGAAGACCGTGGTCGTCGGACCCCGCGGCGATCTCTACCTGACCGACGGTCACCACACCCTCACGTCCTTCATCGAGACGGCCGACGGAGGCCCCGACCTGCACGTGCGACTGCGGGTTCTCGGCAACCTCAGTGGCCTGAGTGAAGGCGCCTTCTGGACCGAGATGGAAAAGAACAAGTGGGTCTGGTCGCGTGACGTCGACGGAAACCAGGTACCGGTCCAGGCTCTGCCGAAGAGCGTCGGCCTGGCCAACTTCGCCGACGACAAGTACCGCAGCTTGATGTACTTCTCCCGCGACATCGGATTCGCCGCAGGCACGATTCCGTTCCAGGAGTTCTACTGGGGCGCCTGGGTCCGCGACACCGCGCCCGTCGACCTCACCAACTGGAATCGCGATGATCTCTCCAGCTACCTGGGCACCGTGAAGTCGGTGACCAAAGCACAGACAGCGTTGACGGGCGATGCCGTCGTCGACAGCGGATTCACTGCCACCGATCTTGGCGTCCTGTCGGCCTGGAACGACGGCAAAGCCGAGTCCAAGGGCGAGTTCGCAAAGCTGTCCAAGCCGTACACAGACGACAAGCCGGGCAAGATCGCCTACGCACTTGCCTACAAAGCAACCCTCTGACCTGCTCAGATCCAAGTCACACCAAGCAGACTTGACTAAGGTAAGCCTCTACTCAGTAGTCTGAACCCATTCGGGTGCCGCTTCATCGAAGCAGCGACGCCCTGCCCTGACGGAATACATGCCGTCGTATCTGCCCGGTCGAACAATCTCCGGGCAACCAGGACAGGGAGAAGGTTGCTGCAGTGAGCACGTCCATCGTCGGTTTGTACGACCCCGCAGATGACAAGAGCAGTTGCGGGGTCGGGTTCATCACGCGCAAGGACGGCGTGCAGACCCACGATGTCCTGATCAAGGGCCGCGAAGCGCTCTGCTCGGTTCCGCACCGCGGCGGTATGTCCTCCGAGGGCGTCGGCGACGGCGGCGGCGTCTCGGTGGACCTCTCCCTCCGGTTCTTCCGCAAGGTAACCGGGCGCTCCGACCTTCGCGCCGGACGCTTCTGCGTCGGCAACTTCTTCCTTCCGGACGACGACGCCCAGCACGCTCGCGCTGCCGCCCTGGTCGAACGTGAACTTCTCGATCGCGGTTTCACCACTCTCGCAGTGCGCGACGTCCCGGTCGACAACTCGGCGATTCGGCCGGCCGCGATCGCGCATCAACTTCCGGTCAGGCAGTGGATTTTCGAGGTGCCCACTCCTCGCACCGAGCCTGCGGTAGTCGATCGCCTCGTGCACGAAGCTCTGCTCGCCATCGAAGCCATCGCGTACAACACCCCTGCACTGCGCGGGTTGTACCCACTCTCGCTGAGCGCGCGAACTCAGGTTCTCAAGGGTCGCTTGAACTCCGACGAAGTGATCCCGTACTTCCGCGACCTGGTCGACCCCGATCACGCCGTGCACACGATGTACTTCCATACGCGGTTCTCGACCAACACGGACCCGCATCCCACGATGGCGCAGCCGTTCCGGTTCATGGCTCACAACGGAGAACTGAACACGGACAAGAAGAATCGGCTCTCCGAAGCTGCTGTCGCCAGTGCAAAACGACGTGCGATCGTCCGTCCGCCCGGCCAGTCCGACAGTTGCCGACTCGATCAGACCCTGGAAGCACGCGTCATCGAGGACAGTGTCGACCTGGTGACGGCTGTGGTCTCGATGATGCCGCCGGCCTGGGAAAACGACACCACCCTCTCCCCCGCAGTGCGTGCGATGTTCGAGTACTTCTCGCTGTACGAGGAGAAGAACGACGGACCGGCAGCGCTGGTGTTCGGCGACGGCACCATCATCGGTGCGCGCCTGGATCGCCTCGGTCTGCGTCCACTACGCACGATCGAGACACACGACTACGTGTGCGCATTCTCCGAAGCCGGACAGATCGCGTTCGCACCCGAGACGGTGATTCACCGTGGCCGCGTCGAGGCCGGCGGAATGTTGTACTTCGATCATCGCGATCGCCATACCTACACTGCCCGCGAAGCTCTGGAAAAGATTGCCGCTCAGCGCGACTACCAGTCGTTGCTGGAGCAATCGCGAATCCTGATCGAAGACATTCCCGCCGTGCCAGCGGAGAAGGTCAGCTCCCCGACCCGCTACAACGGCACCTTCGAGGTTCATCAGCGCTACATGGCGTACTCCCTGGATCAGGAAAGTTTCAAATTCCTGATGGATCCGATGCTCACGCACGGAGCCGAAAAGGTCTCCGCCATGGGTTACGGCAACGCCATCAACGCATTCAGCGACCGCGAAGGCGGCGTGGCTCGTTACTTTTCGCAGCGATTCGCCCAGGTCACCAACCCTCCGCTCGACAGCATCCGTGAAGCGGACGGTATGACTCTCCGGGTCGCATTGGGTGCGAAGATGTCTCCCGGACAGGGCAAGCAGATCGTCATCGCCTCGCCGATCCTCGGGCATCTGGACATGCTCAAGATCCGTGAACAGAAGCACACCCCGCATCGCCGCTTCGAAATGCTCTACCCCGCCGCGGGTGACGCGCAGGCGATGGTTGACGCGATGACCGCGCTCGGCGACGCCGTTGTCGCCTTCGCGGCCGAACAGGGCGGAATCGCAGTCCTGACCGACCGGCACGTATCGCACGAGCGCGCAACACTTCCCGCGATCATGGTCGTCGGAGCGTTGAATCAGCGCCTCATCGACGCAGGCCTGCGATTGCGCGTCTCTCTCATCGTCGAGAGCGGCCAGATCGAGTCCTCGCACCACGTTGCCGCTGCGCTCGGATTCGGCGCTTCCGCTGTCTACCCCTTGTCCGTTCAGTTGCGAGCCGAGGAGAAGTTCGCTGCCGACCCGGATGCCGCCTTCCGACGCTTCGCGAAGGCTGCCGAGAAGTCCCTCATGAAGACGATGGGACGCGTCGGCCTGTGCACCGTCGAGAGCTACATCGGCGGAGAATTCTTCGAACCCAACTTCCTCGATACGTCCGACCCTGTTCTGCGCCAGTGGTTCCCCAACATGAAGTCACCGGTGGGCGGCGTCGGTTTCGACACCGTCGCGGTGACCTCGAAGCACTGGCACGAGCGTGCGAGCGAAGTCGAGAGTGAAAAGGACCTGCCACTGCTCGGCCTGTTCAAGGAACGCGCAGACGGCGCAGGGCATTCGTTCGGTACCACTGCAGTCCGCAAGTACGTCGAGCTCACCGAAGAGAAGATCGCGTTCGACAGTCCCTCAGGAACCGAACAATTCGATGCTCTACGCCTGCTTCCGCTCGGGCGGCTCGACGACGCATTCCGCCTCGACGCCGGGGCCTACCGGGCAACGAGCTTCGACCGGTTGACCACCGAACAAATCGACGACTTCGACATCACCGCGGGGTACCGGGACTTTTCTACCGTTATGGCTGCGGAACGATCGCGTCGGCCCGCAGCGTTGCGCGACGTCATCTCTGTTCCCGCCGACGTCACGTTTGCGGTTACGACAGCCGAGTTCGCCGAGCAGATCAGCCGATTCTCGGTACGCGGCAACACTACGATCGTGATGCGCGGAGTCCAGTGTGAATCCGCCGCAGACGACCGGTACACGCTTAGCCTGGACGGTCCACTGGCCGGTGACAGCGCGCGAGTAAGAGCGCTCGGCGACGCTCTCTGCGCCACCTTTGCCGCCGATATCACCATTGAAGCCATCACACCGGATCTTGCGCTGAGGGCAACCGGCATCGGGGCAGAGTTCCTGTCCAAGCTGAGGGTCGCACCGGCAGGTGTTCCTCTCTCCGAGGTACAGAGCGCCAGCGACATCACCCCGAAGTTGGCGTCGGGTGCCATGAGTCATGGCGCACTGAACGCTCCGGCGCACGAAGCCGTCGCTCACGGCACGAACATGGTCGGCGCGATGTCCAACAGTGGCGAAGGCGGCGAACACCTTTCGCGCTACAACACGATTCGTGCGTCGCGCATCAAGCAGTTTGCATCCGGACGCTTCGGAATCTGGGCGGGATACCTCGCCGACCCGATGCTCGAAGAGATCGAGATCAAACTCGGCCAGGGCGCAAAACCCGGTGAGGGCGGGCAGCTTCCGGCCGCCAAGGTCACCGTAGACATTGCTGCCGCCCGCGGCGGAACGCCCGGCGTCGAACTGGTATCGCCTCCGCCGCACCACGACACCTACTCCATCGAGGACCTCGCTCAGCTCATCCACGACTGCAAGGCAGCTCGCATTCGGGTGATCGTGAAGTTGGTGTCCTCGGAAGGAATCGGCACCATCGCCGTCGGTGTCGCCAAGGCCGGCGCCGACGTCATCAACGTCGCCGGAAATACCGGTGGCACCGGCGCCGCTTCGGTGACCAGCCTCAAGTACGCGGGCCGTGCGGCCGAGGTCGGTATCGCCGAGGTCCATCAAGCTCTGTGTGCCAACGGCCTTCGCCAGAAAGTCGTTCTGCGATGCTCGGGCGCGCATCAGACCGGCAGCGACATCATCACTTCCGCCCTACTCGGCGCAGACAGCTTCGAGTTCGGTACGTCGGCGCTGATGATGATGGGCTGCGTCATGGCCAAGAACTGCAACATCAAGTGCCCCGCCGGTCTGACCACCAACCCGGAACTGTTCGACGGCGATCCCCGCGCGATGGCGCAGTACCTTCTCAACATCGCTCACGAAACTCGGGAACTGCTCGCGAATCTGGGAATGCGGTCCCTTCAGGAAGCGCGGGGTCGAACGGATCTCCTGCATCTGCTCGATCACCCGTCTATTGTCGGCAATCTGAAGCTGGACGCGATGTTCGAGACCGCTCCGAACATCACCATCGACAATCCTGTGTACCTCGAACGTGAGTACGCGCTCGACGAGAAGATCATGGACGAGGTTCGCACGGTGTTCTTCAACCGTGGCGAGGCCTCGGTCGCCGTGTCCGGACCTGAATTCGCCGAAGGTGCACTGCACCTGGGTAACCGGAACAAGAGCGTCGGTGGTCAGTTGGCGATCGACCTCGAACGCGAACTCAACTACGGAGCGGCCGGCCTTCTAGCTCCGGGAGTACTGACCGACGAGCGTGGGCGACGCTACCTGGCGCCGGGCAGCGTGCGCGTCCTGACGACCGGATCTGCGGGCCTGTCGTTCGGCGCATTCTGCAACGACGGCATGCACCTGGAACACACCGGGACATGTAACGACGGTGTGGGAAAGAGTATGAGCGGCGGAGTGATTGCCGTGCGCAGCCCAGGCGGCGGCTCCAGTGACGCCGGCGGCAACGTGTTGATCGGCAACTTCGCGCTCTTCGGCGCCACCGGTGGACGAGTGTTCGTCGAAGGTGAAGCAGGCGATCGCTTCGCAGTTCGCAACTCCGGCGCCAGTGCTGTCGTCGAAGGTGTCGGAGACTTCGCCGGCGAGTACATGACCAACGGTGCTGTCGTGAATCTCGGCGAGTTCGGCAAGGGTGTCGGCAACGGCATGAGTGGTGGCTTCTTCTACCAGTACGACCCTCGTGGCGAATTGGCACTACGAGCAAGTACCGATTCCGTACTGCTGGGTTCGATCACCGCTGCGACCGACCCTCTTGCCGCCGTCCACAACCACGCAGTACAACTCCTACTCGAACTGCACGTGGAGGCAACGGGATCCGCGCTTGGAACCCGACTGCTCGAGAACTGGGAAGTCGAACAGCACTCGTTCGCCTACGCGATGCCCAAGGCACTGATGCTCTACCAGGACAGTGATGCAATCCTGGCTGCGAAGTCGCACAAAGAGCTTCTCGAAGAATTGGCGTCCGCCATCGCAGCACGTCAGGTCCGCACCTTCAAACTCGCAGTGCGCGACGGGCGCCCTGCACTGAACGGAGCAGTCCCTGCCTACGGCGAGACCGATACGGCGACGATGTATGCGCTGCTCAGTGAGTACACCGTGCTTCATTTCGCGCAACAACTCGCCACCGCCCGCACGCCGGGTGCGTCCGGACCCGACGATCCAGCAGTGCAGAAAGCGGCCCGAAACCTGGTGCTGACCGAGGACTTCGCTCTCGTCCAGCACTTGGTCAAGTACTCGAAAGAGATTCTGGCCGACTACGACGACGAACAGTTGGCTGCGCTGATTGCAGCCAAGCGGGTCGACGACTACAAGCAGGCGCTGAGCCTACGCAACGTGTTGGCCATGGACAGCCCGGCGACGTACGGGTGGATTCTGTTTCAAGACAACAAGAATCGGGACAAGCTCGGATCACTGCCGAACTTCGACGAACTATTCGCATCGCGCACGATCCCCGACCTGGTGTCCTGACCTCCTCCCCCGAAAGTAGGTGAGCTTCAAATCATGGAAATCCCGTACATCCCCGAATACGCACCGTTCACGGGAGACCAGCGCGCGTGGCTTTCCGGATTCCTGGCCGGTCTACACTCGCGAACTGTCATGTCCGGTCAAACCGGTACTGCAACAGCGACAGTGGAGAGAGCTGCCGGCGCAGCCGTGCACATCCTTTACGGAAGTCAGACCGGCAACGCGGAGTCCGTGGCTGAAGACGCAGCCGCAGCTGCTCGTGCCCACGGTCTCGAACCACTTGTCGCGGGTCTGGACACCGTGGATATCAATGCACTTTCCGCCATGCGCCGGGTGCTCGTCATCACCTCCACCTACGGCGAGGGCGAGATGCCCGACAACGCGCAGCTGTTCTGGGATGCAGTCGAATCCGAGAGTGCGCCCCGGCTGGAGGGTCTCTACTTCGGAGTACTCGCACTCGGCGACACCAGCTACGACGGCTACTGCCAGTCGGGCAAGAACATCGACGCCCGCTTCGAAGCGCTCGGCGGGACCCGGGTTGTCGACCGCACCGATTGCGACGTCGACTACGAGGATCCGGCGGCCGAGTGGATCGTTCGGGCCGTCGCTGCGGTGGCCGGTGTCGACGGTGATGCGGGGGCCGCTGCCTCGCCGGTTGCGCCCGCTCAGACGAAGACCAAGTCCCAGTGGACTCGCAAGAACCCCTATCCTGCAACCGTCCTCGCCAACCGGCTGTTGTCCGGCGAGGACTCAGCCAAGGAAGTCCGCCACTTCACCTTTGCGCTCGGCGAGGACGGTCTGGACTACGAGGCCGGAGATGGATTGGGCATCCGCCCGATCAACGACCCCGCCCTCGTCGAGGCGATCATTCATCAGCTCGGTGTCAGCGGCGATTACGTGGTTACCGCGAAAGACGGCTCGTCCGCACCGTTGGACCAGGTGTTGACCAGCGACTACGAGATCTCCATTCCCTCGCGCGATTTGATCGAAGACATCGCCCGACGCAGCGGCGACGCCGAACTGCAGCACATTCTCGACACGGAAGATCGGGAAGCGCTCGATGCGTGGCTGTGGGGCAAGGACGTTCTCGATCTCCTCCAGTTGGACAACAGCATTCGCCTGAATCCCGAGGATCTGCTTACACTTCTTCGTCCGCTGCAACATCGGGTCTATTCGATCTCCTCCAGCCCGCTGGCCCACGACGGCACCGTCCATCTGACGGTAGCGAGTGTGCGCTACCGCTCGGGCGAGCGGGACCGCGGCGGCGTCTGCTCGACGTACCTGGCGGACCGCGTCGGCGAGGGCGATCGGGTCGGAGTTTTTGTCTCCAAGAACAATTCGTTCCGCCTACCCGCCGATGACGCTGTTCCCGTCGTGATGATCGGCCCCGGAACCGGCATCGCACCCTTCCGCGCTTTCCTGCACGAGCGTCGCGCGCGCAACGCGTCGGGGCAGAATTGGCTCTTCTTCGGCGATCAGCATCAGTCGAGCGACTTCATCTACGAGGACGAGTTGAACGGGCTGACCCGTGACGGTGTCCTGACTCGCCTCGATCTGGCCTTCTCGCGCGATCAGTCCGAGAAGATCTACGTCCAGACTCGTATGCGCGAGCAGGGCCGAGACTTGTTCGACTGGCTCGAAAACGGTGCGCACGTGTACGTCTGCGGCGACGCCACTCGGATGGCAAAGGACGTCGACGACGCATTGCACGAGGTCGTCGCCGAGCACGGTGGGTTGGATGCGGACGCCGCCGAGGATTACGTCAACAACCTCAAACGATCGAAGCGGTACCTAAGGGATGTCTACTGAGATGTGCCCGCACCGTGGCGAATGTCGTTGCGCAGCTTTGGCACGCATGTCGGACCTGGACGCACTGCTTGCGCGTCCGGGGTTCCGTGGTGGACTGATCGACACCGCACCTGACGTAGTCGGCAAAATGTTGCCGCTCTTGGACGACACGGTAGCAATCACCGTCGCAGGCCCGGTGGCTGTCAACGACTCGGGCAAGTACTCCGTTCCGACAGTTCCCGGCGATCCGTTGGTCTGCGCGCCCGGGCTCGTCTCTCTGCGTTTGAACGTTGCCTCCCTCGGCTCGGTGGTGACCACGGAAGCAGAGCAGCACCTACCGCCGACGCTCCGCATGTTCGACATCCACGGATCAAGTTCACACACCACGTATTTGACCCCGGCCTCGGATCGTCTCGCCTTCGAAGCGATGCGAACTGCGCCGAGCACTGCGAGGGAAACAAGCCCTCCCATCCAGACGTCGAATACGCCCGCATTCTGGGCCCAGGCCGATCAGCTGACACAGCTCGACTTCATCCTCGCGGACGGCGGCAGCGAACGTCGTAGCGGCCTGGTCGCTCTGGGCGCCCTCGGTTACCGGCGAGTCGATCCTCACCTCATGGCTGCCGGGATGGAGCACCTGTCCTACCACCAACTGCCCGTCACGACCGTCGTCGCCGGGAACGGATGCCTGCAGATCCACCGTGGTGACCTCGACGCCGCAGCCATGTTCGGGGGGACGCTGACTTTGGCGTCCGACACCTGCCGGACGATGATCGACCTGAATGGTGTCTCGGAGTGCTGGCTGACCCGCACCCACGGCGTTCACGGCCTGACCAGCTCGATCGAGATGTACGACTTCCGCCGCAAATGCGTGGCAGTCTTCACCCAAACGGGTCCAACCGAACCCGCAGTCATGGGCGTGTGGGAAGACGTCATGAGTTCCATCTCGGCCGCATCCTGACACCGACAGATGCTGGGCGAGTGTAAGAAATCGGCGTACGGCGATAACCACATGGAGCCATCGACCCCTAACCTTAGGTCTCGGTCATTTGTCGTGCCTGCACTCTGACGCTGATTCAAGGAGTTATCCATGCCCCGCCCTCTCGTCGAACCGTCGCTGGTCCCGGCCTTGCGCCCGGCGCTGCCTGCATTGGCTGCCGGGGTCGTCGCGGCCGCAGAGTCGGGGGTCGCGATGCTCGGGGCGCTCTGGTGCGTCGTGCAACTCATCGGTGAACCGTCGATGAGCTGGGCCGGGTGGGCATGTGCGCTATGGCCCGTGGGCGTCGCGCTCGCTGCCACATCGTCGTGGCTCTCGCACCACGCGGAATCGCTTTTCGAGGCAAGGGTTCGCCGCCAACTCGCAGCTCATCTCGTTCGACTGCCCGCAAGCACACTGTCCCGCTACAGCGGAGACGCACTGCGGAGGCTCGTTTCGGACGACATCTCGGCGCTGCACCATATGACTGCGCACCTACCGGCAGAGTTCGCCACACTCATCGTGGTCCCCGCGGTCACGATCGCGGCGTTAGTTGCCTCAGCCGGCCCCGTGGCGCTTCTCGCTCTGGCTCCCGGCATCGTGGCAGCTCTGTTCTACCTGGTCGTGATCCCCCGAATGGCCGCTCGGCACAGCGCTGAAAGCGCAGATGTCATGGGCGACATCGCGACTGCCGTGGACGACTATGCCCGCGGCATCCGCGTCTGCCGGATCTACGGCGCGCAGACCGGCGCTGCCGCCGACTATGCAGAATCGACAGCGCGGTTCACCCGGGGAATGCAGGAGCGCGTTCGACTCGTGGCTACCCCTGCGGCCGTCGCCGTTGCCCTCATGCAGGCGACGGCGACGTTCGCGATCGCCTATGCCGTCGGATTTCACTGGGATGCAACGACGTTGGCCGCCACCATTCTCTTCAGCCTCGCAATCGTGACACCGGCCCTGCGGCTCGGGCACGGCCTCGACTACGTCGCTGCTGGACGCTCTGCTGCGGGCCGGCTCGCCGCTGCCCTGGACGAACCCACCCTCCCTGCCGGTGAAGCGCCAACCGTTCCGGCCTCGAGTCCCTCCGATCGACTGGAGATCGTCAACCTGACTGTCACGATCGCGGACCGCAGAGTCGTCGACGACGTCACGCATGCATTCCGCCCAGCCACGATCACTGCGATCACGGGACCGAGTGGAGCAGGCAAGACGACGCTCCTGAAAGCATTGGCCGGCTTCGAGATCCCGGAACTGGGTACCGTCCGCTACGCAGGTCGTAGCATCACCGCGATCGACGAGAACCTGCGGCCACAGTCCGTTCTGCTCACACCCCAGGGCGCAGACGTGTTACCTGCCACGGTGCGCGAGAACATCGCGCTGGCCGCCCCCGATGCAACGGACGCGGAATACACCGCCGCACTACGCCGGGCACAGATCGACGTCAGCCTCGACGCCCACGCAGCTTCACTCTCCGGCGGAGAACGTCAGCGAGTCGGGATCGCTCGGGTGTTCCTCTCGCCCGCAGCAGTACTGCTGCTCGACGAGCCGACCAGTGCACTCGACGATCGGACAGCGGCAGAACTGCTGAAAGAATTGCGGTACCTCGCGCACGACGAAGGAAAGACGGTCGTGATCGTCACCCACAACCCCGCTCTTGCAGACGATGCCGACGATCGACTCGACCTCGGCGGTCGAAACGTGAACGACGCCGCGTCGCACAATGCAGCCCTGACTGGAGCCGAATAATGAACAGCGCCAATGCAGTCCGACGACGCTTGATCACCATCGGACTCGGTTGGGTGTCCGTCGCTGTCCTCGAAGCGATCGCGTACACCACCCTCGCGCTCTCGATCGCTGATCACCGGTCGCCGGTTCTCGTCCTGGCCACGGCCACCATTGCTCTCTTCGTGACCGTCCTGGTCTCGCGGGGCGGTTACTTCACCGGGGCTCGACTCGTCGGCGATCTCTACGACGCTCTCGGCGATGCCTTCGCCCGTGCGAAACTGTCCTGGTTCACCGACGACAACCGGGCACTGCTCGCCACCGTCGCCGGGCGCGGGATCCCGTCGCTGATGAGTGTTCCCGCGCACCAACTTCAGACCTTCCTGGTTGCACCGCTGATCCCGCTGCTCCTGCTTCCTGGGATCGCGGTCGTCGCGGGGCCAGGTGTAATGCTGCTCGTCGGTGGACTGCTCGCCGTGTCGCTCGCCGCTCAGACGCTGGCCCAGCGTGCGCTCAGCCGAGCGGACGAGCGCCGACACGAAGCCGAGCTCGCAGCAACTCAGTCGACACTCGAACTCACCGATCATCTCGAATTACTGCGTACGGCAGCCGGTCCCACACGTTCCATCGAACGAATCGAGCGAAGCTGGCGGAATCAGGAAGCCGCGCTTGCACGGACAAATCTCGCCGCGGCACCAGCGACATTCATCTCGGCGATCGCCACCATTGTGCCGCTGGCAGGTGCAGTGATTTTCCTCGCTGCCACCGGATTCGACGATCCCGCAGCCGCTCTCGCCCTCGTCATCCTCACCGCCCGCGCCGCTGCGCCGCTCGACGAACTCGCCCTGGCCGGAATCGGAGTCAACGAGCTGCGCGCAACGGTTCGCGACTACCGCACAGCGACTTCGGCTCCCGCACTGGCCGAGCCCGCACCCCGGGACGCCGCGCGCCCTGTTGGAACTGACATCGAGGTCGCCGGGGTAGACCACGCTCCGGTTCTGCGCGGCATCACCGCGAAGATCCCCGCGGGTGAGCGAGTTCTCGTCGCAGGACGCTCGGGTACGGGGAAAAGCACACTTCTCGGGCTGCTCATGCGCTTCGACGATCCTGACCAAGGCAGCGTCACTCTGGGCGGAGTTTCATTGCGCGACTTGCCCTACGACGCTCTGGCGGCACATATCGGCTACGTGCCGCAGGACCCACTCGTGTTCTCGGGCACCCTCGGCGAGAACATCGGACTGGGAAGACCGGGCGCTACCGAAATCGAGATCGAGGACGCCGCCAGGCGCGCTGCCCTCGGTGCCGTTCTCGACCGCTCGACGCTCGGCATTCATCAGGACATCGGACACCAGGGTGCCGCTCTCTCCGGCGGCGAACGTCAGCGGGTGGCGATCGCTCGCGCCTTCCTCAAAGACGCTCCCGTCCTGGTTCTCGACGAAGCCACCTCGGCCCTCGACGAGGCCACCGAGCGCCGTATCGCCGGCGCCGTGCGGGAATTGGCGGCCACCGTCTTCGTCGTCACCCACCGCGACCCCGCCATCTGGGAGCCCACCCGCACGATCACCCTCTGACATCGCATGCCCTAGTGCTCGCGTTGCAGTCCCTCAACTTCGGCAGGTGTCCGACGGATAACCCTTGCCGGCGATCCAGCAGCAACGACGTGATCAGGAAGGTCATGCAAGACCACACTTCCCGCGCCGATCACGGCGTTGTGACCGATCGAAACTCCTGCACCGACAGTGACTGAGGCGCCGAGCCACGTGTTCTCACCGATGACGATCGGAGCAGCCCGCTCCCATCCCTCGCGACGCCGGCGATGATCATCGACAGGGTGCAACGCTGTCATCAGTTGGGCTCCAGGCCCGATCCTCACGTCAGCGCCGATTGTGATCAGCGCATCATCCATGAAGAACCCGTTCGCGTTGACGAATGCGTTTACTCCAAGCCGAATGTTGTATCCGTAGCTGCATTGGAACCGCGGCACCACCAAAGCTCCCTCACCTACCTCACCCAAAAGGCTGGCGAGAGCCCGCGAGCGGACAGCATCCTCGTCCGCCGAAGCCCCATTGAACGAGTCGAGTCGACGCCAACACTCCAGCCGCCGCTGCCTCAGCTCGTCATCATCGAGATACCACTCACCACGAGCAAGACGATCCGCCTGTTCTCCCACACTCGGATCGTCGCACACCGCGCCACGGCACCCCTGTTGGGCGCGTTGCACCCGACAAAGCGCTACAACAGAAGGCCTTCCATGCCGCCCAATTTCTCGAGCTCAGCTCAGCCGCTCGATGATGGTGACGTTCGCGGTCCCACCACCCTCACACATGGTTTGGAGTCCGTACCGTCCATCAATGCGGTCCAACTCGTGCAACATCGTGGCGAACAACTTGGTGCCAGTGGCCCCAAGAGGGTGGCCCAGTGCGATTCCACCACCGTTGGGATTGACCCGGGAGGGATCTGCACCCGTCTCGATCAACCAGCTCAGAACTACCGAAGCGAATGCCTCGTTCATTTCTACGGTATCCATCTGGCCGATCGCCATGCCGGATTTCGCCAGTGCATACTTCGTCGCGGGTATCGGCGCCGAGAGCTGCAGCATCGGATCGTCGCCGCGCACGCTCATATGATGAATGCGCGCACGTGGCTTCAATCCATGAACCTCGAGCGCCTTCTCGGAGACGATCAGGGCCGCTGATGCGCCGTCACAGATCTGCGAAGCCACAGCAGCCGTCAGCAACGAGCCATCCCTCAATGCGGGCAGTGCAGCCATCTGCTCCATGGATGTCTCTCGTGGGCATTCGTCAACGACGCATTGGCCCAATGACACTGTCTCACGCTCGAATCGGCCGTCTGTGATGGCAGCACGGGCACGCTGATGCGATTGCAGTGCCCACTCCTCCATGTCTTCACGGCTGATACCCCATTTCTTGGCAATCAGGTCGGCGCCGACGAACTGTGAGATTTCGGCCTCGCCGAATCGTGCTGCCCACCCCCGGGACTTACTGAAGGGCGTGTCGAATCCGTACTCGTTGCCGGCACGCATCGCCGCCGAGATAGGAATCGCGGACATGTTCTGCACACCGCCGACAAGCACCACATCTTGGGTCCCGCTCATGACCGCTTGCGCTGCGAAGTGGACGGCTTGCTGTGAAGATCCGCATTGTCTGTCGACTGTCGTTCCTGGGATGTCCAAGGGTAGGCCTGCTGAAAGCCAGGCGGTGCGGGCAATGTTGCCCGATTGCGGCCCGATAGCGTCGACACAACCGAAGATCACATCGTCGACGGCCATCGGGTCCAGTCGAGTGCGGTCGAGAATCGATGTGATCACGTGGGCCCCCATGTCCGCTGGGTGCTCTCCTGCGAGCGAGCCGTGCCGTTTACCCACCGGAGTGCGGAGCGCATCGACGACATAAGCCTGAGGTGCAACCATACGAACTCCTTCGAAATCGAGCTTCGTCGAGCTTTCGATGTCGCACACACTTTAGCGATCAAGCATTTGTTTGGTAGATGAAACGTGATTTCGAGACCCGCAGCTACCGACACAGGATTGGTCTCCGCACTTCTATCCAACGAAATCCACTGCTGTCGCAATCATTCGACAGTTCGATGCTCGACCCCCAAACGCGGCTTGGCTGCCCACGCCGCAGACCCCTCACGCCAGCGTGAAACGGCGAAAGATACGAGAACAGCTGCGGGAGTGCATCTTCGAGCGGAACGAGCGCATCATCCATATCCATTGCCTTCCCTGAGAAATCGTTCGGCCCGCCTTGCGAACAACACCAGCTTTGTCGAGCTACACCGCAAGCCGGCTGGCCGATGGCTGGAAAGTTAGTACTTTCGGTGGAGCCCAGCATGATTGGGCTATTCACCGCCCAATACAGGCTTCGTATACCGATACGCGTTGCAGGACAACGATTCTACAAACGGTCACGCACTCAGCGATTCACGAACCGCCGCTGGCTCGAAAACTGGATCCCCTTGCGGTAATTGCGCTCCGGGTAGAGCATGGGCACCACACCGTCTTCGATTACCGGAGGTTACCGTGACGAATCTCGTACGCCGACTATCTGCCTGCGTATCCATAGTGGCCGTATCGGTTCTCGCGCCCGCAGCCGTTGCCTCCGCTGCGGTCACCGTTCCGTTCCAAATCAACCCGGCGCCGTTCGGGAACCCAAACGGCAGCTTCGACGCACCCCCTGTCCACTGTGTGGCGGTAGTCGGCGAACAACCTGGCACGGTGACGATCACCGGCGCCAAAGACGAGCGGTGGGGTTGCATGCTTTCGACGGAAGTGCGCTGGATGAACCTCTCGACAGGAGCCTCCGGCACCGGTCGGCTTTCTGGCGACAACCAAGGAACCCCGGGAGAGGCAACCCTGCAGACTGGAGCCGGGCAAGTTGCCGTCGCCATATTGCCTGCCGCCGGACCTGTCACCCCGGGTTTCGCAACCTTCTTCGTCCCATAGGCAACCCTCAAACCCGGGACACCTGCTGTACGAACGACCCGTCGCCACACAATCGTGTGGCGACGGGTGAGGGCTTTCCGTTCTCCAGTTGTACGCCTACAGCTTCGCGCTGATGAGCGGCACGATATGTTCAGCCGCCCACATCGTTCCGATCGGGCCACCGCTCGTGATTGCCCACAGAACGTCGCCACCGTCGGCGGTGCGAGGAGGCAGAGCGACCCAACGACCGGAGGACACCGCTCCCATCGCTTGGAAGAGCTTCCCGCCGGTCAGCTTGTCGAAATCCTCCTCGCTGCCGGCGGCACTGCGGCCGATCAGCAGGAAGTCCGCATCGATGTTCTCGAGAAGTTCCTCGCCGACAGTGCTTTGGGTGACGAACTCCTGTGCACGCGGGTTCTCGGCAAAACCGAGCTCGCCCAAGAAAGTTGCCGGAGCCGAATCGGGCGCTGAAAGGTACTGCAACCCGTTGCCGGTTCCGTAGAAGATCGCCCAGGTTGCAGTCAAGCCAGTGAGTTCAGGGTTCTCCTGACGCACCTTCGCAAAGTATTGATCATGGTCGGTCACGATCTTTTCGGCTGCCTTCGAGAGGTCGAGTGTCTCGCCGAGTACGCGGATCGATTCCTTCCACGGCACGAGCATCCGCGACTTCGTGTCGGGGCTCGTCACCACCGGTGCGATGGAGGACAAACGTTCGTAGTAATCGCCCATCGACAAACCACCCAGGCCGTCGGCCCAGCCGACGGCGACGATGAGGTCAGGTTCGCTCGCGGCGATCGCTTCGACGGGAAGTGTGCCGCCCATCGCGAACTCGAAGGTGTCGAGATCCTCTGCGCCGTAAGGCAGCAAGTACGACTGCGAAGCCGACTCCTTGACCATCGACGAGGAGAGAACGGGTTTGACGCCGAGCGCGAGGAGCATTTCCGTGTCGACGGCATTGGGGACGATTGCGGCAACCCGCTCCGGGCGCTTCTCGAGAATACTTGTACCGTATGGCGATTCCAGGGTCAGCGGGTAAGTAGTCGTTCCTTCCGCAGCGGGAAGGGCGTTCCCCTCCGAACCGGGAGTGGACGCCGTTTTCGAGTCTTCGGCCGAGGCCGAGCACCCGGACACAAGGAGCGCTGCGGCGAGCGCGGCCCCGATCAGTCCGATGATCCGTGATCGTCTGGTGCGCAGGACTGTCATTTCTGCCTTTCGGTGTTATCGAGCGCTTCGGTCTTACCGAGCGATGGAGCCGGGTCAGGAATCTGTGCGCACTGTGTCGCTGCGTTTCCAGTAGCCGGTGAAATCGATGTCGGTCTTCGCAATTCCTCGATCACGAATCAAATGACGCCGAAGCGAGCGAATCGTCGCCTGTTCGCCTGCAAGCCAAGCGAATACGCGTCCGTCAGGCCATTCGACAGCACTGACCGCGTCGAGCAACAAAGAAGTAGTGCCGGGCTCCGCCCCCTCGCGTGGCAACCACGTGACACTCACCCCGGGCAACTCGCGCACCGATTGAATGTGAGCCGAGTCCGCAATTTCGACGAACACATGCCCCCTGGCATCGGCAGGCAATTCCTCGAGCAGACGTGCGATCGCAGGTAGCGCCGTCTCGTCACCGACGACGAGCAGATACTCGCAATCTTCCGGGAGTCCCTGCGATACAGAGGGACCCGCGATGTGCATTCGGTCGCCAGGGCCGGCGTCGCGCGCCCAGGTGGTAGCAACTCCACCGCCGTGAACGACGAAATCGACGTCAAGTTCCCTTGTTCGCGGATCGTAACGGCGCACGGTGTACGCGCGGGCAAGTGGACGGCGTCCCGCTGCGAAAGTCACAGTGCCGTCGACTATCACCGGCAAGACCGGATCGGTTTCGCCAGGATAGGCGAACAACAATCGGAGGTCGTCGTCGAAGCCGGTGCTGACGAAGGCGGGCTCGGCAAAGCCGTCGGCGTTTGTGAAGGTGTCGAGCTGCGCTCCGGTGAGCGTCACTCTCCGCATGCCCGGCGTCACGTCTGTCACCCGACGTACCTCGAGTTCACGCAAGGTGACTGAGTACGCCGTTGTCGGACGGGTGTTTCGGGGCACGGAAAGACTCCTCGGAAGCGCACAGACGGGGGGTCGACCCACGCTCGATCACGGCGGAAGGGCCATTGAATAAAGCTAGCCTCCCCTAATCGGTTACGGTTATCCGTGCGTGCCGACTTCTTACACTCATCGGTGGCTGCGTGAGAAAGCATCTGAATCGGGAGGGCATACGTGGGACCACGGTTGGTGTTCTCCGCGGGCGAAGTCCCCGAGATCCCCGCGTCCCGACTCTCCTTGATCGCGAATGCACGTGAGCCACTGCTCTTCTGGGTACACACCGGACACGCGGAACTACAGATCGGCGACCGCACCCGCAGCGTGACCGCTGGGGCGGCAACCTGGGTGCCCGCGGGAATCGCCTACAGCATCCGAGTCGACCCGGGAGCGGTCGCGTTTCCCATTCCGATGCCCGCTGCCGACCTGCCGCCCACGTTGAACCGGATCATCGATTTCGAGATCCCGGCAGCCTGGCAGGACTGGCTCGTCCACCAGTTCGCGCACAACTTGGGATTTCTGCGCGGTGGGGCGACTGTGGGGGCCGGACTACTCGAGCTTGTCGCGGGGGCCCATTCCAACGACGCCGACGCTTCGGTGTCGTACGCCCCACCGAATTTGCCACGCTCGGCCGAGACCCTCGAGATCGCTCGCACGCTTCTACGGACGCCAGCCGACGACACGGAGCTTTCCCAGTTCGCCCGGCAACTCAAGATCGGCGTCCGCACCCTGCAGCGCCGATTCACGGAGGAGACGGGGTTGCCTTTCGCGCGTTGGCGCACCTCGGCCCGGATCGCGGCAGCAATCGCATACCTGAACTCCGGCCGCGAAATCGGATGGACGGGTGGGCAGGTCGGATTCGCGACGCCCGCGGGATTCACCCGTGCCTTCCGTGAACACACCGGTGTGACACCCAGTGACTACACACGTGCAAACCAAGGCTCAGCGCCGATCCATGAGAACGAGACCTTGGCACAGAGCGTCGCACTCTTGTCCGAGGAAGGCGCCCACTCAGGCTCGGCGCCGATACCGCCGACGATTCCCGCAAGCGGAACGTGGGCCAGGGTCAACAACTTTCACGTCATCGTCTGGATCTACCGAGGCTCCGCCCGGGTCACTTTCGGCGACCGAACCTGGAATCTGAGGCGGGGCGACGCGATGTGGCTTCCCGCGGGAGTACGCAACAGCGTCGAGATCGCGGAGGGTTCGCTTCTACTTCCGCTCGGATCCCAGCCTGGCGACTCTCCCGTCACTGCACCGCCGCCACGAGTGCTGCACTTCGCGCGCGAAGCGGAGGCGTATCTGTTGCACACGGTCGTTGCGAATTACACCCTTCTGCGCCCCGAGATCCATGACCCAGCGAGGATCTCGAGGCTGATCCGAAACAGCGCGGCGACGCGGACACCCGGCGGCCGAACCGACCCTGTCGAAACGATCCTTACCGCACTCCGCGCGGACCCCACCGATTCGCGCACGCTGCCGGAGTGGAGCGCTCGACTCGGCGTCGACGAGGGCCTGCTCCACAAACGCTTCGTAGCGGCCACCGGCCAGAGCTTCCCGCGCTGGCGCGGTCAGTTGCGGATGACCCTCGCCCGCGCTTATCTCGAGGAGGGCTTCTCGGCCGGAGAGACCGCCCGTCGACTCGGCTACGCGCACGCGTCCGGATTCACCAAGGTCTTCATCGGTGCCCACGGCATGTCGCCCCGGGACTACCAGCGCCGCGGATGGCGGGGAACGGTCGAAGGACTCATCGACTCGTGACCTTCCGACGGATGAGTCCTTCGATCCGTCGTGTCGCCCGCCGAAACGGTCTCGAACTGGCACTACTTTCTTGACTAAATTTTCAGTCAAGGTTTACGCTCCATGCAAGCAGGACGCGGACCGGGCGCGCACGCACACAGCACAAGGAGTCACCGCAATGCAAAGACGTCGGTTCATTCAGGCAGGCGCCGCTGCGCTCAGTGGCCTCTTTTTGGCAGGTTGCGGCGATTCCGACTCAGCCTCGCGCGGGAGCGATGGCAGCAACGATCTTCGCGAATGGGTGATGCCGGAAGAGGGGGATCCGCACAAGCGCACCTGGATGGCGTTCGGTGCCAGCGAAGCGATCTGGGGAGCAGCCCTCCTGCCGAGGTCCAGCGCAACCTCGCGACGATCGCGCAGACCATCGCGCAGTTCGAGCCCGTCTCGATGCTTGTTCGTTCCGAGCAACTGGACTTGGCTCGCTCCCTCGTCGGCCCATCGGTCGAACTGATCGCCGCGCCTCTCGACGATCTCTGGATGCGCGACACCGGCCCTGTATTCGTGAAAGGCAACGGGACCAAAGCGGGTATCGATTTCAACTTCAACGGTTGGGGGGAGAAGCAGGATTTTGATCAGGACGGCCAGGTCGCAGCCTTCGTTGCCGCCCGTGCTGGAGTCGAATCATTGCCTACCGACCTGATCCTCGAAGGCGGCGGCATCGAGGTCGACGGCGAAGGCACAGCCATCATCACCGAAAGCTGTGTACTCAACAACAACCGCAACCCGGGATGGTCGAAGTCGGACGTCGAGGCCGAACTCGGCCCCCTGCTCGGTCTCGACAAGATCATCTGGCTACCGGGAATCGCCGGCAAGGACATCACGGACGGCCACACGGACTTCTACGCCCGTTTCGCACGCCCAGGTGTCGTGGTCGCAGGCCTCGACACAGACCCGGAGTCGTTCGACCACGACGTGACCGCACGTCACCTCGAGATTCTCCAGAACGCGACCGACGCACAGGGACGGAAGCTGGAAGTGGTGGTCCTCGAGGCGCCGGTCGCGATCAGGCCCGACTTCGAATCGGACGATTTCGCAGCCGGATATATCAACTTCTACGTATGCAATGGGGCGGTCATCGCACCCGAGTTCGGTGACCCCGAGGCCGACCAGGCCGCCAGAAGTGAATTGGAGCGCCTCTTCCCCGACCGCCGTGTCGTGCAGATCAACATCGACGCCATCGCCGCGGGTGGTGGCGGCATTCACTGCACCACCCAGCAGGAACCCGCGGACTAGAAACCTGTCCCGACCACCCTCGTAGAATTCGGACTCGTGTCGAACCGCCAAACGCAAATCTTGGAAGCAGCAGTCCGCGTCATTGCCCAACACGGCGTACGCGGGCTGAGGGTGGAGACGCTCGCTGCCGAGGCCGGAGTGTCGACGGCACTCATCTACTACCACTTCCAAAACCGCGCAGGTGTGCTGCGCCGGGCCCTCGATCACATCAACGATCGCGCCGCGCTGTACACCGAAAGTGCCTTCACGGAGACAGACCCTCGTGCGCAGCTCGAGCAGATGCTCCTGCTGGAGTTTCAGAATGCCCCGAAGATTCGAGAGAACAGCATCGCCTGGGGTGAACTCCGAGCAAGCGCAGTCTTCGCCGACGAACTGCGCGAACCGCTACGCACCACGACGCAAGAGTGGGCAGACGACGTCGAATCTTTGATCCGCCAAGCGCAGGACGCCGGACTCGCTGACCCGAAGGCAAGCCCGGCCGACGCCGCCGAGCGACTCACCGCCCTGGTCGAGGGTTTGAGTGAGCGCTGGCTGAGCGGCTCGATCCCCATCGAACGAGCCAGAGAACTGCTCACCGGCGCGATCAGTGTGGAGATCGATCCGAGCTAGCCTCTACCGCTCGCCGACGCCCTTCGATTGCGGAGACAGAGCCGGGAACCAGATGTCGGTCAGAACTTCGGCGGCCTGAATCCGCGTCACATCGATTGTCCCCTGCACGGCCCAGCGTGTGAAGAATCGCTCCAACTGACTCACGAGCAGTTCGACGCGCAACCGTGCCTCGTCGTGCTGTTCCTCCGGCCAACGGCCCAGGTACTTGGGCATGGCATTCGGTAGTTGGGTCATACCGTCTCGCGCTGTCTCGCGGAACTCCGGTTCGAGTGCCACGGCCTCGTCCCAGGCCGGCAGCAGGCGTTTGTTCTCGTCGAACCAGTCGAAGGCACGCTCCAGCCAAGCCGTGAATTCCACGCGAGAGTTCGTGTCGAGAACCCGATCGAGATCGATGTAGAAAGCGAACGCACTCGCCGCCATCCCGGCCGCGCCGATCGTCTTGAGCATCTCCACCTTGCTGGCGAAATGCACGTAGAACGTGGCTCGACTGCATCCGACGACCGAGGCGATGTCGTCGACCGTGACAGCCGCGTATCCCCGTTCCTCGAACAGAGTGCGTGCGGCGTCCACGAGTTTGGCCCGCGTCGCGCGTTTCTGCTCGTCGCGAAGTGTTCCCCGCCTGTTCTTCGGGCCATCGGTAGTCGTGCTCACGTCGCCCACCTTGCTCGCATTTCAACCTCCTGGCAAATCACCGACTCGCCGTCACCAAAAAACATTGCGTCATTCATTGACACAACGTCAGCGAATGGCGCACTATGACTCAAGTCACTTCTCGGGCTTCGATTCTTCTTCTCGCACGCCCGAGACAGAACAGAAAGCGATGGCGAATGAGCCCCTCCCCCTTGCCGAGCGTGTGCATCATCGGCGCCGGGCCTACCGGAATCACGACGGCCAAGCGAATGAAGGAATTCGGAATACCCTTCGACTGCTACGAAGCGTCCGACGAGGTCGGCGGAAACTGGTACTACAAGAATCCCAACGGGATGTCGGCCTGCTACCAGAGCCTGCATATCGACACGTCGAAGTGGCGCTTGGCATTCGAGGACTTCCCGGTCTCCGCTGACCTTCCCGACTTCCCGCACCACTCCGAACTCTTCCAGTACTTCAAGGACTACGTCGAGCACTTCGGACTGCGTGAGTCGATCATCTTCAACACCAGTGTTGTTGCAGCAGAACGTGATACAGACGGGCTGTGGACCATCACGCGCTCGGACGGCGAAGTTCGCACCTACGACGTCCTGATGGTCTGCAACGGACATCATTGGGATCCCAACATCCCGGACTACCCAGGTGAGTTCGACGGGGTCCTCATGCACAGCCACAGCTACAACGACCCGTTCGACCCGGTCGACATGCGCGGCAAAAAGGTAGTCGTGGTCGGAATGGGCAACTCCGGCTTGGATATTGCCTCCGAACTGGGCCAGAGATACCTCGCCGACAAGCTCATCGTGTCGGCTCGCCGTGGAGTCTGGGTACTGCCGAAATATCTCGGCGGTGTACCCGGCGACAAACTGATCACCCCGCCCTGGATGCCGCGTGGTCTACGACTGTTCCTGAGTCGTCGATTCCTCGGCAAGAATCTGGGAACGATGGAAGGCTACGGTCTGCCGAAGCCGGACCACCGCCCCTTCGAGGCCCACCCGTCGGCCAGCGGCGAGTTCCTCGGACGCGCCGGGTCAGGCGACATAACCTTCAAGCCTGCCATCACCAAACTCGACGGAAAGCAGGTTCACTTCGCGGACGGCACCGCCGAGGACGTCGACGTGGTCATCTGCGCCACCGGCTACAACATCAGCTTCCCCTTCTTCAGCGATCCGAATCTGCTGCCGGACAAAGACAACCGATTCCCACTGTTCAAACGAATGATGAAGCCCGGCATCGACAACCTCTTCTTCATGGGACTGGCGCAGCCCATGCCGACACTCGTCAACTTCGCCGAGCAGCAGAGCAAACTCGTCGCGGCCTACCTGACCGGCAAATACCAACTGCCGTCTGCGAACGAGATGCAGGAGATCACCAAAGCCGACGAGGCGTACTTCCTCGCCCCCTATTACAAGTCGCCGCGGCACACCATCCAGCTCGAGTTCGATCCCTACGTCCGCAACATGAACAAGGAAATCGCCAAGGGCACCAAGCGTGCTGCGGCCTCCGGAAACAAGCTACCTGTTGCCGCGCGTGCAGCAGCACACGAACTCGAGAAGGCGGATCGCGCATGAGTCTGGTGAACGGTCACTGCGACAACGAGTTCGACGCCGTCCGAGCGGCTTTCGAGGCTCAACTCGAATCCGGTGAAGAACTCGGCGGCTCCGTTGCCATCACCGTCGACGGAGAATCCGTGGTCGATCTCTGGGGCGGGTACGCCGACGAATCCCGTACCACTCCTTGGGGCAGCGACACCATCGTCAACACGTTCTCCATCACCAAGACCATGACGGCCCTGTGTGCGCTCCTGCTGGTCGAACGCGGCCAATTGGACGTGTACCAGAAAGTTGCTCACTACTGGCCCGAATTTGCGGCAAACGGTAAGGAAGACATCGAAGTTCGCCACCTCCTGTCGCATACGTCTGGCGTCTCCGGTTGGGAGCGCCCGATCGAACTGACGGACATCTACGACCTCGAGGCGTCCACCGCTCGCCTCGCTACCCAGAAGCCTTGGTGGACCCCGGGTACGGCGTCGGGCTATCACGCGATCAACTACGGCCATCTCGTCGGTGAGGTCATTCGTCGCATCGACGGGCGAACTCTCGGCAGGTTCTTTGCCGAAGAGCTTTCCGGTCCACTGGGAGCCGACTTCCATATCGGCACGTCCGCAGAGCATTTCGGTCGAATCGCCACCATGGTTCCGCCGCCCGCGTTGGAGTTCGACCTGTCCACGCTCGACCAGGACAGCATCTTCATCAAGACCCTGACCTGCCCACTGCTCGACTACCCCGAGGTCAACACCGCACCCTGGCGGGAAGCCGAGATCGGCGCAGTCAACGGCCACGGCAACGCACGTTCTATCGCTCGGGTCCAATCCCTGATCTCGAACGGTGGTGTGCTCGACGGCCGGAAGCTGCTCTCGCAGAGCACCATCGACCTGATCTTCGAGATCCAAGCCGACGGTATCGATCTCGGGATCATGACACCACTCAAGTTCGGCATCGGCTACGGACTGCCACATCCGGTTACCGCGCCACTGATTCCCGACGGACGCACCTGCTGGTGGGCAGGTATCGGCGGCTCGATGCTGGTCAACGATCTGGACCGACGGATGACCTTCGCCTACGTCATGAACAAGATGGCACCGGGCCTGATCGGATCCGACCGCAGCAACGCGTACCTGAGCGCCGCATACAACTCCGAGGTCAGCGAGGTCAGCTCATGAAGGCAGCCCAGCTCATGGGGCCCGGGCTCCTGGAAATCAACGACGTGCCGGTCCCGGAGATCGGCCCGTCGGAACTACTGATTCGGGTGGGCGCAGCTGGAATCTGCCACTCCGATCTCCATCTCCTGCACTTTCCGTACAAGATGCGCGAAGAACCGCTGACGATCGGCCACGAAATTGCCGGAACGATCGAAGCCGTCGGGAGTGGCGTCGACGGCCGTTCCACCGGGGAACGCGGCGTTGTCTACCTGTGTTGGTCGTGTGGACAGTGCCGAGAATGTATGAGCGGCAACGAGAACATGTGCCTCGCCGCTGGACGCACTGCGATGCCGCCCTGCCCCGGGCTTGGTCCCGAAGGCGGGATGGCCGAGTACGTCAAGATCCCGGCTCGCTCCTTCGTACCCATCGGAGACCTCGACTTCGTGCAGGCCGCACCTCTCGCCGATGCGGCACTGACGAGCTACCACGCCATTCGCGGTGCCCGCGAACATCTCCAGCCCGGTGCCACCGCCGTCGTGATCGGCGTCGGCGGACTCGGTCACGTTGCAGTACAGATACTTCGCGCAATCAGTGCCGTGCGCATCATCGCCGTCGATGTCGGACAGGATCAACTCGATCTCGCCAAACGTTGCGGCGCCGACATCACGCTCGAATCGGGACCGGACACCGCGCAGCACATCCTCGACCTCACATCGGCCAGAGGCGCAGAAGTCATCTTCGACTTCGTCGGTATCGACGCAACTGCACAGATGTCCGTTCAAGCGGTTGCGCCGAACGGCGCGTATCGCATGGTAGGTCTCGGAGGCGGAAACCCCGGAATCACTGCCGAAGCTGCCGGCGGACCAGGCTGGCCGTGGGGCGCATCGATCCGGAAGTCGTACGGCGGCACCAGAAACGACCTCGTCGATTCCATCGCCCTGGCACAGGCCGGTCTGGTAACGGTAGAAGTAGCCCGCTTCGACCTCGCTGATGCCCGCGACGCACTCGACCGTCTCGAACACGGCAAGGTCACCGGACGCGCAGTGCTCGTACCCTAATCTTCGAAAGGCACTTCACGTGACTACTTCCGCTGATACACAAGCATTCATCGCGTCCGTCATGGCCGGGCTGACCGGCCCCGGTGGTCCTTTCGAGATGCAAGTCGAGGATGTACTGGGCAGTTCGATGCCCGTCATGAAGAACCGTGACAAGGCACTCGGCGACGTGCTCGCTGCATCCTTCGACTACGGATCACGCGACTATCTGGTGACCAAGGACCGACGCTTCAGCTACCTCGAGCACGGCGAGGCCGTAGCAGCATTGGCGACGGCGCTCCGCGAGCGGTACGGCGTCCGCAAGGGTGATCGGGTCGGCATACTTGCTGCCAATACGCCGGAATGGGTGATGACCTTCTGGGCGGCTCAGTCCCTCGGTGCCATCGCCGTCGGATTCAACTCGTGGTGGGTGGCCCGCGAGGTGGCGTACGGCATCGATCACACCACCCCCACAGTGGTGATCGCCGACGCCAAACGCGCGCAGATTCTTTCCGAACTGAACACCGATGTTCCCGTACTCACGATGGAAGAAGATCTACCTACCTTGATGGAGAAGTATTCGGGATCGACACTGCCCCGTACTTCCGTCAACGAGGACGATCCGGCCGTCATCCTGTACACGAGCGGAACCAGTGGCCGCCCCAAGGGGGCTGTTCACAGTCACCGAAACGTGTTGGCCGTCATCGACTACCACCGCTACAGCGATCGCCTCGCTGCGGCGTTCACCGGCAAACCCAGCGACGGCCGACCGAGTGACTTGCGGTATCTGCTGACCGCGCCGCTGTTTCACATTGCAAGCCTGCATAACCTGGCGATCCCACGACTCGCGACGGGCGGAGCGGTGGTCATCCATCAGGGCGCCTTCGACGTCGACGAAGTCCTTTCCCTCGTCGAACGCGAGAAGGTCACAAACTGGGCGGTGGTCCCCACCATGGCAACCCGTCTCCTCGAGTACGGCAGTCTCGAGAAGTACGACCTGACCTCACTGAGCGCCTTTGCGCTCGCGTCTGCGCCGTCATCTCCGGCCTTGCAGGACCGACTGCGCGCACGACTGCCTTTTGCGCAGCACACCTTGGTCGACAGCTACGGGCTCACCGAATCCTCCACCGGCATTTCAGTTGCCACACCACCGGAACTTGCCGCGTTCCCCGGAACTCTCGGCCGGCCGATCATCGGGGTGAGCGTGGAGGTGCGCGACCCCTTCGGTGTTGCAGTCCCCGACGGCGAGGAAGGTGAGATCTGTGCGCGCAGCGCCTATGTGATGTTGGGGTACTGGAACGACGAGACCGCGACTGCAGCCGCTATCGGTCCTGATCGATGGCTCCGAACCGGCGACTTCGGAGTATTCGAGGACGGCCGACTCCGCCTGACGGGTCGCCGATCCGACCTGATCCTGCGCGGCGGCGAGAACGTCTACCCTCTCGAAATCGAGCAGACCATCGACGAGCATCCCGCCGTACTCGAATGCGCTGTGATCGGCATTGATTCGGCAGACCTCGGCCAAGAAGTTGCAGCCGTCGTCGTTTTGCGGAGTGAGGGAGCCGCCGGCGAAGAAGAACTACGCGACTATGTCGCCGAACGACTGGCTTACTTCAAGGTGCCGGTGAAGTGGAAACTGAGCACAACTCCTCTGCCCCGCAATGCAACCGGAAAAACGATACGTGCAAAGGTGGTTCTCTCATGACCTACGACGCCGTGATCAACAACGGTCTGTGGTTCGACGGCACCGGGGCCAAACCAGCTGTCCGCAATCTGGGTATCCGCGATGGGTTGGTTACTGCCATCTCCCTCGATCCACTCGACGAAACCGACTGTCCCCGTGTCATCGAAGCGAGACGCAAGTGGGTGATCCCGGGCATCGTGGACATCCACACCCACTACGACGTCGAGATCCTCGAAGGCCCGGCACTGAGCGAATCGCTCAGACACGGGGTCACGTCGATCTTTGTCGGATCGTGTTCCCTGTCCACCATTCACGCCAGCCCCTCCGACGCGGGTGATCTCTTCGGCAGAGTAGAGGCAATTCCGCGTAAGCACGTCGTCGACGCACTCAACCGTGCCAAGACCTGGAACTCTGCGAGCGAGTATGTTGCTGCACTAGAGGCGCTTCCGCTAGGTCCCAACGTTGCAGCCTTCATCGGACACTCCGATATGCGGGCCGCCGAGATGGGACTGGATCGTGCTACCAGGAAGGACGTCCATCCCACAGACGCCGAACTCGCGTCGATGGAAGCACAGTTGACCGAAGCTCTCGACGCAGGATTCGTCGGGATGTCCAGTCAGCAATTGTTGTTCGACAAACTCGACGGCGAGACCTGCCGCTCACGCACGCTGCCGTCGACGTATGCAACCACGAAAGAACGACGCCGACTCAATGCGATCCTGCGCCGTCGGGGACGGGTATTTCAGGCCGGACCTGACCTCTCCAACCCGATGAGTACCGGAGCGATGGCGTTCTCCAGCGCGGGTATCTGGCGTAAGCGACTCAAGACGAGCATGCTTTCGGCGGCCGACATCAAGTCCAACAAGTTGGCCGTGGTGATACTCGGCCCACTGGCACACTTGGTCAATCGACTCGGCGGCGACCTGCGCTGGCAGCACCTGCCAGTTCCCTTCGAGGTATATGCCGACGGCATCGACCTGGTTGTCTTCGAGGAGTTCGGATCTGGCGCTGCAGCACTGCATCTGACCGACGAGATGGAACGCAACGTCCTCATGCAGAGCGAGGATTACCGTCGACAATTCCGCAAGGACTACGACCAGAAGTTCGGTGTCAAAGTTTGGCATCGCGATTTCTTCGACGCCGAGATCGTGTCCTGCCCCGACGAATCCCTGGTCGGCAAGAGCTTCGGGCAGGTCGGCGTCGAACGTGGCGGCCTCCACCCTGTCGATGCATTCCTGGATCTGGTCCTCGAACACGGCACGAAAGTGCGTTGGCGCACAACCATCTCGAACCACCGGCCGGAGGTTCTGGACAAGTTCGCCCAGGACAATGGCGTCCAACTCGGGTTCTCCGACGCCGGAGCGCATTTGCGCAACATGGCGTTCTACAACTTCGGCTTACGCCTACTACGACGTGTCTACGATGCCCAAAAGGTCGGCCGTCCGTTCATGACCGTCGAGGCAGCGGTGCATCGTCTCACCGGTGAACTCGCCGAGTGGTACGACGTCGATGCCGGGCACCTTCGATTAGGTGATCGCGCCGACCTGGTTGTGATCGATCCCGCTCATCTCGACGATTCGCTCGACACTTATGCGGAAAGCCCGGTTGTGGAGTACGACAACCTCTCCCGCATGGTCAATCGCAACGACCAGACCGTCACCGCAGTGTTCGTCGGCGGCGAGTACGTCTTCGGCGACGGAGAAGCAGCACCCGTTCTCGGCAACCGCCGAACCGGAAGGTTCTTGAAAGCAGGTGCCCATTAACACGTCCAGATTTGCCGGGAAAACAGCAGTCGTCACTGGAGCAGCATCAGGTATCGGTGCAGCCATCGCACTAAGGCTTATCGACGAAGGCGCACAGGTAGCTGGAATCGACATCGCTGCAGAGGGTTTGAAAGAGATAGCCTCCCAGCACGGCGGGGCCTTCCTCGCCGTTCCCACTGACGTCACCAAGGAATCCGATGTTGCCGAGGCCCTTGCCGCGGCGGCGGCGGAATTCGGCGGTATCGATCTGGCTTTCAACGTTGCCGGTGCGTCGAGGGTGGGGCAGATCGTCGACCTCGAGGAGGCCGACTGGGATTTCACGATCGACCTGGTTCAGAAGGGCGTCTTCCTCTGCACCAAACATGAAGCGCGGCACATCCGAGAGCACGGTCGCGGTGGTGCGATAGTCAACGTGTCCTCATTGAACGCGCACGTGCCGAGCCCCTACGGGAGTGCATACGCGACAGGCAAAGCCGGAGTCGAGATGTTCAGCAAGAATGCCGCGATCGAACTGGCTGCGTCGGGAATCCGGGTCAACGCAGTTCTGCCCGGCCTGGTCGACACGCCACTGGTCGCGCCGGTCATGAACTACGAACCCGCCCGCGACATGTTTCTCAGCCGAATCCCCATGTCCCGAGCGGCAACTCCCGACGAGATCGCGGGCCCCTGCCTCTATCTCGCCAGTGACGACGCCTCGTACATCACCGGAACCAGTCTGGTCGTCGACGGCGGCTGGGAGGTCTCGAACTACCCGGATCTGACGACGCTGGGCAACTAGTTCAGTTGCCGGGCAACACACATTGAGTATCGAGGCCGAGGACGTGGTTGAGCCGGCCGAAGGCCAACCACGATCCGAGGCACATGCTCAACTCGACGATTTCTCGCTGGGAGTAGTGAGCGGTCATACGTTCCCAGAACTCGTCGTCGAGCCCGTGGTGGTCGAGGGCGTATCTCTCGGCGTATTCGGCAGCGAGGCGCGTCCTGTCGTCGAAGGCATCGGTGGTGCGCCAGTCGGTGACAGACTGATCGAACGTCGACTCCACAGTCTCGCCGTCACGCTCGGTGCGCCAGTCCTGACAGAAGATGCACCCGTTGATCTGAGCGATCCGAAGCCTGGCCGCCTCGAACTCGCGGAGTCCGAGAGTGCCGTCCGTGTAGACCTTTTGGGAGAACCCGGCGGCCGCGGGTCCGATGCCGGGGACCATCTCTCCCCACACGTAGCCGATCGGATTCTTGCCTTCGGGTATGTCGATATTCATGTGAGTACCTCCGAGTTTCGGGCACCGAGCTTGCCGACGCCGGGTGTGAGCGGAACGTCCAGCGCGTCGTAAAGACCGGGTTCAGCCTGACGTAGCCAGGGAATTGCGTTGACGAGACGTCCTACGGCCGTGGCATTTCCACCGGCCGCGCGGTTTCCACCTTCATCGGTGGCTTCGACGTTGATCTCGATTCGTGGTCGTCCTTCGACGATCACCTTGTGCGCGCCGTCGCCGCCGTCGGGCGGGAGCGGCCAGTCGCGGGCACAGGACGGATGAATACGCGTGACGTGTTCGATCACGATCAGGGGTTCCCCGCCGACGATTCCCTGAACCTCGAATCGCAGTGCGCCTTGGGTGCCGACCGCGAACTCCCCCATATGTTCGGTCGACACGGTTTCCTCGAGCGGGCGGCGCAGCAAGGTCTCGCGGATCTCGTCGAGTTCCACCCCGAGTGCCCGCGCGATGAGCCGAATCTGCCCGCCCCAGACCATGGTGGGTACGGTCGGCGCGACCATGGGAGGTTCGTAGTCCATCGGCTGACCCATCCCGATCAGGTAGCGGACAGAATCCGGCTGTTCGTAGGTCGTGTAGTCGAAGATTTCCTGACACCGGATCTGGTCGATTGTCCCCGCGAGCCCGCTGACGAGAATCGGCAGGATGTCGTTGCCCCAGCCTGGGTCGATACCGGAGACGAACAGAGCGCCGCCGCCCGCCTTGGCAGCAGCTTCGACGGGATCACGAAGTTCGGGAGGCGCAGATTTCGGGTCGTACAGCGCATATACGGACGGCGTGACCACCACAGCTCCGGCGGCCAGTGCCCGCGTGATGTCGGCAACCGCGTCGTCGGGCCGAATGTCGCCGGACGCCGCGTAGACCACCGCGCCGGGAGACGCTGCGAGCACGACATCGGCGTCGTCGGTAGCCGCGACGCCCAGGTGCACTCCCAGATCGGCGAGGTCACCGGCGTCTCGCCCGACCTTCTCGGGGTTCGCAACGATGACGCCGACAAGTTCGAGGGCCGGATTGGCTGTCACAGCGCGAATCGATGCACGCCCGACGTTGCCGGTACCCCACACGACAGTCGGAATCTTGGACTCGGCTTCATTCGAAACTGCACCCATCAATCGGACATTACCCAGCTCAGCGCGTCAGGTCAGCAGAACTGCAAGAATTCGTTTCACTTCATCCGGTCAAAAATGCCATTGCCTGCGCAGTCAGTGCGCCGTCACCCCGCCTCCGGTACGTCTCGGCGGGTCGGCCGTTACCTGGTCTGCTCATCTCGCCGGTACTTTCGAGCGCGTCGAACACCTGCCGGCGGAAGCTGTCCTTCTGGAACGGACGATCGAAGATCACCTCGTAGAGTCCCCGAAGTTCGGCGACGGTGAACGTCCCGCCCGACAATCCGTCCGGATCCACGTACGACGCATACCTCGTACGTAGGTCCGTGACCGCGAGTCGCACCATGTCGGCGTGATCGAATGCGAGTCCGCTCACTGCCTCGTCGTCGTACACATCGACGAGAAGCGCCGAATCGGGCAGTGCCGATTCCGGTAGGCAAGCCGTGTGTGCGACCGACAAAACCCATCCACGGTCGTCGCGGTCCGGTCGGTCGAAGATCGCCAACTGGTGGAAGCTCGTCTGGGCCAACTCTGCCTTGACCGAAAGGGCACGATCGGCTGCGGCCGTGAGCAATTCGCGTTCGTGCAGAAATGTTCCCGGTAGCGCCAGCGCACCGAGACGGTGCCGAACCACCAGAACTTTCAGAGATCCACCGCTGTACGTCAGCACCGCGACGTCCACTGCCACAGACGGACGCGGATAGTCCGTCAATCCCTTGCCGCTCGTGTCTGTCCATTTATTCACCCTTGCATGTTATCTCAAACATGATCTATTGTTAGCGCAAAGTTGATCAAACGATCATCGCGAACCGAAGAGGTGGCTATGAAACTCACCGCACAGCAGTCCGATCGAGCGGCCGGCGTTCTGCTCGGCACCGCAGCAGGAGACGCACTCGGCGCCGGCTACGAATTCACCTACCCGAAGGCCGAGGTCACGATCGACATGATCGGTGGCGGCCCGTTCGACTGGGCGCCGGGAGAATGGACCGACGACACCTCGATGGCAGTTGCGATCGCCGAGGTGGCCGCTACCGGAATCGACATCGGAAGCGCTGACGGTCTCGATGCCATTGCAGCACAGTTCATCCGGTGGTACGACTCGAAGCCCGCGGACATCGGCAACCAGACGCGAGCAGTGTTGTCCGTCCGCTCCGAAAGCGCAGCGGCGATGGCGGATCGTGCGCGGGCGATCAGCGGCCGCAAGGCCGGCAACGGCTCGCTCATGCGGACTGCTCCCGTCGCCCTCTCCTACTTGGACGATGCAGAAGGTGCCAGGTCGGCAGCGCACCGGATCAGTTCACTCACGCACGACGACCCGCGTGCCGGACAGGCGTGCGAGTTGTGGACCCATGCCATCCGCCATGCCGTTGTCGCCGGCAACTTCGACGGTGTTCGCGGCTTCCTCTCCGTTGCCGATCAGGACGTCGCCGAATACTGGGGCCCGCTGCTCGATCAGGCCGAAACCGGGAACCCGCAGGACTTCTCCAAGAACGGTTGGGTGGTGCATGCACTTCAAACTGCTTGGTGGGCAATCACTTCCACGGACAATGGCGATGCTCGCCACCTCCAGTACGCATTGGAAGCAGCAGCAAGAGCCGGCGGGGACACCGACACGACGGCGGCCATCGCGGGTGGCCTCCTCGGCGCCCGCTGGGGAGCGTCGGCGGTTCCCGCCCGTTGGCGCCGAATCATGCATGGCTGGCCGGGATACCGTTCCTCCGATCTGATTCGCCTGGCAATAAAGACCGCTCGCGGCGGTACCGACGACAAGAACGGATGGCCGTCGACGGCAGAACTCGACTACTCGAGGTTTCGCGGAACCCACCACCTGACGACGCACCCGCACGACGACGGCGTCATGCTCGGCGGCGTCGATGCGGTGTCCACTGCAGACTACGACGCCGTGGTCAGCCTGTGCCGCATGGGAACACGACAGGTCGCCCCTGATCACGTCGAGTTCTGGTTGGTCGACGACGGTCACGATTCCAACGCCAACCTCGAGTTCGTTCTCGACGACGCAGCGCGCACCGTCCAGGCGTTGCGGGCCGAGGGAAAGCGCGTACTCCTCCATTGCGTTCAGGCGCACAGTCGCACGCCGTCGGTTGCAGCGCGATACTCGATGTTGATCGGACGTGATCCCTACGACGTACGCTCGGCTATGCCGTGGGCTCGCCCGAAGCGTGAACTCTGGAACACGGCAGTCGGAAACGCGTCCGTCGGACACACAGCCGTCGGATACACAGGAGGATCCATGCCCGCTATTACAGTCGTCGAAGGTGACATCACGACGCTGACCGTCGACGCCATCGTCAATGCGGCCAACTCCAGGCTCCTCGGCGGCGGCGGTGTCGACGGCGCGATCCACCGTGCCGGGGGACCGGAGATCCTGAAGGCTTGCGAGATATTGCGCAACACCAGCCTTCCCGACGGCCTGCCGGTGGGTGCGGCCGTAGCCACCACCGCCGGAAAGCTGCACGCCAAGGCCGTGATTCACACCGTCGGCCCGAGGTATTCGCGCTCCGAGGACCGTTCCGGTCTGCTTCGGTCGGCGTACACCCGCAGCCTCGCCGTGGCCGACTCGATCGGCGCCCGTACCGTCGCCTTTCCGTTGATCTCGGCAGGGGTCTACGGCTGGCCGAAGGAAGATGCCGTCCGACAGGCCGTTTCAGCGATTCGCGCGGCGAAGACCGAGGTCGAGACGGTCACACTGGTCGCATTCAACAAGGAGACGGCAGACCTGATGCGCCGCGCGATCGCCTGACCGTTTACCGGGCCCACTTCACGCCACGTTAAAGCAGTGCAGAGCGGTCGGAGAAGTGGAGAAATTTCACCGGTTGGACGTTTGTCCAACAATTTGTCCGAATCGCATATTCTGCGGCTCGCTCTGTGTTCTACTCCTCTCCAGGGTTTGAGCTGGTGGTGAGCAAACGACGAGACGTATTCGATTCTCTGTCAGCTCGAGGCCGGTTCCCGGACCCGGCTTCAAGCCGAGAGCTCGATCTTGTCGAGCGCTACTCAAGGAGAATGTGAATGGTGTCGACGTTGATGCGCCGAGGAGTGGGGGTGGCCGCGTCGTTGACCGGATGCGTTGCCCTCGTGATCGGCGGAACCGGAGTCTCGTCCGCCGCTGATGTGGACCTTCCGTTCACGGCATCGTGCCACG
This sequence comes from Rhodococcus sp. SB1D, assembly GCF_048573875.1. Classification (NCBI taxonomy): domain Bacteria; kingdom Bacillati; phylum Actinomycetota; class Actinomycetes; order Mycobacteriales; family Nocardiaceae; genus Rhodococcus; species Rhodococcus sp. SB1D. The sequence continues at coordinate 282,749 of NZ_JBMAIQ010000003.1, forward strand.
GGTGGCAGTTCCCCGGACCGATCACGCACAACGAGACGCGTGATTCCGGCGTCACGATCAGTGCGCCGGCCGTGGTCCCGCCGAACTCCACCTTCACATACCGCCTCGCGCCCAAGCCGATGACGGTCCCCAAGGACGGTTACGACCTCAGGTCCGTCGTGAACTGGACGCGTCTCAAGTTCGATTTCGACATCCCCGCAGGCACCTCCTACGTGGGGGCGCAGATCGTGGCCGGCACCAGCTCGAATCTGGGTGGGGTCGCCCCGACGATCACGCGGGTGAACGATGCCGGTTCACCCGATCCGAATGGGACGCATCTTCGTATCTCCGGCAACAACATCACGGCGGGCAACGGACCCAACACCGACGACAACGGCGGCGGCGGAATCGAGGTCGGTGGAGGAAAGACGTTCCAGCTCCCGGCAGTCGACGTCACCGTCACGTCAGGGGCTGTCGGCACCCAGATCAAGCCCATGCTGCGCGTGTCCGACTCCAACTCGGGTTCCTACGACAGTGCCGCCAACTACCTGACCTTCCTGCAGCAGGAGACCCTGCTCGGCGGCGTCAAATACTGGCTGACCACCAATTGCTCACCACGCGACAATCGTTCGGCCGGATTGAACGCCGGCGGCCGGCCGCTCGCCGTGATCAACGTCGACTCCAGCCTCGCTCAGACACAGACGCGAATCGACGCACCCGGTAAGGCCGTCGTCGGTGACTCCGTGGAACTGACGGCAACGGTCACTCCGTGGCCGTCGGGAGGAACAGTGCAGTTCCGTGACGGAGGGGTCGACCTCGGCGCTCCGGTGGCCGTCGTCAACGGCGTCGCGAAGGCCAACCGCACGATGACAACAGCGGGCGACCACAACATCACGGCGTACTACACGGGATCGGCCGGTTTCATGGAGTCGATGTCGGGCGCCGTGACGATCAACGTCGTCGAACCGTCCGAGCCCGAGCCTGGCACCGGTAGCCTCGGCAGCCTTGGTACCCCCGGATTCGGGTCGTGAAAACTGTGAACAGAAACCAGGATTCGACGACGAACTCGAAACTCCTACGCGGCTCTGCGATTGCAACCGTCTCGGTACTGGCCGGCGGCTTGTTCTCCATCGTCGGCGGCGGGATCGCCTCTGCTGCCCCCGAGACCAAGAGCGTGGCCTTCACAACTGCATGCCATGTGCGCGAGATGGACGGTGTGGCAAGCCCGATCACGTTCAACGAGACACTCGGCTCGGGAGTCACCATCACCGCGCCGACCACCGCGGCACCAGGTGAGACCGTCACCTACCGCGTGCAGCCGAACGAGATGAAGACAAACAGCGGCGGCCATGCCAGCCGTGGAGTCGTGCATTGGGCCCGGATCAAGTACGACTTCGACATCCCGTCCGGCGTCGAATTCGTGAGTTCCCAGCTTGTGGCGGACAGTGCGTACGGCCTCGGATCCGACAGTGCCACTCCGACAGTCACACGGATCGACGACGGCGGTAATCCATCGGCATCCGGTACGCACCTGCGTATCTCCGGATCGAATCGGACCACCGGAAACGGTCCGTCCTCCGCAGTTCGATCGAGTGACGGCATCATCGTCGGTGCCAACACCAAGTTCCGACTCCCCGCAGTCGACGTCACGGTCAAAGCTGGTGCGGCCGGTACCGAGATCAAGCCTTCGCTGAGGGTTTCCGATCCCGGTTCCGCCAACTACGACGACGACCGAAATGCGCTCACATTCGTCCAGCGCGAAAAGGATGTCTTCACAGTCAACTACTGGGAGCGCTACAACTGCTCCCCGCGGGACAACAGGAACTCCGGCCTTAACGCCGGTGGGCAGGCCCTGACCACCATCTACGTCAGCCAACCGACAACCACCACGATCCAGATGCCCGGCTCGATCCAAGCCAGCACACCGACCGAGCTTGTCGCAAAGGTGGATCCGGCTCCGGTCAACGGAAACGTGCAGTTCAGGGTGGACGGCGCCGACGTCGGTACACCGGTCACGCCCGGTGCCGACGGCACTGCCCGGCTACCGCATACCTTCTTCACCGCCGGAACCGCGCGGGTCTCCGCAACGTTCCAGGGCGTCAACGGATTCCAGAGTTCCAACTCGACCGAGGCAATGGTCACGGTGACTGCCGCACCTGTCGTCAAGCAGACCGACACTGCCGTGAACGTTCCTACCGATGCGAAGACGGGCATATCGGTGTCGCTGAGGGCGCAGGTCACGCCGACACCCGCCGGTGGCACTCTCCAGTTCAAGGACGGCGCTGCAGATATCGGCGCTCCGATCCCGGTGGGCGCTGACGGCAAAGCCACTCTGGAACATGCCTTCACCTCGGCTGGATCTCATGCCGTCTCGGCCTACTACTCCGGCGCAACAGGATTCATGCCGTCGATGGCATCCGCTCAAACGGTCACCGTGTCTGATCCCGCACCGTCCGATGTCACCACCTCGACCTCACTGGCAGCTCCCGCGACGACCAAGCAGAATGTCGCGGCAGAACTGTCCGCGACTGTCACCCCCAACCCCGGCGGGGGCTCGGTTCAGTTCTACGACGGCGACCAACCCATCGGACAGCCCGTTGTCGTCGGAGTCGATGGAGTGGCGCGACTGACGCACACTTTCGCATCGACGGGCGATCATCGGATCAAGGCGGCATACGCCGGGCGAAGTGGATTCACACAGTCCGCGTCGGACGAATCCGTCGTCAAGGTTTCTGCTGCGCCTGACGACGGCGGGAACGGCGGTTCGGGCAGCCTCGGTTCACTGGGCGGTCTCTTCGGTTCCTGATCGAATTCTTCTCGACGCTGTTGCCGCTGCACCGATTCGGAGCAGCGGCAGCAGCCTGTTGCGGCCGTGGTCATAGAACTGATTGATTTATCGATGGAGCACAAGTGTCCAGGAATTCTCTTTCTCGACGGTCGTTTCTCGCCGCCGGGGTCGGTGCAACTGCAGTCGCCGCTACTTCCCTTCTGCCGCCGTCGCTTCAACGTGTACTGGCGACACCCGCAAACTCCGGCGGGCTCGATTCGATCGAGCATGTAGTCCTCGTCATGCAGGAGAACCGATCTTTCGACCACTACTACGGCGCGCTGAGGGGTGTTCGCGGCTTCGGTGATCCGAATGCGTTGCGTCTACGCAGCGGCAACAGCGTCTTCGAACAACCCGGTCCTACCGGTCCTGTGCTCCCCTTCCCCATCCGCGATTCCGCTGCGGCACAACGCATGGACACCCAGAACGTGACCGGACTCGACCACAGCTGGGCGGGCGGACATGCCGCACTCGCCGACGGCTGGCACGACGGTTGGATCGCGGCAAAAACCAGTACGACAATGGCGTACTACGACCGGCAAGACATCCCGTTCCATTACGAACTGGCGGACGCGTTCACGATCTGCGACGCCTACCACTGCTCCGTACCGACATCGACGAGCCCCAACCGGAACTATTGGGTCTCTGGATACACCGGATACGAGCCACTTTCGCCTAATCCGACCGAGTCGGTCCTGCCTTCGGATCCGCCCGGCCCCGAGGGAAGAGCTGTAACCAATGCGGCCTACAACCCCTGGCACGCCGGCTACGGATGGACGACGGTTCCCGAGCGGTTGCAGTCCGCCGGCATTTCCTGGAAGACCTACCAGGAGTGGGACAACTTCGGAGACAACAACCTCGAATACTTCACTGCCTTCAAGAAAGTGGCGGCAGGGCTGCTTGGTCGGCCAAGCCTGCTCCCCTACGAAATCCAGACCTTGGCCGGGTTCTATCTCGCCCTGCCGTCGATGCCGGCGCCGGTCCAGGACGCAGCGGTACTGGCCCTCGCGAATGCCGCAGACCAACTGTCGCCTGCTGATCGCCAACTCTACGATCGCGCGCTGTACCGATCCCGGCCCGGCACACTGGCCGCCGAGTTCAGGAAGGACGTCGAGTCGGGCCGACTGCCGCAAGTCAGTTATCTCGTTCCGTCCGAGGTGGATTCGGAGCATCCATCGGGTTCGTCACCTGCGGCGAGCGCAACACTGCTCTATCAAGTACTCGACGCCATCGCGTCCGATCCGGATCTGTGGGCGAAGACGGCCGTGATCGTCAACTTCGACGAGAACGACGGGTACTTCGACCATGTACCGCCACCTCGACCACCGCGCTGGGTCGAAGCCGAATGGGTCGGTAATCAGCCGCTCGGTCTCGGCCCGCGGGTGCCGATGACGATCATCTCGCCGTGGACTGTTGGCGGTTTCGTTTGTTCGCAGGTATTCGACCACACGTCTGTCACACAGTTTCTGGAGAAGCGGTTCGGAATCACGCAACCGGAAATCGACCCGTGGCGACGCACGGTGAGTGGCGACCTCACGTCGGTGTTCGACTTCGCCAACCCGCGTAGCCGGCCGACGTTGGCGCGCCCGCAACCCACTCCGCCGCTGGAACCGCGGTGGACACCGACCCCGCCCACCGAACAGAGAATGCCTCTGCAGGAAAGCGGCACTCGACCAGCACGGGCCCTTCCCTATCAGCCCGACGCCTACACGACGGTGAACCCGGAAACCGGCTCGTTGGCGGTCCATCTGGTCAATGCCGGCGCCGCATCAACGCACCTGGCCATGTACCCGTACGCAGGTGAGTTCGACGAGCCACGGCATTACGACGTCGTCGGCGAGGTCGACGACACCGTTGCGCTCAGGGATCGCGTCTACAGCCTGAACCTGTTGGGTCCCAACGGTTTCAGGCGCGAGTTCAGTGGAGCTACAGACAGTGCGGCAGCTTCGCTCGACGTCTCGACAACTGTCGACGCAGGGACGCGCACGCTTGTACTGACGGCGACCAATTCCGGAAGTCGTGCACTGACGGTCAATGTGGACGGAAACCGACGCAAACTCGCTGCCGGTGCACACTCTCAGTGGACGGTGCGTTCGGTGGACGGCTGGTATCAGGCCGCCGTGACGGTCGACGAAGATCCTGAATTCAAGCGCGTGCTCGTCGGACACATCGAAAACGGGCGGACCAGCGTAAGCCAACCGACGTGAATCGACACCGAGCGTTCAAGCCCAGGGCCGAATCCCCATTCGGACAAGTCAATCCATCCACATACCCAGAAGGAGTTTCCGTGCGTCGTATCCCGCTCTCAGCACTGATAGTCGCGGGCTCACTGATACTGGGCGGCGGAATTGCCGCGGCTCAGGGCAGCCTGCCCACGTCGGGGAACGCCGATGGCACGTCGGTGCCACCGTCGTACCTGACCGACGACGCCGGGCGCTCCTTGATCCTGCGAGGGTTCAACACGGCGTCGAGCGCAAAAAGCGCACCCGACGGCATGCCGAAGTTCACCGAAGCCGATCTCGAGCGCGAACATGCCGACATGGGAACAAATTTCGTGCGTTTCCTGATCTCCTGGCGTTCGGTGGAGCCAGAGCCGGGACAGTACGACCAGGAATATCTGGACCGCGTCGAGGACCGAGTCAGCTGGTACGCCGAGCGCGGCTACAAGGTCATGCTCGACATGCATCAGGACGTCTACTCCGGCGCGATCACACCAGAGGGCAACAGTGGCAACGGCGCCGGCAACATCGGCAACGGCGCGCCGGCCTGGGCGACCTACATGGACGGCCTTCCGGTCAGCCCTCAAGACCGGTGGGAGCTGTACTACGTCCAACCCGGTGTGATGCGTGCATTCGACAACTTCTGGAACACCACCGGCCAACATCCCGAACTGGTCGAGCACTACGCGAACGCCTGGCAGGCGGTGGCCGAACGTTTTGCAGGCAATGACACCGTCGTGGCATACGACCTGATGAACGAGCCGTGGGGCGGTTCCCTCCAAGGCCCCGCCTTCGAAGGTGGGCCCCTCGCTGCCTTGTATCAGCGAACCACCAACGCCATCAGGGAAGTTGATCAGGACAGCTGGGTGTGTGTGGCCCCGCAGGCCGTCGGCGTCAACCAAGGTGTCCCCAGCGGGCTCACGAAGATCAACGACCCACGAGCCGGCGAACAGCGAATCGCCTACTGCCCACACCTGTACCCGCTGCCCCTCGACCTCGGTGACGGATACTCCGGCCTCTCACGCACACTCACCGACGCGACCATCGACACCTGGCGCGACAGCGTCGAACACATCGCAGGCAACGTACTCGGCGGCGTTCCGATCATTCTCGGCGAATTCGGGCTCGACACAACACTGCCCGGCGCAACCGACTACATCGACCGCGTCTACACGACCGCCCGAGAACTCGGCGCGGGTGTCTCCTACTGGTCCAGTGATCCAGGTCCTTGGGGCCCGTACCTGCCGGACGGATCGCAGACACTCCTCGTCGACACCCTGAACAAGCCGTATCCGCGTGCCGTCGCGGGCACACCCACCGAATGGTCCTCGACCGTTGACCGCCTTCAGCTGACGTTCACCCCGAACCCCGCGGTAACGGCACCGACCGAGATCTATCTACCCGAGAGCGGCTTTCCCGGCGGCGTCGACGTCGCGGGCGCCGACATCGTTAACTGGAACCCCCAAAGCCGGCTTCTCACAGTGGAAACCGCGGACGACGCGGGCCCCGTCACAGTCACGGTGACACCGGCAAGCTGACCGCGAGCGCCGAGATTCCTGGATATTTGTCCGGTTCTTTCGTAACGTACAAGCGACGGGTGATCAGCCGACGGAAGGCGAGTATGTCCACGGAGAAGATGTCTGTCCAAGATCGTGTTGCGCGGGTGGTGCTCGATGTCGTCGGCGCCTTACCGACCGGCGCGCAGCGCATTCTCGGTGGCAAGCCGAAGGAGATCGACGGGCAGACTCTGCACCCCGAGATCCAGCTTGCGCTGAGATTGCTCTCAGCGGTCGAAGGTACGAGCTTCGAGCATCTTCCGGTCGAAGAGGGACGGGCTCAGATCGACGCCGAATCGCGACTGTTCGGCGGTACGCCCATCGACATCGAGACGGTACGTGACCTCGAGATCCCGGCCGGGGATCACGCGATTCCGGCTCGGCTGTATCGCCCGGCCGGAGTCTCAACGCCCGCTCCACTTTTGGTGTACTTCCACGGCGGCGGGTTCGTCCTCGGCAGCCTCGAGAGCGGCGACAGTGTGTGCCGCTTCCTGGCCCGCCACGGCGAGGTCAGTGTGTTGTCGGTGGACTACCGGTTAGCACCGGAGTTCCCGTTCCCCGCCGGGGTCGATGACGCCGTCGCCGCATTCCGGTACTGCGTCGAGCATGCCACAGAGCTGGGTGCAGATCCGAAATCCATTGCGGTAGGCGGAGACAGCGCGGGTGGGAACTTGGCTGCCGTCGTCGCGCAGTCCACGACCGAAGACGACGTCAAACCAGTATTCCAACTGCTCTTCTTCCCCTGGGTGGACCTTTCGTCGAAGCGCCCTTCGCACAAGATGTTCGGCACCGACTTCTTTCTCACCGACGCCCAACTCGACTGGTATGCAGCCCATTACCTGTCGGGCGGCGCTTCGGCTCTCGACCCGCGAGTCTCACCGCTGCTCACTCCGGACCTGGCCGGCCTACCGTCCGCGTACGTTGCCGTCGCCGGTTTCGACCCACTACGCGACGAGGGTGAGGAATACGCGAACCGGCTGCGAGAGGCCGGAGTCCCGGTTGCACTCAGGCGTCACAGTGGATTGATCCATGCCTTCGTCAACACCACCGGTGTCGGCCATACCGGTCAAGATGCGATGTTCGAGGCCTGCGGCGCTCTGCGGGTTGGACTTTCGGGCCCGCACTGAGGGCAGGGTCACGAAACGGGGAGTGCCAGATCCGCCCACTCGACCATCGCTTCGAGCACGGAGCGCAGTTCCATCCCCGTCGCGGTGAGTTCGTACTCCACTCGCGGCGGCACCTCGGCGTAGGCAGTCCGGGTCACCAGATCGAACTCCTCGAATCGCTTGAGCCTGGCGGAAAGTGTCCTGGGACTGATGCCGGGCAATGCGCGTCGTAGTTCCGTGAAGCGCATCGGGCCGTGCGTGAGCTCACGAACGATCAGCGTTGCCCACGGTCCGTCCAGAACCAGCAGAAAGCGCGCGACGCCGCACTCCGGAAGCACGTGACCTGATTCACTCATCGATTCCCCATTAGTTCACTTGAAGTAACTGGTTCCCAATCTGAACTATAGGCGTCATGACTTACACAGTGCATGGCGCCACCGGCGCACAGGGTTCTCCCGTTCTCGCGGGATTGGTCGCGGCTCTCGCCGGATCTACAGGTGCCGAAGTCCGAGCAATCACCCGCAACCCTGACCAGACGTTCGAGGGTGCGAACACCGTCGTCGCGGACAATGCGTCAGCCGACTCTCTCGCCGATGCTTATCGCGGGGTAGACGGGGTGTTCTTCCACCTGCCACTCGCCGGTGACACCGAGACGCTAGCTGGTTACGCCCACAACGTTCTGGCAGCAGCAAGAGTGACACGTCCTTCGCGGTTCGTGATCTCTACCAGCGGCACGGTGACCCGCGACGCTACTTCGCCGCTTGCCGGTCCCAACACACCCGTTCTCTCCGAGCTCGTCGACGGACTCCACGCCGAAGGTATCGCGGTGACCGTCCTGACCCCGCGTTTGTTCCTCGAGAATCTTCTTCTGCCCACCGTGCTGTCGGGGGTGAAAGACGAAGGGGTCCTGCGTTACCCACTGCGTGCCGATCTCGCGGTCGCATGGAGTTCACATCTCGACGTCGCTGATGCAGCCGTTGCGGCCCTGACTCTCGACGTAGCACCGGACGCGGTCGACATCGGACAGATTCCGGCGATCACCGGCATCGAACTCGCCGAGGCATTCGCCGAACACTTCTCGCGCGCGGTAACTTTCGAAGCCGTGACGCCCGATGCCTTCGGTGCGTCGATTGCGCCGATCATCGGAGGGGGCGCAGCAGCCGGGGTTTCCCAGCTCTACACGGGACTCGAATCTGCCGACAGCGTCGCGTTCGACTCCGCGACGGGTTCTGCCGTTGCCTTGGGCATCGTCGCCCGCAGCACCCGGGCCTGGCTGGTAGATCTCGGAGTGAACTGACCGGAGCAACGCAATCGGCCGGCTCCGCGAAGTATCGCGTGGAGCCGGCCGATTTCCGGGGTTACCGGTGCGTGCGGGTCTTCAACTGGCGGTTCAGCTGCCGACTCCCGAAGTCCAGACCGGCACCGTCACTGGTGGCCAGCACGGTGAGTCCAGCGGCGACCAGCAACGAAATAAGCACAACGCTCATGGTGAGTCACCTTTCTTCCTGTCGTGAAACGGTTTTGCGCCTCCGGGAAATGTCGACATATCCGGCACCCCACTTCAGCTGACCTCAAAGTATCTGTAACTATGGGTTACGCGCAATGTGTGGTCCCTCACCTGAAAGCGCAGGGTGATGCGCAGATCACGCTGCGTTCGACGGCGGACTTACCTGGCCAGAACCATGTTCACGAACTCGTCGGCGAGCGCCTGAGCGTCCGCACCGCTGCCAGGAACCACATCGGGCGCACTGTGTACCAATTGCATCTGCCCCAGGTACATCGAATAGGCAAGTACGCCACGATGTTCCGCTTTCTGCCTGCCCATCCCCAGATCGACCAACAACGTCACGATGTACGTAACTCGACGCTCGGTGACACGTCGAACCGCCGCCGAAACCAAAGGATGGCCGATCCCGGCAAGCAGTTCCAACTCCGCACGGCGACCGGCCAATCCGGTCGTGACCGAATCCACCAGACGACGCAACCTCACCTCCGCCGGTTCACCAGAGGACTCGACGGAGGAGATCAGTCTCTCGGTTGCCAAAACTTCCCACCGGCCGAGCGCAGCTTGCAGCAATTCGTCGCGGTTGGCGAAGTGCCAATAAAAGGAACCCTTGGTCGATCCGAGCGTGCGCGCCACCTTTTCCACTGCAACTGCATCAGGCCCATGGCTTGTCAGAGCCTGGAAAGCTGCATCGATCCACTGGTCGCGAGAGAGTCGGGCGCGGGCATTCGTCACCTCCGTACGGTACCGTATGGGTAAGTTCCATACGGCACCGTACGGAGGACGAAATGACACTCGCTTTCAAGGCAATGCCTGCACCGGACTGGGCAGAAGCCACCACGATCACCATCCCGTCTGTTCCGACCCATACATCCGAGGAGTGGGCGCAGGCAGTCTTCGACGTCAGGAATGTCCCCGCACCCGTCCTCGCGATGTTCTGGCTCAGGGAGCGGATAGTCGGACTGCTCGGCATCGCCAAGGGACGCCCCGACACCTTTGCCGTCGACAAGATCGCCGACGGCGAGGCCCTCATCGAAGCGGACGAGAAACACCTACGATTCGTCGCCTCGGTTCAGGCCGACAACGACGCCGGCCTCCTGCACGTCGTCACCGCCGTGGAGCTGAAGAACCGCGCGGGCCGAATCTACTTCGCACCCGTTCAGGTACTGCACGGCGTGATCACGCGGGCAATGATGACGTCCGCTCGAAAGAGACTGTGCACGTGATCAACCGTCCGGACCGCCCTTGAGTTCGAGGCTGATCTGATCGGCATCCAGCGCGGCAAGTGCCGATCCGAGCATCCGTGCGTCGAACACGCCATCGTCACGTGCGTCGAGCAGTGCCTGACGCTGCGCGTCGATCACGTCGAGGCGGATCCTCTTCTTCGACCGACCCTCTGGCGGAACGACACTCGCAGCAGCATCTTCGAGGAGGTCGAGCAACCTGCGATGCTCGTCTAGTTCGGATTCGGTGAGGTCCTGCGCTGCCGGACCGGTCGCCACTACGACGCGCCTCAACGTTCCTCCCTGAAGGATCAACGAGCCTGCTGCCACCAGGAACGCAACCAAGATCAGGAGCGATCGACTCGGGGTGTCTTCCGGCAGAGTCTGCGCTGCAGCCAGAGTGACCGCCCCGCGCATGCCGGCCCAGATGACGATCGTGCCTTCACGCCATCCCAACGGCGCAGCAAGGTAGTAGTCGATATCGGCAACCGTCCGCCGAACCCGAACCTTGAACCTTTCCATCTGATTCGCCGAAGGTGCCCGGCGCCTGCTGCGTCGTTCGTCTGGCGGGTAATCCTCGGGATTGTCGAGGCGATTCGCGATGTCGGAGAGTCTGGGTTTCATGCGTTCACGAAAATTCGCCCGCGCTTGGAGCGCTCGCAGGAGCGGGGCCACGTACAGAGCCCGCACCAAGATCGTGAGGAACAGTGCACCCGCCGCCACGAAGACCGCCGTGGATATGCCCTCGTGGTCGACCCGGACATCGTCGACTATCGACGAGAGTTCGAGGCCCATCACCAGGAAGATCGCACCTTCGAGGACCAATTCGACTGTGCGCCAGTTCTGGGAGTCGGACAACCGGTGTCGCGGTGACAGCTTCCGAGGAGCGTCGTAGCCGGTGACGAGCCCGGCCACGACTGCAGCAACCAATCCTGACGCACCCAACTCTTCGGCGGGGATCGCCGCCAGAAACGGCACCGTGAACGAGATGACCGTGTTGACCGTCGAATCGGTGACACGGGCGCGAACCATCAGGTTGACCTTGCCGACGACAACTCCGATGACCGCGGCCACGACGACGGCAAAAGCGAACTTGCCCAACACACTCCACAGCGACACCGATGCGGCGGCCCCGGCGATGGCAGTACGCAACAGAACCAGAGCGGTGGCGTCGTTGAGCAGGCTTTCGCCTTCGAGGATCGACACCACCCGCGGCGAGACCGGGAGTTTCTTGACGATGGACGTCGCGACGGCATCCGTCGGGCTCACGATCGCACCGAGTGCAATGCCCCACCAGATACCGAGTCCTGGTATCACCCAGGAGAAGAACACACCGAGAACAAGCGCACTCACGACCACGAGCAGAACGGAAAGCCCACCGATGGCACCGAACTCACGCCGAAACTCCATCGACGGCATCGAGACCGAGGCGGAGTACAGCAGTGGCGGAAGCACGCCTGCCAGAATCCATTCCGGGTCGATGTCCACTGCTGGGACAAATGGTAAGAGGCTGACAACGATCCCGGCCATCACCAGAATCAACGGTGCTGCGACTCCGATCCGCGCTCCGAGCGTCGAGGCCGCGACGATTCCGAGCAGACCGAGCACCACGATGATCAGAGCGTCCACTGCTTCCCCCTGTACCCCCGGATTTGTGTCTGGCTCTTTCTACACCTTTGCCGGAGACGGGGGCGAGACCCGCCACGCGACGGCGATCAGAACAACCGTGAACGCCGATGCGGGCCACAGAGCGTGAAGACCGATCCACCGATGAACGAGCGCACCGACCACCGCGCCCGCGATCAACCCCGCGCACATCCCGAAGTGCTGCAGCCACGCCCACTTCGGGCCACCCAGAAAGGCTCCGGTCAGACGCTGGCCCATCTTGACCAGCGCACCGGTCATGTACGTGACACCGATCGTCACCTCGCCGTCGCGCTGGAACACCGAGTTGACGGCTCCCATCGCCAAAGCCATCGCCGAGATCGCGCCGGGGGTGACGTCGAGGCTGCTCATCACCGAACCGATGGCCAGCAGCCCGGCTACAACCGCGAGCACCGTCACCTTGCGGGCCCGGACCGAATAGCGCTCCGTGAAGTGGGTGACGACGGTTCCCAGCGCGATTCCCAGAAGGAAGAGCACGATGATGCCGCCGGCCACCCGCGCGGTCGACCACACCCCGTCGGCAAATGCGACGCTCGCCTGCGTCATGTTGCCGCTCATGAACGAAACGAAAGGCCCACCGAGCGTGATGAATCCGAGCGCGTCGACGTAACCGGCCAACCCGGCGAGCGCTGTCGCCAGGCCGATCAGCGACCTGCTGTATCCCGTCACCCGACGAGCTCGGTTCAGCTCAGCTTGCTGGTGCGCAGCTCGTGGCCCTTGGACGTCTTGCAGCGGCCGGTCTCGAGATCCCACTGCCAGCCGTGCAGATCGCAGGTGAGGTTGGTGCCGTCGACGACACCGAACTTCGACAGGTCAGCCTTGAGGTGGGGGCAACGACGCTGAATCTCGTACCCGCCCAACTCGATAGACGCGCTGTCGTCGTGGGCCTCGGCGAACCAGCCGTCGGCGTACGCGATGCGCTCGTCGGTGAGGCACTTGAAGAACGTGTAGAGGAATTCGTTGTACCCACCGATGCGCCACGCCGTGAAGCGTGTCGACAGGAAGATGGTGTTGACCCAGTCGGGCTCGTCGTCGCGCAGAACGGTGCGAACCAGTTCGGGAGCGATGCGGAAGCCGTAGCGGTACTTACCTTCTCCGTCGATGGGCTCACGAACGATCCGCTTCGGGAAGTCGAGGACGACCGTCTCCTCTCCCATCACGAGTCCGACGGGGTAGCCGATTCCGTCGCAGATCAGATCGGACTGAGCCATGATCGGCTCGAACTTGGCCTTGAGACCGTCGAGCAGCGGCTCGCCTTCGGCCGGAGCCCACGTGGCCTTCTGCGCGGCGATGACCGGTGCCATCTTCTGCGCCATCTTCTCGATGTACTCGGCCTTGTTGGAGAAGATCTTGTCGACGTCTGCGTCCGGGATGGGATGCGTCAGCGCGACCTTCTCGCTTCCGCGAAGTTCGACGGCCGAGCCGGGGATCATCAGCAGACCACGATCGTTGCCGTTGATGCGCATCTGCTCGAGGAACGTGATCTGGTCGGGGAAGATGTTTCCCTCGTCGCCGTGATCGTCGTTGAGGTAACGCAGGTCGTCGTCGAGGAAGACCGGCGGGCCGGCCGACGGAACAACCCAGGCAGCGTCGACCTGGGAGATGTAGTTGCGGCAACGGTCCATGCCGCGCTGACGCTTCTGCTTGCCGAAGTTGCGCTTGGTGCCCTTCGGGATGTCGTAGACCATCGGGTACCAGATCGCGCCCGAGTACTGCAGCAGATGGATGTCGACCTTCCCGAAGGCGTCGGTCAGCGGGTCCAGATCGACGGGCCTGGCGTCGTTCATGTTGAAACAGGTGGTTTCCCCGTCCGAGACGACGAGGCCCGAGTCACCGATCGGACCGTCCGCGGGAGCGCGCAGAGCGATGATCATGATGTCGAGATCGCCCTTGGGACCGCTGACGGTGTGCTTGACGGAGTCTTCCGTCTCGAAGAACTTGTGGAAGCCGAGCTTCTCGAGTTCACGCTTGAGGTCCGGCACCGGGTAATCGGGGAGCAGGACTGTGGCGTCCTTGTTGACGTGCGCGATCAGATTCTTCGGATCGAAGTGGTCCTTGTGCAGGTGCGAGACGTAGAGGTAGTCGCAGTTGCCCAGCGCGTCCCAGTCCAACTCTGTGTTGTCGGGGAACGGCACCCAGGACGCAAAATACGTCGGGGTCACCCATGGATCACACAGGATGGATCCGGCCTCGGTCTGGATGTGAAATCCTGCGTGGCCGACGCTGGTGATCTGCATTGCAACCTCCGAAATCGTACTGCTGGTCAACTCAGCATAGTCGGCGCGATCAGGGCCAAATCGCGATCGAGGAGGCGGCCGGTTGTGACGTCATGCACGTCAGAGGTCGAAAGTGGGTTGTGAATCAGACCTGCCGGTGACGCGGACAACACTCTCTGTGCTGGCGTGTTCGCCGTATTTCTTGGCGTTCGCGGGAGCTGTTTCAGCATTCCCGAAGACAGCCCCTAAGGCTAACCTAACAAGCATGACTCGACTCCTTTCTCCCTCCACGACCGATCGCGACTACTGGGCGATCGTGGACAACCTGACGCGACGCGGTTTCTTCGGCGTCGGCGCGGGCGTCGCTGCGGCCGCGTTTCTCGCCGCGTGCGGCAGCACGGAAAGTTCGACGCCCGAGAACGCGGAGACCTTCGAGTTCACGCGCGGCGACGAGAAGCTGATCATTCCGACGGACCCACAGAACGTCGTTGCCCTCGATCCGCGGGACGGCCTCGAATTGTCGATCCTCGCCGGATACCCGGTGACCGCCTACCCGACCGGCGCAGCCGAACACCTGCGCCGTGAGGTCCCGGATGCCACGGGTGTCGAGATCTTCGCCGAAGGTGCTTCCGATCCCAACTTCGAATACATCTCGACTCTCGGCGCCGACCTTCTCGTCCTCAGCGCCGGCTGGTGGGACACCGGGTCGTACGGCAACGACCGGATGCAGCAGATCGCACCGGTCCTGCCCGTCGGCAAGGACTTCACCCCGGAGTGGCGGAAGGTCATGTCGGACTTCCTCACCGGCATCGGGCGCAGCGATCGCGCCGAAGAAGTACTCGCCGAGTACGACGCCCATGTAGCTCAGGTCCGCCCGACCGTCGAACCGCTGATGGCCGGCAAGAAGGTTGCCTTCGTCGCCGCCGCGGAGGATCAGATCGCGTGGTTCCAGAACGATTTCCGCACCGCCGTCGCCGAGGACCTGGGATTCGAGGTGCTCCGTGAAGGCCCCGACCTTCGCGTGATGCTCGGATCGGAGCAGTTCAACCGTCTCGAAGAAGCCGACGTCATCTTCGCCTTGGATCGCAGCGCCTCCGGCAGCGTGTACACCTCGCCGACGTGGCAGCGTCTGCCCGCCGCGCAGGCTGGTCGAGTGATTCCCTTCGACTACTACAAGGCCGCGGGATACGCCTTGACCGCCAAGGTTCTCGTCGACGACTTGGCGGCCGGGGTCAAGCGGTAGAACCCGACCTTCGTCAACCCGACGGGCCCCGATCATTCGGCACCGGCGGCTCGTCCTGTCACGCGGTCCCGAAACTCGCGGAACGCTTGGAAACCACCGGTGAGCGCCCGCGCCAGTTCCTCGGCGCTGTCGACCCAGACGACGTCCTCCAACTCGGAAACGTCGTCGGGCTCGTGATTGCGCTGGGGAACGAGAAACGTCGGGTCACCCTGAGGGTTGACGATCAGGAACCCAGCCGCCGCGCAGAGGTCGTAGACGAACGCGCACTCGGCAGGCGACAGCGTCGCGTGGAAGATTCCACCACTGAGTGGATCGCTCTGCTCGAGCGAGTCGAGATGAAGGTCGGAGAAGGCCCCGTCGATCGTCAATGCCCTGTCGTCACGGTCGACGATCTCGCCTCCGTACGGGCTCTCGACCACGCGCAGCCCGTGCTGATCGAGGAAAGCGGCGACCGCCGCCCGATCAACATCGAGTTGCACGTCCTTCGTCACCCGCATGAAGTGCAGCGAGAAACCCATCGATCCCCCTCGTCCATTCGCGACGCACGTGATGCGCTCGCCAGTACCTCGACAGCCGAGAAGCGTCAAAACTACCTCTCGAGTAGGGTCCGGATCGCCTCGACCACTTCGGCAGGCGCCTCTTCTGCCATGAAGTGACCTGCGGACAGCGTGCGGTGCTCGAGATCGGGCGCCCACGCTTTCCACAGGGCCTCGGCGTCGTAGCCGAGCATCGAGCCCCAGTCCTGCTGAATGACCGTGACCGGCATGTGCAGTTGGTTGCCCGCCTCCCGATCGGACTGATCGTGTTCGATGTCGATGCCTGCCGACGCCCGGTAATCGGCAACGATCGACGGCACCGCCTCCCGTGAGGCGCGCAGGTATTCCGCCCGCACGTCTACCGGAATCGCTTCGCGGTTCTGCGTCCACACGTCGAGAAAGTACTCGAAGAACGCATCGGCGCTGGCGCTGATCATCTGCTCGGGAAGACCAGGTGGCTGAGCCATGAGATAGAGATGGAACGCCACAGCAGCATTCGATCCATGCAGGATGTCCCACATATCCAGGGTGGGGAGCACGTCCAGCGAGCCGAGTTGCGTGATCACATCCGGATGATCCAGCCCCGCTCTGACGGCAACCAGTGCGCCACGATCGTGGCCGACGAGGGCAAACTTCTCGTGTCCCAATTTCCTGGCCACCTCGACGATGTCGGCAGCCATTGTTCGTTTGGAGTAGGTGTCCGGGTTTTCCTCGACCGGTTTGTCGCTGGCTCCGTATCCGCGGAGATCCGGGCAGATGACGGTGTGATCCGACGCCAAGGCAGTGGCTACGTGACGCCACATGAGGTGAGTCTGAGGGAAGCCGTGCAGAAGGACGAGTGGTGTTCCGCTTCCGCCGACCGCGACGTTGAGCCGCACTCCGTCTGCTGTGGAAATCTGCTGGTAGTCGAAACCTGGAATGGTGATAGTCATCGATCGCTCTCGTTAGTCGGGGTGATGGCAGGTCGGGGTGATGGCAATCAGCTTCGCCGCAGTCGATGAGCGTTCGATGAGCGCGATAGCGTGGGGAAATGCGAGACCACACATTTGAAGCCCCGGCTTTCGGAGTGCTCGGACCCGTGGTCGCGTGGAACGAGTCTTCACACCAGATCGATCTGAAGGGTCCACGACACCGAGCGGTCCTCGCTCGTCTCGTCGTCGCCCGCGGCCGTGTTGTTCCCGTGGACGTGATTGTCGACGACCTCTGGGTCGATCCTCCGTCCGGCGCTACCAGCGCAATACGTACGTTCGTTTCCGCATTGAGGCGTGCGCTCGAACCGGATCGCGCGCCGCGAAAGAAGCCGAAAGTCATTGTCACCGAGGGGCCCGGTTACGCCTTTCATGCAGCACCCGACGCGGTCGACGCTTGGGAATTCGAAAGACTGGTGCGAGAAGCCGCAGATTCGACGCCGGCGCAATCACTCGAACTGCTCCGAACCGCGCTGCAGCTGTGGAGAGGGCCGGCCTACGCGGAGTTCGCCGACGAGCCTTGGGCCCGAACGGAGCGATCACGCTTGGAGGAACTGCGTCTGACTGCCGTCGAACGCTTGGCATCCGCGCAGCTCGATCTCGGGCGAGCTGCCGAAGCGATTCCCGATCTGGATGCCCACGTGACGGAACACCCTTGGCGCGAGGAGGGTTGGCGACTACTCGCTCTGGCGCTGTACCGGTCCGATCGTCAAGGCGATGCTCTGGCAGTCCTACGTCGCGCACGGAAGTTACTCGCCGAAGAGTTGGGCATCGACCCTGGTCCACGACTGAACGACCTCGAGTCCGACATTCTCCGCCGGGAAACCCGCCTGGATCCTGTAGGGGCAGAACAGATCTTCAGTCAGGTTTCGGCAGCGTACGACCGGACCGTAGCGGCAGGATCGAAATCGAGATTGGAGTCAACCGTCGGCCTCCTCCGAAGTTTGGCAGTTGCGGGCGGAAGCGGACTCGAGACTGCCCGAAACCAACGACTGACAATCATCGGCGCCGCTGAACAATTGGACGACGTCGAACTCACCGCGCGGATCATCGGCAATTACGACGTGCCCGGGATCTGGACGCGATCCGACGATCCTCGGCAGGCTACGCAGATCGTCGAGGCCGCTCAGCGCACTCTCGATCGACTTCCGGCCGGCAACGAACCCGCTCGGGCGAGACTGTTGGCGACAATCGCACTCGAATCGCGCGGACTGCCCGGTCATCACGGTCTCGAATGTGCCCGTGCCGCAGTACAGATCGGTCGCGCTCTCGACGATCCAGGGCTCCTGGCCTTCGCTCTGAACGGATTGTTCATGCAGACGTTCTGGACTAACGGTCTGGCCTCCGAGCGCGACGACATCGGCCGTGAACTGGTCGACCTCGCCATTCGACACGGCCTGGCTACCTTCGAGATCCTCGGCCGTCTGATCCGCATGCAAGCCCTCAGCGCCCTTGGGCAATTCGATGCAGCCGAGCTACATTCCGAGACGGTTGATCGATTGGCCGGACGTCACGAACGCCCGTTGGCAGCGGTGTTCACCACCTGGTTTCGCGCTATGCGTACTGCCGCTGCCGGCGCGGAGGCCGCGCACTGCGAGAAGCTGTACGAAGCTGCGGCGGTCAATCTTTCCGATGCCGGCATGCCGGGTCTCGCGGACGGCATACTCCCTCTCGCAATTCTCGCCCTCCGCGTATGGCGGGGACTGCCGGCGATTTTCGACCCGACCACGCAGTGGGGCCCCTACGAACCCTGGGCCCGGCCACACCTGCTCATCGCACAGGGGCAGACGAACGAAGCAGCGAAGGCCGTCGAGGCATTGCCGGACCCGCCCGAAGACCTACTCTCCGAGGCACTGTGGTGCTTGACTGCCGCAGCTGCCACTGCAGTCGGCGACCGTCGAGTCAAGGAGCGTGCGCGAGCGGCGCTCCTACCTGCCGCCGCCGAAATAGCCGGCGCCGGAAGCGGAATGCTAACCGTGGGACCCGTCTCGCACTACCTGGCCGAATTGGAGCAGGGCTGAACCGTCAGGTGAATGCAATCACCGTCTCACCCCACGCCTCCCGGATCTCGCGGTCGAGATCAGCGACGACGGCATCGCGTTTGTCGATCAACAGTGTCGAGCGTGTGTCGGTGTCGTAAGTGGGCCACCCCGGGTCCGCACCCAGTTCGCGATCGTCCCCGGCGTCGTAATCGCCTGCAGCTCTGGCAAAGTCCAACCACCTCGCCTGCATGCGCTCAGAGACATGACGCGCCGCGCTCAATCCACCCAACTTGTAGGTGATGTCTCGTGCCCCGTGGTTGATGTTGCCGAAGACGTAGGCAAGTTCGGTGCCGTGGGTCGCACCGATCTTCAGCGCCTTGAGCATCGGCGGCGCGTAGTCGAAGCGATACAACCACGTCGGCGCAACCTTGCTGTGCGCCTCGGCGATCCACAACGTAGGCAGCCGGAATCCGAAATCACGGGTCAAACCGAGACCGGCGCCCAGCTTGGACAGTCCCGAATACGCGCCTTCGATCTGAGAATGATCCGGTAGCTCGAGTCCTGGATGCTCGTCGGCGATCTCCGCGAACATCGACGTGATCACGACGGGATCGATCGGCATCAACGGCGACTTCATCATCCGGAAGAGCGAAGATTCGTCCTTGTTGGTTCCGATGATCAGCGGAATCGGGTGTGCATTGCCGTGACGGAACGCGCGCACCGGGTAGTCAGGGAGCAGATCACCGTCGACGATCGGCGCGAACGCCAAAGTGCCAGGCGTCTCTTGGGGGACGCGAGCAAACAGTTCGTCTGACGGCCCGATCAAGTCTTCGGCAGACGTGGACCGCAACAGACCCAGATCGCTTCCGCCGCTGAAGATCTCGAGAAACAGCTTCGCGACGATCTCACCACGTTCACTACCGTACACCGAAGTGGCGGGCGAACTTTCGGCAATAGCGCGATGAAACAGGCCGCGAGCGGACGGGACGGTCATCAGCGTCGTCACCGCGCCGCCACCTGCCGACTCGCCGAACAACGTCACTTTGTCGGGATCGCCACCGAAAGCCGCGATGTTGCCTTGAACCCATTGCAGCGCTGCAATCATGTCGCGGAGAGCGACATTGGGCTCGAAGGTATGTTCACTCGAATTGAAGGACGAGAAATCGACGAAGCCGAACACACCGATGCGGTAGTTGATCGAGACGACGACAACGTCGCCGTTCTCAGCCAATGTGGTTGCGTCGAAAAGTGGTTGGCTGGACGCTCCGCGGAAATACGCTCCGCCGTGAATCCAGACCATCACCGGTTTACCCGGCGCATCAGAACCGACGGGGCCCGGTGCCCACACGTTGAGGAACAGGCAGTCTTCGTCCATCGGAACGTTCTCACCGAGCGGGATCATCGCGAGTCGACTTTGCGGCTCACACGGCCCGAATTCTGTTGCGTCCTGGACCTCGGTCCATGACTTCGGCGGAACCGGCGCGCGAAATCGCAGCGGACCGACCGGAGGTGCCGCGTAACGAATCCCCTTCCAACTCGACACCGAGCCTTCCGTCGATCCTCGAACCGGCCCGTACGTTGTCTCGACTACCGGCGCTTCGCTGGGTGTGATCGTCATTCGATTTCTCCTCGAAAACAAGTTGCTACTTCGACAGGGCTTCGACAACGTGCGAGAGTTCCAATGCTGCCAGCATCAGGAACAAAACGGTCATGATTGCCGCATTGTGGCGGATCAGAGTGCTTTTGGTGGCGCTCAGTGCATCGGTCACCTTCGCCGAGGGCACGGCAGCCAATGCTGACAGCACGATCAAAGCGATGGACGCCCCTACCGCGAACAGGACGGAGTACGCGATCACTGATACCCAGCCGAGGTGCCCGCCACCGATGATCGAACCTGCCTTGAGTTCGAGCGGCAGGTTCTTCGCGTTGGGTACGGTCAACAACAGTCCCAGGACCGCGGCTTTGGCCGGTTGCATCGAGTCGATCTGCGCCAGCCACGACGGCATCGCCGGCTCGGCATCGTCTTTCGGACGGCTACGCCAACTCGAGTATGCGAGCGCCAGAAAACCGACAGTGAACACGACGGCGAACACCGTCTGGACGGTATGCGCGCTGCCGCTGGACTTCGATTCCACTCCGGTGGTCGAAAGTGCCGTCGCTGCTGTGATCGCTGTCGCGGCCAGCACGATGCTCGCGGTGTACGCGAATGCATTTGCCTTCGCCCGAGTGGACAGTAGGATCGCGATGATCGCAACCAGAGGAATCGGGCTGATGACGACGCCGGTGGCGAGTGGGATGAGCTGCGCAGTAATCGATTCCATTTCTGCGACCGTACAAGCGGCCAATCCGGCCATTGGCGAAACGTTCGGCCTCCACGACATCGCCACTCACGGTGTCACAGAAGCACGGCTGTGAGGACCACCCGGTCTTCCTCTTCGACAAGTTCGAGGGACGTTACCGTACCGGCGAGCGATTCAAGCCCGATCCCTGAGTCCCGTGCCACCGGCAGCCGACCCGGCGAACTGATCCGCACTACTACCGCCCGAGCATCGGCGAGTGTCACCTCGAGGAAGACGGGCCCTCCTGCACCGTGTTTCACGGCGTTGGTCAGTCCCTCCGACAGGATCTCCACCACGCTGTCGAGCCGAGCGGAGCCGGAACCGATCACCGCCCAGACTTCGTCGTCGACGTGACTGACGACCGGAATTGCGTAGCGCCACACCGTGACAAGATCATCGATACGCTTTCGGGCATCGGAGTCAGCCGGCTGATCGGATGACGCAGACAGGTCGCTTTCCAAGCCGTCGAGAATGTGGGCAATGGTTGCCGCAACATCGACTGGGCGACCGGCAACGGCGCCCGAAGACCATGCGGCCGCTACGAGTTCGCCCTGCACCGACGAGTGCAACAACCTGGCCAGTCCACGTCGGGTGTGCATGAGCTCGGCATGGATACGAGCTGCATCGAGCGCTTGCCGGCTCAGGGCACTGCGGAGTTGACGCTCCTCGTCCTGACGCTGCGTATCCGCAGCCCTGATCAGGCAGACGGACAGCGCAACCAACGGGTAGACGGCCATCGACGAGAAATAGAAGGTCGGGGTACGGCCGAACACCGTCAGGAGCAGCCACGTCGCGGTACTGCTGATCAGCGCACTCGAGCAGTACACCGCAGAAAGAGTCGCGATCCGTCTCAGAGGGCCGTCTCCGCTGCTGACAACTCGGCGAGCGCACGCATTGCCACCGACGAAGAGCCAGAAACCGACGCCGAGCTGGACCGCCGTGAACGTCACGCCGTAAGTCGTGAGCAGGTAGACGGTCACCAGTGCCGTGTACGCGAACACCGGTACGTACAGTGGCGCCGGTTCAACGCTGCGTACGACGCCGATCAGTCGATCTCTCGCCGTCAGCCGCACAGTCGGCGTCGGTGATTCGATCGGGGGAATCTCCCGGAACAGTCGATGACTCATCGGGCGAACCACGTCGTCGGAGATTCGCTTCAAGAGAGCTGCTCCTCGCACTCCCTCGAGTTCCGTTTCAGCAACCGCGTGCATGACCGTCTCGATACTGCGCTCGAGCTCTCGCCGACACTGCGCACGGGTTTGGCCGAGGCGGAATCGATCCCGGGTCTGTTGGAGTTGGACGGCGGCCCCGGCAACCTTCAAACTCCGTTGCAGCGCGAGGCGGTCACGGAGAGCGCTTACCAGTACGGCGGTCAACGACAAGAAGACAACGCTGCACGCGACGTTGAGTGCCACCCGGACGAGCATCGGTCTGGGGTCGACGGGGAGTTCGAGCGCGCGGGTGATCGCGTCGAGGACGAACGGGCGGATCGCGCCGATCACTGCGAACAGGGCCAGGGCTGCGAGCTGCGATCGGTGTGCTGCAAGAACAGCCCTCGCCATCAGCAGCATCACCCCGACAACGCAGTGGGTCGCGAAGGCGCCGACTGCCATCACGCCTACTTCGCGCACCCCGGTACACAGGTAGTAGTTGG
Source organism: Rhodococcus sp. SB1D (assembly GCF_048573875.1). Lineage (NCBI taxonomy): Bacteria > Bacillati > Actinomycetota > Actinomycetes > Mycobacteriales > Nocardiaceae > Rhodococcus > Rhodococcus sp. SB1D. The sequence goes on from NZ_JBMAIQ010000003.1 coordinate 305,766, forward strand.
CCATCACGGTCACCGCGAACGGCAGCGTCAGAATCCAGGACCACTTGGTGACGATGTTCCGATCACCGAGTCGAAGCCACCACTCGCGCGGGTTCACACCGAGTCGGTCACTTCGGGCACACCGAAATGGCGGATGAAGATACTCGCAGCAAGCACTCGCGGATTGGTGGACGAATCGTGCGTCAATCCCAGGCTCTCGAGAGTGCGCGCGATGAGCTTCTCCACACCTCGGATCGAGGACCCACGATGCGCTGCGATTGCGCTGTTCGACCACCCGAGCGAGATGTAACGCAGAAGATCGAGCTGTGATCTGGTGAGGCTCGACAAGGCGGAGTCCGGATCACTCCCGAGCGCCGGTGGCTCGGTTTCCGTCAACGCGGCCTCCACTACGCCGATCAACTGATCCGCCGACTGGACAGCCGCCTTGTCCACGAACAGCGATTTCGGCGGCACACCCGCAGAACCTGGCGCTGTCGATGCGTTGGGGTAGTTCGTCAGGAACACGATCGCGCAATGCGGAGCCTTCACGGTGACGATGTTCGCGAGATCGACGCCGTTCGGCCGCACGCCAAGGTCGATGTCCGTGACCAAGAGGTCAGGATCGAATCCGTCGAACTCCGTGAGCGCTTCGACCGCCGATCCGGCCGTATGGACCACGAACCCGGCGTGTGTGAGCGTGTCACCGACGAGCGCACGCATCAGTGGTTGGTCTTCCACCACCAACACCCGTCGCACCCACTGGCTGGTCTCCATGACCAGAGATTAACCGTTGGGAGAGTGCGTATTCGACCGAGCAGGTGGTGACGGATTCCGAGTAACACGGCAGTTATCAACCATGCGGGTTCCAAGCATTTCGCCCGATATGTCCCAAGCGTCGGGGCGCAGGGTGTTCCGAGTCCACACCCCTTCGACCATCAGGACGGGCCATGACCGCACCGATCACCCCGAAGAACACCGCAGTAAGACGAGCCACTCTGCTGGCAGTATGCGTGAGCACCGCAATGCTCATGCTCGACATCGCCGTCGTCAACACCGCCCTGCCGTCGATCGCATCCGATCTCGATACCGGAGTCAGCGCCCTGCAATGGGTGATCGACGCGTACACGCTGGCATTGGCGACGGTCGTTCTCAGCGCCGGATCGTGGGCAGACCGACGGGGTCGACGCCATGTTTTCGTCATCGGCATTCTGTGGTTCACCACGGCATCTCTGTTCTGCGCTCTGGCGCCGAACATCTGGGTGCTCGACCTCGCGCGGGCCGCTCAGGGTATCGGCGGTGCCGTACTCTTCGCCTGCTCACTTGCCTTGCTGGCGGACGTGTTCGAGAAGGGTCCCCAGCGCGCGACTGCTCTGGCTGCATACGGCGCCACGATCGGGGGCGCGTTTGCCGTCGGCCCACTGGTGGGCGGGTTGCTCACCGAGTTGTTGGATTGGCGCGCAATCTTTTTGATCAACGTTCCGATCGGGTTGATCACACTGGCGATGACGGTGCGGTGGGTTCCCGAGTCACGCGATCCTCGGCCTCGCCGCGCGGACGTGCCCGGGCAGATTCTGGTGTCCACCGGCCTGGCAGCTCTGGTGTTCGGTTTGTTACGCGGTAACGAGGATGGGTGGTTCGAGCCGCAGCCGATGATCGCCGCGGTGATCGCCGCGGCCGCCATGATCGGTTTCTCCCTGCACGAGCTTCGTACCACCGAGCCCATGCTGCCCCCACATCTGCTCGCCAATCGGGCCTTCGCCGGAGCGCAGATCGCAGCGTTCTCGATCTCCGCCTCCCTGTTCGCGGTGTTCGTCTACACGACCATCTACCTGCAGAACGTGCTGCATCTGTCTCCCGTGGACGCCGGCCTGGTGTATCTACCGGCGACGATAGCGATGTTCGTCGTCGCGGGCGCCACCGCGAAATTGGACGGGCGCATCCCCGTCTCGGTCTCGTTGACGTGCTCGCTTCTACTCGTCTCGGTGGGGCTGGTCATGATGACCGTCGTCGACGTGACCAGTTCGCCGTACGCGATACTTCCCGGATTTGTTGTCGCGTGCGTGGGGGCCGGGGTGTTCAACCCCGTCATGAGTGGGTTGGTTCTGGGCGAAAGCACTTCGAACCATTCCGGATTGGCCGCAGGGATCAACGACGCGTTCCGGCAGACCGGCATCGCAGTCGGGGTTGCCGTGCTCGGCGCCTTCCTTCCGGCGCAGTCGATGCTGCCCGGCGGACCACCGGACGACTTTGTCGGTGGACTTCGGTTGGCACTGTTTGTCGCAGCCTTCATCGCAGCTCTCGGTGCGTTGGTCTGTGCGGCGACGCTGCGCACTACCAGCGTCAACCAGACTCTCTCCGAGGAATCCGAGCAGATGTTGACGAGAACTAGTTGACCGTTTTGTCCTGCATGTATGAATTTCGCTCCTTAGAATCGAACCGTCCTGCGTCCGCAGGTACGAGGGGAAACGGATGATCTATCGACTGCTCGGGCCGTTGGAGGTCGCACGGGGTCCGGCGACGAGCGACGTGATCGATCTGGGCCCTCGAAAACAACGAACGGTCCTTGCCGTTCTACTGCTCAACCGTGGTCGCGTCGTCTCCACCGACCGGCTGATCGATGCTCTCTGGCACGACGACGCACCGGCGAGTGCGATGGCAAGCATCCAGGCGTATATCTCCAACCTGCGCCGAGCGCTACGCGTCGAAACCGGTACGGCGTCACCGATAGTGCGTCAATCGCCGGGCTATGTCCTCGAGGTCGCTCCGGCAGACGTCGATCTGTCGGTGTTTCTCGACGACGCCGAAACGGCGCGACAACACGCTGAGAACGAACGGTGGCAGGAGGCTTTGACGACCGCTGACCGTGCCCTCGCCTCGGTCCGGGGGCAGCTTCTGGACGACCTGAACGACGCGCACTGGGTGGAGGTGGAAGCCGCAGCCTTCGAGGAAGTGCGGACCGAGTGCCGGGAGACCCGGATAACGGCGCTTCTGGCTCTCGGGCGCCTGGCACCCGCGCTGGTCGAAGCTGCTCAACTCTGTAGCGAGTACCCGTTCCGCGACCGGACCTGCTGGCTGCGAATGGTTGCCCTGCATCGGGCGGGCAGGTCACCGGAAGCGTTGGAACAGTTTCGATTACACGCGTCTCGGCTCGACGCCGAGCTGGGACTGGAGCCCGGCGGGGAGCTGACAGCATTGCAAGGCGCGATCCTGCGCCACGAACCCGGCCTGGCCGCCTGGCCGCGCACTCCGGGATGGACGGGGGCCGAACAAGTGTCGGTCCCGGCTTCTCCCCCAGCCGTAGCAGCGATGCCCGAGACGGATTCCTCACGCTTGTTCGTCGGGCGCGACGCTCAGACGATTGTCGCCGACAAGATGCTCGACGACGTTCGCCGTGGCTCACCTCGCTGGTTGATCTTGACCGGCCCCGCCGGCATCGGCAAGACACGATTCGCCGAGGAGTGTTCGTCGAGAACAACGTCCATTCGAGGAGCCACCGTCTGGGCACGTTGCCCGGAGGACGACGGAACGCCGCCGTGGTGGCCGATCCGCCGACTGGTTCGGGAACTCGGAGCCGACGCCGATTTCGTACTGACGCCGCCGACGGACATCGATCCGGACGAAGCGAGATTTGCCGTCTACGAACGGGTTCGCACCACCATCGAAGCTGCGGCGAAAGATGCACTGTTGACCGTCGTCATCGACGACATTCAATGGGCCGATCCCACGTCCCTTCGTTGCCTGACCTACCTGGTCGGCGCAATGACCAGTGCCAGAGTCTGGTTCGTGTCGACGCTCCGAGACTCGGAAGTCGGGTCGGCAGTGCGCAAGTTCGAAGAAGCCGTACTCCACGGCGAAGGAAACCGAACCATGATTGTGCCGGCGCTCGCGCAGGGCGAGGTTGCAACACTCGCAAGGTGCGTCTCCGGGGACACGCTCGACGACGCGGAGGCGCGAACCCTGGCGGAACGAACCGGCGGCAACCCGCTGTTCGTCTCGGAGTACGCCAGGCTTCCCCGGAACGAGCGACTGGGCGACGGCATCCCCGTCGCCGTTCGATCTGTCCTCGGTCGACGGCTTGCTGCAGTGGAACCGGCAGTGTTGCACGCTCTTCGGGTTGCCGCAGTTATCGGCGACGCCATCGAGGTGTACACACTGGCCGCAGCCACCCGTCTCGATGTCGACACTCTCGCCGACCATCTCGACGCGGCTGCTGATGATCGAATCATCGTCGCGGACTCGGCAAACGGCGGTTACGTCTTTGCTCACGGCCTTCTCCGAGACGAAGTCCTCGAAGCGATACCCACGCTTCGTCGCCAGCGGATACATGCCCGAGTTGCCGAAGTGCTCGAAAATTCCTCCGATCCGGACCGGCTGAGCCGCCGCGCGCAACATCTGATGTCGGCACTTCCCCTGGTCGATCCACTCGTCGTTCTGGAGGCATGCACGGCTGCAGCTCAGGATGCGACCGATCGGTGGAGTTCGGAGACCGCGGCCGAGTGGTGGGAGGCAGCTGTCCGCGCGTTCGACTTACTTCCGGTGTCCCAGCAATCCGCTGACGATCGGGACGACCTGCTGGTGGCCAGAGTCGAGGCCCTCGCCCGCGCAGGTCGAGGGCAGACAGTTCTCGACGTCGTCAATGCCGGTCTCCTCGAGGCTGTTCGGGAGGGGCGAACCTCCGCCGTCGGACGACTGGCAGGCGCATTACTTCGGGCCGCCGGTGCGTGGCCGTGGGTTTCCTACGGTACCGATCCGGGACCACTGCTCGAACGGCTCGCGGCGGTCGAGCCCTTGGTCGAGAACGACAGGTCAGCTCACGCACGGGTTCTTGCTGCGCTGGCGGTGGGAAGTTGCTACCACCCCGAAGCCGAGATCCCGAATCGATGGAGCGCCCGTGCTCTCGACATCGCCCGCGAACTCGACGATCCGGATGTGATCGCGGACGCGCTGCTCGGACGGATTCTGCTTTTCTCCGGAGTCGCGGTGCACAGCGCGGAGTCCATGCGCCTACTGCGCGAGCTTTTCGAACTGCCGCACCAACAATCGCGTGTCGACAGCGTCGTCGCACACGCCGTCGCGAGCATGACGGAGATGAATCTGGCCAATGTCGATGCCGCCGTCAAACACGTCAGGCAGGGGATCATCGGCTGCGAGCTACTGAGACTCCCGGTGGTTCGGGTCCAATTACGCTGGATGGAAGCAACTCTCGCCGAATGGTACGGAGACTTCGCGCAAGCCCGCCGGAAGTACGAGACGGCCAGGCAGATCCATCTGCAAACGGAGTTGTACACGGCTGGCAGCGCAGATCTGGCGTTCAACACTCTGGAATGGGAGCGAGGTGCGTTGGCAGAATCTGATCCCGGTGTCGTGGAACCTGATTCGTGGACCATCGCCATCGACGCCGCCCGAGGCGAGCGCGAGGCCACTTCCGAAGGCATCAAGAAGTGGCTGATCAATCGCGGGCCACAGACGTGGACGACATTGGGACACCAGACACTACTTGCACGCGTCGTGGCAGATCTGGAACTGGTCGAATACGCCGACACGTTCATCGACCTACTCTCGCCACACACCGGCTGCATCGCAACGGTGGGCCATGTCGGTGAACTGGGCTCGGTCGCCGAAGCCTCCGCGCGTCTGCACGCGCTTCTCGGTCACGTCGAGCAGGCATCGACTCTCCTGGATCAGGCCGAGAAGATCGCAACTGGCTCCGGCGGAGCACCAACACTGCTGCGCTGTCGACTGCTTCGGGCGCAGCTCCGAGAGCCGTCCGCCGAACGTGAACGGGAGCTGACGGAAGTGGCGGCCGAATCGGAGACACTCGGCATGTGGGGCGTAGCTGAACGAGCGCGATCGACATGGCCCTGAACTGCGAGAATGCGCTTGGATAAAACTTGGATCCGCTCGGGATACATACGTCAAGAACCACCCAAGCCTGTTCGGACATCCTTCCCTTGACCGAAAGACGGATGAGGAAAGGAAGACCATGAACCTTCAAACCCCCACGCTCGACGCCGCGGTCGAATCACTGCGCGCAGAGGTGACCGGCTCCGTTTCCCTGCCTGGCGAAACGGGATACGAGTTGGCGATTCCGTGGAATGCAGCGGTTCCCGTCGCGCCTGGCGCTGTGGTGGCAGTCGAGAGCGCGCAAGACATTGTCGCAACGGTGCGATTCGCGGCGAAGTTGGGTCTGCGCGTCGGTGTTCAGCGCACCGGCCACGGCGCGGTCCCTCTCGGCAGTGACGTTCTCCTCGTCCACACCGGCAGGCTCACGGAGTGCGTCGTCGACCCCGAAAACCGCACTGCCCGAATCGGCGCGGGCTTGATCTGGCAGGACGTCATCGACGCTGCCGCACCCCACGGCTTGGCGCCACTGGCAGGTTCTTCACCCACGGTCGGAGTCGCCGGCTTCCTCACCGGCGCCGGCATCGGCCCGATGGTGCGCACGTACGGGCTCTCGTCGGATCACGTTCGTTCGTTCGACATCGTCACCGGCAGTGGCGAACTCATTCATGTCACCCCCGACGAACATGCCGAATTGTTCTGGGGGCTACGCGGCGGCAAGGCCACACTGGGCATTGTCACAGCCATCGAGATCGACCTACTACCGGTCACCCACTTCTACGGCGGTGCACTCTATTTCGACGGCGCAGATGCAAGCGCGGTCGCGCACGCCTGGCTGGACTGGGGCGCCGACCTGCCTGAGCACAGCTCGACCTCTCTTGCCTTTCTGCAACTTCCACCCCTTCCACAGGTTCCGCCACCGCTGGCCGGCAGGCTCACCGTCGCGGTCAGATTCGCAAGTCTTGCCGAGGAATCCGATGCCAAGTCACTGATCGACCGAATCCGTTCAATCGCAACACCCTTGATCGACGCAGTCGGTGTGCTGCCTTATGCCGCCCTCGGGGCAGTGCACGCCGATCCCGTCGACCCGATGCCGACGCACGAATCCACGGCATTGACCAACGAGCTGTCACACGAGGCCGTCGACGCACTGCTCGCCGCTGCCGGCCCCGGATCCGGTTCACCCCAAACCGTCGTCGAATTACGTCTCCTCGGGGGCGCCCTCGCACGGGAACCTGAGCACCGCAGCGCCTTCTGCCATCGGGACGCTGCCTTCTCGCTGTTCACCGTCGGAGTTCTTGCCCCACCGATGGTCGACGCGGTAGTCCCGCACGCCGAGACTCTCGGACGAACGATGGCGCCATGGACGAACGGGCATGCACTGCCCAACTTCGCGCCGAGCGTCGACCCGGAGAAGATCGCCCGCACCTACGACGAGGACACCGCTCACTGGCTGAGCGCTTTGGCGGACACGCATGATCCACAGGGAGTTCTGGCCGTCGGTCAGGTCATGCGCCGGATCTCCTGAACTTCGCCAACTCTCGCAACCGGACCAGATCCCAGGCGTGCCGGGGGCGACGGATACCCGGTCGATCTCGGGGGACTCTGACCCTCAGCGCCTGCGGACTGACCGTGCACCTGACCGGAGTTGGCATCACCAGCGCCTCGCCGTCGACGCCGACCGGAATCTCGTCGGTGTCGGCGTCGACGATCACCTCGAATCCGGTGCCCTGAGCCAGACCGTGTTGATGCGCCCTATGGAGCAACCCGATGGCCTGACGGGCACTGCTGACGGAGATCGCGACGATTCCGAGAGTGCCCCTGTCCAATCGCGGCCGATGACCGAGCCCCGCCAGGTCGTTCATCTCGTACGGGCCGTTGCTGACCAGCACAGCCTGTGGACCCACCGCGGACACGCTCGGGGAGCGCGCGGTCAGCACCGCTCCGGCACGTCCGGCGAGGAGATCCGGGAGCATCTGCAAGAAGGTGCTGGTCTTGGCATCGCGGTACTCCGGACTCTGGACTACCTCGGCGTACGCCCCGAACGATGCGTTGTTGACGAAAGTTCGACCGCCGACGTTTCCCAGATCCACCGTGACCTCGACGCCGTCGACGAGCGCGTCGAGGCACCGTGACGGATCCTCGAGATCGAGCCCCAGATCCGCGGCGAAGTGGTTGCGCGTTCCCGCACTGACGACGAGGAAGGGCAGGTCGTTTTCGGCCGCGACAGCAGCAACCAGTGCCTGCGTTCCGTCGCCACCGGCAACACCGAGTAGGTCGGCGCCGTCCGCGACCGCCTGCCTGGCCAAGGCCGTCACGTCGATCTTCTCGGGCCCCTCGAGCAGTGCGACCGTGGCCCCCCGTTCCTCGGCCTTGCGTTTCAAGTCGAACTTCTCGACCTTGCCACCGCCGGAGTTCGGGTTCATCACGAAGAACGGCTTGACGGGCGGCGGTGCCGGTCGCTCGACAACCGGCAATTCCTTCTCCTCCCCCGCCAAGGCGGTGCGAGCGCAGATACCGGCTACCACGAACAACCCGATCGCAAGGAGCACCACCCACAGGAGGCGTTCTCGGACCAGGAAGGTGAGCACCACGATCGGCGTCAGAACCGCCACGGCCAACGAGAGCCAGCGGAGGAATCCGCGGGTGGTCAGAAACCAGTACACGGCTACGACGCACACGACCACCCCACCGATTCCCAGGATCAGCATGGTCAAGGTTTTCAGTCCGGCGAAGATCAGGAGCACCGCGACTGCAAGAACCAGGGCCGCGAAGGCTGCGCGCGCCAACCAACTCTGTTTCGACGAGGGCCGATCCGTGTGGGCAGAGGTCGTCATCGAGCCACCTCCCCGCGATTGTCATTTCGGCCGGTACTTCGACGCTATCCCTTCGAAGCAGGCCAGTCACCTACCGGCAAGAATCTCGCGATCGCGCACTGCTACTTTATGACGACACCTCGTCATAAAAAGGAGTAGCCGTGACAACACCGACGTCCGAAGCGTGGGAATCCGCCGAAGGAACCCTGACCGGCATTCGGAAAGCCGGACTCCACGGACTGCGTTGGACGGCCTGGTTGGCCGGCGCGACAGGTCTCGCACAATTGGTGTCGATCGGGCTGAACTTCACCGACACTGTCAGCGGAATCGTTCCGGCCACGTACCCGCCTGTAGATGTGGCGTGCAGCGTCGTCGCGCTCGTTCTTCTGGTCAGCCTGCTTGTCGGCCGCCCCAACGGTCCCGCGATGTTGTCGAGTCTCGCCCTCCTCATGGCCATGCTGATGGCGCCCACCCTTCACAAACACGCACCCGAGTCGCTCTGGCTGGCGGCGGCACACGCCGTCTCGGTCGTCGCCGTCATCACGCTGTCCGTGATGACTTCGCGGTTCTCCAGTGCCGAGTTGGATCGGTCGTGACACCGGATTCACCCCTCTCGCTTGCAGCTGAGGAATGGATCACTGATCTCACTACCGCGGAGATGGAGCGATTGCGCAAACGCACGACGCTCACACTCGCCGAAGAGCAAGAGGTCTGCCGATCCGTACGCTCGATCGCGCAGCAGATGATGCTCGCACCCGTCTCGATGTGGCAAGGTGATCCGCGCCTTGTTGCGGACCTGTTCGACCTCCCCGTGACCGTGAATCAGACCCAGGAGGATCGACCATGCCGAAGTTGACCGGTGGTGCGACAACCGCTGAGCACAAAATCGCCACCCGAGAAGCCATGTTGGACGCGTTCATTCGCGAACTTCACGAGCAGGGCTGGCAGAACGTGAAGCTGCAGACGGTGGCCCAGGCGGCCGGCGTCTCGCGGACAGCGGTGTACAACTACTTCCCCGACAAATCCGCGTTGCTGCTCGCCTGGTCCACACGCGAGATGGACAGATTCCTACTCCTGGCCGAGCGTGAACTCGCGGACCGCGAGAATCCTGTGGACCGACTCGAAATCCTCGTCAAACTGACACTCGTCGAGTTCTCACTGCAACGATTCACAGGAATCGCGTTGGTCGAATTGTTGTCAGCGCAGGATCGCGAAAGTTTCCTCGAACATATTGTCCCGCTGTCGGTTCTGGTCGAACAGCTCGTCCAGGAAGGTGTCGACGCCGGTGTCTTTGTCGATTCCGATGCTGCCGCATCCGCGCAACTCATCCTCGCCTGCGTGGAAAGCCGACGCCCGATGCTCATGGCCGGCGACCGAGTGGACGCCGTCGTAGCGACCACCGTCCCGTTCATCATGCGCGCGTTGGGCGTTGCGTGGCCGACTTCCCTCGCGGCCGAACCCTCCGATCGCTCTGCTCACGATCGGTAGGATCGCAGATATGCATTTCGACCTCCCGCCCATCGATCAGCAGGCCGAGCGATTGATCGAACTCGGTGTTCACGAGATGGCCGGACTTTCTGCCGGCGATGTCAGGGAGGCCGCAACCGGGCACGGTGATGTCGGACTACTCACCGTGCACGAAAAACTGGCTCCGGCTTCAGTTCTGACTCCGCTGCTCGAGCTCGAGAACAAGCGCGGATTCATAGTCGTCGACATGGCGGACGTCGATTTGTTCGCCCCCACCGAGCAGGCAACGCTGCCCGAAAGCTCATTACATCTGCTCAGTGGAGTCGACCGCGGGGATCACCTGGCCAACTGGAGCCCGGACGAAGCATTGCCCGCAATCGTCGACGCAGACCGTACGCCGCTGACGCTTACCGAAGGCATCCACTGGCTGTTGCAGCGCCCCGACATTCTCGAACGCGGAAAGTGTTTCATGACCATCGGCTCCCGACTGCGCAAACCTGACGGATCCTTCGACACCAGAACTCCCGCCGTGTGGATCAGCAACGGAACCGGTCGCGACGGCAAAGACAACCGCAACGCCCCGAAAGTCGGGTGGTGCTGGTGGGGTAACCGCCACACGTGGTTGGGGTTCGCATCGGCGAGCGACCGGGTACCGCTCCCGAACTAGAGCACGGTGGCGCGGTCGAATCGGTACCGATCCTTCCACGGCATCTCGGCCTCGAGCATTGCAGCGGCAGAGAGTAATTCCGCGTCGCAACCCCATTTCGCCGAGATCATCACGCCGAGTGGAACGTCGTCTTCCGTCCAACCGAGTGGCAGACTGATCGACGGGAAACCGGTTGCATTGGCGACGACGGTGTTTCCTGTGAAAGCGACCATGTCGATCAGTTCGGTCGCGGGGTCTTCGTCGTTGCGCAACTCCCCGATCGCAAGCGGCGGCTTCGTCACAGTCGGAGTGACAACAAGGTCGGCGTCGGCGTAGTCGAGACTCCATCGCCGCGCCCAGGCCTGAACAATACCGATTGCCGCGGCCAGCTCACCCGAAGACACCTCGTTTGCTTGAACTCGCAAGTGCTGCACTATCGGACGCAGAAGGTGTTCGTACTCCTCCGGGATCGGCTTGGTTCCCGCCAAAGACGAGAACATCTTGACGAAAGCATCGATGAAAATGTCATCGCGAGCCTGCGGTCGCTCGAACACGTTGTGGCCCAGCCCCTCCAGCACAGACCCAACCTTCGATACAGCAGCCGAGAGCTGCGCATCCACGGCTCCGCCGGAGACCGATCCGTGAGCAAGAGCGACGGTCAAGGGGCGAGCCCGAACTCCCCCAGCCTGTACGACGAACTCTTCGAACGACTTCGGCCGAGGCGGGTGGATAGTTCCGGCGCCGGGTCGCGTCGCCAGAACGTCCAGCAGCGCAGCGGTATCGCGAACTGTCCGGGCGATCGGCCCCTTGCTCGCAAATCCGAAGTTGTCATGCCCCGCCACGCCCATCGTGATCAAACCGCGGCTCGGCTTGAGGCCGACGACTCCGCACGTACTTGCCGGCGAACGCAACGAACCGGCGGTGTCACTTCCCTGTGCAAACGGCACCAGACCAGCGCCGACGGCGGCAGCAGCGCCGCCACTGCTGCCGGCGGCACTCCGCGTGCGATCGAACGGACTGCGAGCAGGCGGAGCGACTTCCGGCTCGGTGTAACAGGCTGCCCCGAACTCGGGCACCGTCGTCTTACCGATGTCGATCAACCCACCTTCTCGGATCGCCTCGACGATCTCGTCGTCAGCGTCCGGCACGAAGTCGCGAAAGAGCGCCGATCCGAAGGTCGTGCGAATGCCGCGCGTTGCATCGAGGTCTTTGATTGCCGTCGGAACGCCGAACAGCCGCGGAAGGGGCCCGGCGTCCCGCTCGTCCAACCTGCGCTGCGCTTGTTCGGCGAGGGCGACTGCGTGCTCCCCGGCGATCGTCGTGAAGGCGCCGACGTCATCGGAAGTGGTCGCACGGTCGACGAAGTACCTGGTGACTTCGGGAATCGAGACCTGTTTGGCGGCGATCACACCGGCAAGTTCGACGGCGGACAGTTGATGGAGATCGGTCATCGGGCAGCGCTCCTTGGAGGTCGATGGACACTTGTAATTTCGATACGCGTATCGCTATTGTTGTCAGCATGGTATCCGAATCCACCAGCTCTGCAAGGGCTGGTCGACCAAAAGCATTGAGTCACAGACAGATTCTTGATGCCGCGGCAGAGATCGCCGATACGGACGGCCTGGATGCGGTGTCATTTCGAGTGCTCGCCGAACGACTCGGCATATCGCCGATGTCCGTCCACCGCACAACCGGCGGCATCGACGCCTTGAGGCGAGATCTGATCTCGACTCTCGTAGGCGAAGCCGTCTCGTCGATCGACTGGCCGACCGATTGGCGCGGGGTTGCCCGCACGTTCGCCTACGGCCTCCACGACCTCCTGATGCGCCATCCCCTGGTCCTGGAAGCCCATCGGCAGGCATCACTGGAAGCACCCGGGGCCGACGATACCGCCCACCGAGTCGTGAGCGCCCTTTCCTTGGCAGGCCTCGAGGACGAGCAGGCCACGTACGCATACGGCGCGCTGCATGATTTCGTCACCGGACACGTCGCAATTCAATTGGGACGCGGCGCTTTCGACAGCGCACCTGCCGATCGACGCGAGGCATCGGTGTTCGCACTTCATCACGATCCCACCCGAAGGTTCGAGTTCGGAGTCGCCCTCATCCTGGACGGTGTGGCGTCGAACGCGCAGCAAGGAACCACATCATGACGAGCAGCGTGACCACAACCGAAATTCGCGACGCGTCGGGGCGTCGTATCGCATTCTGCGAGTACGGCGATCCGACTGGCCAGCCGGTAGTCGTGGCCCACGGATCACCTGGCAGCCGATACGAAGGGCTCTCACTCCACAACGCGTCTTCGACGGCAGGCATACGGCTGATAGTCCCCGATCGACCCGGCTTCGGACGCACGGATCCGTACACGGACAAGGGATTTCATTCCTGGGACGACGACTTCGTCACCCTGGTCGATCACCTCGAGTTGGGCTCGGCCACACTGATGGGTTTCTCCGGAGGCGGCGGTTACGCGCTCGCAGTCGCTGCAGCCGTTCCCGAACGAGTCTCGAAACTGGTGCTGGCGTGCGCCATGATCCCCGGGGCACCGCGAGATACTTTGCGACGCAGAATAAAACTGGTATCTGCGTTGTACTTTGCCGCCAACTGGGCTCCCCGTGTGGCCGGCGCAATACTCGCAGGAACCGGAGTGTTCTCCAAGCTACGCAGCGACTCAGTCTCGATCTGGCCGGCCGCCGATCAGGCCGTCATGACCGACGAGGTACATCGCCCCGCTCTCCAGTTGGATTCATCCGAAGGGATCGCACAGGGCGGATCCGCAGGGGTTGTCGACTTGGCTCGGTATCGCCACGAGATGCCTGGACTCTTCCAATCGATCTCGGTACCAACGGTTTTCCTACACGGAACCGACGACGGAAACGTACCCATCGAAGTAGCCCGCTGGGCACACTCGTTGATTCCCGACTCTCGCTTCGAAGAGATCAACGGAGGCGGCCATCTGTTCGTCGTCGCGGACCCCACTCCACTCCTTCGCGCCCTCGCCTAATTCCCTCTTGACTCGAACGCGTGTTCGAGTATGATTTGGGGAGGGGATCGGGGGATTCAATGAGTGTCTTGTTGTCGGATGTGGTGTCGGGTTCTGCGGTGGGGTTACGCGGACGGTTGTGGCAGTTGACTGCTGCCGAGTTGCGCGCTGCTGCCGTCGAGGCGAGTGCGGAGATTCTGCGCCTGGAAGCCGTTCGAGTGGCCGTGGTCGACGAGTTGTCGTTGCGCCCGGATGATCAGGTGATCGCGAGCCGCGGGGTGGGTGCGTGGTTGGCGGGCAACACGATGCTGCAGGTTCGGGACGGGAAGAAGATCGCCGCGTTCGGTGCAGCGTTGCGGCCGTTTCCGGCGGTCGCGGCTCGGTTCGATGGCGGGGACTGCTCGTTCGAGCATGCCGTGTTGATCGTGGCGTTCTGTGAGTCACCACCGAAGGGCATGCCAGACGCCGCGCTCCCTCGCTGTATCGACCTACTGTTGGCGGCTGCGTCGGATGTGGAAGCGACGACCACGAAAGTGCGGAACGTGATCGCGACCTTGGAGCGGTTGTTCGAATCGGATGAGATCCCGCCCGCCGAGGATGTCGATCTCAATGAGTTGCGGATCGCCTCGACGCTCAATGGTCGGGTGGTGGTGCGTGGTGATTTCGATGCCCTCACCGGTGAAATGTTGTTGTCGGCGTTGTCGAATTTGACGATGCCGACCCCGGCACCGGACGGAACCCCGGATTCTCGGTCGGCGGCCAAGCGGACGGCCGACGGGTTCACCGAACTGATCCGCCGGTACCTCGACTGCGCCAAAACCGGCACCGACGGTGGTCAGCGCCCGCACGTGAACGTGCACATCAACGCCCGCGATCTCGCTGAGCACCGAGACTGCGCCGCCACACCCTCGCCCGATGGTGGTGGAATGGCTGTGTCGGATCTTGATGTCGGGCACATGCCCTGGCTCGGACCACTCTCGGTGTCGCAGACCCGACTCCTCGGATGTGATTGTTTCCTCTCCACCGTCCTGCTCGACAGTCACGGCGCGCCCTTGGATGCGAAACCAGGAAAGAGGTTGGTCACCGCCGAACAGCGAGTGGCGTTGATCGCCCGAGACAGGGGCTGCGCGTTCCCGGGGTGTTCATGTGTGCCTGCCTGGACGGATGCGCACCATATTAAGCACTGGGCGAACGGTGGCCCGACGGTGATGAACAACCTGGTCCTGCTGTGCCGTTCACATCATCGGTTGATGCACCGGAAATCAGGGTTCGTCGGGAAATGGGTGATCCGAATCGGCGCCGACAACAAACCCTGGTTCGTCCCGCCACCCTCGATCGACCCCGGGCAGCACCCGCGACCGGCGAACACCACCTTCAAAACCTGAGAGGTCAAACCTCCTCGGCGACAACAGAACACGGACCAGCGCCGCATCGAGGAGACCTCGATGCGGCGCCAAAAGACATGCTCAGCCCAAGTCGGCGACAATCCGCTCGGCGAGAGGCCGTGACGACGCCGGATTCTGACCGGTGTAGAGCTTGCGGTCCACCACGACATAAGGCGACCACGCCTCAGCCTTCGAGAATTTGCCGCCCAATTCGCGTAGGCGAGTTTCGAGCAGCCACGGAGCCTTGTCCGCCAGACCAGCCTGCGTCTCCTCCTCGTTGGTGAACGCGGTCAGCTGATAGCCGTCGAACAGCCAGCTTCCATCGGGTCTCTGGGCCGGCAGGAGTGCCGCCGGCGCGTGACACACCGCCGAGACCACCTTGTCCGCGTCCAAGAAGTTCACGAGAAGCTCACCGAAGGATGCCGACACCGCAAGATCCTCCATCGGTCCGTGCCCACCCGGTACAAAGACCACGTCGTAATCGGCAGCATCGGCGTTCTCCAGAATCTCCGGCGAATCGAGCACCGGCTGCAGATCGGCGATGTACTTGCGCATACGGTCGGCGCCTTCTTGCCCGCCGTTCACCTCGGGCGCCAGGCTTCCCTCGTCCACAACGGGAGCTTTACCGCCAGGCGTCGCGATCACGATCTCGTAGCCGGCGTCGACGAAAACGCGATGCGCCTCGACCAGTTCTTCCGCCCAGTACCCGGTCGGGTGGGGTGTTCCGTCCTTCAGCGTCCAGTGATCTGCAGAAGTGACCGCAAACAACAGCTTTGTCATCGCGCAACCTTTCGTCGGTAAAAGGAACCCATTGGTGACAAGACACCATCTTCAAGGCCCGATCAATGAAATAACGTCCAGTCAGTGCAACACGCTGCCCTTGTGAGAATTCCTCACCACCGCAGAATCACGTCACCCGTCAGGTCCCGATCGGCTTGCCGAACAGTCCTGCGACGAGTTCACCAACCGCATCCACCCAGACTGGCCAGGTCCTCTGATCAAGCGCCATGGATCCAGCGTCGAAGGTGCTGCATCCCTGCTGAGCAGGCACACCAGCGAACCGATCACGAAGCCACAGTAGAGCACTCGGCAATGCGACGACTTCCATGCTGACGTGCTCACTGAAGTGGTCTCTGGTGTAAACGACACTCGCAGAAGGATCTTGGCAATAGGTATCGACAAGTTTGTTCACCGGGCCAACAGGCACCAACCAGTCGGGATTCGACTGATAAATGTACATCGGCACGTCAGGAACAGACTTACCCATGGCAGCTCGGGAGAGCGCAGCTCTCACCGTGGGGTGTTGGACGGGATCTCCCGGGACATCGAGGAAGCCCTTGATATTGAGGAAGGGCACTGCAGCCGACGTCCAGAGCATGCACAGGTTGTCCTTGGCAGCGAAAAGCGCTCGGCCGGCAGGGTTTATGTGCTGATCGATGAAGCCTGCAAGTTCAGGATCTTCTCGGCTCACTCCGATTACACCGGCAGCGACGATCCCGGCCCCTAGAGCGTTGTTGGCATTGTCGAGCAAAGCGCCGAGATCCGCGGCAACACCACCTTCGGCGACTCCGACGATATTCAGTTCCGGCGCGTACGCCTGCCGTATTTCAGCTGCGTGACCGGTAGGAATCGATCCACCCGAGTAGCCGAGCAGCCCTACGCGAGTTGACCGCCCTTGTAGCTCCATGGGTTCGAAGTTCTCAGCAGCACGGATACCGTCGAGCGTGATCCGGGCCGCGACGGGGCCGGAGGCGAAGGAAGAATTGGGTCCCTGATGATCGGGCACCGACAATGCCCAACCCTGCGCCAGTGCCGCCTGCACTTCGAGGAATTGAGCCCCACCGGTCGCAGCGCCCGTCACCAGCCACGGCAACGCGCCTTGCTGCATGACATACGAAGGTGCGCAGTAGTTTCCGAGTGAATCCTCTGCCATCTGAAAGGACAGCAGCGGGCGCGGGCCTCCATCGCGAGTGTCGCCACGCGGCTTGATCACTGTGGTGACAGCAGGAATCGCCTCGCCCGCAGCATTATTGGATCGATACGAGATCTGCCACGCATCCACGTTGGTCGGAATCAGGTTGAGAGTACCGAGATTCACCGCACGAGCGGCGATGATCTCACCCGGTTGCTTGGATTCGACGACCTCGACAGGCGGTTCATAGAAGGCCTGGTCCAGTTCAGGCAAAGGCGGTGCAACCGCAGGCGGCAGGGCAGGCTGGACCTGAATTTGGGCGGGAACACCTTCGTCCGGTGCCGCTGAGGCAGGTGCCGAAAGTCCGATCTGCCCGATTACTGCAATCACGGCAATTGCGAGGCCCCCGCGTTGTCGGTCAGTTGTCCAGCGTCGTCCCATACCAATTCCTCCCCGGAAAAGCACAGATTGCCTTGTGTTGCCGCAGTTCTCATCACGAGCACACAAGTTAGATGCGAGTGTCTAACACATTGAGGACGAGAGTAGAGCGTTGTGGGCCGGATTACAATCCCCTGGTGTTCGTGACCTATTCGTCGGCGTGAAGGGGCGCGTCGTCGATCAACGCATTCAAGAGCACCGTCATCAGATCGACCAGTACCGACACGGGAGGACGAGGCTCCGCAGTGCTCCACTGGTGCACCAGCGCGGTAAGCGCGCCGATGAAGGCGGTGGACGCCCACCGGTAACCACCCGGCGGTTCGTAATCTTCGCCCACGATCCCTTTGATGATCGACTCGAAAAATGTTGCCCAGACCGAACGTTGGTCCACACGATGCTTTTCCACCCGGGGACTGACACCTACGACGTCGATGAAGGCAACGTGTGCGCGTCGTGGGTCACTTCCGACCGACTCGACGAAGGCGGCCATGGCCGTCGCTGCCTTGTCACGGAGATTGACCGAAGGCTCTGCATCGAGTGCGTCGACCATTGCAATTCTGGCGTCGAGTTGAATCTGGTCATACAGCGCGAGGAGTAGATCCTCGCGACTACCGAACTCGTCGTAGAACTGCCTTCTGGCCAGACTCGCGGACGCGCAGATATCCGCCACCGAACTTCCGGCATACCCCTGGTCTGCAAACACGCTGAGAGCAGCATTCAAAAAGAGGGAACGGCGTTCGGCCTTGCGAGCCGCGACCGACCTTCCGCCGTAGTTTCTGTCTGTTTCAGCGATTGCCACGTCTGCCAGACTATGCGGCATCGCGCCGCACACAAAACGCATCTGACCTGCTGCGAAGTTCCTTCACCACCACTACCGGCGCATCGGCACTGCAGCACGATCAGGCCAATACGAAGGCCACGGCAAAAAGTGTCCAGGCGGCAGCGAGAACCGTTGACGCCGCAGTAACTGCCCCGGTCACGGCAGGTCGAGTGCTGCGGTTGCGCGCGGCGATGATTCCGACCGTTATCAAAGTCAATGCCACCAGGAACGACAAAACCACGATTTTCACCAGCAACCCCTTCGACGACGGTCAACAGAACCGGAGACTATTTAGATAGTACACAAATAAATCGTGCATTAATTAAACTCAAAGTCTGTCAGGGGATTCTTGACAGAATTCAACAGCGCCTGTCAGGCTAGTCCTGACGAAAGGAGAACTTCTCATGGAAGACCTGATCGAACGCGCCCTGACTGCGAAGATCGAGACCGCCGCGATCACCACGGTCAACGCCGCGATCACCGAGGCCGGCACTCAGGCAGACAAGATTGTCGGAACAGATCCTTTACCTGGCAGCCCTGAGTGGGAGGCAGAACAGGACACCGACATCCCGGCGCAGCGTCAGATGGCGTGGCAGTTGGCCTGTTTCCGGATTCAGCTGGCCGCAGGTATCGATTCGACGGCAAGCGTCATGAGCCTGCGTAGATTCGGCGCAACATGGTCAACCATCGGCCGCGCAGCGGGAATGACCCGTCAGTCCGCGCATGAACGGTGGGGTCGACGTGTATCGGACATGCTCGATCCCTACGGAGTCGGGATGCCGCCCATGGTGCCCAATGATGATCCGACTCAGCCCTGACTAACAATCGCGTGACTAACAATCGCGTGACTAACAATCGCGTGACTACCGATCCGGCAGCAGCGCATCGGCTTTCGCGACCAGCACAGCGCGCTCACGCTCGTTCCCGGCCAGCCGAGCCGCTTCGAGGAGTTCGGTTCTAGCCTCCTCGGATCGGCCGAGCTGACTGAGCAACTCCCCCCGAACGCTGGGAAGCAGGTGGTAGTCGGCCAGTTCACCTGAAGCGACAAGCTTGTCGACGAATTCGAGCGCAGGGCCAGGACCGTATGCCATGGATACCGCCGCCGCATGATTGAGGTCGACCACGGGCGATGGCGCCAGTTGCGCCAGAGCCTCGTAGAGGATCACTATCTTCTTCCAATCGGTGTCTTCGAAAGTTGCTGCTCGCGCATGACATTCGGCAATCGCCGCCTGCAGGCCGTACGGGCCTCGTCCACGCCCGACGGCGTCAGCTCGTTCCAGCGCGGCAAGCCCACGTGAGATCTGTAGGCGATCCCACCTCGTCCGATCCTGGTCAGCCAGCAGGATGGGTTCACCGGTCGAGGTTGTCCGAGCGCCGAATCTCGAGGCTGTCAGCTCCATCAAAGCGACAAGGCCGTGTACCTCGGACTCCCTGGGGACCAATTCGGCGAGTATTCGCGCGAGCCGCAGAGCCTCAGCACTGAGCTCCGCCCGCATCCACTCGTCCCCGGAACTGGCTGCATAGCCTTCGTTGAACACCAGGTACAGCACTCCGAGGACCGCGCTCAATCTGCTCGAAAACTCTTCTCGCCCTGGAACTTCGAAAACCGCTTTCGAGGCGGTCAGCGCCTTCTTCGCGCGGACTATCCGCTGCTGCACCGTCGCCGTCGGCGTGAGGAACGCTTTCGCAATCTCTTCCGTGGTCAAACCGCCCACCACCCGAAGCGTCAACGCCACCTGCGCTTTTCGATTCAACACGGGATGGCAGGCGATGAACATCAGGCGAAGGACATCGTCGTCGATGCGGTCCGGATCCCAGCTGACGTCGTCGAAATGTGAAGCGTCGTTCTCGAGTTCACGCGCAAAGTGGGCGTAGCGCTCGTCCAACCTCTCACGTCGTCGCCACCCGTCGATCGCTCGTCGTGTCGCCACAGATGTCAGCCAGGCAGCGGGGTTTCTCGGAACCCCCGTCGCGGGCCACTGCTCGACGGCTTCGAGCAGAGCCTGCGCGGCCAGATCTTCGGCGAGATCAAGATCTCCGACGGTGCGAGTCAACGTGGCGACAATCTTCGCGGATTCGATACGCCAGACCGCGTCGACAGCCTTTCTCGTTTCTTCTCGCACCGCCTCGTCGGTCATGGTCAGCCTGCGACCGGACGATCGGTACCGAGCTCTTCACGCCAGCCGGCCTCTTTCTGGATGTACTCGTTGTCCTGATCGAAGTCTGACATCTCGCTCACGCGGCGTACCTCGAGCTTGCTTCCCGGCCCGAGCGGGCAGCGCTTCGCCCATTCCAAGGCTTCGTCTTTGGTCGACGTCTGAATGATCCAGAATCCCGAGAACAACTCCTTCGTCTCCCCGTACGGGCCGTCGGAGACCAGCGGAGGATCGGACTCGAAATCGACGATGAATCCCTCCTCCATCGCCAGTCCCTCACCGGCCAGCAAGACACCTGCCTTGATCAGGGACTCGTTGTACTGCCCCATCGCCGCGATGATCTCGTCGAAGTCCATGTCCTTGGATGCTTCGATAGCCTCATCGGTGGAACGCATGATCAGCATGTACTTCATGAGAATCTCCTTCGTTCGTGGACCGCTCTGTTCGGTCCCTCTGCTTACACGTCGAACGGCGCACTCACCGATCGACAAACTTCCGAAACAATTTTTCCGAGGACATAACCGCCGGTCGCGATACGCTGCCCACGGTATCGGCGGACGGGCCGTCGGGCCGGTCAGAAGTCGAGAAATCCCGGCACAACTTCGCGAACGAGCCCGGTCGCGTCAGAGCTCCCGTAGAAATACACCGACCCGTAACCGAATAGGTACTCCTCTACGAAATCGGGGTGGGACTCAGCAACCACCGGCCACCCCTCTTCGTTGATCTGGAACAGGAAGCTGTGTCCATCTGCCTCGACGGCATCGGCGTAGGACGGTTCGTTCTGAATGAGCACCGGTTGCGGAGCTATCAACACCAACGGCATCACCTCGTCGTCCGAGGGAATCCTGATCAACGCCGCGCTGCCAAGGCCCGCATGGCTGCCCGCCGATTCCGCACTTCGTGACGACGGCAAGTGCAGGACTGCCCTAACCCCGATGTCCGGGTATTCGAGGTCGTCGTCGCCGATGGAGAAACCTCGACGGATGAAGATCGAAAGCTCTCGCACGCCGAGCCACGGCGCCGTGTGTGCCTCGAGCGTCAGAAGGTACTCGTGCGACCGCAGAATCGCCTGACCAGCGAAAACCTGCGGAGGTCGTCCACCAATCCGTGCCCCACTATTCGAATCGCTCGAACCCACCCCGAGATGTACCCTGTCCACCGGCGTCATCCTAGGGAGATCCGACGGGTGTCGGAGGGAGACTCTCCGATTTCCTACAAGCCGCTGGTGACGTAGGCCACATTCAGGCTCGATGATGGGTGCATGACAACATTCCCGACTCTCGACCCCGAACTCGCCGCGGCACTCACCATGCTCCCGAAGGTGGACTTCGCTGACCTCCCCAACGCACGGGCCACCTACGACGCTCTGGTCGGCACCATGTTGGCCGACCTGTCATTCGACGGAGTCTCGCTTCGTGAACTGTCGGCACCCGGCCTGGACGGCGATCCGGAGGTCACGATTCGTTTCTTCACCCCGGACAACACTGCCGGCCCTGTCCCCGTTCTGCTCTGGATCCATGGCGGCGGATTCGCAATCGGCACCGCAGAATCCAGCGATCCATTTTGCGTCGAGGTGGCGCGGGAACTCGGATTCGCCGTTGCGAACGTGGAGTACCGCCTCGCCCCCGAAACCCCCTTCCCCGGCCCCGTCGACGACTGCTACGCCGCACTCCTCTACATCCACGCCCATGCCGAGGAGCTGGGGGTCGATACACGCCGCATCGCAGTGGGAGGGCAGAGCGCAGGCGGTGGACTGGCCGCAGGCACTGTCCTCAAAGCCCGTGACGAGGGCGTTGTGCCCGTGGCCTTCCAATTCCTCGAAATCCCTGAACTCGACGACCGCCTGGCGACGGTCTCGATGACGAACTTCGTCGACACCCCCTTGTGGCACCGCCCTAACGCCATCCTGTCGTGGAAGTACTATCTCGGCGGGTCGTATTCCGGTCCCGAAGATCCTGACGTGTCCATTTACGCTGCGCCGTCCCGGGCTACCGACCTCACCGGTCTGCCGCCGACCTACCTGTCCACCATGGAACTCGACCCGCTCCGCGACGAAGGAATCGAATACGCCCTTCGGCTGCTGCAAGCGGGAGTCAGCGTCGAATTGCATTCCTTCCCCGGAACCTTTCACGGGTCGGCACTGGTCGCGACCGCCGCGGTCAGCGAAAGAGGTGCCGCCGAAGCCCTCACTGCGCTCAGGAGAGGGTTGCGTTCGCTCTCGCCGGTCTCGTAGCGTTGCGAGATGCAAGGACTGATGTACCGGCTTGCCGAGCTCGATGCAGACTCGGCAGGCCTGGTACGTGTCATCGATTACTTCGACGCCCTCGTGCGGCACGGCTCCGACACCGCGTCTTTGCTTCGTGCGAGCGCGCAGTTGGCGGACTGCGTCGTGGGTATCGAGATCGTCGAGCGCGGCAGAAGCAAGAAGAATTTGCGCCGTTGCGATCCGCGCGGCCGCTGGTCACCCGATCCTCAGCTCCCACCGAGCATGACCAGAAACATTGCCGTAGACGACGAGGTTCTCGGAACGGTATGGATCGAACGACCCGGGGCCAGCTTGCCACTCGACGAAATGCTCGTCGACCGGATGGCCCTGACCGCAGCGATAATTCTGCAACCGCGACGCCTGCCTACCGAAGCCGAGCACACTCGAAATCTGTTGTTCCCGATGGATGAACTCGCGGTGCTCACCTCCTGCGCCGGTCTCGGTATCGAACCCCATACCCCAGTCCGTGTAATGGCAACCAAGGCAGTCTCAGGCACGGCCGAAGGTGCTGCACACCTTGTCATTTCGCCAGATTACAAACCTGGCAAAGCCACTGGGATAGACGCTGACGGCGAGTATCTGAATCTCGTGACGGGTTCGTTCGCGGCGACACCCGAGCTGTCCGAGGCCGCGCTGTCGTCATTCATTCGCGCCGGAATATCTTTGACTGCTCCCGCTTCCGAAGTGAGCACAATACTGAGCACTGCACGATTCGCTCGAGCACAGGCGTCGGCAACAACACCGATCGTGAACGCCGACGATCTCGGCGCCCTCAACCTCCTGGCGCCGGGACCACACATCGATCACTCGCGAATACCGGATCTGGTTCGTGCCGAAGAGATCGGCGACACCAAACAGGGGTTAGAACTACTCGAAACCTTGAGGTCATACCTGCAGTCCGGAACCTTGAGGGCCGCAGCAGATTCCATGCATCTTCACCACAGCAGCGTCGCGCACCGATTGGCGAAACTGTCCCAGCACGTCGGATTCCACGTCGATTCCATCGAGAACCGAGCACGCGCAACGGCCATGATGCTGGTCCTCGATGGCGGATAGGACCCACCGCGCATCACAGGTACTACGCAGTGGTTGACGATCTTTCGCGTTCAGCGAGCGCAACAAACGGCGCAAGCGCCGGATTCGGATTATCCGGCCGGTAGGTCACTGCCACGTCGAGAGTTGGTTGCTCACCGGCGATCTCACATAGATGGACACCCGGGATGCGGAGCATCCGCGCTCTGCCCTGGGGGATCGGCGCAATACCCACCCCGTCCGAGACGGCATGCAGCACCTGCTCGTCGTCGGCCTCGAATCGAACGATGCTGGGCGCCCCGTTTGGCCAAAGTTGTTCGAGCGTACGCAAATACATCCCCGGGGCGTTGGCCTCCGGCCAGAACACAACGGGGACGTCCACCAGATCTCCGAGTTCGAGCGTCGCTCGATCTCCGAACGGATGATCCACGGGAACAGCGACCAGGATAGGTTCGGTATCGAGGACGATCAGGGGAAGTTCTCGATCGTCTTCATCGAGCGGCGGGCGAACAACCGCGATGTCGACGGCTCCGGTTCGGACGAGGTCGACAGTCTGCGCCGAAGTGCCACGATGAACGACAACTTCGACGCCCGGGTAGAGCCTTCGATAGGTGCTGACCAGATCCGCGACTGCGCCGCCCGCCCACGAACGGGTGTACGCGATGCGCAGTTCTCCGTCCACACCGCGCGCGGCCAACCGAATTCGTTCGACAGCCCGGTCCGCACACCCGATCAAAAAGCGCGCCTCTCGTACCGCCACCTTGCCGGCTTCCGTGAAGGTGAACTGCGGACCCCGACGATCCACCAGCGGAACTCCGAGTTCGCGCTCGAGAACCTTGATCTGTTGACTGAGGGCCGATTGCGCGACGTGGACGTTCGCAGCGGCTCGAGTGAAGCTCCCATGATCCGACAGAGCGATCAGATAACGGGCACGCTGCAGGTTCATACGGCGATTATAAGAAAAACAGATGGTGGTGTCACTACTTGGTCTTGGACACGGCATCACCTGAGGTCGGAGGATCGAGTTCACGTTGTTCCACCGTCTGTCTCCCGAAAATTGTCACCCGAACGATCACAAGGTTGCACATGAATCCCCGAGCACTCACTGAACCTGCAACAGACGCGAGGCTTATCGACGCCCTCGCAGAGATCGTCGGCCACACGCATGTGCTTACCGATCCCGAACTGATCGAGGGCTACACACGTGACTGGACGGGACGTTGGATCGGCGACGCGATCGCGGTCATCCGCCCCGGCAACACCTCCGAAGTGTCTGCGGTTCTTCGAGCATGCTTCGACGCGGGGGTTCCCGTCACACCGCAAGGCGGCAACACCGGACTGGTCGGTGGTGGAATCGCCTCGACTGGGTCCGTGGTGCTGAGTACCAGACGTCTGGAGACGATCGAAGCCGTCGACCCCATCGGTCGGACAATCGCAGCCGGCGCCGGCGTGACCGTTGCTCGCGCCGACCTGGCCGCATCTGCACACGGTCTCCGCTTCGGAATCGATTTGGCATCAAAGGAATCCGCAACACTCGGCGGCATCGTCGCAACCAACGCCGGTGGGACGCGCATGGTCCGATACGGAAATACACGCGCACAGATACTCGGTATCGAAGCCGTGCTCGCGGACGGTTCGGTACTGAGTAGATGGACTCCACTCGTCAAAGACAATGTCGGATACGATATTCCAGGACTTCTTGCCGGCAGCGAGGGAACGCTCGCAGTCATCACCAAGGTCCTGATGAAGCTGGTCACCCCGGCGACCGACACCCAGGTCGTGCTCGCGGGTGTGCGCGACGTCGATCAAGCGCTTCATTTGTGTAATCGCGTGCGTCAGAGCGGATTGACCGTCGAAGCCGCCGAAATCATGACTGACGACGGCATCTCCCTCGTCTGCGCACACACCGATGCCCGTCGCCCGTTCGGCACCCCTTCACCGATGTACACACTCATCGAGGTGTCATCACCGCGCGAAACGGAAGAGTCGCTCCTCGAAGTACTCTCCGACTCTGCCGACCTCATCGAGGACGCGACGGTCGAGCCTGGGCCGGCTCGAAAACTGTGGACTCTGCGGGAAAGCCATACCGAAAGCATCAGCGCGTCGTCGACGACGCCGGTAGTCAAGCTCGACATCTCCGTCCCCTTGTCCGTGATGGGAATGTTCATCGACAACCTCCGAGAAAGCCTGGCACAACGATTCCCCCTCGTGCGGCCAATCCTGTTCGGGCACTTCGCCGACGGAAACATTCATGTGAACCTTCTGGATGCCGAGCCGAGGGTCGCACACGAACTGACCGATATGGTGTTCCGACTCGTCGCCGCCCACCATGGAAGCATCAGCGCCGAGCACGGGATAGGCCGCGCGAAGTCGCCGTGGATATCGCTGGGGCGCACTGAAACCGACATTGCCGCAATGCAGCTGATCAAATCCTCCTGGGATCCCCGTGGAATCCTCAACCCTGGAATACTGTTGCCGGAAAAAGTCGGGTAAGCAAAAGGGGTCTCGTGCAGGATCTTTACGTCGTCACTCATCCTCATGCCGAACACACAGCGCAGGACGTAGTCGGCGGTTGGCACAATTCGGTTCTCACCCCCGCTGGTCGGCGCGATGCAGGTTTGATCGCCGAAGCGCTGAAACGACGACGCACAGGAACTTCGCGCCCGGTCCGCATCACCTCGTCCGACCTCAATCGTTGCACCGAGACATCCACGATCATCGCCCGGACACTCGATGCTCCGGCGACAACGGATTCACGATTGCGCGAAATCAGCTTCGGCGAAGCCGAAGGACGCCCGAACTCGTGGCTGGCCCAGCGGCAGGTCCCGGCCCCTGACAACAACCGCCTCGATCACCGTGGCCCCGTTGCCGGTGCCGAGACCCGCCGCGACATCGCATCAAGGGTTCACGAATGCGTTCACGAACTGATGGACGATCTCGATCACGATCACATCGTCGTAACCCACGGCTTTGCACACACATTCGTCGTCTCCGCCTGGCTACAGATTCCCGTCGAAGCCGCAGGATTTGCGACCTTCGCGACCACCCCGGGTGCAATCACACATCTCCGACACGACGACTACTGGCGCAACCGAACCCTCGTGCAACTAGCTGATACGACGCACCTGGACTGTGGCACGATGGCCTGATGCGCCATGTCTCCGACGACGAACGCCGTGCTCGCATAGGAGTACGTCATGCGCTGGAGCCAATGTTTCACGTCGATTCGCCGGAAGCTGCCACGCGGGCGATGACGGTACTGCACGCCACCGAGTCAGCGACGGTCTATCTGTCTTGCTGGGCGAGGGTTCGGTCCGTGGACGCCGCCGACGTCGACCGCGCCCTGTACGACCAACGCAGTCTCGTGAAGCAATTGGCAATGCGCCGCACACTCTTCACCTTTCCCCGCGACTTGCTGCCGGCCGCGTGGTCGAGTGCGTCCGCCCGCGTCGCGAACACCGAGCGGGCACGAATGGCCAAGGATGTCGTCAAGGCCGGACTCGCCGTCGACGGCAACGACTGGCTCGATCGCGCACGGACGGAAGTGCTGAAGTTGCTCACCGATAGGCCTGAAGGGCTTTCAGCGGTAGAGATTCGTCAGGCCGTGCCGATGATCGACGTCAAGGTCGAGGGTTCGGCAGGTGAAATCTGGTCGGCACCCAGGGTTCTCACGCATCTCGGGGCGACCGCAGACATCATGCGCGGCACCAACACCGCCCGCTTCCCCGTCTCACGCCCACTGTGGACTCTCACTCGACACTGGCTCGACGACGCCCCCTTCGATCTCGAATCTGCAGACGGCTATCGAGAAATGGTCCGCCGTTGGCTCTACACCTTCGGACCGGGCACGGAAGACGACATCGTCTGGTGGCTGGGCTCGACGAAGACGGTCGTCCGGGCCGCCCTCGCCGAACTCGACGCCGTTGCAGTCTCACTCGACGGAGGCGACACCGGCTGGTTGCTACCCGATGACGTCGCCACGGTGCCTGATCCAGGTCCTTGGGTGGCACTCCTACCGGTGCTCGACCCGACGGTCATGGGGTGGAAGAACCGTGACTTCTACCTCGGCCCGCACCGCAACCAACTCTTCGACACCCGCGGTAATGCCGGCGCCACCGCTTGGGTCGACGGTCGCGTCGTGGGGTGCTGGATCCAAGACGAAACCGGTGTGGTGCACGTCCGATTGCTCGAGACCGTGTCAGCGTCTGCGCGACGTTCTCTCGATGCCGAGGCGGCGCGCCTCACCGAGTGGCTGGGCGGCGTCAGAATCGGCACGGGGTACGTCTCACAGGCGATGAGGCACGACGTTCCCGAACCTCCCGCCGGCACTAGTTCCCGGTGATAGCGTCAGATACCGATTGCCAGATCGTCGATGTCTGCGAGCGTGCCGCCGTTTTCGAGGATGCTCGTGTAGTTCCGAAGTCGGTTCTGATCTATCTCGGTAGTGCTGACCCCTCGCTTCCAGTACCCGAAGACAACTACATCGTCCTTCGCCAGGCCGACTGTCTTGCGGAAATGCGCTCGAATGGCTCGCATCTCGTCCCGTTCCCCGGCACCCCACACCGCGTAGTCTCCTGGGTTTTCGAGTTCGACGGCGTACTCGGCGAGGCCATCTTCGACATGGTGCAGCTCGAGGCCGGGGATCACGGGTAGTTCCGCGAAAGCCTCGGCGTCACCGGTGGCGACCCAGCCGACGCCGGTCAGTCCCTCGGGCCACTGAAGCAGAATCGAATAGAGGGCAGGTATCGCGGTGTCGTCGGCGAACAGTGCGACGCGGCGCCCGGCGATCTCGGGAACGAGGAAGTGCGGGCGAGGACCGGTGAGTGAGAACGTGTCACCCACACGCAGGTCGGCGGCCCACCTCATCATCGGGCTGGTGTGGCCGTGCAGCACTACGTCGAAGGTCATCGAACTGCTCGGCGCGTTGCAGGTGCGCACCGTGTAGACGCGAGAGACGTCGCCGTACTGTGGACCGAGCTGGATGCGAAATGCGACGTTGGGCCGCAACCAATTCGGGTCGTCCGCCGACGAAGTCAACTGGACGGCGATGCGCAAGATGCTCTCGGTCGGCCGTTCGACGCGTTCGACGACGGCAACCACGTCGTTGAGACCGCGGTCGTGGTCTTCTCCGCGTGGCGCCTTTGCCGACGCAGACGTTTCAGTTTCTTCAGGTCGAGATGCGGTAGTCATTGATATCTCCTGATCGGTGGTTCAGTTGTGGACGGGTAGCTGACTGACAGGTCTTCGATCACGCGGAACAACAAGTGGCCGTCCGGTTTCCGGGTCTTCGAGAACCAGCGCCTCGAGGTCGAAGACTTCGCGCAGTAACTCAGGGGTGAAGACGTCCGAGGCACTGCCCTGCATGACAATTTTTCCGGACCGCATGGCAACTACGTGCGTGGCATATCTGGCCGCGAGGTTCAGGTCGTGCAGGACCGCGACCAATGTTCGACCGGACTGGTGGAGTTGGGAACAGAGGTCGAGAACCTCGATCTGGTGTGCGATGTCGAGAAAGGTGGTCGGTTCGTCGAGCAACAACACCGGGGTGCGCTGCGCAAGCGTCATGGCGATCCATACCCGCTGACGTTGTCCCCCACTCAGCTCGTCCACCAATTGGTCTGCTGCATATCGCATTCCGACTTCATTCAGGGCCTCGGAGACAACATGCTCGTCTTCGGGTGACCACTGGCGCAGCATGCTCTGATACGGATATCGGCCGCGGGATACGAGGTCTGCGACACTGATCGCTCCAGGAGAGAGCGGGGACTGTGGCAACAGGGCGATTCGCCGGGCGACTTCTTTGGTTCGATAGGACCGAATATCGTTACCGTCGAGCACAACACGACCCGATCGAGGTGCGAGCATTCTGCCGAGCGCACGCAACAATGTCGACTTGCCACACCCGTTCGGTCCGACGACGACGGTGAACCCTCCATCGGGGATCTCGAGACTCAACTCGTCCACGATGGTTCGATCGGCGTACCGTAGTTCGATCTTCTCGGCACGCAGCCGCGATGTTGGGGTGGCAGTAGTCATGAATCTCTTTCGTAGCGAGTTTTTTCAGGCCTGACGAGCGAGCAGCCAGATCAGATAGGCACCACCGAGCAGACTGGTGACGAGACCGACCGGAGTGCGGAGACCGACCTCGACCGCTTGCGCGATCAAGTCGGCGCCCGCCAGCAGAACTGCGCCTAGCAGGAAGGAAGTCGCGACAAGAACACCGCTGCGCCGTGCCAACCGTCGTGCGATCTGGGGAGCGGCGAGCGCCACAAATGCGATGGGGCCGGTGGCCGCGGTCGCCGCGCCGGTGAGCGCGACCGCAAGCAGAATGCCGGCAAATCGGTATCGCTCCACGGAGATCCCGAGCGAGGACGCTGCGTCGTCGCCCATCTCCATCATGGTGACGCGCCGGGACACCACGACGAGAGCAGGAACGAGAACACCGACGGCGATCGCAACACTGACCGCGTGTGGCCAACCGCGCCCGGTCAGCGAGCCGGCCGTCCACTGCTGCACAACGGTGGCGTCGTCGATATCCGCACGCACCACCAGGAACGACATCACGGCGCTCAGCATCGCGCCCACGCCGATACCGACCAGGACGAGTCGAAGACCGCCGCTGACGCCGTCTTTGCGTGCCAGCGCGTACACCAGAAGCGCCGTCAGCATGCCGCCGAGAACAGCGGCGCCCGCGGTCTGCAGTACCCCGCCTCCGAAGAAGACGATCTGAACCACGGCTGCAGTCGCAGCGCCGGTGGTGAAACCGATGATGTCCGGCGATCCGAGAACATTGCGCGAAAGCGTCTGGAAAACCGCGCCGGCCACACCGAGGCTTCCGCCCACGCCGATCGCCGTGATCAGCCGCGGCAGCCTGCGATTCTGGACGGACCGAACCGCCGCTGGGGCGCCTTCGCCGTGCAGGGCACGCCATACTTCGCCCAAGGACAGATCCAGGGTTCCATACATCAGCGCGACAAACGAGAGCGCCGCCAATGCCGCACTGATTGTCACGGTTACGAACAGCACTCGCGGAACTATCCGCCACGAGTACGACCCGATTCGAACCACCCAACCGCGGAACAGCGGTGGAACCGGCTGTGCTGCAATCGCATTCACAGCGACGCCACCCGCCGCGAGCGCACGAGCGCAACAAACAAGGGGCCACCGAGCACCGCCACGGCGATCCCCGTCTGCAGATCTCCCGGCGCTGTGGCAACGCGACCGAGAACGTCGGCCAAGAGCAGAAATGCCGGGGCGACAACGAGCACGCACGGCAGAAGAAATCGCAGATCCGGCCCGACGACACCGCGCACGATGTGCGGTGCAGCCAGGCCCACGAATCCGAGCGGTCCAGCCGCCGCAGTGGCAGCCCCTGCCAGCAGGATGACTGCGACAGCGGATCCGACCCGTGCGGGTCCGGTGCTGGCACCGAGCCCTTTGGCGACATCCTCGCCGAGCGCGATTGCGTTGAGTGGACGAATCAGCAACAACGACAACATGATACCGACGATGACGAAGGGCAGAACAGTGACAATCACGTCTCCGCCGCGGCCTTGCAACGAACCCACTGCCCAAAATCGGAACTGATTGAATGCGGCCTCGTTACTGATGAGAACCATGCTGGTGAGAGCCGTGATCGCCGTCGCAACAGCGGCACCGGCAAGCGCCATGCGCGCTGGGGTCGCGGCGCTGCGATGCGCCGACCCCAACATGTACACACCTACCGAGGC
This sequence comes from Rhodococcus sp. SB1D, assembly GCF_048573875.1. Classification (NCBI taxonomy): domain Bacteria; kingdom Bacillati; phylum Actinomycetota; class Actinomycetes; order Mycobacteriales; family Nocardiaceae; genus Rhodococcus; species Rhodococcus sp. SB1D. The sequence continues at coordinate 337,236 of NZ_JBMAIQ010000003.1, forward strand.
AACGGCCGCGCCGGCAAGCGCGAACCACAGATAGCCGCCGACCGAAGTCACCCCCAGATAGGCAATCGCAATCACGACTGCTGCTGATGCTCCGGCGTTCACACCGAGTAGTCCCGGATCGGCCAGAGGGTTGCGGGTGATCGACTGCATCAGCGCGCCGGCCAGTCCGAGCGCGGCCCCGACCACAAGCCCGAGAATTGTTCGAGGCAAACGTGATTCGATCACAATCAGGTGCTCGTTGTTACCGGCGTCGTAGGAAAGAACTGCATCGAGGACAGTGGAGACGGGGATGTTGCGTGAGCCGATGACGAGTCCGCCGACGGATGCCAGCACGATTACAACGATGGAGACGAGGACCAACAAACCCGCACGCGCGGCCGTCCCGGACCGCAGTGGCGCTTCGGTCCGGGACTGCGCAGAAACGCCCACGCGGTCATCCACCGAACGTGGACACCAGCGACTCGACCGTCTGCTTTGCACTGAAGTAGTCGAGACGGAAGGCTGCCGTTCCCATCGCGTATACCCGATCACCCTTGACCGCAGGTTGATTCGCAAGGAGCGGGTCGGCCGCGAGTTGCTTCTCCACGTCCTTGGGCCCCATCGAGACGGCAAACAGCGTCTGCGCCCCGTCTAGTGCGGCAGACATGTTTTCGGAGCTGACGATCGCGACGCCGGAGGCACCCCGCTTGTCCGGAGCGACAAACTGCTCGGCGGGCTCGGCATAGGTGAAGCCGAGCGAGGCCAGCAGATTGCCCTGCGGGCTGTCGGCTCGGAACGTCCAGACACCGTCGGCACCCATGTAGACCAGTGCCGTCACCGGCTGCTCGGGAAGTTTGATCTTCGCGGCTTGGGTGGTGACCCAGCTGTCGTATTCGTCGACGGTTTTGGCGGCCTCGCTCTCGAGTCCGGTGACAGTCCCGAGCTGATCAGCGAGCTCCTCCCAGGAGCTGGCGCCGTAGTCGAGAAGAACAGTGGGTGCGATGTCGCTCAGCTGTGAGTAGGCATCGAGTGTCGAGTCGCCGCCGTTAGCGGAGCCGATGATCAGATCGGGCTCGAAGGTCTCGATCGCGTCGAGGTCCAGCTCGAGATTTCGGTAGAGCACCGCGACGCCACGATCAGCCGCCACGCCCGACCACTGGGAGAAAAACCCCTGGTCATCGGTCATTCCCGACGGCGTTGTCGCCGCACTCGCGACCACCGGCGCTCCGATCGCAAGCAGCGTGCCGGTCAACGACGGCGAGGTGGACACGATCCGAGTCGGCTTTGCAGTGATCTCGGTACTGCGGCCGCCGTGATCGACGGTGCGCGGCCAGCCCTCGGTGGCCCCGGAGGTTTCCTGGGTGCCCTCGGTTCCGGTGTCACTACCTGACGAATTCGAGCAGCCGGCAAGAGCGAGGGCGACGACCGCGGCGAGTACTGCCGCCGTCGGGCGTAGAGATCTGCGCATGAGTATGTGGCTTTCTGAAGATACGAGAGTGCGCCGCTGCGAACGCAGTCGGCAGAGGTAAAGTTAGCCATACTTAAGTCGCAAGGGTTGTCCAGGAGCGCCAACGTGTTACCACTATCGGGAAGGTCGGACGCAATCGACTTGGGGCCGATCCGCGCCTGCCGCACCGAGCCAAGCATCGGCCGCTCACCCCTGTTGTTCTGGGTTCTCGCAGGCAGTGGACGCGTCAGGACCGGATCGACCGTCTACGAGGTGCCGGCAGGCGAGTTGTTGTGGATCCCGGCGGGCGTGCGATATTCGATGGAGACGGACTCGGATTCCGTCGCGTTTCCCATCCTGCTTCCGCCCTCGAACGGCGTCAGCGCCGGGCCGGCTACCGTGACGCGTCTGCGCGTTCCGCCCGGATGGGAAGACAGACTGATCCACGAGTTCGTTCACAACCTGGGCTATCTGCGCGGCGACGCTGCACACCCGTCGTCCTTGTTCGAAATGATTACCCGGGCCGACGACGGGGCCACCTCGCTGCCGCAATTGCCGCAATCACGGGAAGCGTTCGAGATCGCGCACGCCCTGTTGCGAACACCTGGCACCGACGACACCGAGGCACAATTCGCGAAGCGTGCCGGGATCAGCATTCGAACGCTCCAGCGATACTTCGTGGAAGAAACCGGCCTCACCTTCACGCGCTGGCGGCTTCGAGCTCGGATCGCCGCGTCGTTGGAGTACCTGAAGCAGGACCGCGAGATCGGTTGGATTGCAAACGAAGTCGGCTTCGAAACGGGCAGCGGATTCACGCGTGCGTTCCGGTCCCAGATGGGAGAGAGCCCGAGCGACTATCGCCGCCGGGCCCTCTCCGGTCCAACCGATCGCAGCGTGGACACCGACAACGATCAAGCATTGGTCCGCATGCTCGCAGAGACCAGGCAGCCCGGGGAAACAGCGCCGCCGATACCGGCCAATGCGACGTGGCCGCGCGTCAACGGCGCCCACGTCGCCGTGTGGGTCTACCGAGGCCAAGCCCGGGTGGACGTCGCGGACCGCAGCTGGGAACTGCGCACCGGAGAGGCCATGATTCTTCCTGCAGGCGTCCTCAATACCGTCACGGTTCCGACTGGTTCACTGCTTCTGCCGCTCGGCTTCCGTTCCTCGAACGGGTCGACCGTATCTGCCGACGCCCTCGAGACCGTGCAGTTCTCCCCCGCTGACGAGTTGGCATTGCTGCACACTTTCGTCGCCGCCTACACGCCCTTGCGCCCGCGCGGCCACGACAGCGCCATGGCATTCGACATCATCGCCACCGGCCCTCTTGCACAACCGGTTTCGAACACCTCGCCCGCCGCTTCGATTGCCACACGACTGGCAGCGACGACCGCCGCCCGCCCGGCCGACCCTCGCACTCTGGACGAGTGGGCGCAAGAGTTCGGTACCGACGCGGCCAGGCTGCGCCGGGAGTTCCGTATCGAAACCGGCACCACGTATCCGCAGTGGCGATCGCTTTCACGGATGACCCAGGCACGCACCCAACTCCAACTCGGGGTTGCACCCGGCACGGTGTCGAGGAACCTGGGTTACGCGCACCTGCCCGCATTCAGCCGAGCGTTTCGCACTGCGCACGGGATCTCACCGCAGCGCTTCCAAGCCCAGTCCGTCGAACGCGCCCTCTGGTTACGTTCTGTGCCGCGCGCCGCGGAGCCGAGCGCTCGGGTTCTTCACACCCACTGAACGAGTTGCCACACGATTCCGTTGGCGTCGACGAACTGGCAGTAACGCTCACCCCACGGTTCCGTCTCCGGTTCGGTGACGACGGAGGCACCTTCAGCAGCGATGCGGGCGAACTCGGCGTCGACATCGTCGACCACGAATGCAATGAGCAAGCCTTGACCGGCCGGACCTGCGACGAAGTCGGGCTTGAACGTCCCGAGCCCGGTGCGCAGGAAGACCACGTTGACCCCGGCATCCGGATGATTCAGGGAAACGAAGCCGTCATCGGCCATGGCCTCGGTGAAACCGAAATGGGTTTTCGCGAAGTCTGCCGATGCGTCGGTGTCGGCGACGTTCAAGGACAGAGCAGTGCTGGTGATTTTCATCGTGGGCCTCCCATGATCGATAAACCTTATGCAGTGCATACAGTATGCACCGTATAAGGTATACCACCGTTGAGGTATTCCCGATTTCTGGAGACGACTGATGGCACGCGAACTGATCGACCTGCTCTGGCGCGATCACCCCCTCGCGCCGAAGGGTGGCACCCGCGGCCCGCGAGCGAAGGTCACCACCTCACAGGCGGTCGACGTCGCGATCTCCGTCGCGAATACCGACGGCCTCGACGCCGTGACGGTCCGCCGATTGGCCGCCGAACTCGGAATCTCGGGCATGGCGGTGTACACCCACGTCGGATCCCGCGACGATCTGCTGGTGCTCATGGTCGACGCCGTACACGGACACAGCCCACTCCTGCCGTACGGGAACATGACCTGGCGCCAACGTGTGCGTCGGGTCGCCGAGGAAGAACTTGCCCTCTATACGGAGCATTGGTGGCTCCTGGACATCTCCGATCAGCGCTCCGCGTTGGGTCCGGGAACTATCGCGAAGTACGACCACGAACTTCACGCCTTCGACGGCACGGGACTGAGCGACATCGACCGGGACTCCGCCCTGACATTTGTCGCCGACTTCGCCCGATCCTCGGCGCAAGCGCGGCGCCCTGACCCCCGAGCAGCCGACATGGCCGAGGTGTGGTCGTCCTGGAACCAGCGTCTGGCTGCTTATCTCGGCGACGACTTCCCGCTGGCGCAGCGAGTCGGAGGGGCGGCCGGCGAGGCCAAGAACTCCCCGTACAGCCCCGAGGCGGCCTGGGAGTTCGGGCTGGACCGGGTACTGGACGCCCTGGACGGCCTCATTCACATCGAATGACATTCCTGCAATTCGTGGGAGACAATGTGTCCGTGCAGCGTTTCGGTTGGTCTCGACGGTCCGACGGCGACCCTTCGGTGCTCGAACCGCGAGAGCTGTTGCACGCCTACGAGAATCGATCGACTCGAGAGGTACGAGATTCCGGCGAGCTTCTCATCGAGATTCCGCTGAGCGACGCGAGCATCGTCGAGATCACCGTTCTTGATGCCTCTGCGGGCTGGATCGACTCCCGCGTGCGAGGACTCTGCAGTTCCCTGGACAAGATCGACCGCCGGGCTCAACGCGTACTTCGAGGGGGATTCAGCATCGGCTGGATCGAACTCGAATCGGAGCGCCACGGCGTCATCGACTACTGGGAAAACGGGGTCAACAACGAATACCCCATCTCCATCGTGTGGAATGGAAACTCCTGGGAAGAAGCGGCAACCACCTAGCCTCGAAATCAGCGGAATACATCCGCGAAGACGGGGTAGACGAGTACATACCAGCGGCACATCGACTCAACTCCAGGCGTGGTGGACAATGTTTCTCAGCGACCAGTCAATTCGTCACCACACCCGCCGTTTCGGAGCAGCTCTGTCGCCTTCACACAAGTGGCCTCCGCCCACCGAAACACAGCGCATCGCACGCTGGAGTGAGCGGTCTGAGATGCTCGGCGCGCTGTCGGTACTCCTGTTCTGGGCTTTCGGCTTCGGCATCCTGCTGGGCGTCGGCGCGATCACAACAGGAATCTTCGCGCTCCGACGTCACCCGAAGAAGTCTGGCGGGCATCTGCTCTCGAATGCCCGCCAGCTGCCATGGGATGCAATAGTCGGCCTCTTCACCGGATTCATCGGTCTGGCACTGAGCGGCTGGTTCTTCGTCGTGGTCCTACCCAACATGTAGCCCTCTGCTAGCCGAGTCCGTTCGCGGAGGTGGCCAGCGCTCGGAGTTCACGTCGGAGGATCTTGCCGGTAGTGGTGAGCGGCAAGCTGTCGATGAACGTGATCTCCCTCGGGTACTGGTAGAAAGCAAGGCGACTTTTCACGTGGGTCTGCAACTCCGAACGGAGCTCCTCCGAGGAGTTCGACCCCTCGGACAGTACGACAAAAGCGTGAACCGCTTCGCCGCGCAACGGATCCGGAACACCGATGACACCTGCCATGGCTACCTCGTCGTGCGAGAGCAGGCACTCTTCGATCTCTCCGGGGCCGATTCGGTACCCCGCGGACGAAATGACGTCATCGGCACGTCCCTGGTACCAGAAGTTCCCGGCGTCATCAGTCCGACCCAGATCACCGGTGTGAATCCAACCGTCGTACACCTTTTCATCGGTCTTCGACGGCTGGTTCCAATATCCGAGGAACTGTCCGGGGTTGCCTGCCTTCACACAGATCTCGCCTACCTCACCAATCTCGACCGGCTCGCCGAGTGGATCGAGGAGGGTGACTTCGAAGCCGGGGAAGGCGCGGCCCATCGAACCGCTGGCGGGACTCCACTTCGACCGCGACGTGCCGATGGTCAGATTCATTTCCGTCTGCCCGTAGAACTCGTTGACAGCTACGCCGAGAGTGCTCGCAACCCAGGCTTGCAGCGCGTCACCGAGTGCCTCACCACCGGTTCCCAATGCCCGCAGCTGAATACCACGCGCAGCAGTCTTGTCGACGCCGATGCTTCGCATCTGCTTGAGGGCAGTGGGAGGAATGAAGGCGCCCGTCACCTTGTGACGGCTCAGAATCTCGACCGCACGCGAAGGCGTGAATTTGTCGGGCGTCGCAACTACGGGGCACCCCAACGCAAGTGCGGGGAACAGTACGTCGAACAAACCACCGATCCAGGCCCAGTCTGCCGGCGTCCAGAAGACGTCTCCCAGCTGCGGAGCATTGTCGAACGCCGTCCGCATACCGGGCATGTGCGCCAGGAGAATTCGGTGCCCGTGGAGCGCGCCTTTCGGATTCCCGGTCGTCCCTGAGGTGTAGATGATGATGGCATGTGAATCGGGGCCCGTGGCTACCAGTTCACTACTTTCTGCGGCATCGTCGACGAGGCTGTGGAAATCGAGGATTTGCACGGGCGTCGAATCGGAGAGCCGATCGAGCCTTCCGACCACGATTACGGCTTCGAGACCCGGCATCTCACCGATTCCGTCGGCAACTCTTTCATAGCAGTCCTTCTCGACCACAAGAACTTTCGCGCCGGAGTCACGCATCCGATGTACTAACGCATCCGATCCGAACTTGACCGAAAGTGGAACGGTGACCATTCCGGATCGGAAGGCGCCCAGATGTGTCGCCAGAACCTCGATTCCCTGTGGGACCATCACACCGACGCGATCGCCTGAGACCAGGCCGAGATCCGCGAGCACGGTCGCGAACTTTCGGCTCATCGTGGCGACTTCACCGAATGTGTACCGCGCCCAGTGCCCACCGGTGTCTACGACGAGGGCCAGATCATCGGGATTCTGTACATCGACACATGCGTGCGCAATGTTGAAGTGCTCTGGCACAGCCCATTCGAAGTGTTCTGCTTCGAGGTCCTGCCACCATGACATATGCCGCCGAGAACTCACCGAGCACCCACTTCGAGGTCGAGGGAATGGGTCTCGCCTACCAGGAATGAGAATTCGCCGGAGAAGACAAGGTCTCCGTCTTGGTTGACGAGTGAGCCTTTCGACGTCACGATCGCGGTCTCACCGTCCGAGCGAGGGCGCACCGACAGCACTTCCGACACCGCATGCACCGAGTCGCCGAGGTAAGTCGGCCGGTGGAATCTGACCTGATCGAGCCCGTAGAAGCACTGCAGGTAACGGGGGTCCAACTCCACCAGACCGAGCAAGGTGGACAACATGAGGGCACCGTGGGCGATCTGGCGACCGAAGCGCGTCTGCTGCGCGTAGTCGGGGTCGAGGTGAAGGGGATGGCGGTCCCAGGTGAGGTCGGCGAAACTTCGCACATAGTCTTCGGTGACGACCCGCGGGTCCGTCACCGCAATGTCTCCGACAGAGATCTCTTCGAAACTCTTTGTGATCATTGAAGTTTCCTCTATTAGTTGACAACCGTGGAGCGTTGATCGACCGGCGGCAGATACGCCCCGTTGTCATCGATGTACATGTCGCGACTTCCTTCGTCGAGGTCGGTGTCACGGACGAAGTAGACGCTGATCAGCGAAATAACAGACAGGGCAGCGATATACACAGCGACCGCAAGCGATCCACCGGTTGCGCGAACCAACATGGCGGCAACCATCGGCGCGATTGCACCACCCAAGAGCACCCCGATCTGAAAAGCGATGGACGCTGCGCTGTACCGCACCCGTGCGTCGAACAGTTCCGCGATGAACGTCGCCTGCGGCCCGTACGAGATGCTGAGCATGAATGCGCCGACTGCCAATGCGCCGGTGGTGATCCAGAAGTTGCCGGTATCTATCGCGGCGAATGCAACGAAGACCCACACTCCCATGCCGGTGATGCCGACCATCAGGATCCGGCGTCGGCCGAATTTTTCGGACAGTTGACCGAAGATCGGAATGAAGATGACTGCAACGAGCGCGGACACCATGACCGCTCCGAGCATGAGGTTTCCGGACAGCAGATCGAACTGATCGGCGTAGGTCAGGCTGTAGGTGTTGAGGATGTAGAAGTAAGCGCCCGTGCTGATCATCGAACCTGCGGCAAGAATGATTTGACGAGGGTAGTTCTTGAACGCGTCGACCATCGGAATCTTGACCGCAGTGTTCTGCTGCTTCACGCGAGCGAATGCGGGAGTCTCTTCCAACGCGGTGCGAATGTAAAGCCCGACGGCGACCAACGCGATACTCAGCAGGAAGGGAATTCTCCACCCCCACACCAGGAATTGGTCCCCGGTGAGCGCCTTGGTGCCGAACATGACGGCCGTCGCCAGCAGAAGGCCAGCAGGCACACCGACCTGCGGCATACTGCCGTAGAAACCGCGGCGGTTCTTGGGTGCGTATTCCACAGCAGTCAGAACTGCACCGCCCCACTCACCCCCGACGCCGAAGCCCTGAATCAGTCTCAGCAATACGAGAAGAATCGGGGCCCACACACCGATCTGGGCGGAGGTCGGAAGGACGCCGACCAGGAACGTCGCTGCTCCCATCAAGAGAAGTGCGAGCACCAAGACCTTCTTGCGTCCGATGCGGTCGCCGAAGTGGCCCATCACAACACCGCCGAGTGGCCGCGCCAGGAAGCCGACAGCGAAGGTGGCGAAGGAAAGAATTGTCGCCAGCGCGGGGTCTGCGCCCGAAAAGAACAGCGGCGCAAAGACCAACGCGGCGGAGGCGCCGTAGATCTGAAAGTCGTACCACTCGATCGTGGTGCCGACCAGAACCGATCCGGCCACACGCCGCAGGGCAGGCCTGTCGACAGTTGCGGGAGATGGGGGATTCGCGTCGTTCATGTCATTGCTCCTTGTATGGAGTGCCCTGTTAGCTCTCGCACCGAGAGGGAGGCTCGACAAGGAGACTATGCAGTGACCCAGGGCACAGTCAAGCGTATTTCAATCGATCGATTGATTAGTTGAGATGCAATTTGCCAGTTCACAAACAGCTATCAATCGACTGATTGACAGCCGGTCGATTTCGGCGGCGATGCTAGCATGATTGGGCAACCAACCGAAATGAGGATCATGGACCTGGGGCGCGTTCAACGGGCGGCAGTCACGCTGTTCGCGACGAAAGGATTCGCCGCCACCGGCATTCGTGAGCTCGGAGCCGAAGCCGGCATCAACTCGGCAACGCTCTACCACTACGTCGGCAGCAAAGAGTCACTGTTGGCCTCGATCATTCGGTCCTGCCTCGACGAGCTGACGCAGTCGGGAGAGCGGGCAATGCGCCGAAGCGCCGATCCCGTAGTCCAGCTCGCCGGCCTGGTGTCGTCACACGTCGGCATTACCGCCGTCAACCAACTGACTGCCCGCGTCGCCGAGTACGAGATGCGCGGGTTGACCGGAGACAACCGCATCGAGTTGCAGACCCTGCGCGACGAGTACGAGCAACTTTTCGGACAGATCCTCGAACGCGGACAACGCGTGGGCGCCTTCGACATCGAAGATCTGGCATTGAGCCGACTCGCGATACTCGAGATGTGTACCGGGGTCGCGCATTGGTACCGGCCCGGTGGGCGTCTCGAGTTGGAAGATGTCCAGCGATTCTTCGTCAGCACCACGTGCAAGCTTCTGTCGGTTCCGTCCGACGAACTGCACGGTGTGGAGTTCATTCACGACGTCCGAAAGCTGGACAGCGAGCCCGAGACTCAGTCCTCCGAGATCTGGGGAACCACTGCACAGAGCGAATTCGCGCGACAGTCCGAGCTTTAACCGCCCCTCGAAACTCCCGGCTCTGGTACGAACTGAACATGCAACTACCCGCGGACAGTCATGTTCACAGCGAGTGGTCGTGGGACACCGGCGGACCGCTGTCGCACGCATCCGGACGAATGCAACAGACTTGCGCGCGTGCCGAAGCAATCGGATTGCCGGCGTTGGTGTTCACCGAGCATCTCGACTTCGATGCTCGGTGGCGCACAACCGCCGCAGATCTGATGCCCCATCAACATCACCTGCTGAGCACCGACGGCTATGTCCGCGCACCGATCCTCGACGTCGACGGCTATCTCGACAGCATCGAACGATGCCGACACCGTTTTCCTGAATTGCGGATACTCACCGGCGTCGAGTTCGGACAACCGCACCTGCACGAAGCGCAGGCGTCGCACCTCCTTGATCTCGGTGTCATCGACCGGGTATTGGGTTCCTTGCACACGCTCGAAGTCGGCGACGATCGGAGTGAACCGAACACTCTGTTTCGAAAGTGGAGTGCCGACGAAGTCATGTGGGCATACCTCGATGAGATCCCGCGTATGGTGGCTGGCTCTCGGACCTTCGAGGTGTTCGCCCATATCGACTACGCGGTGCGTGCATGGCCGATCGAAAGTGCCGGACCTTTCGATCCCCGTCGATTCGAAGAGGGATTCCGAAATGCGATGCGCGCCATCGCCGACAGCGACCGGATCCTCGAGATGAACACCCGTCGGCTGTTGCCCTGGATACCCCAATGGTGGGGCGAAGAGGGAGGTAAAGCGGTGACATTCGGCAGCGATGCACATGTGCCCGAAGCTCTGGCAGCCAATTTTCCGGAAGCGACCGCGATGCTCGCGCACTACGGATTCCGTCCGGGTCAACGTCCCGAAGAGTATTGGACCCGCTGATCCGCCTGATTCCCAGACCGATATTTCCGTGAACTCGGGTTGTCGGAGACGGATCAACCCGCAATAGTCGATGTATGGATCGGTACAAAATCACGATGCCCGACGGCTCTTCGACCGAGGAACCTTTCAATTCCGACAAGGAAGCAATCACTTGCGCAGTGGATGCGAACCGAGGAGTCAGCAAGAACCTCGTAGTCGAAAAATACACGGCCGACGGTCATCTGGTTCCAACCGCGCAGGCGCCTGCGAAACACACAGGTCGTCACAAGAAGAACCGTTCGAAGAGTTGAAAACTCGACTAGTTCACAACTCTCGAACTCGGCGTGTGGCGACCGGATGCGTGACGCAGAAGTAGTTGGATCGCGTGCTCGACAGTTGCACCGAGGACAGCTTCGGGGTCGCCCGAGAAAACCTGCTTCTCCGTTTCGGCGGTCCCATGGTCGACGACTCCGAACCACACAGTTCCGGGTCGAACGTTCTCCTGGGTATCAGGGCCGGCTTCACCGGTGACGGCCAGCGCCAGCGACGCACCCATCAGAGTGGCGGTGCTGTGCGCCATGACCCTGGCTGCCTCTTCGCAGACCACTGGCCCGTCCGGAACATGAAGTACGGAATGTTTCACCTCGCGGGTGTACGCGACGATCCCACCACAAAACCACGATCCGGCGTCCGGCGCCTTTCCCAGATGTGCGGCGATGTTCCCGGCAGTCAACGATTCCGCCGTCGCCACCGACAGACCGTGTTCCTCTACTGCCGCAGCCAATTGCCTGCACATATCGTCGAGATCCTTGTCCGACGGAAGCTCGGGTCGTGGATCGCCATTCATATGTTCCTCCTCCTGCAGTCCGATCGGTGACTTCGACAAGACATTGAAAGTTCTCGAATGCCCATTCCAACCGTGCCTTACAGCTCACTGCCCCCTTGCGAACTGCACCCTTCGAAAGTGCGTCGAGCGCACTCCTCGATCACATCAGCTACACGTGACCGACGCGTGAGTTCACGGCGCTGCACGATCGCCCCGTTTCCGTTACTGAACACCTTGCCCAAGGAGGCCGTGACCTGCTCGAATTCTCCGAATGCAGTCAACGCAGGTTCGACGTGATCCACCAATTGCCGAACCGCCTGGTGTGCAGTCAGCAAGCGCACGGATTCCACGTCGAGCGACCTCCCGTCGAGTCCGTCACGCGCCGCCCGCCAGCAAGCCGCGCGGAGTAGCTCGTGATCGACAGCAGGCGCTGCTTCACCTTTCGTGATCGCGGCGGATGCGGTACCGACGAGTGCCTGCACCAGTGTGGCCAGAGTCATCGTCTCCTCCACGGTGGCGGGCACGTCGCTGATCCGAATCTCCACGGTGGGAAGGTGATCCGACATGCGCACATCCCAATAGACCATGTGTGGATCGAGAATGACCCCTGTCTCCAGCATTGCTGCAACAGCATCTTCGTAGTGCGCCACGGACTCGAAGTAGGGCGGCGGACCCGAACTGGGCCATCGGCCGAACAGAACGTAACGCCAACTCGCATAACCGGTATCGCGACCGGCGCTGATCGGAGAGTTCGCCGTCAGTGCCAACAAGGTCGGTAACCATGGGCGCAGATGGTTGATGATCTGGACCGATCGTTCTCGATCTTCCACACCGACATGAATGTGGCAACCACACATCACACCTTCGGTGATCGCTCTGAATTGACCGGCCATTCGCTGGTATCGCGACGTTTGAGTGATCTCGTCCACCGGCGGATCGTAGAACGGCGTCCCGACTGCGATGAGTTGACAACCCACACGGGCAGCGGCGTCGGCGGTGACGGCACGCGACTCACAGAGTTGATCACGAAGATCACGAATATGGTTTCCGATCGACGTAGACGTCTCCACCTGACAGCGCGTGAGTTCGAGTTGCAGCGAGATACCGAGTTCCCGCCCGGCGGCAGCAACCTCGGAGTTGCGCAGAGTGGGATGTCCAGTCTGCGGATCGCAGAGCAAGAACTCCTCTTCGACACCGAGAGTCGGTGTACCTACCGAGAATATGTCGGGAGTCGGCTTCGCGTTCATAGGGCTTCCTCGCACCGGTTTTCATCCACATCCGATACTTCGAGCGTACGACCTTCTACCCCTTTCGGCACTACTCCGACCGTTTCATCCAGTCACCGATCGGGTAGTTGCCCTGTGGACCGACGACGAGCGAAGAATCGCAAGTCTTCATGAGCTCAGGATGGAGTGTGCCGTGACAAACGCGAGCGAAAGTTCACCGGTAGATGACGAACACACAAATCGATCGCACGTAGGGGAGGCAATCAGCGACGGTCGCAACTATCCCGGATACCTGCTGATCGGGCTGGGTCTGGCAACACTCGGATTGACCTTGGTGGCAGCAGGTTACGGATTTCGTGGTTGGGCAGTCATTGCCGGCGTCGTGTGTGTGGTGTCCTTCATCGTCGGAACACTGGCCATCTTGATGGAACACCGACGGGTCAAACGACTGGAAGGTCAGGAACTCTTCGATCAAGAAGGGCACTGAACCGACCGCTCGAGTCGTATTCTGCTCAAGCAGAATACGACTCGAGCAGAACACAGCTCAGTGAGTGCGGAGCTGCTCGATCAGCTCACCCTTGTTCAGCTTCGAATAGCCGTGCAGATCGAGTTCCTTGGCACGTTTCTTCAGCTCGTCGACTGTCCACTCCTCGTACGGCGAGGATTGTCCGCCGGACTTGGCGACATTCGACCGCCCTCGATTGGCGGCCGCATTGGAGATTCGGGCCGCCTTCTCCTTGGAATCGCCCTTCTCGCGTAGCTCTTCGTAGAGTTCTTGATCCTTGAGTTGAGGTTGTGAGTCCTTGCGAGCCACTGTTTCGTCCCTTCACTCGTCTTCACTCCGACGGTGTGGCCGAACTGGCAATTCGGCCACACCGCAGGTTCGAACTTACGTCGGCACTCAGGATGTAGGCGGCACCTCGAAACGCCCCCACACGCGGTGCGTCTTCAGAAGCTGAACCAGCGAGGCGAGCGCTCCTTCCGCGTCTGCATCGACGACGACTCCCAATGCAGACTCGTCGATACCGGCCGCAGCCAGCGCACTCATGCTTTCTCCCCAACCACCAATCGCCTTGCTGTGACGATACATTTCGTTCAGCAGAGTCTCCACCCGTGGATCCAACTTGCCCTCGCCGATCCGAGAAACGTCGCCACTCAGCAGGATTGCATCGAATTCGATCGAACGAGCTGTGAGGTAGGTTCGCTGCACCGTCACCGCGTCGTCACCGTCCCCGATGGTTCCGCCGTGCGGGCCGAGGATCAGCGGCACCATGCCGGCGTCGAAGATCTTGTCTCGAACGGCGACAACCGTTTCGAGATCGGAGTTCTCATCGACCAGTAGTGCGATGATCCTTCCGTCTACCGGCCATTCCGCACCAACCTGGGACAGTGCAGGGCTGAGCTCCGGATCACTCAACGGCTCGGTCGGTTCGGGAACCGGAAGGCCAAGCCCCCCTGCGACGATCGACACGAGACCCGCGTCGATATTTGCCAAGATGCCCAGATTCCGGGTCTTGATGTTCTCCTCGTAGCACTTACCCAATTCGAAGGTATACGCCTGCGCGACGTGCTCCTGTTCGACAGGGGAGAGACTGCGATAGAAGAGTCGAGCTTGCGAGAAGTGATCGTCGAACGATGCCGGCGCCTGCCTCACCTTTCGCCCTGAAACTTCTTCGGGCACCTCGATATAGGCCGCGCTCTCCGCCGAGGCCAAGAACGGGCACCCACCGTCCAACGAATTGGGATGGTACGGCGCAACTCCGGTATGTACACCGTCCTGATGAAAGCCGTCGCGAAGCATGTCGTTGACAGGCGCGTGAGGCCGGTTGATCGGGATCTGATCGAAATTGGGGCCACCGAGTCGCGTGATCTGGGTGTCGAGGTACGAGAACAAACGCGCCTGCAGGAGACGATCGTTGGTGATGTCGACACCCGGAACCAAGTGACCCGGATGGAATGCAACCTGCTCGGTCTCGGCGAAGAAGTTCGTCGGATTGGCGTCGAGTGTCATCGTTCCGATGACCTGAACCGGCGCGAGTTCTTCGGGCACGATCTTGGTGGGATCCAATAGATCTATGCCTTCGAACATTTCGTCTTCGGTATCAGGGAACACCTGCACGCCCAGATCCCAGGACGGATATGCGCCCGCCTCGATGGCGTCGGCAAGATCGCGTCGATGGAAATCCGGATCCACACCGCCGGCGATCTGCGCTTCCTCCCACACGAGTGAATGCACTCCGGCGGCCGGCTTCCAGTGGAATTTCACCAGATTCGTCTCGCCGTCGGCATTCACGAGCCTGAACGTGTGAATACCGAAGCCCTCCATCATGCGATAGGAGCGCGGGATGCCGCGATCGGACATGTTCCACAATGTGTGCGCCGTGGCCTCGGTGTGCAGCGACACGAAATCCCAGAATGTGTCGTGCGCGCTCTGCGCCTGCGGGATCTCGCGGTCCGGGTGGGGCTTCGCGGCATGGATGATGTCCGGGAATTTTATGCCGTCCTGGATGAAGAACACCGGGATGTTGTTGCCCACCAGGTCGAAGACACCTTCGTCGGTGTAGAACTTGGTGGCGAAACCGCGTGTGTCGCGTACGGTGTCCGCCGAACCTCGTGAACCCAGCACCGTCGAGAACCGCACGAACACCGGGGTTCGAGCACCGGAAGCGAACACCGATGCTTTACAGATGTTTTCGGCCGCGCCATTCGCCAGGAACGTTCCGTGTGCGGCCGCCCCGCGGGCGTGGACGACGCGCTCCGGAATTCGCTCGTGATCGAAGTGTGTGATCTTCTCACGCAGGTGGTGGTCTTGAAGAAGAGTCGGGCCACGCTCGCCGGCAGTGAGTGAGTGGTCGGTCTCGTAGAGACGTGTACCGGTTGCGGTGGTGAGGTACTCCCCCCGCTGGCCGCGACCATTTCCCTTCACCTTCTCCTCGGCACCCGCGACGGTACGCACCTCCGGCTGCCGCTGGTCATCCTTGGGCGGCAACGGCTGTCGAGGCTTGACCGGCTCTTTCAGGTCCGGCGCTTTCGGGGCCGGTGCACCTGGGACGGACTGAGATGAAGGCATCGAACAGCTCCTCTTGATCGTCATGCTGGGCGCAAGAATCTTGTTACGCCTTATGTAAGTAGAGATTTCAAACTGAACGCGGAGCCACGACTCACCCCCGGCTGGGATCAATCCCAGGCCGAGGGTGACGAGTGCGTCAGGGCTATTGCTCGGACTTCTGTCGCGCTTCGTCCGCGGCCGCTTCTGCGCGAGCCTTCTCGGCTTCTGCCTCTTTCTTCGCGACTTCTCGCTGGCTTTCGGCCTTGTCCTGCTGGGCGCGGCCCTCTCGGGTCAAACTGTCGTTTCCGGAAACCGCACCCACGGCTTCCTTGGCCTTACCCTTGACGTCCTCTACGACGCCTTTGATTCCCTCGCTGGGACCGCTCTTGTCATCTGGCACGTTGACCCTCCAATACGTTTCGGATTGTTGCTCAGGAATCCCACACAGGTAGGAATCCCCCACAGAAGGCCCTACCCCGTCGAAATTCGCATAAACATCCGTGCACCGACACTCCGCAACGCGTACAAGAAGCGGCCACCGAGGGGAGTGCCGTTCACTCTCGTGTGTTATTCAGTGCTCATGAGCCAGTTACAGACCGATCCCCCCCGTGGGCGGAACGCTGTCCACGATTCGCGCGCTTGCGCCCAACCTGGCTCCGAGCGAGCGACGCGTCTCGAACATCTCAAATAGCAAACAGCATTCTCAGAAACTGTTTACCGGGCACAGGAATTGGCGGGACTCGTTCCAGAAGGGGAAGAGGTCGGTGGTGGTGGCCGTGGGGTGGTCGATCTCGGCGAGAGTGTAGAAATCGAGAATCGTCCGCCCGGCGGTTGCGCTGACCTCGCATGCCTGCAAGCTCAGTTTCGCCTCCGCCACGAAGCCGATACTGCGGGCGAAAGGTCCGAGGGTCCCGGCATTGGCAAAACCCTCGAGGTTTTGTCCCCACTGGTTGTAGTCCGACTGCAAAGCAAAGCTGCATGTTTCACCGAACAACTCGGTGCAGGTTGTCGGCTTCCCACCGATCGTGTGAACCGTATCGGCGAGCTCGTGCGAAGTACCTTCGCGCGGTGATCCGGAAAGGAGAAGCAAGACGGCGACGGCCAAGGCAACCACCAGAAGGATGCTCGCGGCCGTTGCCAGTATCGCCTTCACAATCCCTCGATCCACGTAAGTTCATGAGGGGAACCGTTTTTGGAACACCGGTCACTGGATTTGTACCCGTGACACTCGGGGTCCAAACATCGACCAGGCTGGGAGCCGTGCATCAGACTGGGGGGTCGCGAGAGGATCTGTGGGAAAAAGCCGAGGGAGGATCGACACTCCCTTCCACTATCAATGTATATCGTACCGGGGGCCTTGCGGCAAGGCCCGGGTAGTGCCGCAGAATGGCTCTTCCGATCCCGCACGACCCACTACGGGATCGGAACAGCCAGCGGAAGTGAGGGCACGTGCCAACCCAGGGATACGAAGAAGAACTGCGATCCGAGCGGAACTATGTGGAGGCACTCTACGCACGCCTCGATGCGGAGCGCGCCCGAGTCAAGGGCAGGTACAGCACCGCTCTGCGCGGAAACGGCGAAGCACTCATGGAACGCGATGCAGAGGTGCGCGCGCTCGCCAAAGAGGTGAAGAGGCTGGACGTAGCCGACAACGGCCTGTGCTTCGGCCGGTTGGACTCGCTGTCGGGTGAGACTTCGTACATCGGCCGAATCGGCCTTCTCGATGCGGACAACGACTACGAACCGGTGCTGCTCGATTGGCGGGCGCCGGCATCTCGCCCGTTCTACGTTGCCACCGCTGCAAACCCGGAGAACATGCGTCGACGCCGTCAGTTCCACACACGCAGTCGACACGTGGTCGATTTCACCGACGAGGTACTCGGGCGCCCTGACGGCGCAGAACACGACACCCACAGCGATTCCGCCTTGCTCGCTGCGGTTAACGCACCGCGAGGTGAGGGCATGCGCGACATCGTGGCCACGATCCAGGCCGAGCAGGACGACATCGTCCGACTCGAACACCCCGGGGTGCTGGTGATCGAAGGTGGCCCCGGTACCGGGAAAACCGTCGTCGCCTTGCACCGCGTCGCCTACCTGCTCTACACGCAGCGAGAGCGAATGGAACGTCACGGCGTTCTCGTGGTCGGGCCGAACCCGGCGTTCCTGAACCACATCGGCCGCGTGCTGCCCTCGCTGGGCGAGTCCGACGTGGTGTTCATGACCACCGGTGATCTCGTTCCCGGTCTACGCGTCACTGCAGAGGACACTCCGGAGGCCGCTGGGCTCAAAGGCTCGCTGAAGATCCTGGACGTTCTCGGCGCAGCGATTGCCGATCATCAGCGCTTGCCCGAGAACCCGTTGTTGATCGAATTGGCGGACGTCACAGTGCGAATCGACGCCGAAACTGCGGAGTGGGCTCGAGAAGAAGCTCGTTCGAGCGGACTCCCCCACAACGACGCTCGGACTGTGTTCACCGAAATCGTCACCTGGGCACTGACCGAGCGGGCGATAGCGCGGATCGGCAAGGGATGGTTGACACGCAGTGACCGTGAAGCCTGGGAACAAGTGCGCGCAGATCTGACCGCAGAGTTGGCGGAGAATGACGCGTTTGCCGCCGCACTCGACGCACTCTGGCCGATCTTGACACCGAAAGAGCTACTGACACAGCTGTTTACTTCGCCGGAACGCCTACGCAAGGCAGGCGCAGACGAGACACTGTTGCGCCGAGAGGGCGATGCCTGGACGGTGTCCGACGTTCCGCTTCTCGACGAATTGGTGGACATGCTCGGCCGGGACAAGCCCGTCGACCAGAGTGCCGAACGTGAACGCCGCGACGAGGCTGCGTATGCAGCGGGCGTGCTGGACATGATGATCAGTCGTGAAGACTTGATGGACGACGAGGATCATCTCCTCGCCCAGGACATGCTGTACGCCGAGGACCTGGCGGATCGTTTCGTCGAACGCGATACCCGGGAGCTCGCCGAACGCGCTGCTGCTGACCGAGACTGGACGTACAGGCATATCGTGGTCGACGAGGCACAAGAGCTGTCCGAGATGGACTGGCGAGTCCTGATGCGCCGCTGCCCGGACCGGTCTTTCACGGTGGTAGGTGATCTCGCGCAACGACGTTCACCCGCAGGTGCTCGCTCGTGGGCGACGATGATGGAGCCGTACGTCCCCGGCCGCTGGATCTACCGATCCCTGTCGGTGAACTATCGCACCCCCGCCGAGATCATGAGCGTCGCCGCCGCCTTGCTCGCCGAGTTCGCGCCAGACGTCCAGCCACCCGAGTCCGTCCGCGCCTGCGGGGTCCAACCGTGGTCCAAGCGAATCTCCGCCGACGAACTAGCCTCCGCCATCGACGAATTCAATCAGGACGAGGCCGGACGCGAGGGTACGAGCGTCGTCATCGGACCTGCGAGTGTGCCCGGCGCTGTGCCGGTTTCGGAAACGAAGGGCCTCGAGTTCGATGCCGTGCTCGTCGTGGAACCGGAGCGAATCATCGCCGACGGCCCACGCGGTGCGTCTGAACTCTATGTCGCCCTCACCCGCGCGACCCAACGTCTCGGCGTCTTACACGAGGGGCCATTGCCGCACGCATTGACCGGGCTCGTCCGGGTCGGGACGGCCAGATCACCGCAATCGTTCGCGGCGAGCGATCGTGCTGTGTAGGCCTTCGGCAGCAGCGCGCACGTAGGACACCTGGCTCTCGGGGACGAAGCGACTGGTGGGACCGGTGACACTGATGGCCGCGACGGGTTTGTCATTGGTTCCGAATACCGGCGCCGCAACGCATGCGAGACCCGGCGCTGATTCCTCGCGCTCGAACGCAATACCGGTCTCGACCACTCGGTTCAGTTGGGTGTTGAGAATGCCGGGCGCAACAATTGTGTGCGGGGTCCGGCGCGTCATCGGCTCCGACAGCACCTCGCGGCGAAACTCGTTGTCGGAGAATGCCAGGAGCGCCTTGCCGATTGCGGTGCAATACAGCGGTATCCGGCCACCGGTCCGGGACGGCGAGTTGGCTTGCCGGTGTCCGCCGATCTTCGCGACGTATACGACGTCGTGGCCGTCACGGACCCCCAGGTGGACTGTCTCGTGGGTCCGCTCGTACAGGTCCTGGAGGAACGGCATCGCCATCTCCAGGAGGCTACGTTCGAGAGAGGCGAGCATGCCGAGTTCGAAGAGGCCGCCGCTGAGCCGGTAGCCACCGTCGATACGGTCGAGTAGCCGGTTCGCGACCAGTTCGTTGGCCAGGCGGTGCACCGTCGCCTTGTGCAGGCCCGTCCGCTGGACCAGGGTGGCCAGAGGCAACACGTGGTCGTCGGCCCGGAAGGCGCGCAGGATCGTCACCGCCTTGCCGAGCACGGTGTCGAGGTTTGCGCTGCCAGTCACCTCCCCAGCGTATCGCTGAGTGAGACAGTTCCCTGGCGCAATCTCGGTGCCGCGGCGAAAGTAGTGGCCATGAGCCAGCCCACGAATACCAGTACAGCTAGCGAGACCGACATCGCAGCTGCTGCGGACCGCCTCGCAGCCGCCATCGCGAGCGGCACTCCCTGCGCGCCCGTGCGCGATCTGATCGGCGCCGACGACCTCGTCGCCGCCTATGCCGTCCAGCGCCGCGTCGACGAAATCCGTCGGCAGGCGGGGGCCGTGGTCGTAGGCCGCAAGATCGGCCTGACCTCGGTGGCAGTCCAGCAGCAGCTCGGTGTCGACCAGCCCGACCTCGGCGTGCTGTACGCCGACATGGAGTTCCCCGCCGGCGGCGCCATCCCCATGAGCCGTTTGATCCAGCCCAAGGTCGAAGCGGAAGTTGCCTTCGTGCTCGGTGCCGACCTCGTGGACGGACCGCTGGACAGTGCGCAGGTGCGCGGTGCGATCGACTATGCCGTCGCCGCGATCGAGATCTGCGACAGCCGCATCGAGTCGTGGGACATCAAGTTCGGTGACACCGTCGCCGACAATGCGTCCTCGGGCGTGTACGTCCTGGGAACCGAACGACGCACCCTCGACGAGGTGGAACCCGCCGGCGTCGTCATGTCGATGTCCGTCGACGGCACCGAGGTGTCCACCGGCGTCGGAACCGCCTGCCTGGGCGATCCGATCGAAGCCGTCGTCTGGCTCGCCCGCACTGCACGTGAGTTGGGGCAGCCGCTGACCGCAGGGCAGGTGATCCTGTCCGGCGCTCTCGGCCCCATGGCACCGGTCACCGCAGGCAACGTAGTCACCGTGACCGTCTCCGGGCTCGGTTCCGTCACCACCAGTTTCTCCAGCGAAGAGGACAACGCATGAGCAAGGTCAAGGTCGCGATCATCGGATCGGGCAACATCGGCACGGATCTGATGATCAAGGTGCTGCGCAACTCCGACTACCTGGAGATGGGCGCGATGGTCGGTATCGACCCCGCGTCCGACGGCCTCGCTCGCGCCGCGCGTCTGAACGTGCCGATCACGGCAGAAGGCGTCGAAGGCCTTGTCGGTCTGCCGAACTTCGACGAGATCGAGATCGTCTTCGACGCCACCTCGGCAAAGGCTCACGTGGCCAACAACGCGCGGCTGGCTCCCCTCGGCAAGCGCATGATCGACCTGACGCCTGCCGCGATCGGACCGTACGTCGTACCGGCTGTCAACGCGGACGAGCACTTGGACGCACCCAACGTCAACATGGTGACGTGTGGCGGCCAGGCCACCATCCCGATGGTTGCCGCTGTTTCTCGGGTCGTCCCGGTGGCGTATGCGGAGATCGTCGCGTCCATCGCCTCCAAGTCGGCCGGTCCCGGAACGCGCGCCAACATCGACGAGTTCACCGAGACCACGTCCGAGGCGATCGTGGCAGTCGGCGGCGCTCGTCGCGGCAAGGCCATCATCATCCTCAACCCCGCTGAGCCGCCGCTCATCATGCGCGACACGGTCTTCTGCCTCGTCGACGCACCGGACCCGGCTGTTCACGACGAGATCCGTCAGTCGATCGAGAAGATGGTCGGCGACGTGTCCGCGTATGTCCCCGGCTACCGGCTCAAGCAGGAAGTCCAGATCACCGAGATCCCGGCCGACCAGCCCGTCGAGACGTTGCTCGTCGACGGCAATCGCCCCACCCATCAGGTGTCGGTGTTCCTCGAGGTCGAGGGTGCTGCACACTACCTGCCTGCGTACGCCGGCAATCTCGACATCATGACGTCCGCCGGAATGCAGATCGCGGAGCGCATCGCCCAGCAGAAGGAAGCAACCAAGTGAGCAACCGCAAGATCTTCGTCCAGGACGTCACCCTTCGCGACGGCATGCACGCTGTCCGCCACCGCATTTCGCCCACCGACGTCAAGCGGATCGTCACAGCTCTCGACGCTGCCGGCGTCGACGCGATCGAAGTAGCACACGGTGACGGCCTCGCCGGCGGCTCGCTCAACTACGGCCCCGGCTCGAACACCGACTGGGAATGGATCGAAGCAGCGGCCGAGGTACTCGAGCACGCTCGTCTCACCACGCTGCTACTTCCGGGTGTCGGCACGATCAGTGAACTCAAGCATGCCTACGACCTCGGTGTGCGCTCGGTTCGCGTTGCCACGCACTGCACCGAGGCCGACGTCTCCGCGCAGCACATCGAAACCGCCCGCGAGATCGGCATGGACGTCTCGGGCTTCCTGATGATGAGCCACATGGCGCCTGCCGAGGAACTGGCGAAGCAGGCCAAGTTGATGGAATCGTATGGCGCGCACTGCGTCTACGTCACTGACTCGGGTGGACGTCTGGTGATGAACGACGTCGCGGATCGTGTTCGTGCATACCGCGACATCCTCGACGAGGGCACCGAAATCGGTATCCACGCCCATGAGAATCTCTCACTCTCGGTTGCCAATTCTGTTGTGGCCGTGCAGAACGGCGTCACCCGCGTCGATGCTTCGCTTGCCGGTCACGGCGCCGGTGCCGGCAACTGCCCCCTCGAGGCCTTCATCGCCGTCGCCAACATCGAGGAGTGGGAGCACGGCTGCGACCTGTTCGCCCTGCAGGATGCCGCCGACGACATCGTCCGACCGCTGCAGGACCGGCCGGTCCGCGTCGATCGAGAGACCCTCACACTTGGCTACGCCGGCGTGTACTCGAGCTTCCTGCGCCACGCGGAGGCTGCGTCGGAGCGCTACGGAATCGACGTTCGCACACTGCTGCTCGAAGCTGGACGCCGCCGTCTGGTGGGTGGTCAGGAGGACATGATCGTCGACATCGCGCTCACCCTCGCAGCGCAGGCGACAAAGGAAGCAGTCTGACGCGCTGCCGAGTTCGCTGACACCCGAGTCCCGCTCCCGTCTCCGGACGGGGGCGGGACTTCTCAGTTGGACTGAGAGTTTCCGCCGCGACGCCGCTCAACGCTGAAGCTGTTGTTGCCCAATAACGGCGAGGTGCCGATCTTCGCTACGGTGGATGACATGACCGAACCTGACAGCGACAAGCTGATACACCCGACTGCAACGGCGGGTTGCGCCGGCGTCGACGTTCCGGACAGCCGGGGTCGCACCGGCCTCGACCGAACAGGTCTCGGGCTGCACGGTAATCCGAACGTCGAGGTCGAACGAGTCGAGGTCACCTCAGACGGTTGGCATGTGTTGCGTCGCAGCACCTTCACGTATCGGCGAAGGGACGGCACTCTCGAGACACAGCAACGAGAAACCTACGACCGTGGGAACGGCGCGACGATCTTGCTGTACGACCCCGAACGGCGCACCGTCCTGTTGACGAAGCAATTCCGCTTTCCCGCTTACGTCAACGCACACCCCGACGGAATGTTGATCGAGACCGCAGCCGGTTTGCTCGATGCCGACACGCCGGAAGTAGCCATTCGGCGAGAGACGAGCGAAGAGCTCGGCGTCGCGATCGGTGAGGTGCAGCATCTGTTCGATCTGTACATGAGCCCCGGATCCGTCACCGAGAGAGTGCATTTCTTCGCCGGCCGATACAGCCCGGCGGACAGAACCGGCAGTGGTGGCGGGGTGCCAGACGAAGGCGAGGACATCGAAGTCCTGGAGTTGCCGTTCGACACGGCACACGACATGATCTCCGGCGGAGAAATCGTCGACGGTAAGACGGTTATTCTTCTTCAATGGGCGGCCATGTCGGGGGCACTGACTTCGAAGTCGATTGCCTGAATTTCTATATCCTGTGCCGATGGAACCTGCTGAGGACAGCGGCGCGCTGAGGTCTGTCCTCGATACCGTGTCGGCGGTAGTGAGCGATCGACTGGCTGCGATTCACCACGCGGCAACCCCGCGCACCGAAGGGATCGTCATCGATGTCTCGGTCGATCAGGACGGCGAGGGAACATTCGGCGTCTGGGCACGATTCGAGGGTCCTGACGCATTCAGCCTGAATCAGCAAATCGGTGACGAGAGAGAGCTATTCGGCGTGATCTGGGGTGAGGAAGGCTGGGAGCCACCGGTTCCCCCTCGTCCGCGAGAGTGGTCACGCACGGAACTCGAGAAAGTTATCGTCGGTGTCGTTGCCGAGTGGATCGGCGCGCTCGTTCCCCCGACTGCATCCGAACTGCACTGGGAAGTAACAACTCCCGACGGAGCGACCGACCCGATACCTGTGGGCCCCGATTTCGGTAGCGGACATTCGCCTCAATGAAGCGCGGAAGCTGTCGGCGAGACGGACGACTTCGAACCACTGTTGTGATCGATGTTGCGATGTCACCGACCGGTCGAACCGTCGATAAGTTCGCGGAGGATGTCAGCGTGCCCGGCATGGCGCCCGGTCTCTTCGATCATGTGCACGAGCGCCCAGCGGACACTGGGAGCGGGTCGTTTCGCCCCCGGTCGCGGGATGGGCGCGGCAAGATCTGTGCATCCGTCGAGAACTGCGTTGGCACGCTCGACCGTCTCGCGATAGCGACTGACGACACCGTCCACGCTGTCTTCCGATGACGGCTGAAACGTCGCTTTCCAATCCGCCACGTTTTCTGCGAGAAACATCGATCGTTCGACAAAGGTCAAGTGAGTGACCAGCCCGAGCAAGGTTGTCCCCGACGGAACAATTGTGGTGCGCACCTGAGGTTCCGGAGCACCCTCGACCTTGGCAGCGATCGAATCACGCAAGTAGTCGAGAAACGCGCGTAGCGTATCGACCTCGCTGTTTCCGGACCGGGGTGGTGGGGCATCACGGCGGCTGCGACGCGACGCTGCCATGGTGGTTCTCCTTACTCGGTGAAGAACGACATAGAGGCTTCATTCCTGGGTGGGCAGAACCGATCCTTCCGAATTCACTCCGATCCCGCATCAAATTTTGCCGTTGCGGCAAAGGCAGGCTTCATCGCCGGTATCACCGCGCCGAATGCAGGTCGTGCACAAGTTGGGGCCTCCGCAACTTGCCGACCTCGAAAGGCCACCGCTGCAGCGGGTAGGCGAGACGAGCCACGAAGTAGTTGGCGTACTCGGCGACGCCGAAAGCCCACACCGCCACCACGCCCACGGCCGCGCCGGAGTGATCTGGTAGCCAGATGACAACGCCGAGAAGAGCTATCGCCAACAAGAGAACATCGAGGACCCGAAACACGCGGTAGAGCGCTGCGAGGCGGGCCGGCATCGGTGCCTGCTCGACCCAGCCTCGGGCAAGCAGCCAGTAGACACCTGCTTGTACGAGTATCACAAGCAGTGGGGCCAGCGCCGACCACAACGCAGCGGAGTCTTTCGGACCTTCGAGCCGAGGCATCACGACGCCGACAGCCACAGCGGCAAATACGGCCGCGGCCGCCAGTTCGCCAAGACCGAGGCTCAGGTACCTGCGTCGCAAACTCATTCGCCGTTGATCCACCACGTGAGAAACCATATCCGTTGATCACCGCGCAGCGGGTGCGCAGCAGCTTCGAGGCTTTGCCTGAGATCGATCAGGCTCGCAGCCAAAGGAATACGGTTCACCTCGACTTGATTCGGGCGGATCATCCGGCACGTGTTGGCAGATCCGGCGGGAAACCTTTTCTGCCTAGGCAATCCACACTAGGGCTTGTCTGAAAACTAGTCCGAGATCGAGTCCACTGCTCATCCGACAAAGCCTGAAAGTGCGTCACCCGATCAGCAGTACATACATTCGTTCGCATACAGTCGGATGTGTCCCAGCGGCACCCCAGACTGGAATGTCCGCTGCGTCAACATCTGCCGATTGGGGGCTGGACGGATGGAATCGCCTGACTTACTGGGTCTGACGGTCTCACTGACGTCGTCGACGCTTATCCTCGCGTTCGTTGCTGGGCTCATGCCGCGACTCGTCGGTGATGAACCGAATCCCGTTGTCGGCATACGCACGAAGGCGACGATCTCGAGCCCCGAGGCGTGGCAATTGGCCCATCGGATTGCGTGGCCCCTTCTACGCCGGACGGTGTGGACAGCCGTAGTGGGACTGTGCATGCAGGTCGCCATCGGTGTCGTGACAGGTTTCGGATCTGTGGTGTCGGCTGTCGCCTCAACAGTCGTGTTTCTAGCGGTGCTCCTTGTCCTGCTCTGTGCAGCGTTGAAGGGCAACGCCGCGGCAAAATCGTTGCGGCGCTGACCACCCGGGCCCGCATTTGTCAGAGGTGCCCTAGTTCTCCGATTTCAGTTCCCGATACGCGGTCGTTCGCGCCGGCGTGGTCCACGGTCCCGCATCTCGAGGATCGCGGCTGCCGTGGACGCGACCGTCTTGTCGTCGTCGCGTGTCAGCCGGGCGAGCGCTTCCCGGGCCGCCGCGCCGGGAATCTCAGCGAGTGCCTGCGTGATTCGCAACCTCGTCGGGGCGTCGTCAGTGCCGTCGAGTCTTGCCTGCACGGCATCGACGACCTCACCGCTTGTCGGTGAGTGCTCCGCGAGAAGACCGAGCACCTCTCCGGCCTCGACGTCGCGTCGCCCGTCGGCGACCATCTCGAGGAGAGCGGGCATCGAGACGGCCTCTCCGCGAGATCCGAGGGTGAGAGCGGCATCAGCGCGGACTATCGCGTCCGAATCATCGAGAGCTCCCTTCAGCGCCCGAGTTGCTTCCTCGGTGTGGATCCCGGAGATGGCCGACGTCGCGCGGCGTCGAACCTCGACGTCCTCCGATTCGAGGCCCTTCGTGAGACCTGCAAGGCCCGCACCTTCGGTCCTCGCCAACGCCCACTGCAACGCTCCGGCCACGTTGGCATCCTTCTCCGACAGGATGGCCTCGACGAGTGCGTCGACGGGCAACGCCGCATTCAGCTCCTGCGACAGGATCGCTTGCTGACGATGGGCAGCGAACTCGGATTCGAGTGCACGCAACAGTGAGACCATGCGCAGGACGTCGTCCCACTCCGAAGGGGCGCTGGCATCGACCCTTTCGAGTTTGGTCAGCAATTCCTCCTCCGCCGCGATCCGTTGCCGAGTGTGTTGCATGAGTTCACCCACCAAATCGGCCGGCGCGAAGTCGGGTTCGTCCAGTGCACGCTTGGCCTCGTTCAACGAGAGCCCCAACGTCCTCAAGCTCTCGACGTGGAAGAGTCGACGGATGTCGTCGGCGGAGTACTCCCGGTAACCGCCGGACGTGCGGCCCGTCGGCTTCACCAGTCCCAAGGTGTCGTAGTGACGCAGCATCCGTGTGCTGACACCACAACGCCGCGAGACCTCGCCGATCAACATCCGTCTCCCCTTCCTACGCGTCCGGGCCGATTGCCGCGACGCGCTTCGCCAACTCGTGTGAGAGTGCGAACCCACCGTCGGGGTCGTGCCAGAGTTGCTTTGTGGCATCAGCATGCGCCCGGACACGCGGATTCGGGCTCATTCCGGCCGCGTCGAGCACCGGGAGTACAGCCTCGCCGAGCCCGGTCAAAGCACGGCTCAGACTGAGCTGCATCTGCAGTTCACCCCGCCCGAGTTCGGTCGCCAGATCCGCTGCGAATGCACCCTCGACTCCTGCCGGCACGAGTGCCACTGCGGCGCGCCACGCACTGCGCGCGACCTCGTCGTCCTGGTCGTGCACCAGCGCAGAGACCTCGGGCCACGCGATCGGATCGCCGATCTTGGACAAGGTGTGGAGCGCCTGACTGCGGGCTTGCGAACCATCGGACCCGAGCTCACGGATCAGCCTCGGCACCGTAATTTCGGCCGGCAAGCGGCACAATGCCCAGGTCAGCATGTCGCGGACGAAGAAGTCCGGCTCGACGGCGCACCGATCGATCAGGGCATCCGTCAGCTCAGGGTCCGGGCGCGTGCCGACAGCGAGCGCGGCGCGCAGCCGAACCGAGGGATCAGCCGCGGCCAATGCGTCGACGAGGTGAGCATTCTGTCCACCATGGTTGGTTGTGTTCACGACAACCACCTCCTTCGTCGACCATTGGAGTCCTTGTCACTGTGTCAAGGTCAAGCGTCGCTGTCTCCGACACGGGAAATATCGCCTCGGATCACACGCCGGTTGTCGATCCTGGCCGAAAGATCATCAACACGACGACAACGACCCAGAGCAGATTGAAGATCCCCGTCGCTGTGCCCAGTCGACGGGTGAGCCGCGTTGCGACATCCACAACGGACCCGGTTCCTTCGATCGCCGCCATTGTCAGCCGTTGGGCGGGAAGCACGACCGCGGTGAGTATCACGGCGGCAACGACAGTGAGTGCGATCGAGGTGAGGATCCACAGGTCACCGAGCACTCCGAGATTGACGGCGGTGGCGACACCGAGCATCGGAACGACAACGCCGATCGTGGCATACACCCGAACGATGCGATGCAGCATGCCCGTCGTCGCAACACTGGCGCTGTCCGGATCGGCGAGCGCGGCGCGGCTCGCCACCGGGAACATACTCGCCGCCACAGCGACGGGGCCGATGGCAAGAATGGCCGCAATCACGTGGAGGGACAGCAGGATTCCGGTCATGGGATTTCTCGCGTTTCGGTACGCACAAGCGTATTCACGCAGCGTCCGGGGCGAAGGTGATTACAGGCTCGGCGCCCTTGGCCGACCACACCGTTCCACGACGCTCGTAGTCGAAGAGCGCTTCGACCTCGAGACTTATCCGGGGCCCGAGGCATCGTTCCAACAGGTACAGGCCAAGGTCGAGACCGGATGTCACACCGCCGGCGGTGATCAGGTCACCGTCGTCGACGATTCGCGCCTGGATCGGAATAACGCCGCCGGCCGCCAGTGCGTCCACGGCAAGATGGTGTGTCACGGCGCGGCGCCCTTCGAGAAGCCCCGCCATCGCCAGCGCCAAAGATCCTCCACAGACGGTCGCAACAAGAACACCAGGATCGTCGAGTGCACGCCGCATCATGACAGGCAGTTCGGTTTCCGTTGTGGCCGCGAGTCTTTCCGGCAAACTGGTGCCCGGCTGGTCCGCATCGGGTTCGAAGAGACCCGATGCTCCGGGAACGATGATCAGATCCGCGTGTTCGACATCGAGGGTTGCAGTGGCGGTCATAGCGAGTTCACCACTTCCGCTCAGGACGGTCCCAGGCCCCTCCGCACTGACGAGTTCGACACTCAACGCCCCACCGCTGGCGAGACCCCCGGCGTAGAGCACCTCGTACGGACCCACGACATCCATGGGATCGAATCCGTCGAACAACACGATCTGCGCGTGCACTGCAACCTCCGATTTTGTGCGACGCGCTCCTGTGCACGTCGCTGTTCCCACGACAGTAGGAGGAAGTTGACCTCTATGGCGACGGCTGAAAGCCAACCTTCGACGGATTTCAGCCAACCTCACATATTCTGCGAAATACCAGTTGAGAGGATATTTCACGACACGAGATCACCGAATCTCGCGCGACATACGCTACGTTTCAGACATGCATGACGTTGCAGTTCTCGCGTTGCCCGGGGTGGTGCCGATGGACCTGGCGGCACCCCTCGAAGTCTTCGGACGATGCAGGCTCCCCTCGGGTGCACCGGCGTACCGGACCTCCGTGTGCGCGCTCACCGAGGAGGTGGAGACCGGAACGTTCACGATGCGAGTACCGCACGGACTCTCACGCCTCGCCCAGGCAAGCACGATCATCATCCCGGGCACCGCCGATCTCGATGTGCCGATCGACCCCGAGATCATCGAAGCCCTCAGAACTGCCGCGGATCGCGGCACGCGCATCGCCTCACTGTGCGTCGGCGCATTCACCCTCGCCGACACAGGCCTGCTCGACGGACTTCGCGCGACGACGCACTGGGCGGCTGCGTCGGAGTTGGCCCGCCGGCACCCGGCTATCGACGTCGACGCCGCCGTTCTCTACGTAGACAACGGGCACGTCCTGACTTCCGCCGGCGCCGCGGCCGCACTCGACCTGTGCCTGTACATGGTCCGTCAGGACTACGGGTCCGCGGTCGCCGCCGACACGGCGCGGCTGAGTGTGATGCCGCTCGAACGTGCCGGAGGGCAAGCACAATTCATCGTCCACGAGCCTCCCGTACCCAGCGGGACAACCCTCAGGCCGCTACTGAACTGGATGGAAGAGAACCTCGGGGAGCAACTCGACATCACGACAATCGCGGCCAAGGCAACGATGAGCACTCGCACGCTCAACCGCCGATTCCAGGAACAAATCGGTACGACGCCGTTGCAGTGGCTCCATCACGCACGGCTCCGCCAAGCGCAATTTCTGCTCGAGACTACCGACCACTCGATCGAACGTGTTGCGGGACAGGTCGGATTCAATGCCGTCACGACGTTCCGCGAACGCTTCCGAGACCTGGTCGGTACCAGTCCACAGCGATACCGGACGCAGTTTCGAACTTCCCGCTAGCGGGCCGGTCAGCCCTTGACGTTGCCGGCAGCGGTGTTCAGAACTGTGGCGACGTCGTCGAGGATGTACGGGATGGTCAGGACCGTCAGTCCGCCGAACGCGAAGTTCTTGTCGACGCTGAAGTCCTTGGTGGATGCCGTACGCCCATCGACGATCACCGGCTGAGCTGCCACCAGTGGCTCGGCGAGGAACGCGTTCAGAGAGTCCTTGTCGTAGGCCACCACGAACAGCACGTCAGACGCAATCAGCGGCGCCTGCTCGGTGCTCAGCTCGAAGTACACGGCCTCGGGATCCTTGGCGGGATCGGCCTGCTGGATCGTCGGCTCGTTCTTCAGACCCAGCTGCTCGAGGAACTCGACACGCACGTCGGCGTTCTTACTCACCGCGAAGGTGCTCGGACTGTTCGGGAGTCCGATGGTGACGGTCTTACCTTGCAACGCAGGGTTCTTCGCAGCCGTCGCGCTGATCGCGGCGTTGGTCTTGTCGATGAGCGTGCCGGCCTCGGCCTGTTTACCCAGCGCCTGACCAGCGATGGTCACCTGGTCCTGCCACGACGCGGTCCACGGCTCGTCCTGGAAGGAAACCACCGGCGCGATCTTCGACAGTGCGTCGAATTCCTGCTGAGTGAGCCCGGAGTACGGGGCGAAGATGAGATCTGGTTCAGCCTTGGCGAACTGCTCGACAGGTGCTTCGCCCGTTCCGTCACCCGACAACAAGATCGGCTGCTCGCCACCGAGCTTGTCGAGTGCCTCGGCGTCCCACTTCAGAATGCCCTGCGCGTCGGCCCCGTACTGAGGTCCGGAGAAAGTGGGCATCGCGACCGGGACGACACCGAGCGCCAGGAGGGCGTCCTGATTGGACCATCCCCAGGTTGCGACCCGCCTGGGCTCCTCCTTGATCTCGGCCGTGCCGAGAGCCGACGTGATCGTCACCGGAAACGCGGCATTCGCCGCGGACGAAGTCTCGGTGCCACCACCGTCGTCGTTGCTGCTGCAGGCCGCCATTCCAGTTACGAGGCCGCATGCCGCCAGGACAGCTACCATCCCGCGGACACGGCTGCGCCGCTCCGATGACGCTCGACCCGAAATCCTTGTCACTGAAGCACCTCTCGACCGATTGACCTGCTCAGACACCTCCAGCGGGTGACGACGCCAAACGTAGCACAAAGGTTACCCTTGCCTCAGTTCCAATAGGGTCAAGAACCGCACGCCGGCCCCGCGACAAGCGATCGAGCTACTTTACAGACTGACGCCGCACCATCTCCGAGATCCAGATCGGCGCAAACGGCGAGGTACAGTTCGGCGGAGTCGGGTAATCCTCGAGCACTCGCAGACGCTCACCGATGTCGATTGCGCGGGCCCGGAACTCGGCATGTTCGATCCCGATCTGAGCCAGGCAGTGGTTCATCGCCCATTGCAGGCGATCAGGAGCATCCTTCATCTCCGCCTCGATGACGTCGAGCGATCCTGAAAGATCAAGTCCCTCAGGCTTCTTCGCTACGCGCTCGGTAGTCAGAGCCCACCCGGCGCTAGCGACCACAGGATCAGGGTCAGCGGTCCAGGCCACCCGCAACTCCTCGGCATGCGGGTTCTTCTTCACCACGTAATTGACGAGCCAGTCCTGCACCTTGGGAGTGCGGGCCTCTCGCAACATGACATCCAACTCGTCACGCTCGAACGCCTTCGGGCGGCAGATCAAAAGGGCCAACAATCGCGCCGCGGTATCGCCCGTCGCCCAAAGCTGTTGTGCGAGTTCCTGCTGAGTCTTCAATCGCTTCGCAACAGCGCGCAGTTTTGTGAGGTTCACACCGTGATCGTCACCGTGTTTCTTGTTCACCGCGCGCGCCTTCGGATCCTCGAGCGCAGCCAGCTCGTCCATCACCGCGGCAACCGTCGTTTCAGCCACGTCGTCCTCCAGTCACTACTTCTGCGATTCACCTACAAGCAAAGCACGAGAAGGCGAGCGACCCACGTTTGAAACTTCGACCACTGGGTACATGTCTGCTCCTGAGGTGGCGGCACGTCACCATGAAGACAGGACGAACCTTGCATATGCGACGCGCCGCGGGTGCTGAGAACGTGGACGAAACCGCACGCGGAGATGAAGACGGCGGTAAGAGCGTTCTCACTCGGGCCATAACCGGCCCACTCCTTTTCGTGTTCATCCTCGGAGACGTTCTGGGTGCCGGCATCTACGCATTGGTGGGCGTCATCGCCGGTGAAGTTGGTGGAGCCGTCTGGGTACCACTGCTCGTAGCGCTCGTCATGGCATTGCTGACAGCAACGTCGTATGCCGAACTGGTCACCAAATATCCGCGGGCGGGCGGTGCAGCAGTATTCGCCCAACGGGCGTATCGGAAACCACTGATCTCGTTCCTTGTCGGCTTCTCGATGCTGGCGGCCGGCGTAACCAGTGCGGCGGGACTCGCCCTCGCATTCTCGGGCGACTATCTCAAAGCCTTCATCGACGTCCCAACCGTTCCAGCGGCGCTCGTCTTCCTGCTCCTGGTGGGACTTCTCAATGCCAGAGGCATCAAGGAGTCGATGCGCGCCAACGTCGTCATGACAGTCGTGGAGGTCACCGGGCTCGTCCTCGTTGTCGTCCTCGCTTGCATAGTTCTCGGGCGCGGCGACGGAACCCTGAGCCGCGTCGTGGAGTTCGACGACAGCCGATCGCCTGCACTCGCGGTGCTGGCTGCGGCACTCCTCGCGTACTACTCTTTTGTCGGCTTCGAAACGTCCGCGAACGTCGCCGAA
The DNA here is from genome assembly GCF_048573875.1 of Rhodococcus sp. SB1D. Taxonomy (NCBI): domain Bacteria; kingdom Bacillati; phylum Actinomycetota; class Actinomycetes; order Mycobacteriales; family Nocardiaceae; genus Rhodococcus; species Rhodococcus sp. SB1D. The sequence continues at coordinate 370,333 of NZ_JBMAIQ010000003.1, forward strand.
GAAGTGAAGAACGTGAGCAAGGTCTACCCACGCGCACTGTTCGGAGCATTACTGACAGCCGGCGCCGCCTATGTCCTTGTCGGCCTGGCTGTCTCGGTGGTCCTGCCCGCCGACGAACTTGCCGCATCCTCCGGGCCACTGCTGGAAGTTGTGTCAGCTGCCGACGTCGGCGTTCCGCCTCGCCTGTTCAGCCTGATCGCGTTGGTCGCCGTCGCCAACGGCGCACTGCTGACAATGATCATGGCGAGCAGGCTGACATACGGGATGGCATCGGAAGGCTTGCTCCCGAGCGTCTTCGCTCGGGTACTGCCGCAGCGACGGACCCCCTGGGTGGCGATTATCGCGACCACAGCAGTTGCCATGGCTCTCTGCGTCACCGGATCGCTGTCAGCCCTGGCGGAGACGGTGGTACTCCTGCTGCTTTTCGTATTCATCAGCACCAACATCGCCGTCCTGGTTCTGCGCCGTGACGCAGTGCAACACAAACACTTCCGAACGCCGATCATCTTCCCGATCCTCGCTCTCGGTACGTGCGTTGCGTTGCTCACCCAGCAGAGCGCTGCGACGTGGTTACGCGCATCATTACTCTTGGCCGTCGGAGTAGTGCTGTACGCCCTCTCCCACCGCCGATCCACGAAGTGAGGTGCGATGCACAGGAGCCAGTGTGATGACCGACAGTTCTGACGCGTCAGATGTAATTCAGCGTCGAGAGCGAAAGATCAACAGGCGAACCCTGACGTACGGCGTGTCAGTCGTTCTGGCTACCACGGTTTTGGTTATCGCGATCGTGTGGTTGGGCTCCCGGCGGGGCGAATGCTTCGGTACCGACACCTTGCTGTGCTCACAGAAGGATCGCCGACTGGCGGTCTTCGTCCCGAGCCTGATGTTGCTGCTCGGGACCGTGGGCGCGTTCTTGCGAGCCTCCCTGCGATTGCACCGCCTGCGGCGCCTCTACATCCGGCCGTACATGGCGTGGGCCTTGGCGGGCCTCACCCTGACGTATCTGACCGGAGCTTACTTCTTGATCGGGGTTTAGATTCTCTGAATACGTCTGTTCAGCAACCAGATTGAGTCGACAGCCGCAAATCAGAATCGCGGATCGTCGATCGCAGTGAGGACTACTTCCCGCACTGACGTCGAAGACGACAAACTCGAGATCGAGCGCACCGTATCCACAACGTCATGTACCGGGACCAGAGATCCCTCTCCCCTGGCGGCAGCGACGTCTCGGGGCACGTCGAGTCCGTCTTCTGTATTGAGATATCCGAGATGAAGGACAGTCACGGCGAGTCTGTCCTTCCGGTAGCCCTCTCTCAACGCGTCGGCAATGCCGTTGATCGCGAACTTCGATGCACCGAACGCAACCTCCGGCCTACCGCTTCGCGGGAGTCCCGAGGTGGACCCGGTCAAGATGATCCGAGGTCGAGGACGGCCGATCATTCTCGGGATCAGGCGCTTGAGCAGGAGAATTGTGGCCGTGATGTTGGCGTTGATCATTTCGAGCATTTCCATGTCCGATTGTTCTGCGAATGCATAGTCAGTGGTGAAGGCGTCCCCTTCCCAAATCCCGACGTTGCAGATCAGGGTGTCTACACCTCCGACAAGCTCCTGATCGATCGAGTTCGCCGCCGTAACAGGGTCGGTCAGGTCTACTTCGATCCACTCGGAGACGTCGAACCCGTCAGGGCGCCGCCGAGAGATGCCGAGAACTTCGTGGCCGTCGCTCCTCAGTCCCTCGATCAAAGCACGACCGAGACCTCGGCTCGCACCGACAACAACCGCCCTCGCCACAATTACACCCTTCGTCGTCGCTCGAACCGATCCTATCGATCCAGCCGTCGCCGGTAGTTTCGTCGAGAAGCGAGAGAGTCAGATTCGCACCGTAGTGCAGCTGGACAACTACGGGCTCGCCAATATTTCAGCCAGGGCACTGGCGAACTCGCGTGCTTGGTCAGAGGTGATGGTGGAGGCGGTCACACGAAGTGCCCGGTGGCACTGACCCGGCGTCGCCGAGAACTGACTTCCGTCCCGCACGAGCCAGCCAGACTCGGCGAGTCGCTCGACAATCGGTTCGGAATCCCGATCCAGCGGAACCCAGACATTGAGTCCGTCGAAAGTGTCAGGAACCTCGATATCATGTTCTGACAGTGCAGATTTCAGAAGGGTTCGGCGGCGCTCGTAGACAGCGCGAGCATTGGCGAGGCCGTCGATCACCGTCGGATCACTCAGCAGTTCAGCACTCAAGCGCTGCTGCAGGTGACTGACCCAGTTGGCGCCCGACCGGAGATGAGTGCTCAGCCGAATGCCGGTGTCGAGGTCCGAGGCGACCACTGCCACGCGCAGGTCGGGCCCGAGAAATTTCGACACGGAACGAACAAGCGCCCACCGCGTCGTGCTCATCGGAGCGAGCCGACAGTACCGATTGCTGGACACGGCAGAGAAGTGATCGTCCTCGATTACCAGAACGTGAGGGAACTCGGCCAGGATGCTTCCGAGAATCGCCGCTCGGTCGGCGCTCATGCTGACCCCGGTGGGGTTGTGCGCACGAGGGGTGCAAATAATCGCGCGCACACCACTTTCGAGAGCACGCAGCAGCCCTTGCGGGGTAATACCCGAAGTGTCGATGTCCATCGGTACCGCTCGGAAGCTGTTGGCTTTGAGCGTTCCGATGCTCGCCAGGAAGCACGGATCCTCGATCGCGACGGCGTCACCTCGGGTCAAATGAGCGGTCAACAGTCGCTCGACCGCGTCAACGGCACCGTTGGTGATGGTGATCGAGCACGGCCTTAGAACCTCGTCCTCGATCGAGGAACGTGCCCAGGAATCGAGTAGAGGCTCGGTGGCTGCGGCGCCGTACAACCGGGGCGTGTAAGTGGTCCGGTCCAACGAGGCTCTGAGATCAGGCAGCAATGCCGGATCAGGATTTCCGCTGGCGAGATCCACGCTGCCAGGAAGAGCGATACCGCCTTCTCCTTCCAGGAACGGTATGGCTCGCACGAAGCTGCCGCGCCGGCCCTGTGTCTCCACAACTCCCGCCGCCACGAGCAAGCGATAGGCTCCGGCAACTGTGTTCCGGTGAACCTCGAGATCGTCGGCCAAGGCCCGTATGGGCGGCAACGCATCCCCTGGAGCCAGTACCCCAGCACTGATGAGATTGCGGATGCCCTCGGAAATCTCGCCCGCTGTCCCGCGGACGACATAGAGCCTCACCTGGTCCGCCACAGTGCTGGTCACAGGCTCACTCTATTAGCACATGACAAAACCTCCACGCTGTGACACATTGTCACATGACAAAAAATCTGTGAGGAGACACATGATTCTGCCCGGACAATTCCGCCTCTCCGACGACGCGGTCGCCGACTCTCTCCACGCCGGTGGATTCGGACACCTGGTCACACCGGGCCCCGAGACCCTCGAAGTCACGTCGATGCCACTGCTGTACAACGCCGAAGGAAACGTGTTGGAGGGGCATCTCGCCCGGACGAATCCGCATTGGCGATACACCGGGACATCGGAGTCTCTAGTGATCCTCCCCGGCGCCGACGCCTACGTGAGCCCCGAGTTCTACCCGAGCAAGAGCGTCCACGGGAAGGTCGTCCCGACGTGGAACTACGAAGTTCTCTACGTCTACGGCCAACTGGTTGCGCACGACGACGAGCAGTGGCTGCGTGCGCACGTCACCGCACTGACAGCTCGACATGAATCCGGCCGTGAGAACGAATGGAAGGTCACCGACGCGCCGCCGCAGTTCGTCGATGCGCAGCTGCGAGGGATTGTGGGGATCGAACTGCACGTGGCCCGTGTCTACGGAAAAGCGAAGTTGAATCAAAACCGTTCCCCCGCTGATCGCTCCGGCGTCATCCGGGGTCTGGAGAAGGGCTCATTCTCCGAACGAGAGACCGCCGCAGCGATGGTCGCCGCGGGCCTCGACAACGGTTGACCGTTACGCCGTCGTCGTACGCCTTGTCTAGTCGCACATTCAGGTGAGCGGTTTTCCACCCGTCACGCCGATGACTTCCCCAGTGGTGTAACTGGATTCGCCAGAGGCGAGAAATACATAGGCGGGAGCAAGCTCGGCCGGCTGACCTGCCCGCCCGAGCGGAACGTCGTCCCCGAACGTCTCGAACTTCTCCTTGGGCATCGTCGCCGGAATCAGTGGCGTCCAAATCGGTCCAGGTGCAACGGCATTGACCCTGATTCCCTTCCGTGCGACATCGGCGGCCAGCCCCTTGGTGAAGTCGATGATGCCCGCCTTTGTCGTGGCGTAATCGAGCAGCTCGGGCGACGGGGACGCACCTTGGATGGACGAGGTATTCACGATCGTCGATCCGGGCTCCATCTGCGCGATCGCTGCTTTGGAGAGCCAGAATAGTGCGTAGAGGTTGGTTTTCATCACACGGTCGAATTGTTCGGTGGTGATATCGGCGATGCCGCCCATCTGCACCATCTGAAACGCGGCGTTGTTCACCAAGATGTCCAGTCCGCCGAGTTCACGCACCGCGGTTTCGACCAAAGCAGAACAGTGTTCCTCGCTTCGGAGATCTCCCGGCACCGAGACGGCTTTGCGACCTGCCTCCTCGACCCAGCGAGCGGTTTCCCGAGCGTCCTGTTCTTCCTCGTCGAGATAACTCAGGACAACGTCCGCGCCTTCTCTGGCAAATGCAATCGCGACCGCACGTCCGATGCCCGAATCTGCTCCGGTGACAATCGCACGCCTTCCTTCGAGTCGACCGCTCCCTCGATAGGTGTTTTCACCGTGGTCGGGAGGAGAAATCATGTCTGCGGTGAGACCGGGGTGTGCGATCTCCGCCTGCCGCTCACGCACAGGAGCGGGGAACCGCGTGGTCGGGTCCTGCATTGCGTACTGGTCCGGCATATCGATACTCCTCAGGTGACGCAGTTTCTCGTGGGCTTCTGGATGGATGCACTGCACATGCCTCCTTCCCGCCGAATAGAAATCGAAACCTCGGGGTGGCCGGGATCTCACTCGTCCTGGCGCCGACGATCTCGGTGCGTCGACCCCACTTGTTCGTTGTGGTTACTACGCGGTAGGTCGGGGTAGCCCGCGTAGCGGCGGTGGCTCCGCGACCCGCGGAGCACTCGTCGAGCAGAAGCTGAACATCACGTAAAGCACGCACCGACGAAGGGACGACCCCGATATGAGCAACTCCGAAACCACGTCCGCCTTGATCACCCAGTTACGCATCCTCCTCGGTCTGACGCACACCGAGATCCAGGTCGCCGAAACGCGCGTCGCACAGGCCAGAACCGAGGCTGTTCGACGCGAATTGACGGAAAACGCAGAGAACGGCCGTGAAAGGGCGAGTTCCATAGAGTCCACTGTTCGCGATCTGGGGGGCGTGCCGGAATTGGTCGGTCCGTTCCTCGGACGCGCGACAGCCGGAGTGAAAGCGATGGTCGAACAGGCTCAGCCCTTCGACGAAGCGGTATTGGGAGACCTTGCGCTCGAACATCAACTCCTCGACCGCTCCCGCTACCTCAAGGCCCTGGCCACTGCCGGCGGCGATCAGACCGTCGCGGCGTTGGCCGACCGCCTCATCGCTGCACACTCCGCGACCGTGGACTGGCTCACGACTGTCTTGGCCGAAGAGGCACTCGGTGGACCGGCAGCTTTGCGCCGCACACCGATGCAAGCTGCCACCGGCGCGGCGATACGGCTGGTCAACGTTCCGGTCTCCTGGTCCACCCGCAGTCTCGACCGTGCCATCGACGCTGTTCGCACCTCACCGCCGGTACTGGGTGAGCTGATCAGCTGGGGCGCATATGCCGGTGACGTGACTGTGAAAACACTCTCGGCCAGTAGGGATGCGGCCATCGCCACGGCTGAGAAGGTCACTCGCCGAGAAGGTGCTGACGGTGCCGCCGACGTCTTCCGTTCGGTACGGAAGTCGAGTGGGCTACTCGACCCCACTGAACTTCCCATCGAAGACTTCGACGAACTCAACGTCACCCAAGCCGTCTCCGCCGTGAAGGAACTGACCGACGCCGCACAGGTGCGGGACATCGTTGCGTACGAGGAAGCGCACAAGAACCGACACGGCGTCGTATCCGCTGCCCAGGCAAGACTCGCAGCGATCGCCCAGGAAGTCGTCGGAATCAACTAGAGCGTTCAATCGACATATCGAGAGTCCGACTCTCGGAACCGCGAGCACTGGACCTCGTGAAAGCGGGATTCGCGGCCAGGGGCACCCGAGACCGTCAAGAAGATGACAGCGGCTCTCGAAGCCCTCTGATCAGTTCGACGCGCGCGGAATCGAGAATTTCCTCGGAGAGCGGGGAACCCTTGGTAGCTCGCGAAAGAACCAGTGCACCGAGCATGGTGGAGAGCCGGAGGAGACCGACAGCTTCGTCGTCGGCAAGAGCTGCGGCAAAATCCCCCACTCCCTCCGTGTAAACCCGACGGGCCTCGCTGTCTGCAGGCTCGCGCGCCATGTCGGCGGCGAGCGCAGCAGCGGGGCATCCGTCTGCCGGGTTGTCGCGATGCGCCACCGAGAGATAGGTATCGATCAAAGCTTTTCGGGCGGAGTCACGTTGCCCTGCATGCTCTTCGAGTCCCGCAGAATGCAGCTGAGCCAGTTCCTTGAAGGCGTGGGTGGTCGCTTCGTCGATGAGAGCGTCCTTGGACGCGAACTGCTTGTAGAAGCCACCGTGGGTCAGCCCCGACGCCTTCATCAGGTCGGCGACGCTGAGGTGAGTGCCCTTCTCTCGGAACAGTCGGGCTGCGGTTTCCACGACGCGCCGACGGTTCTCTTCCGCTTGTTGCTGCGATACGCGGCCCATCACAACGCCTTCCAGTTTGGATTTCACTTGACATCTATCCTAGCCGACACTTAGATTTGATTCATAATCTAAACGTCACGAGCAATCACAACTCTGGGAGAATCATGGACCTGAACAAGACGGTTGCGGTCGTCACAGGAGCCAATCGCGGGCTCGGACGCCATCTGGCTGCGGGACTCGTCGAGCGCGGCGCAAAGGTGTACGCGGCTGCGCGCAATCCGGAAACTGTCGATCTACCCGGCGTCATCCCCCTGAGGTTGGACGTGACGGACGCCGAATCGATAACCGCCGCCGCGCAAATCGCATCGGATGTGACCTTGCTGGTCAACAACGCAGGTATCTCTACCTCGGCGCCCTTGATCGGGGGCGACATCGATGACATTCGACGAGAGATGGACGTCAACTTCTACGGCCCGCTCGCCGTGACCCGGGCGTTTGCTCCCGTCATCGAAAACAACGACGGCGGAACAATACTCAACGTTCTGTCGGTGCTGTCCTGGTTCCATCCAGCCGCGCTCGGGTCTTACGCGTCGTCGAAGGCAGCGGCCTGGGCGATGACCGACGCCGTTCGAGAAGAACTTGCGCCGCGCAAAATCTCCGTATCGGCACTGCATGTCGCATACATGGATACCGACATGGCCGCTGGCGTACCCGCCGAACAGAAGATCGATCCTGCCGACGTCGCCGCGCAAGCACTGGACGGTATCGAAAGCGGGCTCGCCGAGATCCTCGCTGACGACACCACCCGGTACGTCAAGGGGAGTCTGTCCTCGTCGAACTCCGAGTAAGCAAGGGACTGCAGACGAGTGACGCTTACCCCACCGTTTTGAGGCTGGCCAATCTGCTCAGGATCGGTGCCCGCCAAGCTGCGAGGTCTTCCGGACCGTTCTCTTCCCACAACTCGTACAACTCCGAAGTGTCGCTGTCGGAAACTGCACGCTCGAGTGCGGAGAGGACCCAACTCTTCTGCTCCGGGCTCAAGGTGCTGACGTACCCGGCGGCGTCAATTCCATCCAGCTGCACAGGCTTCGGCGCAACGCCGTGCGCAACCGCAAGAATCTCGGCGACGGCGATTGCTGTTTGAGCATCATCGGCATCGAGATAACCGCCATCGGGGTGGCTAGCGTAATCGTCGATGTCGTAGTCACCCGCCTGTACTGCGCTGAGCAGGTCGCCCGCTACGTCGTTGTCGAAAGGTCCTGAACCCCAAGTCCCCATGCTGTCTCTCCGATCCGTACCCGGCGCACCTGTCGTAAAGATATTAGTGAATCACAGGCTTCGGCCAGGACCCTCGGGCTGGAAGTACTGCGTTCGCCGGAAATCGACATCAGCGCAACGGCACGCGAAGGATGCGGTCATCACCGGGGTTGGGGTCGCCACGACCGTCGGTGTTGTTCGTCAGTATCCACAGCGACCCGTCCGGTGCGACTACAACATCACGGAGGCGCCCGTATTCGTCGACGAATTGCTCGTCGGCGGTCGCGGGATCGGTCAAGGGCACCGTGCGGAGTCGCTCACCACGAAGATTGGCGATGTAGATCGTGCCGTCGTGGATGGCGATTCCGCTGGGACTGGCATCGTCAGGTGACCATTGTTGGAGCGGGTCGATGAATCCGTCTTCACCCGCAATCCCTTCGACCTCGGGCCACCCGTAGTTTCCGCCTGCTTCGATCTTGTTGAGCTCGTCCCAGGTGTCCTGCCCGAACTCGCTGGCGTACATCGTGCCGTCCTCGGTCCAGGCAATACCCTGGGAGTTGCGGTGGCCGTAGCTGTAGACGAACGAGTTAGGAAACGGATTATCTAGCGGCACATCACCATCCGGAGTCATGCGCAGAATTTTCCCGGACATCGAGTCGAGGTCCTGAGCTCTGTCTCGACTACCGGCATCACCGACAGTGGCATACAGCATCCCGTCCGGGCCGAACGCGATGCGACCACCGTTGTGGTAGTTGGCCGAAGCGAGCCCGTCGAGAATCGTCTCGGCCGGCCCGAGCGCGAATTCCCCCGGAGCACCGATGATGTCGAAGCGTTCGATCCGGTTCTCCCCGTTCGCGGTGAAGTACGCGTACAGGCGGTTTTCACGTACTGCGATCCCTAGTAAACCGCCCTCACCCCTGGGGCTGACGCCGTCGACGACTCCCACCTCGCGGCTGTTTCCGCCGGCGTCGAGTTCGAGGATTCGCGCGCTGTCGCGCTCACTGACTAGTGGTGTATCGCCGTGGAATGCGATCGACCAGGGCGCGTCCAAGCCGTCGGCGACGGTCTCGGGTTCACCGAAGGCCGCGGCGGGCGCCGATCGTGTTGTCGTGCTTGCCTGTGGACCGGGCCCCTCAGCGTCCTCGGTACTGCAAGCAGTCATCAAGGCCGAGACAAGCACGGCGGCGCCGAGCCCCCGGATCTGTCGTCGTGTCATGGGCGCGCCTCCCGGGTTCAGGCAGTCTTTGCGCCGACGGTAGCGCGCAATCGGCCACACCGGGAGTCCCTTCGAGTACCCCCAACGACCGGGACTCCCTCGCAGGCGACGGGCGTGATGCCCTGGACGGGTGCGCCACGACATGCGCGTCGTCAACAGAAAGAGAACTGACCACCTCATGATTTCCGCCCCGACCGTCGAAGAAACCGGCCGCCTGCCGCTCGTGATCTACGTGCTGGCCGTCGGAGTTTTCTTGATGGGCACAACCGAATTCGTCGTCGCCGGCATTCTTCCCGAGATTGCGGGTGACCTCGGGACGTCGATCGCGAACGTCGGCTTGATGATCACCGTCTTCGCGATCGGGATGATCGTCGGCACGCCGGCGATGGCGATCTTGACACTCAGGGTTCCCCAACGCGTGACCTTGAGCTCGGCTCTGATTGTTTTCGCGATCGGACACGTCATCGTCGCGCTCTCGTCCAACTTCGGACTCATTCTCGGCGCCCGCTTCCTCACAGCCGTGGCGACGGGCGCATTCTGGGCAGTCGCCGCAGTGGTCGGAGCAAAAGCGGCCGGCCCGGCGTCTTCCTCGCGCGCGCTCGGCATCGTCTTGGGCGGAGGCATGCTCGCGAACGTCATCGGTGTTCCGCTCGGCGCTCTGGCCGGTCAGACCATCGGGTGGCGTGGTCCTTTCTGGGCCCTCGCCGCCCTCGCACTCGTTGCCGCGGCCGTCGTCCACCGATTGGTACCCGCCGACACCGACTCCGGTGCGGTGCCGTCCTGGCGAGCGGAGATCGCGAGCCTACGGGACGGACGCATCTGGCTCGTTCTGTTCGGTTGCGCCGTCGTGTGCGGGTCGTCGCTGGCGGCGTACAGCTTCATCTCTCCGCTGTTGACCGAGAACACGGGACTTGCTGCGTCGGCAGTGCCGCTAGTGCTTGTCGGCTACGGACTCGGTGCGTTCGTCGGCTCCAATCTCGGCGGTCGACTCGGTGCGAAGCATCAGTACGGCGTCTTGTTCGTCTCGGCAGCGATGACGTTTCTCGTACTCGGGGCGCTCTGCCTCTTCTCGCAGAACGTGATCGTGACGGTGATTCTCGTAGTCATGCTGGGACTGTTCGGCATGTCGACCAATCCCATCCTGATCGGGATGGCTGTGCGTTATGCCGATCAGGCGCCGACGATGGCTTCTGCCCTCAGCACCTCGTCATTCAATCTGGGCACGGCGGTCGGCTCCTGGATCGCCGGGTTCGCGTTCGCCTCGAGTCTCGGTGCCACTGGGCCGGTGTTGGTAGGCACCGGCGTTGCCGCTCTCTACTTTCTGCCGCTGATGATCCTGTTGCGCAATGAACGCACGAAGCGCACCGCCGTCGAAGTCGTCAACTGACGACCCGATCAACCGTCGCGCAGTTCGTCAGCCGTCCGTCAGCGACCGCTCCGACACGTGAGGCGCAGAGTCCGCATCCTCACTGGCTGCCAACGAGGCGAGTAGCTGCATCCGTTCCGCGGACGGCGATCCCGGCTCCGCGGTGTAGATCGTGAGTGTCAACCCTGGCTCGGCGGCCATCTCCAAACCTTCGAAGGCAAGCGTCAGCTCGCCCACGGCGGAGTGGTGAAAAGTCTTGAATCCGGTGCCGTGATGGCGGACGTCGTGCGCGCCCCACCGACGCCGGAATTCCTCACTCCGAGTGCTGAGTTCACCGATCAGATCGTGCAATTCCTTGTTGTGAGGATCTCGCCCAGCCTCGGTTCGCAGAATCGAGACGGTCACCTCGGCAAACTCGTTCCAGTCCGGATAAAACTCGAAAGCCCTATCGTCGAGGAACGTGAAGCGCGCGATGTTCGGGGGCTGCCCCGGCATGTCGTACAGGTCCTTGTAAAACGCACGCGCGAGTGGGTTGACAGCAAGAAGATCCATGCGACCGTTCCGCACGAAAGCGGGTCCCGCGGTGACTGCATCGAGCGCCCACTGCAGGCTCTGATGGGGCTTCCAGCCCTTCGCATTTCGCCGACGCGGGGGCCTGGCTACCGGGCTTGCCGCGTGCGCGAGATCAAAAAGGTGGGCGCGCTCGGCGTCGTCGAGTCGTAAGGCCTTCGCGATACTGTCGAGTACACCCGGCGATGCGCCGCTGATCGCTCCGCGCTCGAGCCTCGTGTAGTACTCGACGCTCACGCCGGCGAGGGTTGCCACTTCACTTCGACGTAGACCGTCCACGCGGCGGTTCGATCCGGCCGGAAGTCCAACTTGTTCGGGCGTGACTCGGGCGCGCCGCGAGGTCAGGAATTCGCGTACTTGCGCTCGATCGTCCATGCCATCGAGCCTAAGTCAGTGACCGGTAGCGAGGGAGTCCCTCGCAGTACCACTATCGCGTGGGACTCCCGCACGCCGCCAAATCATGATCAGGTTGAAGTGACACGAGAAAACCGATGGTGAGGAGTCACGTCATGCGCGCTGTCGTCATGCATGCCCCCGGCGACGTCCGGGTCGAAGAGATCGAAGCGCCGGTGATCGTCGAACCGACCGACGCGATCATTCGCGTTACAGCCACCTGCGTCTGCGGTTCCGACCTCTGGCCGTACCGCGGCATCGAAGAGCTGAATGGCCCGACGCCGATGGGACACGAATACGTGGGCGTCGTCGAACAGGTCGGCCCCGACGTCAACGACATCGAAGTTGGGGACTTCGTCGTGGGCTCGTTCGTCGCGTCGGACAACACCTGCGAAATCTGCGAGGCCGGCTTTCAGTCTCGCTGTATCCACCAGGTCATGATGGGCTCGGTCGGCACCCAATCCGAATACGCTCGCATCCCGCTCGCGGACGGCACCCTCGTCCCTGTCCACGGAGAGCCGACCGAGCGGCAGGCCCGCAGCCTCCTTGCAGCCTCCGACGTACTCGGCACCGGTTGGTTCGCCGCCGTAGCTGCGGAAGCCGGACCTGGCAAAACGGTCGCCGTCGTCGGCGACGGCGCAGTCGGACTTTTGGCGATCCTCGCTGCCAGACAACTCGGCGCCGAGCGGATCATTGCCATGTCACGTCACGCCGACCGGCAGGCACTCGCCACACAATTCGGCGCCACCGACATCGTCGAAGAGCGGGGCGACGCGGGCATCGCGAAGATCAAGGAACTCACCGGCGGCTACGGCGCCCACTCGACCGTCGAAGCCGTAGGTACCCAAGAATCGATGATGCAGGCTATCGGAGCTACCCGCCCCGGCGGACATGTCGGCTACGTCGGGGTATCCCACGGCGTCGAACTCGACGGCATGAACCTGTTCTTCGCGACGGTGAGCCTGCTCGGCGGTCCCGCGCCGGTCAGGCGATTCCTACCCGAACTGATCGAGCTCATCATGACCGACCAGATCGACCCAGGTATCGTCTTCGACCTCACTCTCCCGTTGGAGGACGCCGCCGCAGGCTACCGGGCGATGGACGAGCGGCGCGCCACCAAAGTGCTACTCACCCTCTGACCGATACCAAAGGCTCACGAAACAGAACTGGCTCTACGCGCCGGTCGAGGAACGTCTCGGCTACCAACGAGAGGCGCTCTTGGTCTACCGATCAGCATGTTCACTGATCACACCGAATGCGTATGATGCCGAAGGTGAGGACGGGCACTTCAATTGGTGCGCAGCTGCTTTGATCGTAGAGGATGCTACGCGACTGATATGCGCCCCCACCAGCGGAAACCGATTGTACGAGTGAATGTTTCATTGAGAGCGACTCGGCGCTACTTTGTAGCAACGGCACTCGTCTCTACCTACGGTTGCGTACTGAATTCCTTGTGGGGCAGGCTTTCTTGTGTACTGCTGACGAGCCGTATCTGCTGACGAATCGTATTGCTGACGAACCAAGGTCGGAGAACAATGGGTCACTACAAAAGCAACGTGCGTGATATCGAGTTCAATCTGTTCGAGGTACTCGGGATCGGCGAACTGTTGGATGTCGGCGCTTACGGGGACCTCGACACCGACACTGTGCGCAACATTCTTGCGGAAGTAGCGAGACTGGCAGAAGGCCCGGTCGCCGCGTCCTTCGCCGACGCGGATCGGAACCCTGTCGAATTCGACGCACCCAATCACGCAGTTGTGGTCCCGGAACCTCTGCGCAAGACGGTCGAGGCGGTGAACGAGGCCGGTTGGTCGCGACTCGGCCTACCAGAAGGCATGGGTGGTGTTCCTGCTCCTGCACCGTTGGTCTGGGCGATCGGCGAAATGTTGGTCGCGGCAAACGGATCCGCAAGCTTTTTCAACATGGGTCCACTGATGGCGAGCGTGCTCTACACCATCGGAAACGAACAGCAAAAACACTGGGCCAAAGAAGGATTCGAGCGCGGATGGGCCGGAACGATGGTGCTCACCGAACCAGACGCCGGATCCGATGTAGGCGCAGGCCGAACAAAGGCAATCGCGCAGGACGACGGCACCTGGCACATCGAGGGCGTCAAGCGGTTCATCTCCGGTGGCGACGTCGGAGACACGGCCGAGAACCTCTTCCACTTGGTGCTTGCCCGGCCCGAGGGCGCCGGTCCAGGAACCAAAGGTTTGAGCCTATTCTACGTTCCGAAGTCCCATTTCAACTCGGACACACTTGAACTGGGAGAGCGCAACGGCGTGTACGTCACCGGCGTCGAGCACAAGATGGGTCTCAAGTCTTCCCCAACTTGTGAGCTCACCTTCGGAGCGACGGACGTTCCTGCCGTCGGCTGGCTCGTGGGTGATGTCCACAACGGTATCGCCCAGATGTTCCAGGTCATCGAGAACGCTCGAATGATGGTGGGCACCAAGGCTACCGGAACACTGTCCACCGGTTATCTCAACGCCCTCGAGTACGCGAAAGAACGAATTCAAGGTGCAGACCTTACCGAGCTGACAAACAAGACCGCGCCCCGTGTGGCCATTACGCACCACCCCGACGTCCGACGCAGCCTGGCGATGCAGAAGGCCTACGCCGAAGGCCTCCGAGCGGTCTACCTCTACACCGCTGCACACCAGAATGCCGATGTCGCCGAGTTGGTTTCGGGGGCGGATGCCGAACTGGCGGCGCGGGTCAACGATCTGCTGCTGCCGATCGTCAAGGGCGTCGGTTCCGAAAAGGCCTACGAACTGCTCACCGAGAGCCTGCAGACCCTGGGCGGCTCCGGTTATCTTCAGGACTACCCCATCGAGCAGTACATCCGCGATGCCAAGATCGACACCCTGTACGAGGGCACCACGGCAATCCAGGCGCAGGACTTCTTCTTTCGGAAGATCGCACGCGACCGCGGCGTTGCACTCGCTCACGTAGCCGGTCGCATACGAGAGTTCATCGACAGTGAGGCCGGGAACGGTCGACTCAAGGCCGAGCGAGTCCTGCTCGAGATCGCCTTGACCGACGTGCAGGAGATGGCCGGGACGCTCACCGGGTATCTGATGGCTTCCCAGGACCAACCCTCCGAGTTGTACAAGATAGGCCTCGGCTCGGTGCGCTTTCTGTACGCGGTAGGCGACCTGCTCATCGGATGGCGCCTGTTGGTGCAAGCGGAAGTCGCGTTGGCAGCCTTGGACCGTGACGCGTCGGCAAAGGACCGGTCGTTCTATCGGGGCAAGGTGGTGATCGCGTCGTACTTCGCCAAGAACATCCTGCCCGTCCTGGCGTCGACCAAAGAAATCCTGGGTTCCCTCGACAACGAGATCATGGAACTCGAGGAAGACGCATTCTGACAACGTGCCACGCGCGGTATGGGTGGTGCGCAACTCGGAATGCTTGCTGCGTGATTCAAACGCGGTCGTGAACCGGCGACGGAATCTTGTTGGAACGATACGAGTCTCCGCTCCGGTTCGGCCGCCAGAGACGCCAGTGTTTCGCGGACAACCGGAACGGGAGATGGTCTTGTAGGTGACGAGCACCGGACGACAACCGTTCGTCTGCAGGCAGGTTGAGCCACAGGGACAGTGAGGATGTCGCGTTGCCGAGGGTTGCGCGTATGCCTGACTCGCCGAGAATCCGGCCGTATCCATCCACGGCAAAACGGCCGAACGCGTCGGGGGTGATGTCGGGGTACGGCGCGCGGGTGTTGGGGTCGATCAGGCGTACGGGCGCGCTGCAGGTCAGCGCCGCCACAGAACGTCCGTGGGTTGTGACCGCATCGCAACCAACGAGGGCATCGAGCGCTTCGTTGACAGAACCAGGTGGGACGTTCCATTCGGTATGGGTTTGCGCTTTGTAGCGGGGCCCACCGAAGAGCTCGGTAGCGAACGATGACAACTGCGCGGTCGGCTCGGATGGCCCCCTCTGGTAGATCTCGAACGTCCACGACGGCAACGACACTGGTTCGGTGCAGGATTCCAGGAATGTCTGCAGCCGCTGAAATGCAACATCGGGACGCTTGACTCGAAGCGAGTGTGCACCACCGGCGGACCCGGGCAACCCGTCGTATGTCACTACCTCGGGCAATGCGGCTTCCGGTGTCCGCGCCGTCACAGGTTAGCCAATCGCGAAAGCACTACCCCGGCTGGTTCCTCCGTCGCGTGGCGATAGCCGGTGCCGGCCCATAGGTGCATGCGCTCGGGATCTGCCTGCGCAACAGCGGCTTTGCGCATCGGGTTGGTCAGGTGATGGATGGCCGGATACCCGATGGGCGCCCGTGCGTCGTAGCGATCGATGAACTCGTTCCGAAGTGCTCGTGCAGGACGTCCCGTGAAAGCTCTTGTGACGACCGTGTTCCCGCGTGACGTGTCGGCCAGAGCTGCCTTGTGCGGAGCCGAGGCACCACTCTCCTCGGTGCGCAGCAGTACGGTACCGACCACTGCCGCGTCCGCTCCGGCACGTAAGGCTGCAGCGACGTCGGCGGAGGTCGCCAGTCCACCGGCCGCCAATAGCGGAACAGAGGTGCGATGACGGATTTGTGCGATCAGTTCGGTGATCGGTGTTTCTGCCGGAACCTGCAGGGGAGTGAGCGTTCCGGAGTGGCCGCCGGCAGCCGACGATTGCACCACAAGCAGATCGGCACCGGCTTCGACGGCAAGGAGCGCCTCTGCCTCCGAAGTCACAGTGAGGACGACAAGTGAACCGGCAGCGCGCAGCGCCTTGATGACGCCGGGTGCGGGAAAGCCGAAGGTGAAGCTGACCACCGGAACCGGGCTGGCCAGGAGCAGATCGATCTTGTCCTCGAAGTAGTCGTCGTCTTCGACCGGCTCACCGTCAGCCAGTGTGATGCCGTAGCGATCCGCCTCGACCTGGATCGCCCTGGCATAGGCACGGTAGGCATCGACATCGACAGGCACCGGGTTGGGCGCAAAGACGTTGACACCGAACGACACTCCCTCGGCGCGCACGGCGTCGATCTGTTCGGACAGAGCCTGAGGCGTCTTGTACCCGGCGGCGAGGAATCCGAGACCGCCTGCGCGAGAGGCAGCAGCAACAAGTGCCGGCGTGGAAGCGCCGCCGGCCATGGGGGCTGCGATGACAGGGACCTTCAGGTCGAGATCGGTTGTGAGTGCGCTCATTCGAACATCTCCAGTCCTACGTCGGGTAGTGCTCCGGCGGTTTCGTCATCTGACATCAAAAACTACCTCCTCAGTCGAGGTGGCCGTCCGAGGGTCCGCATCGAGATCGGAAGGGAATCGGAACCGCAAAACCGTGGCGGCCACTGCTGCGCCCAGAACGACGGCCGCACCCAACAGCAGAGCGTCGCGATACCCGTCTCGCAGCAACGGAGTGACAACGAGTGGGCCGAGAATCTGACCGACGCTGTATCCAGCGGTCAGCAACGCCACGGCGCGTGGGAACTGCAGGTGCGCGCCGATTGCCAACACAATTGACCCGATACCAAGGAAGGTGACACCGAACAGAAAAGCTGAAATCAGTGCGGGGCCGACGCCTCCGATCACAGCAGGAAGCGCTATGCCCACCGCCTGAATCAACAGGGCAACGAGAAGCAGAGTCGGCCTCGACCAACGCAGGCTGAGCCAAGCCCACAGGGCGCACGAGGGAAATGCGGCCAGACCGACCACTATCCAAGCGCCGCTGCCCACCCATTCTGGAGCGGCGAGATCGATTGCGGCAACAAGGAACGTGCCCGCGATGATGTAGCCGATGCCTTCCAGGAAATAACTGATGAACAAGGCAGTGAACCCGCGTTGGGGAGTGGGAGTTCCCGGCGCGTCCGGTGTGATGGCCGGACGCGGTTCCGGCGTCAATCCCCAGGCTACGACCGCACACACCACTGCAAGGGCCGCAGATGCCAGCCAGGCTGTACTCCAGGTACCGATGAAGCGGACGACCAACACGAGGACCCCGGACAGGGCGATACCCAACCCAACTCCGCCGAATCCCCATCCGGCCAGGAATTGGGACTGCCCCCGAAGGTGCGCGTGCAAAGCGCTGACGGCGATCATGAAGACGAGGGCACTGGCAATGCCTGCGACGAGCCGCAGGGCGAACCAGATGGATCCGTCGTGGGTAGTGGGCATGAGCGCCAAAGTCGCGATGAGGACCACCAACGACGTACGCATCACCGCTGCCGAGCGCACCACGCCGGGAATGAGGATTCCCGCGAGCGCGCCGATCAGGTACCCGACGTAGTTGGCCGTCGCCAGGGTGGCGCCGAGCGAGGCGGACAGACCGGACTGCGTGTGCATCAACGGCAGAATCGGTGTGTAGACGAATCGACCGATTCCCATGCTCGCCGCCAGCGCAGCGGCAGCTTGGACAGCGTGCGCTCGCGGGGAGACGCCGTTGTGGATTGTGGTCATGGTCTTATCGTGTGCCCCGGCCGCGCCGAACCGCCACGACCGCTTTGCTCCTGACTGATAGGCACAACCTCCCACCGCACGTAGCATGAAGGATCGTGGAGCTGCGTCAGCTGAGATATTTCGAGGTCGTCGCCGAGGAATTGCACTTCGGCCGAGCCGCGGCGCGGCTACTGATAGCCGGGCCGTCATTGTCGCAGCAGATCATGGCACTCGAGCGCGACCTCGGCGTCAAGCTGTTCGTCCGCGACCGCCGTTCCGTCGCTCTGACGCCAGCCGGCGCGGCCTTGCTCCCTGATGTCCGTGCGCTACTCGAGAGTGCCGAGAATCTGCGACGCCGCGCGGAGCGTCTGTCCGGAGCGGAGCCCGTCCGGATCGGCTACGTCAATTGGCTCCCCACGGATCTGATCGCGCGCACTTCAGGGGTCGCGCAACTGCACGTCGACGCCTGGGTGGTGCCATCACACGCACAGGCCGCGCGGGTGGCAGACGGCAGCCTCGATCTGGCGATCGCCTGGGTACGTAAATACGATGTCGCCCAAAACGGTTTGAACGCCAGACTGCTCGGTGCGGATCGGCTCTGCGCCGTCTCCACCGGAGAGGACACCACACCGGTGCGGGCACGCGACGTCGTCGTGCTCGTCGACGACGACACCACCTCCTGGTATTCGTGGAACGTCTTCGCCGAAGAATTCGCTCGCGATACCGGCGCACAGATCATGCGCATCAACGACGGTGGTATCACCGGCCCGGCATTCTTCGATCACGTCCGTGCCGTCGGCCGTCCGGTCGTCAACTCGCCCAAAGGGCAGACCATCACGCTGCCGAGCGATCTCACGGCACGCCCGATGATCGACCCGGCGGCAATCTGGACGTGGTCACTCCTGTGTCGTGAGAACGAAACGCGCCCTGCCGTTCTCGCGGCCGTCGACGCTCTCACCCGCGGCGTCACTGATCTCGGAATCCACGAGGACGGGAGATGGCTACCCATGGACGATCCTTACCGGAGGACTCGATGACACGACGCGCTATTCGAGTTTTCTGGGGACGACGGCCGGAATCGGTGCAGGCCGTGGCCTCCCGGTGGCGTCGGACGTTGGAGCAAGTCGAATTCCTGTTGCCCGAGGTGGTCGGCGGGTCGTGGCAACAGATCCATTCCGCTGGACCTGCTACTGCCGTGACCGTCGACCAGTTGGCACACGTGCTCGAGATCGCGCAGGCCGCCGAAGACTGGTCGGATCGTCTGGGAATCGGGTTGAGGCTCGCATCCGGCGGAGGGCCCGAATGGGGGCTCGAACTCTCAGGGTTGGCCGGCGGCGAACCGGAAATCGTCCTACAGTCGATGATTCTCGCTGTCAGCGCGCCGGACGCCGCCGAAGTTCCTGAGACAGAACTACTTCGGATGCTCGCCGCGGTGTGGGAACCGGACTTCGGGGATGTCACCGACGACAACATCCTCGACGCTCTCGAAGACGAGTCCGACTATCGCGTCGGTGATCCCGTGATCGGCCGAGTCGGCTACCTCTCGTCCGCTCGCGCTGACGCGATCCCGGATGACCTGGCAGCAGGCGTTGCCGCGTTACCGGGCGGCGTGTTGCTACAGATCGGGGCCGTCGATGGGGTCGTTCGGGCGTACGAGCGCCTGCGCGAGACCGGCGCACTCGATCCGCTTCCACGTCCACTGGACCGCGCAGTCTTCTGAAGGCGGTTACCGTTCGTCGAGTTTGGGTAGCCCGGGCGTCGGAACGAAGTCTCGCCTCGGCACTACCGCCGAAAAATGAACCGAAAGGCCCACCGCATGGTTGACGTCACCCGCAAATTCACCGCCGAGGTACCGATCGAGAAGGCTGCGGCGTTTCTCCGCGACTTCGCCAATGCGCCGACGTGGGATCCGGGCACCGAGAGTTGCACGCAGATCTCCGACGGTCCTGTCGGCGTCGGAACCCAATGGCACAACGTGTCGAAGCTGTTCGGCGTCACCACGGAACTGACGTACACGCTGGTGACCGACGAGCTGAATCACGTTGTTCTCGAAGGAAAGAACAAGACTGCCACCAGTACCGACGACATCACCTTGACTTCGGTGGGTCCGAACTCGACCGAGATCGAGTATCACGCGAACGTCGAGTTCAACGGTGCCGCCAAGATTGCGTCGCCTCTCCTGAAGGCGGGATTCGAAGCCAAAGTGGCACCGGAGACGGTGAAGAAGATGACGGAAGCCCTCGAAGCGCTCTGACCGTCCGTCAGGTTCTTGTCACTGTGGGTTGCCGCCGCTCGCGCCACCGTTGCGAGCTTCGATGGCGTCGATGGACTTCGTGAACGACTTTCCCAGCACTTGGGTGCCGACGAGTCCGAGTACCGACGCCAGGAGCTTTCCCTTGAGGTTCTTGCCGTCCCGGACCACGACGGCATCGACATCGGTCAGACCCGTCGGTTGCCGGGTCAGCGTGTAGGTATGGCTCGACGCCCCGCCCCACAGGTTGGAGTCGGTGGTTGTCATCACGACGCGGTGCGGGTCGGTCCAGTCGTAGTGCAGACGCTCCCAGATACCACTGGAGCCCTCGGTGACATCAGCATCGTGGGGTCCTTGTTGGTGCACTTTCAGGTAGCTGTCCGCACTGCGGCCGAAGATTTCCTCACGGCCCGGGCCGAAGTCGGTCAGGCCGGCAAGGACCTGTTCGGGCGTCGCAGTGGTCGTCTTGTGAAGATGGATCGTGGTCATGGCGCCTTCTTTCAACTGTGGATGATCCGGTGCTGAAAAAGCCGGGAAGTGACTCATCCAGCACACCACTCACACGAAATGAATGAAAGAGAATTGCTCGCCCTGTCTCGATCCGCTGTCTCGATCCGCTATTCGACGCCGCACCGGCTGGCAGTGATTGCGCCGTGCGGCCTGTAGCCGCTCCCCGTCCGGGTATGGGTCTCGATCACGTCGAAACCCGCTGTGACCAGCACCTCGGCAAGTTCGGTCACCGGCCATCGATAACCAGTCGTCGCGGCATGATCAAAAGGCTCTACCGTTGTGCCTTCGAAGAAGCCCACCAGCAACCCACCACCTGGGCGGATCACGCGCGCGAATTCAGCGAGCGGTGCCTCGATATCTTGCGGGTGATGGTGAATGAGCGAGTACCAGGACAGCACGCCGCCCAGTGAATTCGTTTTCGCGTCCAATGCCTCGAAGCCCCCGACCTCGAAGGAAAGATCCGGGTATCGGGTGCGGGCTCGTTCGACGAACTCGGGCACGA
This sequence comes from Rhodococcus sp. SB1D, assembly GCF_048573875.1. Lineage (NCBI taxonomy): Bacteria > Bacillati > Actinomycetota > Actinomycetes > Mycobacteriales > Nocardiaceae > Rhodococcus > Rhodococcus sp. SB1D. The sequence goes on from NZ_JBMAIQ010000003.1 coordinate 391,522, forward strand.
GATCGATCCCGCTCACAGCCAGCCCGGCCTGGGCCAGGAAGTCTGTCCACTGCCCCGGCCCGCACCCGGCGTCGAGCACGGGGCCGGTCAAAGTGGCGGCCCAGCTGGTCACCAGGTCCCGATCAGATACGTGCGTCGAATCCATCGAGCCGAAGAGGTCCGTGTACTCCTGGGATCTGGCCGAATACGACTTTCGGACTACGTCGCGGCGCGTTGCACTCGAATTCTCCACGCCGTCAATAATTATCGATGTGCACCATTCCTTCGCCACAACTCGCCGAACCGAAGGTTCATACTCTGTTGAAGGCCTACGGTCACGACCGGAAACTGAGGTCACACGGTGGAAGAGAAAGAACTGGCGGCGAAGATCCGCGAACTACTCAGTGCCCGATCGGCCGAGTCGAGCATCTGCCCCTCCGACGTGGCCCGCGCAGCGGCACCCGACAATTGGCGTCCGCTGATGGAATCCGTCCGAGAGGCTGCCCGCCACATGGTGGCCGACGGCGAAGTGCAGATCACCCAGGGCGGCGAAGTCGTCGACCCGGAATCCGTACGAGGTCCGATCAGGATTCGGTGGGCTCGTTGATCAACCGCGTGACTTCTGGCGGCGCTGCTCTCGCAGCGTGAATCAGCGGAAACGGTCCAGATGCTCACGCAGGAACGCATCCAGGCTTCGTGGCTCACGCCCCAGGACACGTGCCACCGTGTCGGTGGGTGACTCCGGGCGCGAGACGGCAAGTTGCTGGATCTCCAGAATGTGCTCGGCCAGCCACGGAGGCATGTGGGCATGATCGACGAGGTTTTGCCGCAGTTCGTGCGGTGGCAGGTCGATATATTGGACGGGGCGATCGAGCATGCGGGTCAGAGAATCGGCGATGCCGCCATAGCCGACTGCCTCGCTGCCTGTCAGGACGTAGGTGCCGCCGGCGAGGTCGGCGCGTGTGAGCACGGCCGCGGCGACGTCACCGATATCTCGGCAGTCGATCCAGTTGCACGGCGCGTCCCGCATCGCGCCCAGAATCACCCCTTGCGCAGCCACCGCCGGAGCCAGGAGCAACAGATTCTGCATGAACGCATAAGGGCGGAGCAGAGTGTGGCGGATCCCGGATGCACGCAGGTGTTCGCCGACGGCGTGGTGGCCGCGGGAGAGAGCGATGGGGGAGTCGGCCGCGGCGGCGGGGTCGGAGATCTTGACGATGTGTTCGACGCCGCTCTCGGCGGCTATGTCTATCACACGCGTTTCGAGCTCGACCTGTTCGAGGCCGTTGGCCATGGCGAGGAAAAGTTGTTCGGCCCCTTCGAAAGCCGTGCGCAGCGAAGTTGAGTCTGCGGCATCGGCCGGCACTACTTCGACCAAACCGTCGGCCAAGTCGCCGAGGTGGGCGCGCAGCCTGTCCGGGTCGCGGGACAGCGCTCGGCTCGGCACACCCGAGGATGCGAGACTGTGTAGCAACGCGCCGCCTGTGGTTCCGGACGCTCCCATGATGACGATCATCGTGTTCCTTTCGGTCTTCCCCGGGAAGCCGGGGATCGTTGACATATGTTGTCGGTCAGGGATTCTGACGGCGCCATCGCCAGCTGACGATGACGGCAGCGACAGCGGCAGATATCGGTAGATCGAGTTGCAGGCGAGCAAGCCAAGCAGTGTCGACCACGCTCGTGTGAGCTGGTAGCCAACGGGAGGCGAACCATCCGACGAGACCAGCAATCACAGCGGCTCCGACGGCAAGAATTGCCGCCACCATGATGCGAGGCAGGGCCGTGGTCCACGGCCGTGACCTCCCGCGACGCTGCAGCCAGGAGCCGATCAGCAACGCCACCACTGCCGACGTGCCCGCGATGGACGTAAATGCCGCCATCGTGAGGCCCGATTGGCCGGATGCGACTCCGCCCGCACCCGCCATCAGCGCAGGGGCAAGGTAGGCGACCAGCACCTCTCTCCACAGGATGAAAGGTCGTGCGCCGCGACGATCGGCAACCGGGTCGATTCGATTGGAATCGGTTATCTCCCTTTTGTTTTCGCGACGGATCGGCGGGGTGAGTCCGGACATGAAGGAGACCAACTTTCCGACTATAATTAGGTGACTAACTATTTGGGCATGAAGAGAGAAGTCTCTGTCGAGAATTGAAGACGATTCGAATCGCTACGCGAATACTTGTAATCCCAGCCGACTACTCCGCAGTCAGCGCACCGATGCCGCGAACGACCCGCGAGAGCAGATCCAAAAAAACCGCACGCTCGTCGACAGTGAGCTCGTCGACCATTTCCTCGAGACGAGCAAAGTGTTCGGGCGCCATGTCACGTAACCGCTGAGCGCCACGAGCAGTCAGGACGACCACAGCACCACGCCCGTCCTCCGCGGACGGACGTCGAGCGACCAAACCCTCCTGCTCGAGCCCATCGACCAAGCCGGTGACCGTGGCTCGCGAGACGCCGAGATCAGCGGCCAGTCGCGAGGGAGATTTCTCCCCGTCGTGGTCTTCCAGATCCGCAAGCAGTCGGTAACGGCCGGTCGACAGTCCATACCTCGCGAAGTGAACCTCGGTTGCTCGACCGAGCCGCGCGCCCGCCGAGATCAGCCGCACCGCAACCAGCACCGCCTGCGGATCGGACCCGAGGCCGTAGTGCTCCAACTGCCGCCGCGCCTGATCCAACGTGGGTGAGTCGTGATCGGTTCCGTCCACTGCCATGCAACTAATATGGCACCTAACTACATTCTGGTCAACCCTCCACCAGAGCTAGCTTCAAACGCCGAACAATACCTGCGGGGCCGCATGGCAGTCCGGGTGATTGCCGGGATACGGCAGGACCTTCTCGAGGGCGAGCCCAATCGCAAAGGCCGTCTGGTCGTCGTACGGTCGCGTAACTATCTGTGTGCCCGTGGGGATTCCGTTCCGAGCGAAACCTGTGGGGATTGTCAGCACCGGGCAGCTACTCAGGATGTTGAAGGTGATGGCCGGTACAGCCTCGAGGTAGAACTCCAATTCTGTTCCAGCCACATTGATTCCGTGCCCCACGTAGTCGTCGCCGGCAAGAAAGCCCTCCGTCGCCACTGCCGGAGTGATCAACGCGTCATAGGTGTCGAACAGGGATCCGATCGACGAATACAGTTCGGCTTCGATCGCGAGTCCGTCGAGGAAAGTCGCGTCACCACGGGTGCGGCGTGCCCATCGCGCGAATTCCTTCGCGTACTCCGTGACTTTGTCGGGGTGCGCGGACGCTTCGGCGGAGATCGATGCACCGAACACGTGATCGTAGTGAATGGCGGCCGCACGCATGATTGCAGCGCGTGACAAGTCGACTTCGATGATCTCCGCGCGTGCGCCCAGCGCAGTGAGGGTGTCCACCAACTTGGCGGTGTTGGCGGCAACGTCCGGATCAACCGGCCAGTCACCCAACGCGGGGATCACGGCAATACGCATTCCCGCGCACGAACGCGTTGCGAAGGTAGGTAACTGCGATGCCGGTACATTCGAGGCAATGTCAGTGGAGGTCGGTCCCGCGATGACCGACTGCATTGTGAGGCAATCACTTACGGTGCGCGCCATCGGACCGCAGTGGCAGTAGCGATCGAGATTGAAGGGCGGATCAACGGGGACACGGCCATGCGGTGGCTTGAACCCGACAATTCCGTTGAGTGACGACGGAGTTCGGATCGAACCTGCAACATCGGAACCGGTAGCCAAGTGCGTCATACCGGTGGCAAGTGCGACTGCCGATCCACCGGAAGACCCGCCGGAGGAGTATTTCGTGTTCCACGGATTGCGAGTGACGCCCCACAACTCGGACTGCGTGAACGCGGACGAGGAGAATTCGGGTGCCGTCGATCGCGCGTGGACGATGGCACCGGCGTCGATGATTCGCTGCACGAAAGTGGAAGTGTGAGTGGCGATCACATCCTCATAGACCTTGGACCCTTGAGTCCAAGGTTGTCCTTGCACCGGTTCATCCTCTTTCACCACAACGGGAACACCGGCGAGCGGAAGGCTGACATCCGAGCCGCGGGCGTAGTGGCGTTCCGCTGACTTCGCTTGCGCCCGTGCCGCATCGAAGAAAGTGTGTCCCACTGCATTCAAGGTCGGGTTGAGCGCCTCGATACGTTCGATGGTGGACTCGAGTACCTCCACCGGAGACAGCGATTTATCCCGGTAGCGTTCGAGCATCTCGGTCACATCCATGAAGGTTGAAACGGGTGTCTGGCGCATATCTGTGGTCCTGCCTCTATGAAGGTTTTGTGTAGGCGGCTAGGTTGTCAGTTCGCGCTTTGCCGCGACGGGATTGCGGAATGTGGCGAGCAGCATTGCGAGAGTGGCGATTCCCGCGGCTGTCCAGAAGACCGTTTCGGAACCGGAGTGGTCATGAATGCGTCCACCCGCGAACGCGCCGAGGGCGATGCTTGCATTGAAGACTGCAACCCACAGAGCCGCAGCGGCCTCTCGGTGAACGGGAGCGGCTTGTGCGATCCATGTTTGAGTACTCACCGATACACCACCGTAGAAGAGGCCCCAAGCCGCCATGAGCAGAGCAGCTGTGATCAAGGTGGTAGCCGAGATCGGGAACAGGGCAAGGGTGATCGCTACTCCCACGCTGAGGCTGACGACCACCGCCTTCGGGGACTTTGCAGCGGACGGCCCGGCGATGAAGTTGCCGACGACACCGAATGCACCGTAGATCAAGAGCATTGTGCCGACCTGCGAAGCGTTCAACCCCGCGAAGAACTCCAGCCCCGGACGCACATAGGTGTACGCCGCGAAATGAGCGGTGACGATGAGCGCGGTAATCGCGAATCCGACCCGGACTCCTGGGTTCCGAAAGGCCGCCACGAGACTCCCGAGCGACAAGGCCCGATCAGCTGGCATCGTGGGTAGGACAGCGATCATGGCGAGCGCGATCAGCGTCGCGGCGCAGCTGAGAGTCCAGAACGCCACGCTCCATCCGGCGACTGCCCCGATATACGTCCCAGCAGGGACACCGAGAACTGAGGCAACAGCGATTCCGCTGAAGATGATCGTGGTCGCCAACCCGACGGATCTGGTCTCCACCAACCTGGGAGCCAGGCTTGCGGCGAGCGCCCAGACTCCACCCATGCTCACGCCTAGAAGGACGCGAGCCACAGCGAGGACAACGAAGCTCGGAGCAAGGGCCGTGAGGGCGTTCGCCGCTGCGACTAACAGCATCAAGACGATGAGCGTCGACCGACGATCGAAGCGCCGGGTCACGATGGGCACAAACGGGGCAGTGGCCGCTGCCACCAATCCGGTAATGGCCAGTGAGAGCCCGATGGTCCCTTCGCTTTCCGCCAGGTCAGCACCGATCGGGGTGAGTAGCCCTACCGGCATCATCTCTGCCGCGACAACGATGAAGGTGGACGCTGCGATCAGGGCGACCGCAGCCCAGTGGTTCTCGATGGCGTGTGCGTGGGTTGAGGACGTGGGCGCGGGGCTGTTCTGCCCGGGCGCGGAATGTGGCATGTAACCAGAGAAGCTCCCGCACGCCCAAGGATCAACGGCGAATCGCTCATCCAACCATTAGCTCAATTCATCGATGAGCCATTATGGAGTAGTCGAATGAGTCCAGGGTCGGAGTGAAAATGTCGGAGCCCCCGATGCGTGAGATCGAGTGCTTCCTCGTTCTCGCTGAAGAACTGCACTTCGGTCGCACCGGCGAGCGGCTGTTCATCTCCCAGAGCCGAGTGAGTCAGCTGATCAGCGCATTGGAGCGTCGTATCGGCACCAGCCTGGTAGCGCGGACCAGTCGCCGCGTTCACCTGACTGAGTTCGGCGCCGAATTTCTTGCGTCGTTGGCTCCCGCCCATCGGGCGCTCGTCGGAGTAATCGAGGACGCTCAATCGAGAGCACGCAACACGCCGACGCCGTTTCGGGTGGGTTTCCAAGGAGCAATTTACGATTCGATCGCGGCTGCTGTCTCTCGTTTCGAGATACAACATCCGCAAACATGCGTGACCATCAAAGAATTACCCCTGGGTGATCCGTTCAGTGATGTACTCGCCGGGCGAATCGATGCGGCAGTGGCCCTTCTCCCCGTAGATGAGCCGGAACTGACAACCGGGCTCGTCTTTTCTCGACAGCCCCAGACCCTCGCCATCTCAGTCCATCACCCGTTCAGCGAACTGGGCGTGATCGACGCCGAGCAGCTGGCGCAGATCTGTCTCGTACCCATCACCGGCCCCGCCCCCGACTATTGGCAGCGTGTGAATTCCCCGAGCACGACGCCGGGCGGAGCCACGATTCCCACGCAGGGTGGGGCGAGCACCGTTCAGGAAGGCCTGTCGCAGGTCGCATTCAGTCAGGTCGGCCTCATCCTCTGCGCTGCAACCGCTGCATACAGCCAGCGCTCGGACATCACATTCGTACCGATCAACGGATTACCCGAATCTGCTTTGGGTCTCGTGTGGCGTACCGATCTCGAAAGCCCACGACTTCGCGCTTTCGCGAAAGCGATCGAGGAAGCACACACCTGTCCCTCCTGACGTCGATCAGTAAGTCGCGGAAGGAGTCCGGGGCATTGAGATGCATCGTGTGTGAGATGATCGCGCCATGTCTGCGATCACCGACTACTTCACCGCGCGCACGGATGAGCATGCCACCTCTGCCCTCGAGGGACTCGTCGACTTGGAACCAGAGGTGATGGAGGCGAACGCAGCTTCTCGCCCGCGGATCCAGTTGGCTGCGAGTGGGACTCCAGTTCTGCAGGCGAAAGGCGTCGATCCAGTTGTCGCGCTCGGCCGACTGGAAGCAGCCCTCACCGCTCGCCCCTACGACGAAGTTGCAAAAGGTCCACGCTGCGGGAAACTCGTCGCGATGAGCGACGACGGCGACACCCTCGTGCTCACGGTTACCGACGAATTGCGTGATGCACTAGCGGAATTGAACGCAGAAGGCGTCGCGGCCGCTGCGGCCGCCTGGGCGATCGACGAGACCAGTGAACCGTCGGAGGACTCAGTGCCGTTCCTGACCGCCTTCGTCGAACTAGCGACCAGAGCTGTGGCTCAGGGCGAACGAATGTACGGCTACGTCGTCATTTGAGCTTCGCAACTCCGCCGATCTGAACAGACAGGTCGTTCGTCTTCGACTCCCGACTTACCGTCAGCCCGGGATCTGCCGGGCCAGATCGTTGCGGTCGAAGTCGGAGAACTGCTGGGTGTCAGTGCAGTATCCACAGCTCGCTCCGAAGAACTCGGTGCGAGCGTTCGGATCGTCGAGTAGCCAGTACCGCAGCCACGCCGTGCTCGGCCCGCGCATATCGCCGCCGTTGATCGCCGTACCGAAGTGCGTGGCGCCGCGCAGTTCCAGATACTCGGCAGGCACGTGGTCTGCGTCCTCGTACATCGCCCGCACGATCGCCGGCCAAACGATTGCGTCGGCCTGGCCGGCCAGATAGAGAACGGGCTCGTCGATGAGATCGACATCATTGAGCGGGCCTGGTTGGATCGCGACGGCGGTGTCGACGCGGTCGTCGATCGCCGCGTTGATCGCCGCAGACCCGCCCTGCGAGTGCCCCACCGCACCAATATGTTCCAGGTCGACTTTGCCGAAGAAGACGCTCGACGGGCTGGCCGCTTTGTCCGCGATGAGGTCGATTCCCGACCGCATGGTGATGGCGAAATTGCTTGCCGGGGTATTGGCGGCGACCACGATGAATCCGTGGCTGGCGTAGTGGCGCAGCAAAGAGGTGTACGCACCGGGGAGCACACCGGTCCCGTTCCCCCAGATCACAACAGGGTGCTTCTCGCCGCGCGCGCCGAGCTGGCGCGGGTAGTACAGAGTGTGCACCAGCCCGATCGAGACGTTCGGCGTGTACGGCCCTGCACTCGCCCAATCGTGCCCGACGCTCGGGATGCCGGGCGCATCGGCAGCCGCTGTTCCGGTTGCGCCCGTGAGTCCTAGCGTCGCGCACAACGCAACCGCCGCTGCAGCATTCACGAAATGTTTCACAGACTTTCGCATGAAAGTCAACCTTTCGAAGTTGATCCGGAGTGACGTGTATTACATATTCACGGGAAGGCAACCCGTCGGCTTTGTTTCAGGAAACGGACTATCCCAGAAGTGTTGTGTCTGTGGACAAAATCATCGTTCTCGGTGGGTGCCCGGGCGACGCGAATACCCAGAGCGCAAGGTCGAGATCGCCTCGGCCTACGGCTTCCGCGCGGATTGCTCGGCACACAGCCGTAGGAAATGTTCGACGATCTGCGTGTTCGGGCCGTCCCTTGCCACGGCTGCGATCTTCCGTGGGGGCAGTTCGAATATCTCGCCCACAGTGCACCCGCGTTCGGATGCTCGCTCGGCACTGGAGAGTTCGAGGATGACAGCACCGATCCCTTCGTACGCGAAATCCGCGAAGGCATCGCGGTGCTGTGACCTCATCACGAATGCGTGGTCGATTCGCGGTTCGATCGACCGCAGATGGCGATAGACATCGGAAGTTTCGAACCGTGGTGCGACAACCAAGCCGATGCGCATGAGATCTTCGCCGATGAATACCCCGTCCACCGGTGGCGGGGTACCGGGCGGGCAGACGAGCCGCAACTTGTGGTCCGGAAGGCGCACCGTGCGCGTCCCGGGAACACCGGTGGGCAGCGACTCCATTATTGCCACGTCAGCGGTGCCTGCCATGACCGGGTGAATCGCATCGGCCACGGACGACCCAGGCGGATCCGAGATGGTGATCCTCAGGTTCGGCACCTCCGTGCGCAGCGCTCCGAGCAGTACCGCTGCGGGATCGTCCGCAAGGCTCGCTGTCGTGGCAACACTGAGGTGGGGGACTGCTGACAGTAAGAACTCGCGCTCGACCACTAATCGGTCGAGCGCGGCCAGCGCTTCGCGTGCTGGATCGATGAGATTCCGTCCGCGCGCAGTCAGCGTCGCGCCGGTCCGGCCTCGATTGAAAAGCCGTCCTCCGACGCGTCTTTCGAGCCGCGCAATTGATTGAGAGACGCTCGATGTTCCCGTGAACTGATTTGCCGCTGCCGCCGTGATACTGCCGTGTTCGACGACGGCAAGGAAGTCTTGTAGCTGCCGCGGATCGATTCGCGGGGTGGCGGACTCTCCGAACTTGCTCATCCGGCGTTCCCCATTCCACCTTCGTCACGTAATCGGCTGGTCGTCTCGATAAACGCTTGTGCCGCAGGCGATGGCGTCGAACCGTGGAACATCCAGATATCACGAGTGAGAGGGGGCCGAGTACGACACAGCACCACACCTTCTCCGACTGTATCGGCGACAGATTCGGGAAGGAAAGCGACGCCGACTCCCGCGCGTACAAGTGGGATCATCGAAGCCACAGAGATAGTCTCCGCAACCACCGCCTCGTCCACAGTGCCTTCGCCCAGGCGTTCCGCCAACAGTCGCCGAGTGACATCGTCACGCGGGCTGGTGATCAATCCGATTCGCAACAGATCCGTCAACGCCGCTGCCCCCTCGCCTTCACTTCGTGCGGCCGGCACCAGCGCAACGATTTGTTGCCGGCCGAGAAGGATACGTTCAACGCCCTCGTCGAACACCTCGTCCACCCCGAGGCCGATATCAGCCTGACCCGAGGCGACCACCGTTCCGATTCCGTCGGTGTCATTGCTGAGCATCGTCACCGCAACGTTCGGAAATTTGCTTTTGAACGCACCCAGGGCCGTGGCCGCTGGATCACGCGCCAGTGTTCGCGGACACACGACCGTCAGCCGACCCCGCTGCACCACGTTCAATGGATGCAAAGCGTGATCCAAATCCCGGTATGCCCGAAGTACTTGGGCCGCCGGACCTGTGAGATCGCGTCCAGCGTCGGTCAGGGTGACTCCCCGCGAGCCACGGCGGACGAGCGTCAGGCCGCACTCTTTCTCCATTCTGGCGAGAGCCTCCGAGATTGTCGGCTGGCTGACCCCCAGTCCGCGAGCCGCAGCGGAAATGCTGCCCCGATCAGCAAGGGCGAGAAAGTATTCCAGATGACGCCGGTCCATTCGGGGTTCCCTTCTCGTGGCAGTCCTCGCGCGCGCCCGATTTTGCGCCCGTCAGGCATAGGGAAACCCTATGGCATACCTCTCGAATGTGGCGTAGACGGGAAGAAGAATCCCGTGATCTGCTTCACATATGAACGCAGTGAGCAACAACCCGGGGAGCTTCGACCAGAGGCACCCGTCTGCTTTTGTCGAGCACCTATCGCCGCCTGCGAGCACCACGGAGGAGGCGCCGAAATGACCGAAACCATCACCGCAAGTTCGCCATCCGGTGCTACGTCACCCCGTTCTGCGAGGCGGGCACGCTCTGAGCCGAAGCCCGCTCGACAGCGTCGATCCGGTACGCGACTCACCATCGGGGTACGACTGGCCCAGGTCGCGCTGCTTCTGGTCCTACTCGGAGCGTGGCAGCTCGTCGCATCGCAAGGTTGGATCGAGCCAGTTCTGGCCAAAACGCCAGGCGAGGCCTGGGCCTACTTCACCGCAGCGGTGCAGTCGGGCGAGATTTCGTCGAACTTGCGTGCCACGATGACTGCCGTCGTGATCGCGTGGATCCTCGCCAGCGCAGTCGGGGTGGCGGTCGGACTCTCTCTCGGACTGCTTCCGACCCTCGAACGCATCATGAGTCCGTTCCTGGATGCGGCGAATGCCATGCCACGTCTTGCGCTGGCGCCTCTGCTTATCGTCATCTTCGGGATCACGATGACGGCGAAGGTCGCTCTCGCGTTCACACTCGTCTTCTTCATCGTCTGCTCGAGTGCACGAGCCGGTGTGAAGTCGGTGGACGACGAATGGCTCCGACTATCCACTGTCCTGAATGCCAGTAAGACACAGGTGTTCTGGCACATCCTCCTCCCCGTCGCAACACCTGGCATTTTTGCCGGTCTTCGGTTGGGGCTGATCTATTCGCTACTTGGCGTTGTCGGTTCGGAACTGATCTCGTCACGGGACGGGCTGGGCCAGCTTGTGTCGATCTACTCGGCCCAGTTCCGGATGGAAGCGGTCTACGCGATCCTCATACTTCTCGCAATCGTCGCAGTCGTCCTCAACCAGGTCATGAACTTCGCCGAGCGCTACCTCCTTCGGTGGCAGCCGCCGGCTCGACGATGACAGGAATCATCATGGATACCAACGTGATTACACCCGCCGTACAACTCGACGGACTGACGATATCCTTCCCCTCGCCCGACGGGTCGACGAAAACTGTGGTCGACAATCTCGACCTCACCATCCCTCGCGGACAGTTCGTGAGCTTGGTCGGCAGGAGCGGTTGCGGAAAGACCACTCTGCTCAACGCCCTCGCTGGATTGGTGGACGCAACAGAAGGGAAGACTGAGGTCCTCGGCACAACACCATTCGACGCTCGTTCTCGGATGGGCTTCATGATGGCCCGAGATGCGCTGTTCCCGTGGCGAACAGCGCAGAAGAACGTGGAGTACGGTCTCGAATTGAGGGGAGTACCCAAGGCGGAGAGACGAACTCAATCAGAGCGCTGGCTTGCGGCCGTTCAAATGTCCGAGGCGTCACGGCTGTGGACTTGGCAACTCTCCCAAGGGATGCGCCAGCGTGTCGCGTTGGCCCGAACGTGGGCACTGGATCCGGACATCTTGTTGATGGACGAACCCTTTGCCGCCCTCGATGCGCAAACCCGAGTCGAAGTACAGCGAGAATTCCTCGAGCTTTGGCAATCCCAGGTAGGCCGGACGGTCATCTTCGTAACCCACGACCTCGGCGAAGCCATCTGTCTCTCCGACCGCGTTCTGCTGCTCGGGGCCGGCCGGGTGATCGACGACGTCAGCATTGACATCGAACGCCCCCGCGAACTCGAAACCCTCACCGCCGAACCTCGATACATCGAAATCTTCAACCGGCTGCGTGGTCAGCTCGACCACTGATGTGCCCAGCCAACTCAGCTTGATTACTGATGTGCCCAGCCAACTCAGCTTGATTTCTGATGCGCCCAGCCATCAAGGAACAGGAATTCCATGAAACTTCGACCTTTTGTCGGCACAGTCATTGCAGCGGCCCTACTGCTTTCCGCGTGTGGAGGGGGAGGGCGTCCGAACGACGGTAGCGTCGCCATCGGGGTCTACCCTGCGAGTGCTTTGTCCCTGCCTGTCTACGTCGCTGTCCAACAAGGAATGTTCGACAAGGAAGGCCTCCACGTCGAGCTCATCGACGGAAAGAACGGGCCCGAACTCATCAGCGGTCTCATCGGCGGCACAACCGATCTCGCGGTCGGTGCACCCGGAACCGTCGTGCCGGCCATAGAGCAAGGGCAGAGTCTGCGGCCACTGTCCCCCTACGGGTCGATCGATCTTGCGATCGCCGTGACGAAAGACAGCGGCATCACCACCATCGAGGATTTGCCCGGCAAGCGGATCGCCATACCGTCACGTGGCGGCGCGGCCGAGCAATTCGTCAATCAGCTTCTCGCAGAGAGAAACATCGACGCCTCCACGGTGCAATTCATCGCAGCGGCACCTACCGCGAGTCAGATACCACTCGCACGAAAGGGCGACATAGATGCCGCCGTTCTCACCGCTGCCAGCCAGGCCGTATTCGATGCTCAAGGAATTCCGATGACGGCGATTACAGAAGTAGACCCGGTGGGCTCTGACGGCGTGAGTTCATACGGCCTGGGCACGGTGCTCGTCACGACAGCCACATTCGCTGAATCCGATGCTGCTGCCCCCGTGTGTGCTGCGCTCGAGGCCGCAGCAGGGTGGATAGCCGATCCCGCGAACGAGCAAGCAGGAGCTCAACTTCTCACCGAGCGAATGAATGTTCCTGCTGACAAAGCCAACCAGGTGTGGGCTTCGCAGAAGACCCTCTGGCCGGTCGAGATTTCAGCCGACCGATGGACCCAGAACGTCGCATGGGTGAACAACCAGACCTCGGGCAAGTCCGACGCAGACGTCCCTTTCGACCCCCTCTGCTGACCAACGCCTCCCATACACAATCCAGTTCGTCTACCACGAGAGAGAAGAAAAGATGACACAACTCGCTGACCAGTCAACACAATCCGAATCCCAGCACGATCGCCGGCAGCTCACCGAGGCTTGGTCTGCAGTCACCGACAGCCTTGCGACATTCGGTTCGACCGCTGCCGCTACCGGATCGCCGCTGGACAGCGCCGAAGGTGTACGGCACGCACTTCGTCTGTTCGGATACCTCGCCGAGATGAACATCGAGCGCCAAGACGTACTCCGGCCTGAACTCTTCACCCTGATGTCACCGATGCGAAAGTTCTGGGGAGACGGCATCGACGTCGACTACTGGACTGCGATGATCGACCCCAACGAGACATACCGTATTCACGGTAACCGTGGCACAGTGCCGTACGTCGCCGTTCTCGCCAATCGTGTCGGCGCGTCTGGGACCGACCGGGTCGCCGACAACATCGTCATCGACGACAAGGTGTGTGACGCGGACGGCAACTTCGAGATCTTCGTCGCACAAGAGCTGGAGGGGCGCAGCGGCATTCGGCTGGATGAGCGCTGCTTCGACGTAGTAGTGCGTGTGTATCACAAGACGCGTAACACGGAGATCGATCCTGTTCTCCACATCGAGCGCCTCGGTCCGCCGCCTGGTGCACGCCCCGATCTCGACACGGCGTGGCTGACCCAGCGCCTCACGAAACTTGCTCGTGGCATGGACGTGAGCCTTCGACGCAGTCTTCAGCTCATCGAAACACTCAGTCAGTCTCCCAACGAGATTCGCGTGACCTCGGAGCAGCGAGGGTGGGGAGACTTCTACGGCACCAGCTCCAACCAATACGTTGCCGGCTGGTGGTCACTGAAAGACGCTACTGCCGTGGATATTACATTCACTCTCCCGGACTGCACCTACTTCGGAGTGATGCTGTACAACCACTGGTTCGAGTCCTTCGAGTACCGCGACCACACCGTCAACCTCAACGACGCACACTTCGAACGCAATGACGATGGAACGGTGACGATCCGAATCGGGGGAGCAGAAGGTGACAGAAACCGACTGAACCCCTGCAACCACACCGAAGGAATTCTGTTGGCGCGCTGCCTGGAGCCCGCTGAGGATGTCACTTCGCCTCATGTGGAGATCATTCGATGACCGACGAAGTAGACCTGCCGTTGGCAGGTGTCCGAGTAGTGGAGATCGGTCAGCTGATCGCAATACCCAGCGCCGGGCAGCAGTTGTCCGACCTCGGTGCGGAGGTCATCAAGCTCGAGCCCCCCGGCGGTGAACCGGCCCGACAAATCGACGCCGACTACGCGCGCGGCATCTTCTACGGGTACAACCGTGGAAAGCGTTCAATCTGCCTCGACCTCAAAGACTCCGCCGATCTGCAGCGAGCTCGGGATCTGATCGCATCGAGCGACATCTTGCTGCACAATCTTCGCCCGGGAACCCTCGATCGATTGGGATTCTCCTCTACCGAACTCCAACGCCTGCGACCGGAAATCATCGCCGTCTCGGTGAGCGGGTACGGGGCGGAAGGCCCGTCCGCCACCCGCGCGGGGCTCGACATCGCTGCGCAAGCAGAGAGCGGACTGATGTCGGTGACGGGTGAGGCGGATAGCCCGCCACAACGTGTGGGCGCACCGGTCATAGATCATGCAACGAGCTACGTTGTCGCTCAAGCGGTACTGGCAGCGCTACTGCGGCGCGAACGCACCGGCAAAGGATCGTCCGTCCGAGTTTCCCTGCTGGACGTCGCAATCCACTTGCAGACCGCCAACTGGATCGAGTGGCAGGTATCCGGAAAGCCCATGAGTCGCAAAGGGAACGGACAACCAAGCGTCGCACCGGCAGCAGACGTCTTTCGCGCCGCCGACGGCGAGCTGGTGATCAGCGGATACCAACCGCAAGCCTGGATCGAACTGTGCAAGGCGATCGACCTACCCGAGTTGGCCGACGACCCGCGGTTCACCACCAACGCTCTGCGCGTGGAAAACCGTGTTGACCTCGTCGCCACGATCGAGAAGCAGCTGTGCCACCGTAGCGCCGCGGAAGCGGTAGAGCATCTCACTGCGGCCGGAGTGGTTGCCGCAGTTGTGCGTGACTACGACCAGGTAATTTGCGCCGACGATGTGATTGCGAACCGTACCTTCATCCCCGGCACCAACGAACATGGCGAACAGTATTTGACGCCTGCCATGCCCTATCGCGCCGAACCTCCGATGGCACGAACTGAACTTTCACAGGTTCCGGCCTTGAACGAGTGGACAACATCGACGAGCTGAATGCGCCGTTCGGGTCGAAATTGACTTTGCACCAACGCAACTGACAAACAGATAGCCATGCACCATCGAGGAGATGTCCAGTGCTGACCACCGCATTTACCGAGACATTCGGAGTTCGCCACCCAATCGTGCAGGGCGGCATGCAATGGGTGGGGAGAGCAGAACTCGTAGCGGCAGTTGCACACGCCGGCGCGCTCGGCATGCTCACTGCCCTGACACAGCCGACACCTGACGATCTTGCCCGAGAAATATCCCGAACGCGCGAGCTCACCGATCAACCTTTCGGGGTCAACCTCACAATCCTCCCGACGATCACACCTCCGCCCTACGATGAGTATCGCAACGTGATAATCGACTGCGGAGTGAAAGTCGTCGAGACAGCTGGATCGTCTCCCGCGCCCCATCTGCCGCACTTTCACGGCGCAGGCATCAAGGTTCTCCACAAGTGCACCAGCGTCCGCCACGCGGTCAAAGCCCAGGCCCTCGGTGTCGACGGCATCAGCATCGACGGGTTCGAATGTGCCGGGCATCCAGGGGAAGACGACGTACCGGGTCTCGTCCTCATCGCTGCAGCAGCAGAGCGGATCAGCATTCCCATGATCGCGTCCGGTGGATTTGCCGATGGGCGAGGATTAGTGGCGGCCCTCGCGCTCGGCGCCGACGGCATCAACATGGGTACACGGTTCATGTGCACCGAGGAGTCTCCGATTCACCGCAACATCAAAGAGGCGATAGTCGCTGCCTCGGAGGTCGACACGGAACTGATTTTCAGGTCACTACGCAATACCGCACGGGTAGCACGCAACAGCATCAGCCAAGAAGTTGTCGAAATCCTTTCCAGTGGTGGCAAATTCGAAGACGTTCGACATCTTGTGGCCGGTGCGCGGGGCCGAGCGGTGTTCGACAGCGGCGACCAGGAGGCTGGCATCTGGACGGCTGGCACTGTGCAAGGATTGATTCACGACATCCCCACAGTGGGTGAATTGGTGGAACGTATTGTCGCAGAGTCCGAAGCACTGATTGCCGGACGGCTTACCGGCCTCCTGGACCCGGTCAGCGCCTGACTACGTCCGAACCCGCTGAGCGCTACAGTCGGCCAGTCCTTCGCGCATGACCCCTGCCGTTGCGCTCGTCGACCCGCATGCCGCCGATACCTCGTCCTCGATGCGTCGTGCGGTGACGGTGAGCTCTTCGCGATCGCCTCGCGGCTTGTCATCGCCGTTCGATCGTTTCGGGTGCATCCCGACGATCATTGACGCCAGGACGAGGAAAGGAGGTGTACTCCGAATTGCTTGGGGTCATCAGAGTGACGACCGCAAGGATTTCGATCGGCACCGAACACGATCTACTCGACGTTGTGGCCATGGGGCTACCAAAACATCACCGTCGGCCCACAGCAGCTCCCCCCATTACGTCCCCCGACATTTCTTGGCTTCGACTGCATACAGCAAGGACGAGAGCCCGGCGCGCCCGTCCCGACTGTGCGATCGTCGAAGTCGTCTCACAACCCTTTCAAGGCACCTAGTCCCTATGGCGCTACGATCCCCGCAACAATCTTGCGCTTGACCGAATACTGAAGTCCCACGAGCCCGATAGCGTTCGCGATAGAATCCGATATTTCGCTCGCATCGTCCGGGGCACACCGAAGGGGAATCAAGAGCATGCATGCGGTACCGACCCGGAGGGCGAAATTCGTTGCAGCGGGATTGATCATCGCTGTGGCTACTGCTGGTGCTATCGGTGTATCGAAGATCTTCGCTGCACGCCCATCCTCTGCGAATATCGAAGAGACCATCACGAAAGCGGAACGTGGACGGCACAATCCAGCGTGTGAACCCATCCCGTCGAGGCCCGATGCAGCTACGTTGCGTCGCTCTTCTGACGCGTCGGTTCGTTTGACGAACGTGGTACAGACTGCTGCGCAGCTCTTGCGAGTCAACGGAGCGGCTTGGGGGCCCCAAGTCGCTGTCGGTACTGAGCTATCCATTGATGAAGCTTTCGAGAACGCCGGTTCGATTCCCGGAGATGCGATAGTCGCAGAAGCGGAGTGGCTTCGTCAGGCGCAACGAGATGGACTCTACGACGACGCAGATCGTTCGCTCGATTCGCTTGTCCGGCACATCGAGTCGACAACCATCACGGACGTCGACCTCGCCAGCCATCTGGGGCCGAATTGGCCCGCAGTAATCGATGTCGTCGGGACTGTCGCCGTGATCGGGTTCGAGGAGTACGTGAGCAAGGTGCGCGCGTCACCCCCGATGAGAGCAGCTGACGCGCTCGACCTTCGATCCGCGTTGCGGGAGAACGCGGTAGCCCTCGGCCTGGAGGCGGAGTGGGACGGCGCTCAGGAGTTGGTCGCTCTCTACTTTCAAGGATGCACTTCGGCCGCGCTGAGCCGGCGAGAAGCGAACCTTTCGGTCGAGGATTACATCCATGATTGGGACCTGGCGGAGGCTCTGGCACGCGACGCCGTAGCTGCTGCTTTCGCAGCAGATCTCACGAGCAACGAGAACCGTGGACGAGTCGAGATCTTGGCACGAGGTCTTCAGATCATCCAGGCGCCAGACGAATTGGGTCCAAACGACCGGTTGACCCGATCCGTGGATCCGAACGAAAACTTGAATCCGGACGAGGTCGCGCTTCTCGAACTGGAAGATCCATTGATCGAGGGCGAGTGACACGACCAGAGCCTCCGGCGAGGGTGGCGCGGCAAGCAGAAGGGTGGTTGCCGATGTGGCACCGCGCTCTCAGAACCGAAGTGACGCAACATCATCGTGCTCTCCTCTTCGGTGCCCCCTTGCTCACGCAGACAACGCAGCACCTCCTTTCGATACGCACGTAATCGAACCCCGAAAATCATGTCCTCTAGCTGACGGTCCATCCAGTCGAAGAAACAGTTCGCGTCGTGCGGCGGCAGCGGATTTACCGTGGGTATGCCCAGTCTCGAAGCCCCAGCAGAAGCCGAGGGTCTCGACTAACTTTGCCGGACCGACTGCAATGGTCAGCTTCGGCGGAGTGAATCTCGGAAGAAGAAACCTTCGTCCCCGATATGCCAACTCCCTTTGCAGCTGGATCAACCCGCGGCATACCTCGCGATAATTGTTCACCTCAGTGCCGCTGTTCCGACCAAGGAAAGGTCGAGGCGCTTCTCCACGGCGAAGTCGATGCATGTCGCGCCGCCGACACCATTCACCTGAGTGCCGGGAAGGGTGCGCACTGGATTCGGCGTCCGTCACCAGAGTGCCAGTGATGGCTACAGCCCCAGTACTCAACCCAGGCGTCATCACGCAGCTGTTCCCGAAATTAGGCAATCGGTGGTTAGGTAATTCGACCTTTTGGGGATCGAATCCACCGTAACCGATTCTCGCCCTCCACTGGAGATGCAACGGCGCGCCGCCGAGAGCCATGAGGATTTCTGAAAAACTGCAGATCAAGTCAGTATTGACGCCCACGGACTAACCTCGCCCTCTGGTTCCGCTGGCCAAAAGACAAACGATTGTGGCGTGCGCCACAAATCTCCTATAGGGTAACCACTGTTAGCCTGCGACGGGGTGCGAGACATTTCCCAGCGCCGGATCCACGCTCTATCCCACTCCTGAACAGACCGAGCGAGAGCTGAGCGCTCTTGACGACGTCGTGGTGGATTGAGGATCAAGAAAGAAAGATGGTATTGCCGTGCAGTCATCACTTGTCTCTCTGCCGTCCATGGAGAGAGTCCGCATTGGCGCTCCGGTCGCGGAGGCCGCGGCCCAGGAAGCAGAGTTGCTCGGGGCGAACCGAGTCTTCGTCGTATGTAGCGGGACGCTCAACTCGCAGACAGACGAGATCGCTCGGGTGATCGAGGCACTGGGTGATCGATTCGTGGGACTGTTCGATGCGGTTCGACCCCACGTACCGCGCGAAGACGTCATTGCTGCCACCCGAGTTGCTGCCGACGCCGATCCGGACATGCTGTTGTGCGTGGGCGGCGGATCGGCGACGGACCTGGCGAAGATCCTTGCAATCACTCTGGAGCACGGAGTTCGCGAGGCATCGCAAATGGACGCCTACCACCTGCAGGTCAATCCCGACACATCGGTGACCGCCCCCGCCTTCTCCGCCCCGAAGATCCCGGTAGTGGTGGCGCCCACGACCCTGGCGGGAGGTGAGTTCAACGCGTTGGCCGGGTCGACGGATGAGAAGAGCAACGTCAAAGAGGGTTACTTGCATCCGGCGATGACCCCGAAGGCTGTCATCCTCGATCCTGCACTCACGCTGCACACGCCGGAGTGGCTGTGGCTGTCGACCGGGGTTCGCGCACTGGACCACGCCTTCGAGACCTTGGGCTCGCTCGAATCGAACGGGTACTACGACGGGATGGCGATGAATGCCATACGACTGCTCTCCGAGGGACTCGTCCGAGTGAAGGAAGACACCGACGACGTGGATGCCCGTCTGATGTGCCAGGTCGGTGCGTGGTCGTCAATGGTCGCGATCGTCGCAGGCCTCGACATGGGCGTCAGCCATGCCGTCGGGCATGCACTCGGCGGTTCGTTCAACGTCCCACACGGGTACACCTCCTGCGTCATGGCGCCTTTCGCGCTCGAGTACAACCGCGAGGTCAACGAGCATCGCCAGGCGCTGATCAGTTCGTCCTTGGGTGCGCCGCAAACGCCGGCACACGAGTTGGCGGACTCGCTGATCCGGCGACTCGGCATGCCGAGATCGCTGGGAGAGGTCGGGCTGACCGACAACGACCTCCCCAGCCTGGCTACGTACACGTTCAAGGACATCTGGTGCGGGACCAACCCGAACCCCATCGCGAATCCTGACGCGTTGGTTCCTTTGTTGCGGCGGGCACTCTGATCGAGCCCGAAAACAGGTGATCCCCCTCCACGTCGGATGGAGGGGGATCACCTGTTTTCGGGCTGAACGGGCGTCACCGTCGGCTGGACGTACCGCCGGTACCACTTTGCGTTCCGGGACGGTGACGGAGAATTCCGACGACGATGTAGTCCACGTAGGTTGCCACCAGCGCCTCGATATCGTGGTCGTCCCGGAGCCACCAGCTCACACCATTCATGAGGTCGAGCACCGCAACAGCCGCACGCTGTGGGTCGGCGATCTCGAACTCTCCGGCGCGGACCCCGGCAGCAATCACATCGCGCACACGCCTCTGGTAGTACTTGCGGTACTCGAGCACCCTCATACGGTGTTCGTCGGTAAGCGCCGAGATCTCTCGTAGGCTTACCAGATGCTCGACCCTGTTCATCGCCAAATACCGCAGATGAACATCGATCAGCGAGGTGAGTCGCTCGACCGGAGTTCCAGTCTCGTCGAGGACAAGTAGATGCTCCTCGACCGGGTCCCGGGTCATCTTGAGCGCGATCGCGTAGAGGATCTCCTCTTTCGAGGTGAAGTGGTTGTAGAGGCTCGCGCCCTTGATTCCCACCGAATCTGCGATGCCACGCATGCCTGCCGAGTGGTAGCCCTGATCAGCGAAGTATTCGGCCGCCGCGGCCAGTATGTCGTCACGTCTGCTTGGGAGCCCTTCAAGCCGTGGTCGACCGGATCCGGGTGTCGCGCTGCTGGCAGGATCGATGTTCAGCGTTTCAGTCCTTTGCATACAGGCGGCGTAGTTCTCTCTTGAGCAGCTTCCCCTGAGGGTCCGTGGGCAGCTCATCCACAATCTTGATCGCCTTTGGAACCTTATAGCCTGCGAGCACGGTCTTGCAGTGGTCTCGCAACTCCTGGCCGGTGAGGTCGCTGCCGTCTATGACGATGACGAAGCCTGTGACCGCCTCGGACCAGTATTCGTCCGGAAGTCCCACGACGGCGGCGCGCGACACCTCGGGGTGGGCTTGTAGTACGCGCTCGACCTCCTGCGAGGACACGTTGTAGCCGCCCGTCTTGATCATGTCCTTGCTGCGATCGAGGAAGAACATATTGCCCTCCGAATCGCGACGTACGATGTCGCCGGTGTGGACCCAACCACCGTCGAGGACAGCGGCGGTCTTCTCGGGATCCTTGTAGTAACCCAGCATCACCGACGGCGTGCGACAGAGGAGTTCACCTCGCTCTGCTTCATTTCCGTCGGCATCGACCACCTTGACCTCGAGATGGCCTACAGGCTTGCCGATCCAGGTCGGATCCTGATCGGGAATGTCCTCGAGTCGCTTGAACCAGCCGACGGAGCCCAACTGCGTCAACTCGGACTGACCCCAGTAGGTGCCCCACACCGATGCGGGCGCCGCGTGGTGCCATGCGTCCACCGTTCGCGGCGAGACCTGACCTCCATAGGTCAGGCAGCGCTGGATGGTCCCGACAGTCTCAGGACCGAAGTCAGGATGATCTGCGAGCGAGATGAAGAAGGTCGGGGTTTGAGCCAGGACGGTGATCTGCTCCGCTTTGATCATGTGCAAAGCGTCGGCAGGCGCGAGGCTGGCCGGGAGCACGAGCGTCGCTCCCAATAGCAGGAGCGAGGTCAGGGAGCCGATTCCGGCAATAGTGTGGAATGGCATGACGTAGAGCCAGACGTCATCGTCCAGGCATCGCAGTCCCCATGTGTACGCAGGTGCGGTGGAGACCAGGTAGTTGCGATGCGGCAGCATGACGCCCTTCGGAGCCGCCTCGGTTCCACTGGTGTACACGATCATTGCGAGATCGTGCTCGTCGACATCGCAATCCGGCTCTGTCGGCGACGAGGACTCGAGGAGTTGATCGAAGCAGTGGCCGCCGAACTCGTCCGTGCTGTCGAGAACAATGATTTCGGGGCGGGTACCGAGTCCCGCCAGCGCTTCTTCCAGTACCGGCAGGAATTCCGCGGCCACGACCACAACCGCGGGCTCGAGGTGCCCGATCTGTTGAGCCACTTCGTTCGGTCCGAAAAGGACATTGATGCCGGAGTACACCGCCCCTATTTTGAGAGCACCGTAGTAGGCGACGATCGACTCCACGCGATTGCGGGCCATCACGGCGACCCGGTCACCGCGGGAAACACCGAGTCCGAGGAACATATGGGATGCCCGGTTGGCATCCTGATTGAGCGCACCGTAGGTGGTCACGGTGCGTCGACCACCTGGGGCATACGACACGATCGCCGGCTTCGAGTATCGACTCTGCGAGTGGCGGCGTAGCTGGTCGCCCAACGTCGCTCGCCCTAGCGGTGACGACTGGGTCGCTGTGAGGGATCGGACAAGCGGACCTGAACTCCGTCGCACATCAGTGGCATCCGATTCGACACTTGTCGACAGATCCATGGTTCCTCAACTTCCTGAATGCTTACCGCGGTTAGTATGATGTGGCTCATACTGTCATCGGCATCCACGCGGGTCAAGCAGAGTTTCCAAGCAACAATGGGAATATCGAAATCACACTTGGTTGTGTCGCTAACGGCTGTTAGCCTGCATGACATGACTATCGTCACTGACCTGGACCGTGACCACCTGCGTTCGGCGGTGTTACGGGGCAACGTTCCGACCATGCTCGCCGTGTTGCTGGAGCTGACCGCCGATGAGCGGTGGGTGGCACCCCGCTATCAACCCACGCGCAGTCGGGGCATGGATGACAACTCCACGGGAGGACTTCCGGAGGAAGTTCAGTCCGAAATCCGGAGCGCGTTGATGGACGCAGTGGAACGCTGGTGGACGCTGGACGAGCCGTCCCGGCGGACGCTGGACAGCTCGGAAGTCGAGCGAATCCTCAACTTCACCTGCAGCGAGACCGTGCCGCCGGACTTCGCGCCGATGATGGCGGAGATAGTCAATGGTCCGCAGATCAAGCCTGCCACCACCAAGTGCGACGAGCGACTCCACGCCATCGTGATCGGAGCCGGCATCGCGGGGATGCTGGCCTCCGTCGAGCTCACCCGCGCTGGAATCCCTCACGTGATCCTGGAGAAGAACGACGACGTCGGCGGATCATGGTGGGAGAACCGCTATCCGGGCGCCGGAGTTGATACACCGAGCCACCTTTACTCGATCTCGTCGTTCCCTCGTAACTGGTCGACCCACTTCGGCAAGCGCGACGAGGTTCAGGGATATCTCGAGGACTTTGCGGAGGCCAACGACATCCGGCGCAATGTCCGCTTCCGCCATGAGGTGACGCGCGCCGAGTTCGAGGAGTCGAAACAGAGTTGGCGTGTGTCCGTCCAGCGACCAGGTGAGGCGCCGGAGACCCTCGAGGC
Source organism: Rhodococcus sp. SB1D (assembly GCF_048573875.1). Lineage (NCBI taxonomy): Bacteria > Bacillati > Actinomycetota > Actinomycetes > Mycobacteriales > Nocardiaceae > Rhodococcus > Rhodococcus sp. SB1D. Next base: position 414,876 of record NZ_JBMAIQ010000003.1, read on the forward strand.
TCCCATCCTGATCAGCGCGGTCGGTCTGCTCAATCGTCCCAAGATCCCGCATCTACCGGGAATCGAGACCTTCCGTGGTCGCCTCTTCCACTCCGCCGAGTGGCCGAACGAGCTCGACGATCCCGAGTCGCTCCGCGGAAAGCGAGTGGGCATCGTCGGTACCGGAGCCAGTGCTATGCAGATCGGCCCGGCCATCGCGGATCGTGTCGGATCGCTGACGATCTTCCAGCGCTCACCACAGTGGATCGCACCGAACGACGACTACTTCACGACCATCGACGACGGCGTCCACTGGCTGATGGACAACATCCCCGGCTATCGCGAGTGGTACCGGGCGCGTCTGTCGTGGATCTTCAACGACAAGGTGTACTCGTCCCTCCAGGTCGACCCCGACTGGCCAGAGCCGAGCGCCTCGATCAATGCGACCAACCATGGTCATCGCAAGTTCTACGAACGCTATCTCCGCGATCAGCTGGGTGATCGAACAGATCTGATCGAGGCATCTCTTCCGGACTATCCGCCCTTTGGTAAGCGAATGCTGCTGGACAATGGCTGGTTCACGATGCTTCGTAAGCCCGACGTCACACTGGTGCCCCACGGAGTCGACGCCCTGACACCTTCTGGACTCGTCGACACGAACGGCGTCGAGCACCAGCTGGACGTCATTGTCATGGCGACGGGTTTCCACAGTGTGCGCGTTCTTTACCCGATGGACATCGTCGGTCGATCCGGCCGGTCCACCGGAGAAATCTGGGGCGAGCACGACGCGCGCGCCTACCTGGGAATCACAGTTCCTGACTTCCCCAATTTCTTCGTCATGACCGGACCGAACACCGGCCTGGGACATGGGGGGAGCTTCATCACGATCCTGGAATGTCAGGTCCGCTACATCATGGATGCCTTGAAGTTGATGCAATCGGAAAACCTCGGCGCGATGGAGTGCCGGGCCGAGGTCAACGATCGATACAACGAGGCCGTCGACAGACAGCACGCACAGATGGTCTGGACCCATCCGGCAATGGAGAACTGGTACCGAAACCCGGACGGTCGCGTCGTGTCGGTCCTTCCGTGGCGGATCAACGACTACTGGGCCATGACCTACCGAGTCGACCCGGCAGATTTTCGTACCGAGCCGGCACGCTCCGAGTCGGTCCCGACTCCGACCGCGCGAGGGTGATCATGCAGGACGAAGCCACCGGCGGAGTGCACGGCGGGCCGCTGTCGGGTATCCGGGTCATTGAAATGGAGGCCATAGGGCCGCTACTGCACGCCGGTCTGATGTTGGCAGATCTTGGCGCCGATGTCGTGCGCATCGTGCGCCCCATCTCGATGGGAGCAGATGACGGAATCGACGATGCGAATGCGGGGATGCTCCGAGGGCGGACCGAACTCACTGCAGATCTGACCAAGACCGAAGATCTCGCCAAGGTGCGCAGGCTGATCGGCCGAGCGGACGTCCTGATGGAGGGCTCTCGGCCCGGCACGATGGAGAAGCTCGGCCTGGGCTCCGAGATCTGCCTGCAGGACAATCCGGGGCTGATCTACGGCCGAATGAGTGGCTGGGGCCAGAAGGGACCGATGGCCCGAGAAGCCGGGCACGACCTGAACTACCTTGCGCTTTCGGGCGCGCTCGAACAGCTCGGACCGGCTTCCGGGCCGCCGTCACCGCCGCTGAACTACGTCGGGAACTTCGGCGGCGGATCGATGTTCCTGCTCGTAGGAGTACTTGCCGCGCTGCACGAAAGAGAACGCACTGGCCGAGGCCAGGTGGTGGATACAGCGATGGTCGACGGCGCCAGTTCGTTGACTGCGCTCGTCCGATCGTGGCAGCATGCCGGCCGCTGGTCAGCCCGTCGTGGAACCAACCTCCTCGACGGATCTGCCCCGTTCTACCGCGCGTACGAGTGCGCAGACCACAGGTACATGGCGGTAGGGGCCCTCGAAGACGTGTACTACGACCGCTTCGTGTTCGGACTCGGATTGGATCCCGCCTCATTGCCGAATCGCTGGGACCAATCGACCTGGGACGACTTGTCCGAACGCTTCGGCAGAACCTTCGCCACACACGATCGCGACGCCTGGGTCGAGGTCTTCGACGGCCTGAACGCTTGTGTCACACCCGTGCTCACACTCCACGAGGCAACACTCCACGACCATGCAATACAGCGGACGGCCTTCGTCGATGCAGGAGGCTTTTCGATGCCCTCCGCCGCACCACGGCTGGACTCGTCACAGGGAGCAGCCCCACCACGGAGAAACGACGAACTGGACGCAACCGTGTCGCGATGGGAGATTGCCTCAGAGCGCCTCGGGGGCAATTCCACTCGACATCGGTCCACTCGCATGGCTGTTGGTCCACAGACGTGGTGAGCGAGAGAACCGATGGCGCCAGGCGGGCTACGATTTCGGTATGCGCAGGCTGGCTGGATCGTTCGATCGTGACCTCCCCGGGTTGCCGCGTGGCCGCGGCCGACTGGCTGTGGACGAGGTCCAAGACGCGCAACGCGATCGCATTCTGCGTGCGGTGATCTCGTCGACGGCGGAGAAGGGGATCGCCTCGACCACGATCGCCGATGTCGTCGGGCGTGCCAGGGTGTCTCGTCAAGCTTTCTACAAGCAGTTCGAGAGCAAAGAAGCGTGCTTGATCGCGGCGATCGACGCCGGCATCGAGGTGATCGTCTCCAACATCACCTCGACACAAAGCTCGACCGCCAATTTATCTCTACACGAACAGCTTTCGGCTGTCATCGAGAAGTATCTCGAGACGTGTTCGTCCGAACCGGAGTTCGTGCGAGCCTGGGTGGTGGACCTACCTGTGGCCGGCCCGGCCGGGGTGGCGAAGCGCAACGAGTACGTGGAACTGCTCGCCGATGCATTGCTCGTCGGCTACTCGTCCAAGTCTTCAGAAGCCCCGGGGCGTGAAGTGTTTCTCGCGGCGATCGGCGGTTGCAACGAGTTGTTCTACCGCCAGGTGGTTGACGGGTCGAATTCGTACATGAATCTTCATGCGCCGATCATGTCCTTCCTTGAACGGGTACTGGATCTCTCGTCCAACCCTTCGTAGTCCGGTGTTGACAAGCCAAGGGTAGATCGCCATGCTCATTCATAAGTACTGCTGCGTACTTATGAATGAGGAGTGGTCATGCGAATTACGAGTGGACTGACACAGAGTCCGATCGCACCGCCCGGCCGGGTAGCGATCCGTCCGCGGCGAGTCGATTTCGACTGGGAGAAAGCGCCTTTGGTGTGGTTGCCGAACGAGCCGATCGCCTCATACCTCCTCAGCTCGATGAACCTCGTCATCCCGGAGGGCGAACGGATGATGATCCAGGCCTTCGAGCAGGCCCTCCCGGACGTGCACGACGAGAAGCTTCGCGAGGACATGCTCGGTTTCATGGGTCAAGAACTGCTGCACGCAGAGGCGCATGACGAGGTCATGAATCAGGTGTTCACACGGCACGGGATCGACCCGGCCACGTTCAACCGCCAGATGCAGTATTTCTTCCGTAGAACTTTGGGCGTCGGTGACGACCCCGATCCGCGGGCCATCCGGCAGCGTCTGATCGAGCGTCTCGGGATTTGCGCGTCTTCGGAGCATATGTTCGCGTTCGTGGGCGACTGGGCGTTGAACGCGGACTTGGAGAAATTCGGCGCGGATCCGCAGATGCTTGACCTCTATCGGTGGCATGGGGCCGAAGAGGTCGAGCATCGTGCCGTGGCACACGAGGTCGCCACGTGCTTCGGAGTCGGCTACTTTCGCCGCTGTATCTCCATGATCATCACGTGGCCAATCTTTTTGGGGTGGTTGCTCCGTGCTGCGATGTATCTGAGTCGCAACGACCCCAACACGCCGAACATCGGTTATCCACGATTGCTACTGGAATTCGTCCGCGCCGGACGCCGCGGACTGGTGCCTGGTGTATCGAAATGGTTCTGGAGCGGTGTGTCGACGTTCGTGCCGGGATTTCACCCCGACAGTGTGGGGTCCACCGCCCAGGCCCTCGCCTACGTCGCGCAATCGCCAGCGGCCAAGCGGGTCAACACATGACACCCAACGCGCCCGAACTCACACAGCGGTGGCCGGCCCCCCGCGAGATCCCGGTCGACCTACGTCGCGGCAAGCGCCGCGACTCGATTCTGCGCATTCTGGATGTCCTGGTCTCCACGCAGGTCAAGTTGGCGGTCTTGATTCATCGCGACGAGCCACCGGAAAACCGGATCGACGAGTACAAGACAACGCTCACGGTGTCGGAGCGCACGACGGTGGCCACCGACAACGACGTGGTCAGTCTCGAACTGCGAGCACCTGACGGCAGCGACCTCGAACGGTGGTATCCCGGGGCACACCTCGACCTGTACCTGCCCTCGGGACGGGTACGTCAGTACTCGCTGTGCGGCGATCCCGCCGATCGACGCTGCTACCGGATCGCGGTACGCCGGATTCCTGATGGTGGCGGCGGATCGAACGAGGTCCACGACGAGTTGCCAGTCGGTACCGTCGTCGGCGTTCGCGGTCCACGCAACGCATTCGGGTTCGTCGAACCCGGGCGAATCGAGCGCGCGAAGCGCGTTCACTTCGTGGCGGGTGGCATCGGCATCACACCGATACTGCCGATGGTCCGCGAGGCGGAGCGCATGGGCCTGGATTGGTCGCTGATGTACGTCGGTCGCGAGCGCCGCACACTACCGTTCCTCGAGGAATTGTCGCCGTTTGGTGATCGGGTCACCATCCGCACCGACGACGAATACGGCCTACCCGCAGCGAATGATCTTCTCCCGCCGAATGTCCGCAGCGGCGACGCGATCTACTGTTGCGGTCCGGTCCCGATGCTGGACCTGATCACAGCTAGTGTGCGCAACGAGCCCGGTGTGGAAGTGCACGCCGAACGCTTCTCCGCCGCACCGGTCGTCGATGGACGACCCTTCCGCATCCAACTGGCTCGCACCGGTCAGGTCATCGATGTCGCCGCCGACCAGACCGCACTGGACGCGGTGCTGCGTGTGAACCCGAAAGCCCCCTATTCATGTCGTCAGGGCTTCTGCGGCACCTGCATGGTCCACGTCAGCGACGGCGACGTCGATCATCGTGACAATTCGTTGAGCCCAGCCGAGCGCGCCGCCGGCAAGATGCTCCTGTGCGTTTCGCGGAGCAACAGTCCCTGCCTGACGGTCACCACATGAATCCACCGATGAGAAAACACAATTCCAGACAACCGGAGTACCTGTTGAACGACGATCAACTGACATCGCGGGTGGTGGACCTGCTGATCGCACTGGAAGAAATGGACGCCGATGCCGTGCGCGCACTCGTCGATCCCGACATCGAATGGCGCAATACCGGCCTGCCCAGCGTGCGTGGAAGCAAACGCGTCGAACTGGCGCTCACGATCGTCTCTCGCCTGATCACCAGGTACGAGGTCGTGGAAGTGCTCACGATGACCACCGACCACAACACCGTGTCCTCCCGGCGACGAGAGATCATCCGCATCGGATGGTTTGCCATGCACCTCGACGTAGACGGCCACTACACATTCGCAAACGGCCTGCTTCGCATTTGGGACGACCGCTTCTCCTACCACCGACTGCTCCGCGGATTGCGATTCGGCCCAACCACCTGAAGTAGCGACGTTTTGTGTCGCATTTTGCCGGGGAGTCCTCACCAGATGCTGAAATCTCCCCCTGCAGCTTCTCGACTGCATCCTCGGTTCAGGAGTTCGGCCGCTGGTGCGGAGAACTCTCGCCGAGTCTACGTTCGCGCATGTGACCGGCTCGTTGTTCCTTTGGACTGCAACGGGATTGGATACCGCTGATGGATTCTCGACAATTGTTCGCCCTCGGCGCGCTCGGTACCGGGATGTTGTCGCTGGCCTTGCAGCTGACCCCGCTGTGTCTCGGCGCAGAGGATGCGGAGCAGTACGTCTTTGTTCGCACCGCCAATGCCACCGCGGTCCTCAGCCTTGCTCTGCTGTCCGCCGCGTTTGTCTTCTGGCCGCCGGCTGGATGACTTTCCGGGCGCAACATGTTCACGAATAAAGGAGTTTCGGTGAATCCACCCATAAACCACTACCGCCGGCGATCGGTGGAATCGATCCTCCTCGGCGGAGCCCTTGCAGCACTGCTGCTCTCGGGATGCACGATCAGTTCAGCAGATCCCACTACCGAGGGCAGGCAGTCGTCGAAGATGCCCACCGACTCCGAGCAGATCACCACGGTGATCCGATCTCACCTCGATACCCTCAGTACGACTCGACCGAGGTGCAACGAGAATTGTCGACGGGTCGGGGCATCCAGGGGTCGGTATCGAGCCGGCGGTCGACGGGTGCTCAACTGACAAGTAGTTCCGCAACTTTCTTCGAGAGGGCCCCACTAATGCGTATTGGAGTATCCGGCCCGCACGGGACCGGCAAGAGCACGCTGGTCGACGAGTTGTGTGGCCGCCTCGCGGGACACATTCGGGTCGATGAACCGTATTTCGTGCTCGAAGAGGAGGGGCGCGAGTTCGAGTTTCCACCCTCGGCTGATGACTACCGTGCGCAGCTTCGTCGTTCACTGCGATTGCTGACTACACCTTCTTCTGGTGTTGTATTCGATCGCACGCCGCTCGACTTCCTGGCGTACTTGTCGGCGTGTGGTGTCGATCCGGAGGCAGAAGTCGAGGCGGCGATTGTGAGGTCCGCGCTACGTACTCTCGACGTGCTGGTTGTGGTGCCGATTACCGTCGAAACAGTGCAGAAGTTGCCTGCGGTGGGGATGCCGGAGCTGCAGCGCGCGGTGAACGACGCGTTGCTGGATTTGGTGTACGCCGATCCGATGCAGGTGTGTGACTCCCTGGTAGTTGTCGAGCTTGACGGCCCACTCCGTGGGCGGGTCGACACGGTTCTCTCGGCTTTGCAGTGACACCGGAATCGTCGAGCTGGGTGCGTTCGAAAGATGCTGGTACTGAGTGTTACTCGTGATGATCGACCTGATGAAACTTCGGTTTATGGCTGGCCGGTCTCTAAAATCGCAAGGGATGTACGTCTTCTCGTATGAGCTGGTGCTGACGCCCCTTCAGTTTGCCGCCCCGCAGAGCGCTGCTCACCAACGCGCGTTCCCGGGCTCACTCTCTGGCGGAGGGTATCGAAAACAGGCATCTCGTGGCTCAGAGTGAATTCTGAGAGCCGGTTGTCCTGGCAATTCTCGCGGAACCGAGGAAACGGAGTCCAGCGTGACAGTCGCCGCGTACCCATCCTTTCTGTTGCGATTCTCGCTACGGCCGCACTTTTCGTGGCCGGATGATCGTCGGGCTCCGAGACTGATTCGACAAACACCGTAACCGCTCGGCAGCCGCCCAACATCGACATAATCGCTGGTGCTCGCCCCGAATCCCACCATGACCGATTCTTGTCCCACCTTCAGGCGATGGCGGCTGTAGATTCCGATCTATTTGTCAGATCAACCTGCGACTTTCGAAAAACTACGCGACAGTTGGCGCTGAAATTCCGGGCAAAGATGGCCTTTTCGACAGCTGAGAACAATCCACCAGCAGTCGGTCAACACTGCCCCTCTCCCTGGACTCGACGGGATGAAACCGTTAGCAACGGAGCTACGAACGAGGCACGGGGCGTCAGGATTCACCAGTGTGTCGACGACCGGGAGTGACTGCCGACGGAAACTGTTGACTAGGTTCGAACCTTTCCAGCACCAGGCACCGACCCGACAGGTGACCTATCGCCATGGTTCTGTGGCAACAGGTGTGGCCGCGACTTCCCACGAGCATTCCGAGCGCTCCAAGGGGCACCCACCACCCCTTACATAATTTGCCAGCGGAGATCGTCCATGTCGTTTCCAACCTCAGCCGTCGTTGATGCCAACAAACACCTACTGGCGCTTTGCAACAACGGCAACATGATATGGTCGGCAACCAACAAAACCGCACACAACAAGATCGCATCAAACGGCGAACAGCTAACGACTGCAACAATATTCAGTCCACGGCAATCCGGGCTCACACCGCTCCGACGCCAACCACACGGGGACGCGGCATCACCGCTTTTCAATCCTGAAACAGCCACCCGAAAACCACCCCCTCACTTAGGGTGTCGGTTTGTCCAACAAGAACACGGACAAACCGCGGCAGGTCGAACTCATCGGTTTCGCCGCCGGGATGATGACGTACTCGATCGACCGGCCGTGTAGTGGGGAGTCTTCACCTTCCCGATCGGAATCGGGCTTGCAGTCAGTACCTATGGATGGCGCTGGGAGGAAAGCGATTCCGGGCCGTCGGTATTGCAGCGACTGCAGAAATTTTCGCCGTCAACCGCATCCGGGACCTCAACGAGGGCCAAGACACCGCCGAACTGACCGTCCGTATCAGCGGCCCGGGTTTGGACACGTTCGACGCTGACTGCGAGGCACCCAAAGGTAACGTGCTACCCCAGGTCGGTGACCGGCGCACGGTGATGGTGAATCCATCCGACCTCACCTTTGCCATCGTCTATGACCATCTTTCCAACAGGACTAGCACCAATCGTCCTTGCTCGATGATCCGTGGTGCTCCACTAAGCCCTCCTCCAAGAACAAGGAGTCCTACTTCACTCCAGGCAGGTCACCTCAAACTCGAAACACTTTGCAATGAAACGAGTTTGAAATGCTCTTCCTACACGGGTAGCGAGTTGGCTCGACTGAGTGCCCTGCTCGTGATCTACCGATACCTGGGCGGAAGCGAGCGACGGACAGTACGCCACAGCCGCGCACGCCGGCAAAGCTACCGTGATTCGGGTATGGCTGTGGCACAACTGTATTCACAACCGAATGTGACCGCCATCGACAAGACATTTTCCAGTCGGTTGTTCAGACTTTTTCAGCGAGAACGTCGAGGTAGCTGATTTCGGGCGGCGCAGCGAAGAGTTCGTCGGCGCGTTCGCCGAGGGCCTTGCCGACCGGACCATTGAGATGTGTCTCGCGGGCAGCTTGGTCCGGGAATGCGTCGATGATGCCGAACGACGAGGGCCCGAACCGCACCGCGAACCAGGGTTTCGTGCCGGGCTCCTGCTCGACGAGCGGCAGTGCCGATCGGAGGAATTCCTCGACCGCTTCTTCCTTGCCGGGCTTCGCTTCAAGTCGGACCAGCAGCGCCTTGGTGGCCATATCGGATCTCCTCTTCGAGGTGGTGAACACTGTCAAGCATCACACCATCCATCGGTTAATGGAAGGTACCCAAACCCACCGTTCGAGGAAACCGATCCCAACCCCCTAGCGATCGTGGAGCCGAAGGAGGAGACTCCATGGTGAGGGAATGCGATGCCTGGATGCAGCCGCAGTTGCGTCGATGGCAGGAAAAATGTTGGTGCGCCGACATTTTGGTGCGGTCTTCACTTCTGCGCCCCGTGGACCTTCCCCGAACAGCACGATTCATTCGGTCGGTCGCTCACGCGTGGACGCCTGCGGCCGACGAGATCAACCGGAAAGCCGCAGCTACAAGACAAGGGAGTGCCGCGATGAAAGCGCTAGTATACGACGGGCCTCGAGAGGTCCACGTCAAGGACGTGCCCGATGCGCGGATCGAGAATCCGACAGATGTGCTGGTGAAGATCACGAGCACCAACATCTGCGGGTCGGATCTACACATGTACGAAGGCCGCACCGATCTGGAGCCCGGAATGGTCCTCGGTCACGAAAACTTGGGCATCGTCGCCGAAGTCGGCAATGCAGTGGTCAAAGTATCGCCAGGGGATCGAGTGTGCTTGCCGTTCAACATCGGCTGCGGCTTCTGCCGAAACTGCGAGGAAGGGTTGACTGCATTCTGCCTGACGGTGCACCCCGATCCGAAGATGGCCGGCGCTGCATTCGGTTTCGCGGGGATGGGCCCGTTCTGGGGCGGACAGGCGGAATATCTGCGAGTGCCGTTCGGCGACTTCAACTGTCTGCGACTGCCCGAGGATGCCCAGGACAAGGAAACCGACTACGTGATGCTGTCGGACATCTTTCCCACCGGATGGCATTGCACCCGCCTGGCCGACATGCAACCCGGCGATTCGATGGTGGTCTACGGCGCTGGCCCAGTCGGTTTGATGGCCGCGTATTCGGCGATGATCCAGGGAGCGAGCAAGGTGATGATCGTCGACCGCCACCCCGACCGGCTACGCCTGGCCGAAGAGATCGGCGTCGTCCCCATCGACGACTCGAAGGGCGACCCCGTCGAGCAGGTCCTCGAGCAAACCAACGGGAAAGGCGCAGACAAGGGGTGCGAGTGCGTCGGCTATCAGGCACACGACCCGCAAGGCCACGAGGACGCCGCCATGACGATGAACCGGCTCGTGGATTCGGTGCGCTTCACCGGCCACATCGGGGTGGTCGGCATCTTCCTTCCCCAGGACCAGAACGGCCCCGACGAACTCGAGCGCAACGGCAAGATCGCCTTCGACATGGGCAAATTCTGGTTCAAGGGCCAGAAGATCGGCACCGGACAAGCGAACGTCAAACACTACAACCGGCAACTGCGCGACCTCATCCACGAAGACCGGGCAAAGCCCTCCTGGATCATCTCCCACGAACTCCCGCTCGCCGAAGCCGAATCCGGCTACCAGCACTTCGACGCTCGCGACGACGGCTGGACCAAAGTCGTCCTGCATCCCTGACACGGCCAGAACCGAGAGGAGCACAACGATGCCAATGCCACTGCAGGGCAAGCAGATAGCGATATCGACTGCCGACGGGGCCGGAGGAGTAGAAGTCGTAGACGAACAGGTCGCGATCGACGGGAACCTAATCTCGAGCCGCTCGCCCGACGACCTTCCTGCGTTCCGTCAGGCCATCGTCGAGCAGTTCGCGAAGCTCGGGGCAGGTGCGTCATGACCGTGAACCAGACCTCGGTGTCCCTCGACGATGCGCAGCGGGTCATCGCCGCAGGACAGGCCAAAGCCACCGAGATCGAGTCGCCGTCGAACATTGCGGTGGTCGATGCCGGCGGCAACCTCGTGGCTCACGTGCGAATGGACGGTGCCTGGATCGCCAGCATCGACATCTCGATCAACAAGGCGTTCACCGCGCGGGCATTGGACGTCTCGACCGAGGACCTCGCGGCCAACGCGGGCCCGGGCGAGCAGTTCTACGGGATACACGCCTCCAACGGCGGACACATCATGATCTTCACAGGCGGTGTGCCTCTGCGGCACAACGGCCAGGTCGTGGGCGCTGTCGGCGTCAGCGGCGGCACCGGGGAGCAGGACAAGACCGTCGCCGAGGCGGCCGTGGCGGCGCTGTGAGCTCTGTTTCATCCGCGCGTCAGGTGAATTGACGCCGGCCAAGCCCGCTCGGCGAAACCGAATCCGGCTACCAGCATTTCGACGCTCACGACGACGGTTGGACCAAAGTCGTACTGCATCCCTGAGGCGGCTCCGAGCCGAGACGAACACAACCACGGCCAGACCTGGCACACCTGCGCCACCACGGGGGCGAGAGCAAACCGACCCCTCGATCGAAATCCTGCCAAAGGATGTAGCACAGGAATAGACGAGAACCACGTAAGTCCCGTAGTGACGGTGGCCGAAACATGTTGAATTGCAATAGCTCCCGCCTGAGCGATCTGTTGACCAGCCACAGAACGGGACGTTGAACCGTGCAGCACGCGGGTGTGCGCCACCTACTCGCAACCAATTGGAACCGACCAGTAGTGGCTCATTACCTTTCTGTCACAAGGAGATTCGATAGAACTACAATGAATCTCGTCCGGGTTCAACGGAGCTGCTGTTCACTGACTGTGACGATCTTTCGCAAAGGGAGTTCTCCTTTTGCATGCGCTGCGGTAGTGTGGACGTACCGCAGTAGCGGCCGACACTCGAGTTTTCGTGTCGAAGCCGATACTCGGAGTTTCATGCGATGGCCGCTTCGATCGGGTTCCGGCGGGCATCTTCGATCAAGGGCAGGTGTGGTCGCCACTGCCCCGTTGCGCCCCGCCCATCAGGCGAATGTTGTTGACGCCCTTTAGGTGGACGAAAAGACTCATCATGGCTGGGTGGTTCGTGAGCTCAACCGGTTGACCGGCGGTCGGGCCCTGTCAGTACACACAGGCCCGGCGAACCCCACAACATCAACGCTGAGGGGCGTGATGTCAAAGCACAGTGGCGGAAACCCTTACCCTCGGCCGCTCTCGAGCCTCACGCCCGCCATCCACGGATTGGTGTCGGGCGCCGTTATCGGCGCCCTGCTCGGTCTCCGTGACTTCACCCAATCCACTCGCCAAAACCAGGGAACTACGAAGTCCTTGCCGACATCGAGCGAAGTTGCGGGCGGAATCGCACTTGCTCAACGGCCGGGCCGATCGAAAGGAATTGAGTCATGACAACTGCTGTAGGCATCGACTTGGGCACAACCAACTCGGTCATCGCAAGCTGGCAAGGCGGCGAGCCGGTGGTGATCTCCAATGTGGAGGGAGCACGGACGACGCCTTCGGTGGTGGCGTTCACCGAGAACGGTGAGCGTCTGGTGGGCCAGCTTGCCCGACGGCAGGCGATCTTGAATCCGAAGGGCACGATCTACTCGGCGAAACGCTTCATCGGACGTCACTACGACGAGATCTCCGAGGAAGCCAAAGCGGTCAGCTTCGACGTCGTAGCGGGTGACAACGGTGAGGCCCGCTTCGACGTGCGCGGCAAGAAATACGCACCAGAGGAGATCAGCGCTCTCGTGCTGCGCAAGCTCGTCGACGACGCGAGCAAGTTCCTCGGTGAGAAGGTGAAGGAAGCGGTCATCACTGTTCCTGCCTACTTCAACGACGCGCAACGAAACGCCACCAAGGACGCCGGCCGTATCGCAGGCCTCGAGGTTTTGCGGATTATCAACGAACCGACCGCTGCGGCACTCGCGTACGGCATGGACAAACAGACCCACGAAACCGTACTGGTCTTCGACCTCGGCGGCGGAACCTTCGATGTGAGCCTGCTGGACGTCGGAGAGGGGGTAGTCGAGGTTCGTTCCACGGCCGGCGACTCCCACTTGGGCGGCGACGACTTCGATCGACGCGTGGTGGACTACCTCGCCGACGAATTCCAGCGCGCGGAGAACATCGATCTGCGTAAGGATGCGCAGGCGTTGCAACGACTGTTCGAAGCCGCGGAGAAGGCAAAGGTTGAGCTGTCCTCGGTGACCCAGGCCCAGGTAAACCTGCCTTTCGTTACCGCTGACGCGAATGGTCCCAAACATCTCACCACTACGATCATGCGATCGAAGTTCGATGATTTGACTGCCGATCTGGTGGAACGGTGCCTCGGCCCGGTGAAGCAGGCCATGAGTGACGCCAAGGTCGCCGCCAACGACATCGACGAAGTGATACTGGTCGGCGGTTCGACACGTATCCCGGCTGTACAGGCGCTGGTTCGCCGGCTGACCGGCGGCAAGGACCCCCACATGGGCGTCAACCCGGACGAGGTCGTTGCCCTCGGAGCCGCAGTCCAGGCAGGCGTGCTCAAAGGCGAGGTTTCCGATGTGTTGTTACTCGATGTCACCCCACTGTCCCTCGGCGTCGAGACGCAGGGCGGGGTGATGACGAAGATCATCGAGCGGAACACGACGATCCCGGCACGGCGCAGCGAAGTGTTCTCCACGGCGGAAGACAATCAGTCCGCCGTGGACGTCGTGGTGTTGCAGGGCGAACGCGAACGTGCGGCCGACAACCGGGTGCTGGGCCGGTTCCGGCTGGAAGACATCCGCCCCGCGCCACGTGGCGAGGCCCAGGTGGAAGTCATTTTCGACATCGACGCCAACGGCATCCTGAACGTCACCGCTCGCGACAAGGATACCGGCAAGGAACAGAGCATCACGATCAGTGAACAGGGCAACCTTGATCAGGGTGAGGTCGAGCGCATGTTGGCGGAGGCCGAACGGAACCGGGGTGAGGACGAGGCGCTGCGCAAGGCGGTCGACGCGCGCAACGGGCTCGATTCGGTTGCGTATCAAGTGGAGCGGCGACTCGCCGAACTCGGTGACAGTGCCCCGCCGCATGAGAAGGCGCGGGCCGAGATGCTGGTTGCCGACGCCCGAAAGGCCGTGCAGGACGGCGCTTCACCCGCGGAGGTTCAGCCACTCACCTCGGAGCTGCAACAGCTGCTCTACGGACTTGTGCCGGACCAGTCGGACGACGGCCAAGCAGGCGGCGCTGATGCTGCGTCGTCGGATGACGGCGACGTGATCGACGCCGAATTCGATCGAAGCTGAGGCGCACGATGGAAATGTCTGCAGATCATTCGACGACTGAGCCGACTACCAACAGCGCCGACACGGATCAAAGCAAGACCGAGTCCGATCGCGCCGAGACGGCAGACGAGCTGTCTCAACTCGAGGACCGTTGGCGCAGGGCCGTCGCAGATCTGGACAACCTGCGCAAGCGATACGCCAAAGATCTGGACCGTGAACGCGCCGCGGAAGTAGCGAAGGTTTCGGCGGCGTGGCTGCCGATACTGGACAACTTGGAGCTTGCGCTTGCACACGCAGGCAGCGATCCGCAGGCCGTCGTCGAAGGTGTGAAGGCGATCCGGGACCAGGCGGTACAGGTGCTCTCACGACTCGGCTTCGAGCGCCACGACGAGGCCGGTGTGCCGTTCTCCCCGGAACTCCACGAAGTGGTCAGTGTGGTAACCCGACCCGACCTTCCGTCCGGGACCGTGGTCGAGGTCTTGCGCCCGGGTTATGGAGAGGACGGGCGACAGTTGCGGCCCGCCGCGGTGGTCGTCAGCCGCCCAGAGGGGTGAGCACCGATGGCCCGTGACTACTACGAAGTACTCGGCGTACCGAAGGGCGCCGGCACCGACGAAATTCAGCAGGCGTACCGCAAGCTGGCCCGCAAGTACCACCCCGATGTGAACAAGGATCCCACTGCGGAGGACAGGTTCAAGGAGGTCAACGAGGCCTATCAGGTGTTGTCCGACCCGGACACCCGGAAACGCTATGACCGATTCGGTGACGACTTCCGGCATGTACCCGAGGATTACGACGAACGGGTGCGGGCAAACGCCGCCGGGTACGGCGGTGGCGGGAGACGGGTGCACTTCGGCCACGGTGTCGGTGGTGAGGGTGCCGTCGACTTCGAAGACCTCTTCGGGCAGATGTTCGGCGGAGGCGGTGGGTTCGGACCGATTCCCGGCGCCGATCAGGAGGCCGAACTGGAACTGGCTCTGGAAGAGGCCTATCAGGGCGGAAAACGCACTCTCAGACTGGACGGACGGCAGTATGACGTCGACATTCCAGCCGGCGTCCTGGACGGCCAGCGAATCCGGTTGGCCGGGCAAGGAGGCCGAGGCAACGGTGACGCGCCGCCTGGGGATCTGTACCTCGTGGTGCGGATCAAACCGCATTCACGGTTCCGCGTGCAGGGTCGGGACATCTACGTCGATCTGCCCGTATCGCCATGGGAGGCGGTTCTCGGGTCGACAGTCGTCGTTCCCACACCGGGCGGAGAGGCGAAAGTCAAAGTGGTGCCTGGCTCTTCGACTGGTAGGAAGCTGCGCCTGCGCGGAGAGGGAATGCCGAATCCGCGCGGTGCCAACGGCAACCTCTACGCCGAAATCAAGGTGATGGTTCCGCCGAAACCGACAGCACGTGAACGCGAACTGTTCGAGCAGTTGGGCGCCGAATCGAACTTCAATCCGAGGAAAGAGACATGAGCACCTCAACGCCGATCACTCAGTACGTATTGGTTCGCCGTACCGGATTGTCGCCGGACGCCTTCGCCGAACGTACTGGCCTGCACCCGGATCTGGCACGAAAACTCGTGGCTCTCGGACTGCTCGACGCCCACCGCTACGCCGGCGGAGAGATGTCGTTCGACCCATCCGAAGTGACCCACGCCGCACGCATCCAACGACTGCGGACGGGTCTGGGTCTCAACTACTCGGCAATCGGGCTCGTGCTCGATCTGCTGGATCGAATCGAAAGACTCGAAACAGCGGCCCGCAGAAGGAGGACATCCTCATGGACACCGGCAGCTTGACCGAAAAGTCACGAGAAGCCTTGCAGGAAGCCCAGAATGTTGCGACCAGAATGGGCCACACCGAAGTCGACGGAGAGCACCTGCTGCTCGCATTGGTCGATCAGCAGGATGGGTTGGTGCCCCGACTGCTCGAACAGGCCGGCGCGAATGTCGAAGCACTTCGATCCGATCTGGATCGTGAACTGTCGCGTAGGCCGAAGGTCAGCGGCCCCGGCGCGACCCCCGGTCAGGTGATGATCACCCAGCGTCTGGCCAAGCTGCTCGATGCCGCAGAGCGGGAGGCGAAGAGACTCAAGGATTCCTACGTGTCGGTGGAGCATCTTGTGATGGCCCTCTCCGAGGAAGGATCGGCCAGCGCGGCCGGGCGGGTCCTCGCCAGTCACGGGGTCACACGGGACGCCTTCCTCACAGCGCTGACGAAGGTGCGCGGCAATCAGCGTGTCACGTCGGCAACCCCGGAGGGTGCGTACGAGGCATTGGAGAAGTACGGGCGCGACCTCGTCTCCGAGGGACGGGCAGGCAAACTCGATCCGGTCATCGGCCGGGATGCCGAGATACGCAGGGTAACTCAGATCTTGAGCCGGAAAACGAAGAACAACCCGGTGCTGATCGGCGACCCCGGTGTAGGTAAGACTGCGATTGTCGAGGGTCTCGCCCAGCGGATCGTCCGCGGCGACGTGCCCGAGGGCCTACGCGACAAGACGATCTTCTCGCTCGACATGGGTTCTCTGGTGGCCGGTGCGAAGTACCGCGGCGAGTTCGAGGAGCGACTGCAGGCCGTGCTGTCCGAGGTGAAGGCTGCCGAGGGGCGCATCCTGTTGTTCGTCGACGAGTTGCATACCGTGGTCGGAGCGGGCTCGGTCGGCGGCGAGGGGTCTCTCGACGCCGGCAACATGCTCAAACCGATGCTCGCACGCGGCGAACTGCACATGATCGGTGCCACCACTCTCGACGAGTATCGCAAGCACATCGAATCCGATGCGGCACTGGAGCGTCGATTCCAGACCGTTCTCGTCGACGAGCCCAGTGCCGAGGATGCGATCTCGATTCTGCGCGGACTTCGAGAACGCCTCGAGGTGTTCCATGGCGTGAAAATTCAAGACGGTGCATTGGTGGCCGCCGTGACCCTCTCGCACCGGTATATCACCGACCGCTTCCTTCCGGACAAGGCGATCGATCTCGTAGACGAGGCATGCGCTCGGCTCCGCACCGAAATCGATTCGATGCCTGCCGAACTCGACGAGCTCACCCGGAAGGTGACCCGTCTGGAGATCGAAGAGGCCGCACTGTCCAAGGAAACGGACGCGGCCAGCAAAGCGCGCCTCGAAGAATTGCGCAAGGAGCTGGCCGACCTGCGGGCCGAGGCAGACGCCCGGCACGCTCAATGGGAGGCGGAGCGGCAGGCGATCCGGCGGGTGCAAGAACTGCGAGGAGATTTGGAACGGTTGCGCGTCGAGGCCGAGGCCGCCGAACGCAACTACGACCTCAATCGGGCAGCCGAGTTGCGATACGGCGAGATCACCGAGCTCGAACGCCGGCTCGAGGCGGCGGAGGAGCAACTGGCCACCAGACAAGGCCGAAATCCGTTGCTGCGTGAAGTGGTCACCGAAGACGAGATCGCAGAGATCGTGGCCGCATGGACGGGTATCCCGGTCGCCCGGCTGCAAGAAGGTGAGCGGGAGAAGTTGTTGAAGCTCGACGAGATCCTGCACGAGCGGGTCGTCGGTCAGGACGAGGCGGTGCAACTGGTCGCGGACGCTGTGATCCGGGCGAGGTCCGGTATCCGTGATCCTCGTCGACCGATCGGTTCGTTCATTTTCCTGGGCCCGACGGGCGTCGGAAAGACCGAGCTTGCAAAGACATTGGCCAGCGCCCTATTCGACAGTGAAGACAACATGGTGCGCCTCGATATGAGCGAGTACCAGGAACGGCACACGGTGAGTCGGCTCATCGGTGCACCTCCCGGATACGTCGGGTACGACGAAGGTGGCCAGCTCACCGAAGCGGTGCGGCGTAAGCCGTACTCCGTGGTGCTCTTCGACGAGATCGAGAAGGCCCACGCCGACGTCTTCAATACCCTGCTGCAGGTGCTCGACGACGGCCGGATCACCGATTCTCAAGGGAGGCAAGTCGATTTCCGGAACACGGTGATCATCATGACCTCCAACATCGGATCCCAGCATCTCCTCGACGGGGTCACAGCCGACGGCGAAATCAAGCCGGACGCCAGGGAACGGGTGATGGCAGAACTGCGCGGGCATTTCCGCCCCGAATTCCTCAACCGGGTCGACGACATCGTGCTGTTCTCCCCACTCACCCTGCCCCAGATCGAGTACATAGTGGAACTGCAACTCACCGACCTTCGAAACAGGTTGTCGGAGAGACAGATACACCTGGAAATCACGCCGGAGGCACGCCGACTGATCGCCGAACACGGGTTCGACCCTGTCTACGGTGCGCGGCCGCTGCGCCGATACATCGCACACGAGGTCGAAACCAAGATCGGCCGTGCACTGTTGCGCGGCGAGATCAAACCGGACGGCACCATCAGCGTCACGGTGGACGGCGGCGAGCTTGCCGTCGCGTATGCCGAACCCGCCTTCGCGGCGGCCTGAGAAGAGGTAACTGGTCATGGGATCCGAAAAGGTGAAGTGCCCGAACTGCGGTAAGACCAACAACATCCCGGCAGCAGGGGAAGGAAAACCTCGCTGCGGCAACTGCCACGAGCCGCTGCCCTGGATCGCCGCGGCGGGAGACGGTGACTTCGCGGAGATCGTCGAAAAATCCTCGGTGCCTGTGCTCGTGGATCTGTGGGCGACGTGGTGCGGCCCGTGTCGCATGGTCAGCCCCGCGCTCGAGCAGCTCGCCAGAGAACACGTCGGCCAGATCAAGCTGGTCAAGGTCGACGTCGATGCTGCACCCCGGACGGCTGAACGATTCACCGTCCGCGCCGTGCCGACTCTGCTGGTGATGGACCGGGGTGAGGTTCTCGCTCGCCAGTCGGGCGCAGCTCCGGTCCCCCAGCTGCGCACGTGGCTCGATCAGGCGCTCTCGGAAAATGCCGGCGAGGAGGCGAAGTCATGAGTCCTGTCCATGCGGACCCACATGTAACCGCGATCCGGGCCGTGGTGCCCCGTACCCCGCAGGGCTGCGAGGAATGTCTTCGCCTCGGCACCCCGTGGGTGCATCTGAGGCTGTGCCTGACGTGCGGACACGTCGGTTGCTGCGACTCTTCGCCGGGCAGGCACGCGAGTGCTCACGCTCACGCCATCGGGCATCCGATCGTCCAGTCGATGGAGCCCGGCGAGGATTGGCGGTGGTGTTATGTCGACCAGAACTTCGTCTGAGGGCGCCTCACCCATCGGGTACAGCCCGCCGGTCGACGACGAGACCCCGGACGAGGAGGGCGCCTTCCCGCGGCTGACGGACGACCAGGTCGCGAAGCTCGAGGTCGGTGGCTCGCGTCGACCGGTTCACGCCGGCGAGGTGCTGATCCGAGAAGGCGCGCCTGACAACGATTTCGTCGTCGTCCTTTCCGGAAAGATCGCAGTCGTCGACGAAGGCGACGCGGACGGCGAGCGCCGGATACTGCGCGTGCACGGTCCTGGGCGTTTCCTGGGCGAGCTCGGACTCCTGGAAGGTCAGGTGGCGTTCTTCACCGCCGAAGCGATCGAGGACGGCGAGATACTCGTCGTCCCGGCCGAGCAGGTACGCGAGCTGATTGCCCACGATCCCGTGCTCAGCGATTTGATCCTGCGCGCCTACCTTGTGCGTCGGCACTTGCTGATCGGGCTCGGCTCCGGATTCCGGATCATCGGCTCCTGCTTCTCCCCGGATACGTTGCGACTTCGTGAGTTCGCGATGCGAAACCGTCTGCCCCACAAGTGGTTCGACTTGGAACAGGACGAACGAGTGGAGCAGCTGCTACGCAGCCTGAACGTCGCACCCGAGGACACACCCGTCGTGATCTGGCACGGCGAGAAGGTGCTGCGCAATCCGACGAATGCGGAACTCGCACGCGTCGTCGGGCTTCCTGTCCCGGCACCCGTCGCGGACGCAGCCAAGGACGTCTACAACCTCGTCGTCGTGGGTGCCGGACCGGCCGGCCTGGCCGCATCGGTGTACGGCGCCTCGGACGGGTTGAACACGGTGACGTTGGAGCGGATCGCTGCGGGCGGCCAAGCCAGTACCTCATCCCGGATCGAGAATTATCTGGGATTCCCCGCCGGGGTCTCCGGCTCCGAATTGGCCGAGCGAGCCGTGCTCCAGGCCGGGAAGTTCGGCGCCCGCATCCTGGTGTCGGCAGAAGTGACCGGTTTGGGATCCGAGGCCGGGAACCATGTGCTCCGACTGGCGGACGGCGGGTCGGTGCACGCCCGGGCCGTTGTGCTCGCCGCCGGGGCGCGGTACCGCAAGTTGGCCGTTCAGGGGATCGAGGCGCTGGAAGGAACAAGCGTGTACTACGCCGCAACGCATCAGGAAGCACGGATATGCGGCACCGACCCGATAGCCATCGTCGGTGGCGGCAACTCCGCCGGCCAGGCCGCCGTCTTCCTCGCCGAGCACGTCTCACAGGTGCACCTGCTCATCCGCGGCGATGACCTCGGGAAGAGCATGTCCCGATACCTGGTCGACCAGATCGAACACCATCCGCGGGTCACCGTGCACCGGCACACCGAGATTCGTGCGGTCTACGGCGAGAAATACCTCGAAGCAATTGCAGTCGAGGACAATCGCACCGGCGACCAGGACACGATTCGGGTGCGCGCCCTGTTCGTCTTCATCGGGGCGGTACCGCACACAGGGTGGCTTGCCGACGCGATCGCACTCGACGACCACGGCTTCGTCCTCACCGGTGTGGACGCGATCCACGCACGAGCGGACGGCAGCCTGCCAATCAACGGCGGCCTGTCCAGGACGCTCGAAACCAGCCTGCCCGGCCTGTTCGCGGCGGGCGACATCCGCCGCGGTTCGGTGAAACGAGTCGCATCCGCCGTCGGTGAAGGAGCGATGGCCGTACGCCAAATCCATGAATACTTCGAAAGGAGCTGACGACATGCCAGTAATGGGCACCGTGAAATTCCAGCGGTTCTTCAGGGCAGCGGCCGGGCTGCAGGTCGACCGGAACGATCTCAAGCGCTATACCGATTTCATCGACGACAAGATCTACGACGTGATCCTGATCGGGAAAGCCTCCGCGAAAGCAAACTTGCGCGACGTGATCGAACCGTGGGACCTGCCGATCACCAAGGGATTACAGGAGAGCATCCACCGGTTCGAAAAACTCGACGAGGAGATCGAACTTCAACCGCTGCTCGATCAGCTCACGGCCCGCCCGCCCTTGGACGTGGCCCTCTCAGAGGAGACAGAGCAACGACTGCCGCTGATCGCAGGAGGGTTGAGCGTAGCGCTGGCGCAAACTTTCGCCACGGTCGAACCGGACCGCAAGAACCCCGGCACAGCCCAATGGACAGTCGCCTTCGACATCTTCCACCTACTTCTGTGATTACCACCCGTCCCGGCTGACAGCGCGTCTGAGTTCGAATATGCTGTCCGGCTGCGAAAATACCGGTGCGATTCAGAACTGCCTGTCAGTTGGCGTCGACGACGGAGGATTTCCGGCGAGAGGTGCGGTTTCCGCGCTCGATTCTCGAGCAGCGAGAACTCCAGTGAGGGACTCGATTACAGCCCTCAGATCTTCTGCCGTGAGCGAGTTCGGCTTACACGCCGAACCTCTGACACCGGTAGTCCGCGTGACCAGGCGGCGAGCAGAACTTGTCGATCGCCGATCGCTCCTTCGGCTCATCTGAGAACCTTTCGTCTTCACTTTCTCGATCCCCGCATCGGGCGGGCCCTGAGCACTTCTGGGCGCGCACAGCTCAAGGCCCGGCAAGGAGACCAGTGAGGGTGATATGGCCTTGCCTTGACGAACACCCGCCCGATTGTTTGCCCCCTCGAACGGAACGGGTGCCCCCGACCCGACGAAGGTTATTGCGCACTGCTTGTAGACGACAGGGTCGAAAGTCCCAGTTCCATTGTGATGAGCAAGCTTTGACGGTAGCCGAAGTGTTCTCCCTTACAGCCGGTTCGGTGTGTGCACGAACTTCGGTGTGTGCACGAACACCGACATCGTTCGCAGCGACTCCGACGAACGAGCACCCGCGATGTTCGATGCCCGATCCACCCGCAAACATCGGGAAAAGACCTATTTTGCAAAAGCATTCGGAACGGACGTCTGCAAACCAAATACCAGGCACGGGCCACCTTTCCAGGCACCGCGGCTACTGCGCCGCTAGCGTGACGACCAAGATGTTCACCTTGCCATGCAAACGGCCATGTCACTTCTTGGCATCGAAGGCGACTGAACATGATTTATACCGATCGCACTGTTTATGGTTGAAGATGTGCGGACGACATGAACGTCGACTTCGCACGGATAGTGGGTCATCGGTGTTGTGTGCTCAATGCCGACGTCGGTCATACGCCCCGACTCGCACACGCAGAGTCGGGGCTCCGGCGGATCCGTTGCCGCACCGCCGCTACTGACGAAGTGCCGTACCGCGCCGCCCGCTTCGAATCGAGGCCGAAGGCGGCCACCGCTTTTGTCGGGACCAGGCAAAGCAGCGATCTTCAGGGACCGGAACACTTCCCCAAAGCTTCTGGCACTCTCGGTTGCAGAGTGCTAATTCTTGTGGTTATCATGTTCTCGCACAGTAAGTTCGGTCAACCGCCACAGTGGCGGTGACCTTTCTTTTCACGACATGGGAGGTGTGTTGCTGTGCTTCGTTTCGATCCTTTCACCGACATCGACGCGATCACCAAGTCCGTACTCGCCGCGGGAACCGGCAACGGACGCAGTCCACGGTTCATGCCGATGGACCTCTACAAGGTCGAGGACCAATACGTCCTGCACGCCGATCTTCCGGGCGTCGACCCAGGATCAGTGGACGTCCGCATCGACGGCTCGACCCTGACGTTGACCGCGCACCGCACCGCCCTCTCCGAAGAGGGTGTGAGCTGGCTGGCGAGTGAGCGTTTCGCTGGAACATACAAACGGCAGCTGTCCATCAGCGACGACATCGACGCCGAACAGATCGAGGCCTCGTACGACAACGGCGTGTTGACGGTGACGTTGCCGATCGCAGAGAAGGCGAAACCGCGGAGGATCGAGGTCTCCTCCGGACCACCCTCCCGAACCGATAACGCCGGATCGACAACACAGGTGCAGATCGAAGCCTGATCCGCCTGGCCCGAACACCGCTTGATGGTGGGGTGACTCCCGAGGACACGCGATGGGTTCTCGGGCCTCACCCACCATCGTTTCGATCTCCCACTGCACACCCGTGGCGCACACCGGTACATCCACCACACGAAAGAATCAGCGCGAGAACCCTTTAGCTGCCATGACTGCATCCACTATCCCCCCGCACGAACAATCCGACAACACCGACAACACCGAATCCCGCGCGCACACTCCACCCGATTGGTGGGATCACCACCGTCCTATCACCAGCGATGAATACAGCGACATGGCGTTGATGCTCGGTGCACTCTCGATACTGACGTTCTGGATGTTCGGCCTCGGCATCCTCCTCGGTGCCGCCGCCATCGGAACCGCCCTGGCAGCGCGCCGACCCGACACCCCCGGACGCGATCTGGGCGACAACACCGCCGGCGTGGTCGGGATCCTCACCGGCATCGCCGGAATCGCCTTCGGCGCCGTCTTCCTCACTGCAGCACTACCCCACCTGTAGAAAAACCGAATTTTGCACTAGTGGAATCGAATTGGTGCTTGTAGCAGGATCTCACAAGATCTGAAATCCGTCCCACCTTCAGGCGATGGCGGCAGCCACTATCCCCGGGCCATGTCCACAAACTTGGACAGGTGAAGCTGGTGCGCCACAGTGATTGTCGCGGTCGGGCCGTTACGGTGCTTACCCAGAATCAGGTCGGCTTCACCGCCACGGGGATCGTCTCGCTCGGTCGCGTCGGGGCGGTACAGCAGAATCACCATGTCGGCGTCCTGCTCGAGTGAACCGGACTCACGAAGGTCGGCGACCTGGGGACGCTTGTCGGTTCGCTGCTCGGGACCACGGTTGAGCTGACAGATCGCGACAACCGGAACTTCGAGCTCCTTCGCCAAAAGCTTTAGGCTACGGGAGAATTCGGAGACTTCCTGCTGACGGGACTCGACCTTTTTACCCGAGCTCATCAGCTGGAGGTAGTCGATGACGATCAGGCGAATGTCGTGTTTCTGCTTGAGCCGTCGCGCTTTTGCGCGGATTTCCATCATGGTGAGGTTGGGGGAGTCGTCGATGAAGAGCGGCGCCTCGCTGATCTCACTCATACGACGCGCGAGCTTGGTCCAGTCGTCGTCGGTCATCTTTCCGGAGCGCATGTCGCCGAGCTTGATCTTTGCCTCTGCGGACAGCAGACGCATGACGATCTCGGTTTTGCTCATTTCCAACGAGAACATGACGCTGGCCATGCCGTGCGTGATGGAGCAGGAACGCAGGAAATCCATTCCGAGCGTGGAATTGTGCGTCGGGACCATCGAATGACCGGCCAGGTACATGTGGTCGGCGTTGTCGACCTCGACGCAGCGAACCGGAACACTCGCAATTGGTCGAACATCGACAATGTAGCGCGATCCGCTGCGCGCAGTGCTTTTACTCGCTCGACGCTCCTTGTGCAGCATCGCTTTCCGCGTAAGACCGAACACTTCGTCATCAGTCGAGAAGGTCAAGGTGAATGCAGTCGACGAAGCCTCGGTGCGACCGTTGACTCGCTTTGTGCTCATTTGGCAGCGATAGCCAAGACTGACCACTAATTCCTGGGCGTCGCGGACGAGGCGCTCGTTGGTTACCGAAAACTGAACGGAGCCACCGGCAGTCACAGTTCCATCAGTGTCGAGAAGCCCGGCAAGAACCGCACGACGCTGTGCCTCGGACCCACGGAGATACTGGACAGGGATGTGCTTGTTGCCCAGAACACCGACCGTACGTAGGCGTCCTTGAACCGTGCCGTACTCATTGCGGCACTTCTGGCACAGTCGCAGCCCGATCGAAGGTCCACCACAGTGTGAACAGGTTGGCGCAGGTACAGGGTCAGACATGAAACGTGCTTTGCCGCCGCATGATTGACCGCACGTTCGCACCTGACTGGTGAACGGCACGAAGCTCTTTCCGCACACAACGCAATCGCGCGGAGCGACGGGATCTTCCGGGGCTAATTTAAGGCTGTAGCGCAAATGCGCCGACTTGGACGGAACTGCAACCAGGCCTTCGGCCTCGATCAACATGATGATCTCGGGATCAGCAGTGGTGAATTGTGCGCAGGCAGTAGAACCGTCACCTAGCCAAGCGCCAAGTGTGTAGGGCGGGACAAGGAGATCCTGCGTTGGTAGGTCGAGCGGCTTGGCATTCACGACAGAGTGATTAACGCGGCCATCCGCCGTTGCGCATCGCACCGTCGATGCGATCTCCGCCGTGGTTCGGACCTCGGCGAATGTCTTTTGATTCTTATAGCGGTTGTAACCTGTCTTGGCGTTCTGCGCTGAACGGCGCGAAGCACGCGTCTCCGTCAACCACTGATGCTGCTCGTCGGCCACCAACACTGTTCCATCGGAAAACTCGACCTCGTAGCAAGGACGGTCAACCATCACGTCGGTAGCGGCAACAACCCGCGTCGGCTTGCCGTGGTTGTCGATCAACAGATCGCCGACAGCAACGTCACCCATCGTGGTCCAGCCACTGGGCGTCGCGAGGGGAGTATCGAGGGCAAGCGCCTTGCCCACACCAGGACGGGCCGCGACGATAATCATCTGACCAGCGTGAAGGCCGTTGGTGATCTCGTCGAGATCCTTGAATCCGGTGGGCACACCGAGGGAGATTCCGCCGCGGCTGGCGATGGAGTCGATCTCGTCCATCGTGGGCTGGAGGAGCTCGGTGAGGGGTACGAAGTCCTCGGTGGTTCGACGCTCGGTGACCTCGAAGATCTCGGCCTGCGCGCGGTCGACAACCTCGGCCACGTCCTGGCCCTCGGTGCCGGCGTAGCCGTACTGGACGATGCGAGTACCGGCGTCGACGAGACGACGCAGCACGGACTTCTCGGCGACGATCTCGGCATAGAAGGCAGCGTTGGCGGCAGTGGGCACTGTCTGGGTCAGCGTCACCAGGTAGGCAGCACCACCGATACGGCGGAGCTCACCTCGACGGTCGAGCTCGGCGGAGACCGTCACCGGGTCGGCGGGCTCGCCACGGCTGTAGAGGTCCAGGATCACGTCGTAGACGGACTGGTGGGCGGGCCGGTAGAAGTCACCCGGACGCAGTACCTCGAGGACGTCAGCGATGGCGTCCTTGCTCAGCAGCATGCCGCCGAGCACCGACTGCTCGGCAGTCATGTCCTGAGGTGGCTGGCGTCCGAACTCCTGGTCGGGCTCGGCCTCGGGAGGGCCCGGGTAGTCCGGCCCTGAGAAGTCGGAAGGTCCTCGATCATCTACAACAGCCACAAGCGAGACCTTCCCGTAAAACACTCGACGACACTGCCAGAAACCGCAGCGCCCTCATCATTTGTACCTGCCCCCACCGACATCCCCTAGCCGCATTCGGCCGGGCTGTAGATAGACGCCGAGATGACGTTAGGGACTAGTAGGTCCGCATACAAACCGGACTGTGGATAAACCTGTGGATGCTTTGTGGAAACTCCCGCCCCACGGTGTGCACCGCCTGTGGAGCATTTGGGGACTACTTTGCTCAGTAACTACAAAAGACCAGGTAGATGGCTATCCACAATTTCACAGGCCTGTTGATGAAAATAGTTTTTCCACAGTCGGCGCGTCGGCGTGTCGGGCGTGTTGCCTCGCCCGATTCGTCACTGATCACCAAGTCGAACATCACAGTGTGAGAGTTATCCCCAGGTCCGATTCGGGACGCTGTCAGGCGGCACACCGCACCCCGAAACAAAACGTCGGGCCCCGCACACCGAAGTGTGCGGGGCCCGGCGAGACGAACAGTCGACTATGCGCCGACGACGTTCAGGTTGAACTTGGCAACCACATCGGGGTGCAGGTTCACGACCACGGCGTGCTTGCCCGTGTTCTTGATGTGAGCCTTCGGCAACACGATGGAGCGCTTGTCGACAACCGGTCCACCGGCAGCCTTGATCGCAGCAGCGACGTCAGCGACGGTAACCGAACCGAAGAGCTTGCCCGAGCCACCGGCGGTCTTGACCGTCAGCGTTACGGACTCGAGGCCCTCGATAGCTGCCTTGAGCTCCTTGGCGTGATCCAGGCCGCGCACAGCGCGCGCTTCCTGTGCACGACGGATGCCCTCGACCTGCTTCTCGGCGCCACGGGTGGCGACGATTGCCAGTCCGCGGGGGAGCAGGTAGTTACGGCCGTAGCCGTCCTTGACCTCCACGGTGTCGCCAGGCGCACCGAGGTTGTCCACGTCAGCGGTGAGGATGAGCTTCATGTTCTTTCCTCCCTTTCCTTAGCGAGCCACGGTGGCGTAAGGCAGCAGTGCTACCTCACGTGAGTTCTTGACGGCAATGGCAACGTCGCGCTGGTGCTGGACGCAATTGCCGGTGACACGGCGAGCACGGATCTTTCCGCGATCGCTGACGTACTTACGAAGCAACGTCGTGTCCTTGTAGTTGATCTGCGTGTTCTTCTCTTTGCAGAAGGTGCAGACCTTCTTCTTCATAACCTTGTCGCGCAAGGGCGGCTTCGGCATGTCTTTGCTCTTTTCTGGATGTTCCTGATCAGGTACGGATCAGAAGGGCGGTTCGTCGCTGCCCGCACCACCGAAGGAGCCCGAAGCCTGAGGCGCACTGCCCCAAGGATCGTCTCCACCCGAAGGTGCAGCGCTCGGACGTCCGCCACCCGATCCGCCGGAGGAACCGCCGAAGTTGCCGCCTCCACCGCCGCCACCACGGTTGGCCTTGTTGACCTTTGCCGTGGCGTACTTCAGTGAAGGACCGATTTCATCGACTTCGAGCTCGACGACAGTTCGCTTTTCGCCCTCGCGAGTTTCGTACGAACGCTGCTTGAGCCGGCCGCTCACGATTACTCGTGAACCACGGGTCAAGCTCTCCGCGACGTTCTCGGCTGCTTCGCGCCAGATGTTGCAACGCATGAACAGCGCATCGCCGTCTTTCCATTCATTGGAATTACGGTCGAAGGTGCGGGGCGTGGAAGCAACCGTGAAGTTTGCAACCGCGGCACCCGCCGGGGTGAAACGAAGTTCAGGATCAGCCGTCAGGTTTCCGATGACGGTGATGATGGTGTCGCCAGCCATGTGGTTCCTCCTGCATTGATGTAAGACCGTTGGGCGCGAGAGTAGAGCTCGCTACCGACAGTAATTACTTGTTGTGGCGCAGAACCTTCGTGCGCAGAACCGACTCGTTCAGACCGAGCTGACGATCGAGCTCAGCGACGGTGGCGGGAGTGGCGTTGATGTCGATCACCGCGTAGATACCTTCAGCATGCTTCAGGATCTCGTAGGCGAGACGACGCTTACCCCAGACATCGACCTTGTCGATCGTGCCGCCGTGCTGGCGCACAACATTGAGGAACGTATCCAGTGAAGGAGCGACAGTGCGCTCGTCCAGGCTGGGGTCAAGGATGACCATCAATTCGTAATGACGCATAAGACCTCATCACCTCCTGTGGACTAAGTGAAAACGGCCACGGACTATCCGTGGCAGGAGGGTCGTTGCGTCAGCAACCCTCGTAGGTTACACGAGGGGCCTTGACCAGGGAAATCGTCCCGGCCCTCCGGGAAGACCACCGGGTCGATGCGCGACGCGTGGTGCAGACGCATCACCCCGCGAGCCACTGCGCCCCCTAGGGTGAGAATCATGCGAACAGACCGCAAGACCCCGGCGTCGATCCTGGCGTTGGTCGTCGGATTGTGCGGGCTGACGATGGCGCTGGGCTATTTCAACAAGGCCAGATGCGGCGGTGCACCGTTCGCGCCCGACGGACGAAGCCTGAACTTCGACGTCAACAAGAACATCGACGTCTGCTACTCCGACATTCAGTTGCTCTGGCTCGGACGAGGTATCGATCAGCATCTGTTCCCCTTCGTCACCGGAGGGATAACGCCCGAAGGATTCCTGACCGGCGGAACCGTCGAATACCCGGTGCTCAGCGGAATTCTGATGTGGCTGGGCGGTATCGGCTCACACACCGACACCGATTTCCTTCTGCACTCGGCCCTGATCCTGGCTCCTTTCGGACTGCTCACGGCGTGGATGCTCGGCAAGATGAGCGGCGCGTACGCGCTCGTGTGGTCGGCGACTCCGCCCCTGGTTCTGTACGCATTCCACAACTGGGAGCTCCCGGTGGTGGCCACCAGCGTCGGCGCGATCTTCCTGATGACGTTCGAGCGGATCCCGCTGCGAACTCGCGCGGTTCTGGCGGCCGTCATCCTGGCGATCGGTTTCTGTTTGAAGCTGTACCCGGGAATGTTCGTGCTGCCGCTCATGGCCTACGTGCTTCTACGCGGCACCGAAGGCAAGCGCTACGACGTTCGTGGAGCGCTGATGACGGCGGGCGCGGCGATCGTCACCGTCGTCCTCGTCAACCTGCCGTTCGCCCTCATTTCCTACGAAGGCTGGCGCGCGTCGTTCAGCTTCCAGGAGAAGCGAAGCGCGGACATCACCACCAACTCGGTGTGGTTCTGGGGTTTGCGCCCCTTCTACGGTTTCGGAGTTCGCGAACTCAACGCCGACTACGACGCACTGGTGAGCATCCTGTCTCCGGTGATGATCCTGTTGTCGTTCGCGCTCGCGATGTATCTGGGTTGGCGCCGCTACGTCCGCGACGGCTACTTTCCGTGGATTGCAGTCAGTGCCGCGATGCTGTGCGGATTCGTGTTGCTGCACAAGGTCAATTCACCGCAGTACACACTGTGGATCCTGCCTTTCCTCGTACTGTTCAAGATCCGGTGGTTCTGGATCGTCGCCTATCTGATCGCCGACGCAGCGTTGGGTATCGGCATCTTCCGGTACTTCTACCAACTGGACATGAATCTCGATCCGAGCAAGTACGAGGCCGTCGTCCAGGCGAGCGTGTGGGGCCACGTCATCCTGCTCGCCGTGTTCTTCTTCTTGTTCCTGCGAGTCCCGTTGCGGTATCCGCTTGCCGGTGGGACCGATCAGATTGCCAACTCCGACAACAACCTTCCGACTCACTCACGGGAGCACGCCTGATGACTGCATCATGGTTCGAATCACCGACGCTGACCGGTGATCGTGTCCGACTCGAACCCCTGGGCGTCGCGCACACCGACGCTCTGCTCGCTGCTGCCGACGACCCGGCGATCTTTCGTTGGACCGCATCGCCCATCACCGATCGGGAACAGGCACAGAAGTACATCGCTGCAGCAACCGACGACCCTAATCGGATCGCCTTTGCGCAGGTGAACATCGTGACGAACGCCGTGGTCGGCACCACGTCCATGTACCAGATCGACCCGGTAAACCGCAGTCTTGCAATCGGATACACGTGGTTGTCGCGATCGGTTCAGGGAACCGGGATCAATCCCGAATCGAAGCTGCTCCTGCTTCGTCACGCCTTCGACCAGCTCGAAGCCGTACGCGTCGAGTGGCACACGGACGAGTTCAACGATCAATCCAGGGCCGCGATCGCAAAGCTCGGCGCTCAGTTCGAGGGCCTGCTGCGCAAGCACCGACGCCGTGTCGACGGCAGTTGGCGTACAACAGCGCTGTTCGCGATGACCGACGACGATTGGCCGACCATCGCACCTCAGCTCGAGACACGTACCCGAAACTAGCCATCACCTGCACTCTTCGACGAAGTCCATGCCAAGATTCACCTCATGAGCGATCAGGGTGGGTACGGGTACCAGGGCAATCAGAATTGGCAACCGGCTCCGTACGGGCAGCCCGATCCGTACGGCAGGCGGCCGACGAACACACTCGCGGTACTCGCCCTCGTCTTCGCGTTCCTCATCGCGCCGTTGGGGATCGTCTTCGGGCACATCGCTCGCGGCCAGATCAAACGGACCGGCGAAGAAGGCGACGGACTCGCCCTTGCCGGACTGATCATCGGCTACATCTTCACCGCACTCGGCATCCTGGCCGTGATCGTGTGGATCGCGTTCTTCGGGCTGCTCGCCGCCGCTTTCGGCAACGCCGCCAATGAAGCGAGTTCGCGGAGTCTCACCTATACGACGCCGTACTCGTACTCCACGACCACGACTCGGGCGCCGAGTGCACCCACCACAGCGCCGAAAACGACGACGCCCCCACGCGTCACAACCTCGATCGGACCAGCGCCGACCGTCTCGGGCACCAACCGTCAGGGCTTCATCTCCGGCGGCCCCAGTTGCAACTCCACCAATCCCGCCGTCGCCATCGCCGTCACGACCGGATCACGAATCGTCATCTGCGAAACCGGAGTCGGGCGTTACTACTACAAGGGTCAACGGCTGAGCGACGGCGCCACCATCGAACTCGACGATCCGACGCCCACCGGCAACGGATTCACCGTCACCAACAAGGACGTGACGTACAAGCTCACCTCCGCCGGACTGGTGATCGCCGGCAGCGGAGGCGAGCTTGGTCGGGAACCGGCGCTCGAGTTCTGGATGAACTGACCCACGTCAGCCGGCGCACGGATCCTGATAGGGAACACCGGGCAGGTACCGCTCCCATTCGGCTTCCGTGATGGGAGATCCTGCGGTGCGGCACAATCGATCAACGACGCCGTCGGGGTCGATTCCCCACAAGCGAACGGTCTTGTCCGACCCACTGCCCGCGATCATGTCACTCTCGCCCGCGAACTGAGCGTCGTTGACGCGACCCGGGTAGGCGGACAGCGTCGCAAATCGTGTTGACCGCGAGGGAGTCTCGATGTCCCAGAGCCAGACGGTTCCGTCGCCGACACCGGCAGCGAGCCGATCACCGGCGCGGTTGAACGAGATCGAATAGATTGCGCCCTCGGGGCCGACGAGACGAGCGAGTTCCTCGGGTGCCGACGGTGTGCGTACGTCCCACACGGCGACACCGTGATCCGCACTTCCAGCGGCCAACAGCGTTCCGTCGGCGCTGAAAGACACTGCTAATGCGTAGCTTTCGAATCCACCCACCGTCGCCGCCACCCGGGGCGACGCTGCGTTCGACACGTCCCACAGATCCACTTCGTTCTTGGCGTTCGCGATCGCCAAGATGTCGGTACCTGGCTGAAAGGCCATCATCTGCGGGTAGGAGCCGACATCGGTCGACGACAACAGTTTCGGAGCCGACGGGTCGGAAACGTCGACCAACGCAATACTGTTGTCGTCCTGCGAGGACACCGCCAGCAGATCTCCGGCGGGATTCAGCGCGACAACCGCCACGATGCCCTTCACATATACCGCAGGCTCGCCGTAGATACGTGGCGACGCCGGATCACTCAGGTCCCAAAGATATGCACCGCCGCCGCCGGTGCCGCTCACAGCCAGGTTCCCGTCTGCCGACACCGCCGACGCACCGCTGAAAGAGTCGTCCCCTTGCGGTTTCAACTCCGGCATCACCGCGGGGCGATCGAGATCCTCGGTGTTCCACGCCAACATCGCGCCACCCCTGGCACCGACGCCGGCCACCAGACGCGAGCCGTCCGCGGCAAAGGGACTGGTGAAGATCGTGTCCCGAGCTCCCGCCCAGACCGGACCCGGAAGAGCCCACACGCGAGTCACACCGTTGAGTCCCCCGGTGACCAGATTGCGGCCGTCATCGCTGTAGTCGACTGTGGTCACCGCCCCACTGTCCGGAAGTGTCTCGATCAATGCCCCGGTTCGGGGGTCCCACACGCGCACGGAGTTGTCGGAACTCCCTGCAGCAAGGCGTGTTCCATCTTTACCGTAGTTGAGTTCGTTGACGTAGCTGGAAAATCCCGTCAGTGCCTGCAGGGGAGTGGGGCGCGCCGGATCGCTCATGTCCCACCGAACCACCTCCCTGCCAGTGGTTCCCGCCGCGAGCTCACGTCCGTCCGGGCTGAAGGCAACGCCGAGGTAGTGGACGGTGGTGCCGTTGGGCTCGGTCGCGAAGATCGGCGCCGATTCCTCACCCCACTTCGCGACGTCCCACACGCGCAGAGTCGCTTGACGCCCGCCCGCCACGAGGAAACGTCCGTCGGGGCTGAACGTAGCGGTGACAATGCCGTCAGCTGGATGCGGAAGAGCAGGCAAAGCAACGGCATTCGTGGAGGTGTCGATGTTCCATCGCAGGACGTCGGGCGTCGAGGTACCGGCGACCAGCTTGGTTCCGTCTGGGCTGAACTCCATGTCCTGCACTACGCGTTCACCGTCGACGGGAAGTGTTCCACGGACCGGATTCTTCGGGTCCGACACATCCCAGAGTGCAGCGCCGCCGGCACCACCGGTCGCAAGGAGCCGTCCGTCCGGGCTGTAGGCGACGGCAAAGAGGGCCGTGCCCTCCGAGACTCCGAGGAACTCCGCCTGCGGAACGGCTGAGGCAACACCGTCCACCATCGGATAAAGCCTGACCTTCCCGTCCGAACCACCCACCGCCACAACAGTTCCAGCTGGGTTGATCCGGGCCTTCATCGCGCCGGGCGGTCCGATGATGCGAGTAGCCGAATGAACGCCCGACGCATCCAGCAATGCCGAGCGGGCTTCGGTCGTTTCGTTGACCGCAAATGCCGCCAGAGCAAGCTGCGACGCCAGCGACGGATCCCGCTCACGCATCCTGATCGACTCGGTGGCCACCTGACGCGACATCGCCTCGTCGCGCGCAGTATCTGCTTGGACACGTTGACGATTGGCGCCGATACCGGCGACGGTGGCAACCACCGCCAACACCAGAGCGATCACCGACGCGGCTGCCAGCGCAGTCACGAGCCGTCGTAGCACGCGTGTACGTCGGCGATCGGCAAATTCCTGCTGATCACGATGCTCGATGCTCGCGGCGAGGTACTCCCGCTCGGTGGCATTGAGGTCGGCGGCGCGGGTCCGACTCGGTTCCAGTGGGAGCCCGAGTTCGCCCGAACGCAGCCATTCTTCCGTCAGATGAAGACGTGCGGGTCCGAGCAGCGCGCCGGGGTCGCGTCCACTGTCTTCCCACACCTGCGCCGCGTAGGTGAACCGGCGATGCACCGCCAGACCGGCGCGGTCCGAGTCGATCCAATCGCGAAGCCGACTCCACGCGGACAGCAAGACCTCGTGCGAAACCTCGACGGTCTCCTCGTCGACGGTGAGAAGGCGGCGTAAGGCGAACCGGTCGATGACGGTATTCACGTCGTCGACGTCGTCACCGAGGAAGAGTTCGGTGCGCGGTGCCCGCCGACGCGTCTGCGTCACTTCGTCGACGTTGACCAACCGGAGGAAGATCCTGCGCGCCAACTGCTGCTGCCGCTCTGTGAGCTCGCCGTACACTTCCTCCGCGCTTTGCTGGACGGCTCCGGCAATCCCGTCGGTGGCGTAGTAATCGGAGACGGTCAGAGTTTTACGCGTCGACCGTTGCCAGGTCCCCAACAGTGCGTGTGACAGCAAGGGCAAAGCTCCGGGGTCGCTCGCCGTACGCGAGCCGCGTGGTGTCAGCTCGGAGACCAGAACCTGAACCAATTCGCTCTGCACGGTCATCCCGGCCTTGACCGCCGGCTCGACGATCACCTCGCGCAATTGTTCGTCGGTCAGCGGCCCGACCACCATCGGCGAATCGTCGAGCAGCGGCACCAAAAGCGGTTCCTCCGCCGCGAGCCCGTAGAAGTCGGCGCGCATTCCGATGACGGCGATGGTGTTCTCACCGAGTTCCGCGAGTGTCTGCAGTATTTCCTCGCGCCGATCACCATCGCACTGCGTCCACAGTTCCTCGAACTGGTCGAGGATCAAGACCGTTGGTTCGTCGGAAATCGACGACGGAATTCCTCCCGTACCCGGCTGCAGGGTTTCCACCCGCCAACCGTCGAACCGTGGATCGTCCCC
This sequence comes from Rhodococcus sp. SB1D, assembly GCF_048573875.1. Classification (NCBI taxonomy): domain Bacteria; kingdom Bacillati; phylum Actinomycetota; class Actinomycetes; order Mycobacteriales; family Nocardiaceae; genus Rhodococcus; species Rhodococcus sp. SB1D. Next base: position 449,793 of record NZ_JBMAIQ010000003.1, read on the forward strand.
GGCGATCTTGGGGGCGAGCCCGGCCCGCAGCAACGACGACTTACCCGATCCTGAAGCACCGATCACCATGAACTGACGGCGACCATCACCTCGTATCGCCGACGCCACCCGCTCAACCAAGTTGGCAGTGAGTTCGTCTCGACCGAAGAACCACTCGGCGTCCTCTTGCCGGAACGACTCGAGACCTCGATACGGAACGGTGGCGTCGCCGCGTCGTCTGGCCGTCAGCTGTCTCACTCGTTGCACCGCACTGATCCAGCGCTGCCGCTCATCCTCGGAATCGACGCCGCAGGCCTCGAGGAGCGCGAAAAACATCGGGGTACTCGCCGGCGTCGGCAGGTGTTGGCCGGCAAACCATCCGCTGACGGTTCCGTGCAAACCACCCGAACGCTCGACGGCTTCGCGGACCGTCAGTCCGGCTGCGTTCCGCAGTGCAGTGAGCGTCTCAGCAAACTGCCCACGCGACTCGATCCGGGCGGGATCGACCTGATTGTGCGTAGCGGCTTCTGCCTTCGAGTTCATAGCGACGCACTCTATCGGAGCAGGTAGGGGATTTGTCCGTTGTATGGACTCTGTATCGAGAGAGTTGCACCCGTTCCACTGAGACACCTCGATCGAAATACTCGTCTCAGTCGCACCCTGAGCCAGCAGCCCTTCTGCAAATACGGCAGTCGACGCCCATCCCCTCCGTCGAAAGGCGCTACTCGCATGTCTTCAATCGGCATTTCTCCGAAGATCGAGGCAAACGTGTCCCGAGTCGGCAACCCCAAGCACGGCAAGCACAAGCCGAAGCTGAGCGTCCGCGAGATCGAAGTACTTCTTGCCTGGCTACGTTCGGATTCCAAGTCCGAGGTCGCCGAGACACTCGGCCTACGCGTCTGCACCGTCAACACACACATCACTCGGATCCGCACGAAGTACAGCGACGTCGGGCGGCCGGCTCCCACGAAGGCAGCATTGTTTGCCCGCGCGGTCCAGGACGGGTACACCACCCTCGACGAGTGGTGACCTCAGACCGTGACGGGTTCCGGTTCCTTCGCCTTGGACGGCTTCAGCCAACCGGGTAGCCAGGCAGGTTGTTTGTCCGGTGCTTGATCGAGAACACCGCCCGCCGGATCGTCGATGAACCCGTACCGCACGAGATCCTCCGACGGCCGGTAGATCTGCCGGAGCACCAGCGCGCATAGAACGAGTACCGCGATGTCCCGGATCACGACGGTTCCGGTGAACCACTGCTCGGGCAGCCCCTTGTTGGACACACCGAGGTAATACATCATTCGTGGAACCCAGACCAGGGCGTCGATGGTCATCCACGCGAGCAGGAGTCTGCGGTGCGGCAAGGCCAACACGGCCAGCGGCACCAGCCACAGAGAATACTGCGGGCTCCACACCTTGTTCGTGAGCAGGAAGCCCGCCACCAACAGGAAGCACAGCTGCGCAACTCGCGGACGACGCTGCGCCGTCAGGGCGACGTATCCGACACCGATGCAGACGGCCACGAACAAAAGCAGAGAGACGGCGTTGAGATTCGACGGCGACTCACCCTGTGCGAGAGGACCGTCGAGGCCCTTCCACGACGTGAACGACGCGATCACGTTGTAGAGCGAATCCGGATCGGCCCCGCGTTCGGAGTTGAGCCGGAAGAATTCGTACCAACCATGGGGGTACAGCGCGGCAATGGGCAGGTTCATCGCAAGCCATGCCGCGACCGCGCTGAGAGCGGTCACCAGCCAGTCCCTCGTCTTGCCCGCGCGCAGACACAAGACCAAGAGCGGTCCCAGTAGGAGCAGCGGGTAGAGCTTTGCGGCGCCGCCCAGGCCGAGCAGGATTCCCGCGAGCACGGGCCGCTTGCGTGCCCACGCCAACAACCCACCCGCCGCGAACGCCGTCGCCAGAGGATCGAAGTTCGTGAACACGTGCACGATCACCAAAGGGGAGCACGCGATGAGAGCGCCGTCCCACACTCGTCGTCCGGCCAGCAGGGTGCTCGCCCACACGGTGACCAGCCACGCCAACGCCAACCCGAACGCCACGACGTTGAAATAGAGCGCCACCTGAATCGCGCCCGGCAGCCAGGTGATCGAATCCCACGCCTTCGCGACTTTCATTGCGCCGTACTGATAGAGCCCCGAGATGACCGGATACTCCATGTACCGCATCTGGATCGAACCGTCGCCGCGTACTTCTTCCCACGACGTCTTGTACGGGAATGCTCCCTGATCGAGGCGCTCGGCTCCGTACAGCGGAACGGTGTCGGAGTAACACATCGCCACGTACTGACGGCTGCCACTCCAGTCGAGGCCGACCTGCCCGCTCTCGCCGACCGGCGCCTGCTGAATACAGCCAGCCTTCGCGAACCAGCCGAAAGCCAAGAACACCACGGCGAGCAGAAGGATCACTCTCATCGGTGTGAAGAAGCGAGTGCGCCCGATCAGTGCGTGACGACCTACCGGACCGCCGACGGTTCCCGACAGCGCAGACACCATCGCGTCGTTGCGACTGGGAACGTCCCGCCAATCCGCCGAACGAAGATCTTCGGCCAGCGGAGCGGGGGAGGTCGGTTCGGCATCATCAGCATTCGCGGCCACTCCGCGAGGTTACCGTCTTTCGAACCGACCACCCTCCAACTACTGGCCGGGGCTCACACCTGCCGGTTCTTCCTCGGTGGTCTCCCCTGCCCCTGGTACCTGTGGCGTGGTTGTCGTCGGCCGGGAGATGCCCGGAATCGGGATCGTGATGCCCGGCAGAACCTCGACCTGCGTCGTTGTCACCACGGGCGGCGGAGTGGTTTCCGTCGTCGTCGGTGCGGTGGTCGGCGGCGCCGACGTCTTGGGCGGTGCGGGGGCCGTGTACTCCGGAACACCACCGGCTTGACCGTTGATCTTGCCCGGCGTCGGGAACTTCTCGTTGTCGGTGCCCTCGAGGGCGCCGTCCATCGTGTCCTTCCAGATGTCCGAAGGCAGACCCGAGCCGTAGATCATCGCGCCACCGGAATTGGTGATCGCTTCACCGTCGGGAGTTCCGACCCAGACCGCGGTCGAAAGCGACGGCGTGTAGCCGACCATCCACGCGTCCTTGTTGGCTCCGGTGTCACCGAGCTGCGCAGTACCTGTCTTCGACGCCGACAGACGTCCGCCGGCCAGGTTGTGACCGCGCGAGTACGCCGCGATCGGCTGCATCGCAGCCGTCACGTTGTCCGCCACGGCAGCGTCGATGCGGTCTTCACCGGCGGGCGCGCCGCGGTCCAGCAGCACGGTGCCGTCGGCCGCGACGACCTTCTGCACGAAGTGCGGTGCGTGATACGTACCGGACGCGGCGAGTGTCGCGTACGACGACGCCATGTCGAGCACGCGGGCCTGGTACTGGCCGAGCACGATGCCGTTGTTGGGGCCGGAACCGTCGGCCTCGGTGAGCGACGGGCCGACGCCCGGGATGTCCTTCGGGATGCCTGCCTTGTGAGCGATGTCCGCGATTTCCTGCGGGCCGTTGCCGTCGAGGCTGAGCATCTGACGGTAGAAGCTGGTGTTCAGCGAACGCTTGAGCGCCTCTGCGATGGTGCAGGTGCCGCAGCTTTCACCTTCGACGTTGCCGATGGAGATGCCGTTGACGGTCAGCGGTGAGCTGTCGTACATCTGCGAGAGCGGGATTCCCTGATCCAGGGCGGCTGCGAGGCCGAACACCTTGAACGAGGAACCGGTCTGAAGTCCGGCATTCGCGAAGTCGTATCCCGCGCCGTCCTCACCGCCGTAGTACGCCTTGACGGCTCCGGTCTTCGGATCGACCGAGACAACTGCGGTACGCAGGTTCTCCGGCTCGCCCTCCATATTGGAACGGGCTGCCTCGACCGCTGCGGCCTGAGCCTGCGGGTCGATGGTCGTGGTGATCTGCAAGCCCTCGGTGTTGAGCAACTGCTCGCTGATTCCAGCGTCGCCGATCTCCTTGAGCACCTGACGCTTGATCAGGCCCTCGGGGCCGGTCGAGCCCTGGCTGCTGTTGTCGACCTGGGCGAGCGGGATGTAGGCGGGGTACTGCATCGGCGTGCGCGCGGCCTGATCCAGCGTGCCGGCGGACACCATGCCGTCGAGCACGTAATCCCAACGGGACTTCGCGCCGGTCGGGTTGGTCTCGGGATCGAGGAGCGACGGAAGCTGGATCGACGACGCCAGGACGGCGCCTTCTTCGATGGACAGCTGGTCGACGGGCTTACCGAAGTAAGCCTTGGACGCGGCTTCGATACCGTACGCACCACGACCGAAGTAGATGGTGTTCAGGTATGCGGCAAGAATGTCGTCCTTGGACCACTCGTTGGCCATCTTCGAGGAGAGAACGAGTTCCTTCATCTTTCGCGTCAGCGAACGCTCCGAGCCGACGAGCGCGGTCTTCACGTACTGCTGAGTGATGGTCGATCCACCACCGGCACTGTCGCGACCGAGGACGTTGTCACGGGCTGCGCGTGCGAAACCGGAGATCGAGAAGCCCGGGTTCGAGTAGAAATCGCGGTCCTCTGCGGCCAGAACGGCGTTACGAACGTGCATCGGTACCTGATCGAGCGAGACCTCGACGCGGTTACCTTCGTCCGGCGGGACGACGGTAGCGATCACGGTGCTTCCGTCGGCGGCGAAGACCGTCGCCACCTGATTGGTCTTTTGGTCACCGGGCTTGGGGACGTCCTGCACGATGTACGCGGCCATGAAGGCAAGGACGGGCAGAACAAGACCGAGCGCCACCAAGACGTAGGCCGAGCGGCGAACTGTGCGCCACTTGGACTTCTTCTTCACGGTGCTCTTTCTTCCCTTCGGGGGTTGTCCGTCGTTGCCACCGCCACCGGAGCCACCTGTCGGCGGCTTCGTCGGTGGAGGTCCGACCGGCGGGCGGGTGCCCGCGTTGCTACGGGTGGTCGCTGCTGCTGCCGCGACGCGCTGGGTCGGTTCGTTTGCCTGAGCGCCGGAGGCGCGATCTCCTTGAGCGCCTACGGCGCGATCTCGAGGCGGCGGGCCGGCAGGTCGGCCTTGCGGCGGACGACCCTGAGGAGGGGGACCGGCGGGGCGGCCCTGAGGAGGCGGGCCCGAAGGTCGGGCTTGCGGCGGACGACCCTGGGGCGGGGGTCCCATCGGACGACCCTGAGGGGGCGGACCCTGAGGGGGCGGACCCATCGGAGGGCGTCCCTGCGGTGGTGGGCCCATGGGACGTCCCTGCGGCGGACGACCCTGAGGAGGTCCGGCGGGACGGTTGGGACCGACGGGACGGCCACCCGGGTTGTTGCCGCCCGGGTTGTTGTTGCTGGGGGAACTCACGAATCAAATCTCCAGTGGTCACGGACCGATCACGTGCAGACTTCGATCGGGCCCTTCTTCGGGTGTGGCGTTACTCGCTGGCGGTGCGCCGGCTTGGTGGGCGTGCTCGCCGCGGTCGCGGCGGCGCAGGTACTGCGCCGAGCACATAGGACTGCACCAAGTGGTTCCAACTGCAGGTACGGCACACCTCTACAACGTGCACCGTGAACTCCTCTGCTGTTTCCGCAAGCCGAGCGAGCTCGTCCGAGGTTCGGGCCGATCCCGAAACCTGACCGAGCTTGTCGCCGAACACCCAGGACACGAGCGTCAACTGTTCCTTGCGGCAAATGGGGCAGACGACGTCGCTGCCCCGGCCGTGGAACTTCGCGGCTCTGAGTAGGTACGGATCGGCGTCACACACCTGCTTGACGTCGGTCCGACCCGCAGACACTTCGGCCAGCACAGACCGACGCGCGAGCGCGTAGTCCACAACTTGCCGCTGTATCCGCACCTGACCAGCGTACGTGCGTCCGTGCCGCGACGGACGGTTCGGGAGGGTCACGATGAACACATTTCGGGGGCTGGGGGCATGGCGACCAGCCATTACGATCACTTCCTGTGAAGTCTTCTCGTTCTCCGATGACGCGTGCTCGTGATCTTGATCGCGTCGAAACGTGCAATGTGTTGGACGCCGCGTACGCCGAAGGGCAGTTGAGCGCGGAGGACTACTTCGAACGGACCGAAAAGGCGAGGTCCGCGAAAACCCTGCTCGAGCTCGCGCGCCTGGTCAACGATCTGCAGGTGCCGAAGATCGATACCACAACGGCGCCTCGGACGTCGGTGACGCGCAAGGCCGTGTACATCGGCGGCGCTGCTCTGATCGTCGTCGGCGCCGTCGCCGCGGTGGCCTGGAGTCGCTCACCATTGACGCCTTCGGAAGACATCACCGCCAGTTATGCCAGCACTACTTCCCTCGCGCCACCGTTGCCGACCACAACCCTGGTGACGGAGCCGACCGTCGAACCGATCCTGATCGCACACATCGACACATTGACTCCCGAGGGTATCGGCGCATTTATCGAGAGGTATCGAGAAGAGTTCGGCGACATGTTCGTCGACGGCGCGAGCTTCCACGAGAAGCATTCCTCGGTCCAACGCGCAGCACCCGGTGCACCGGCTCAGACCCAGCGCATCAGCTTCTGGGGTGGATTCCAGATCGAGCCGAACAACACCCCTCGCAGAAGCGATCAGCCGACGTTCGACCTCGGCTCCATCCAGATCGACAAACTCACGCCGTTCATGGAAAACATCGGCGAATTCATCAAAGTGCCGGACGCGACGATCACCGCCGTGATCCTCAACGCGAACTACGGCGTCCCGGAGATCGCGATCTATGCAGAGAACGGACTCGGCCACCAAGGACGCATCGAGGTCACGCCGTGGGGCGAGATCTCTCGTTCCTACCCGTACGGGAGCTAGGGTGAGCCGGTGAGTGGGTCCCCGACTACTACCTCTACGCGCACCCGTGCGCGCGACGTCGACCGTTCCGATACCTGCGCCGTTCTCGATACGGCTCTGTCCGACGGCCAGATCACGGTCGACGAGCACGCGAACCGGACGGCTGCGGCCATGACCGCGACCACGCTCGGACAGCTCGATCTGCTGGTCCGCGATCTGCAGAAAGCAACGCTGCGCAACGCCGTCGCCAAAGTTCGCCGTATCGACAAGATCTGGTACCTCGCAGCCGCATCGACTATCTTCGCCGGCCTGATCGGGTACCTCACCTTGTCCGCCGACCCTTCACCCCCACCGCCTCCACCGGCGGCAGCCGAAAACGTCGAACCGCTTGCCCCCATTGTGAGTTCGACGTTGAACACGGTCACCGCAAGCGGGATCGGGGAATTCATCACCAGATACAGCGCCAAGTACGGCACGACGATAATCGATTCCGCCAACTTCTACGACGGCTATGCAAGCGTCACTCGCGCCGCCGCTGTCTCGCCGAACCTGGAGGAAGACATCGACTTTCGAGGCGGTTTCACACCACGCGACAGCACGTCGACTCGAGCAGCCAGCACCGTCACCTTCGACCTCGCTGCCGTCGACATCGACAAACTCGCCGGATATCTGGCAGGAGTGTCCGCAAATCTCAACGTCCCCGACGCCGAGATCACACACATCAGCATGAGTTCGTCGAGCGACGATCCACGCGTCTCCATCTACGCCAGCAACAACCTCGGCGCGAGCGGCTCAATGGATTTGACCCCGGATGGCCGCCCGATCCGCTTGTCTCCCTTCACTCCTCGATAGGCCCCGGACATGCCGAACGATCTGACCAGGACCACCCGCGCTCGCAATGCCGATCGCGAGGCTACCTGCGCAGTGCTGGACTCCGCCTTCGCCGACGGACAACTCACGGCGACCGAGCACGACGAATTGACCGAACTCGCCGCGGTGGCAGTCACTCTCGGCGATCTCGAAGATTTGACGTCCGATCTGCAGACCGAGGCGTCCCTACCCATTCTTCGGAAAGAACCTTCGCTCGACACGCGTTGGATCGCCGTTGTGATCATCGCGCTGTCACTGGTCTCGGCTGTCGGTTTCGGAATCAAATACGCCGCGTCCGACGTCACGATCTTCTCGAGCCCCGAGCCACAGTTACACACCGTCGACGGCCTGGGGGCGATGTTCCATGCCATCGAAACGGAGTACGGCAGCGGACTGGTCGACGAGATGACCATCTATCCCACTTATGCACGCGTAACGCGCGCCGATCCTGCCGCGCCGCGCAAGAGCCTGGACAGCTACTACCGAGGCGACCTCGAGGACACGACTTCAGGAGGATCACGCGAACCCGACGTGACACAGATCGACGTCAGACAGCTCGATCCTCGCATCGTGATCGCCCTGCTCGACGGCGCCGGAACAACGACGTCGGTGCAAAATCCGACCACTCGGTACGTCTCTGTCGATAGCACCGAAAATGTTCCGACCATCCAGATTCACGTCGGCAACGACCTCGACGAGAGCGGGTACCTGACCGCTGCCCTCGATGGCGAAATCATGTCGATCTACCCGTTCACCCCCTGATCTAGCCGTGACACCCTGGTACACGTATCGGTCCGCAGTGTGGTTTTATATATCGGCGCGATATAGTTGGTTATCGCATCAAGCGGTTAGGTTCAACGACTCGGGAGGTTTGTCAGTTGCTCGAACTCGCAATCCTCGGGCTGCTCCTCGAGTCACCGATGCACGGATACGAGCTGCGTAAGCGGCTCACTGGTCTGCTCGGCGCATTCCGCGCGTTCTCGTACGGATCGCTGTACCCGGCACTGCGGCGCATGCAAGCCGACGGATTGATCTCGGAAGACGTCGACACTGCCACCGGCACGCTCAAGCGTCGGGCGCGTCGCGTCTACCAGCTCACTCCGGAAGGTCGGCAACGGTTCACCGAACTGGTCGCCGACACCGGGCCGCAGAACTACACCGACGACGGTTTCGGCGTTCACCTCGCCTTCTTCAGCCGCACCCCCGCAGAAGCGCGGATGCGGATCCTCGAAGGCAGGCGACGTCAGGTCGAGGAGCGCCGTGAGGGGCTCCGCGAGGCCGTCGGTCGGGCCAGCGGATCGCTGGACCGCTATACCCGTCAGCTCCATCAGCTCGGACTCGAATCGAGTGAACGCGAAGTGCGTTGGCTCAACGAATTGATCGCAGCCGAGCAATCGACAACAGGAACATCCCGGAAAGAAGGAGAACCCGACCATGGGTGAGAACAGCACCGCGGTGCGCGTAGCCATTGTGGGCGTGGGTAACTGCGCCTCGTCCCTGGTTCAGGGCGTCCACTACTACAAGGATGCCGACGAGACCCAGACGGTCCCCGGCCTCATGCACGTCAAGTTCGGTAAGTACCACGTCCGCGACGTGCAGTTCGTCGCTGCGTTCGACGTCGACGCCAAGAAGGTCGGCTTCGACCTCTCCGAGGCGATCCTCGCGAGCGAGAACAACACCATCAAGATCGCCGACGTCCCGCCCCTGGACGTTCCCGTTCAGCGTGGCCCGACCCTCGACGGCATCGGCAAGTACTACGCCGAGACCATCGAGCTGTCCGACGCCGAGCCCGTCGACGTCGTCAAGGCACTCAAGGACGCTCAGGTCGACGTCCTCGTCTCCTACCTGCCCGTCGGTTCCGACGACGCTGACAAGTTCTACGCACAGTGCGCGATCGACGCAGGCGTGGCATTCGTCAACGCTCTGCCCGTCTTCATCGCTTCCGACCCGGAGTGGGCTGCCAAGTTCAAGGACGCCGGCGTCCCGATCGTCGGTGACGACATCAAGAGCCAGGTCGGCGCCACCATCACCCACCGCGTGATGGCGAAGCTGTTCGAAGACCGCGGCGTCGTGCTGGACCGCACCTACCAGCTCAACGTCGGTGGAAACATGGACTTCAAGAACATGCTCGAGCGTGATCGCCTGGAGTCCAAGAAGGTTTCCAAGACCCAGGCCGTGACGTCCAACCTGACCGGCGCACTTGCCGGCAAGGTTCACGACCGCAACGTCCACATCGGTCCCTCGGACTACGTGGAGTGGCTCGACGACCGCAAGTGGGCATACGTCCGCCTCGAAGGCCGCGCCTTCGGTGACGCTCCCCTGAACCTGGAGTACAAGCTCGAGGTCTGGGATTCGCCCAACTCTGCCGGCATCATCATCGACGCCGTCCGCGCAGCCAAGATCGCCAAGGACCGCGGCATCGGTGGACCGGTTTACCCGGCTTCCGCTTACCTGATGAAGTCCCCGCCGGTCCAGATGGCCGACGACAAGGCTCGCATCGAGCTCGAAGCGTTCATCATCGGCGCCGACGAAGCTTAATTCGACTCACACTGATTCGGGGTCTTGCGCCAACGGCGCAAGGCCCCGATTCTGTTATCCGCAGGGTGTTTCCGCATCCGCGCGGGTAATCACGCCTGCGGCTGCCGAATTGCCGTGCGGGTCCGGGTGCCGCTCAGCGTGGAATGATGGACATCAGAACCATCACACGGATCGAGGACCCCATGTCGATTACGTCGCTGCCAGTGCTCGATCTGTCGCTTGCGCAGAACCCCGACACCGCCGAGCAGTTCCGCACTCAGCTCCGCGAGGCCACCCACGAGGTCGGATTCTTCTACCTGGTCGGCCACGGAATTCCCGACGAACTGCAGCGACGCCTCCTCGACGTCGCCCGCGAGTTCTTCGCGCTACCGACTGCCGAGAAGCTCGCGATCGAGAACGTCCGCAGCCCGCACTTCCGTGGGTACACCCGGCTCGGCGGCGAACTGACCGAAGGCAAGCAGGACTGGCGCGAGCAGATCGACATCGGGGCCGAACAGCCCGCGGCCGAGCGCACCGACACCTCACCGGCCTGGGAGATCCTGCAGGGCCCCAACCAGTGGCCCGACGCCCTTCCCGAACTTCGCGACGTCATCACCGAGTGGAACGACACGCTCACCTCGATCGCATTGAGCCTCTTACGCGAATGGGCGGTAGCCCTGGGGCAGGACGCAAACATCTTCGACGACGCGTTCGCTCACGATCCGTCGATCCTCATCAAGGTGGTGCGTTACCCGGGCCGCCCGAAAGGTGCCGGCTCCCAGGGCGTCGGCGGACACAAGGACGCGGGTGTGCTGACTCTGCTCTATGTCGAACCGGGCAAAGGCGGTCTGCAGGTCGAGCACGACGGCGACTGGATCGACGCGCCGCCGATCGACGGGGCGCTGGTGGTCAACATCGGCGAACTGCTCGAGGTCGCTACCGGCGGATACTTGAAAGCGACTGTGCACCGGGTAGTTTCACCCGAGGGCGACGGCGAACGTATCTCGGTGCCGTTCTTCTTCAACCCGAACTACGCAGCGCAGATCCCGGAGTTCGACCTACCGCCCGAGCTGGCGGCGCGCGCCACCGGCGTCACCGTGGACGCGAACAACCCGATACACGATTCCTACGGGGCGAATGCCCTCAAGAGTCGACTACGTGCGCACCCCGATGTCGCGGCCCGCTGGTGGCCGGACATCGTTGCGGCACAAAGCGCTACCTGATGCTGAACTACAGATCCATCGCGACTTTCCACGCCGTGTGCATCGCGCCCTCGATGTAGTCGACGTTCACCGCGTCACCGACCACATGTACGTCGGACACGACACCGATCAGAGAATCGGCCAGTGGCGCCTGCGCCGACACTCCCGACGCGACGACAACCATGTCGGCTGGAGCGGTCCGTGTCTTGTCACCGGAACGGAATTCGACGTGCTCCTTGGTGATTCGCTGCACCGTTGAATTGCGGTGAATGTCCACACCGACATACTTGGCGTGGCGCACCGCCGTCCAGCGGCGCGGCATCGCCATCGGAATACCCAACTGCTGGCCTTCTTCGATCAGCGTCACATTGCGACCTCGCTCGGCCAGGAACTCTGCAAGCTCGAGTCCGACAAGCGAACCACCGATCACGACAACGTCCTTACCCATGGGCAGGAACTTGCGGGTCACAGCTCGGATCGCCGCGGGGCTCTTGGTAATACCGGACAGCTTGCCCAACTTGGCCATCGTCCGCAGGAACGGCGGTACCTGTGAGACGTCTCCCGCTCCGGTCATCAACGCGCGCAACGAATCACCGGTGTGCACGTGCGGGAGATCACCGCCCGGAACACTAGGCCGCTCACGAACCGCACCGGTGGCCACGACTACGGCGTCGGGGTTCAGTGCCCGGATCGAGGCAACCGAGGCTTCGGTCTTCAGTCGAACATCGACACCGAGACGCTCGATTTCCACTTTCAACCAGCTGAGCAGACGCCCGTTGTCCGGGGTAGTGAGGCTCGAGAACCACAGGGTGCCGCCGAGACGATCGGATTTGTCCAACACCGTGACTCGGTGCCCACGTTCAGCGGCCACGCGAGCCGTTTCGAGACCACCGGGGCCCGCTCCGACCACAACAATGTGTTTCGGAGTGCTGGTCCGAACAAAGGGGAGAAGCGCTTCGTTGCCCAGGGCAGGGTTCACCGCGCACAGCGGGGTCTCGTCCCAGAAGTTCTCCTGCACGCAGACGTAGCAATTGATGCAAGGCCGAACCCGCTCGGGTACACCGTCTTTGAGTTTGTTCACCAACTGTGGATCGGCCAGGAGCTGGCGGCCCATTGCGGCGAAGTCCGTGCGACCTTCCGCGATCATCTTCTCGCCGACCTCGGGGAGCATACGTCCGACGGTGATCACGGGGATCGATATCGCCTGCTTGATTCGCGTTGCATTGTCGGTGTAGTAGCCGACCTTGTCGGGCAGGGGGCCGTCGGTGAAGTTGGCAAAAGCATTCAGCGCGGTACCGGTGACATGAATGGCGTCAGCTCCGGCCTCTTCGAACATCTTCGCGGCCGCAGCAGCCTCGTCGACCGTCAGCCCGTCGGTTTCGCCGTACTCTTGACCGGCCAGACGCACGATGACGGCAAGCGCACCACCGACCTCCTCCTTGACCGCCCGAATGACCTCACAAGCGAGGCGAGCACGGTTCTCCATGGAACCTCCGTACTCGTCGCTGCGCTGATTCGTGTACCGACTCAGGAACGCTCCGAGGACGTAGTTGTGGGCACAGTGAATCTCGACGGCGTCGCCGCCCGCCGCCTTCACCCGTCCGGCAGCCTCGGCGAACATGCGGACCAGCCAATCAAGATCTTCCTTGGTTGCCTCGTGGTACGTAGCCCTCTTGCCCTCGTTGATGGCAGCCATCTTGCCCAGTTCTTCTGGCGTGCAATCGGCCATCGCACTCATGTCACCCGGCGGCTTCGGTGTGGACGGGACCAACTGGGGTCGGCCGTCGAGGGTATCGATGCGCGCCACCTTGCCGTGGTGTGTCATCTGCACACAGAGCTTGCTGCCCGCGTCGTGGACTGCGTCGGCCAACGCCTTGAGACCGGGGATGAACCGGTCTTCCGAAAGCCCCGGTTCCTTGCGGCTGGTGCAGCCCAGCGGATACGCAACAGCGCAGCAACCGGTGATGATCAGACCCGTTCCACCAGCTGCACGCGCCACGAAGTGGTCGATGTCGCCCTTTTCGATTTCCCCGTCTTCACACAGGTTCATGTCCATCGCAGGGAGAACCACGCGATTGGGCACGGTCATCGGGCCGATGGTGCCTGGTGCGAGCAGGTGCGGAAAGGTCTGGCTTCGGATCGTCACGAGCAGACGCTAGAACCGGACCACGCCCATCCGTTGCCGCACTCCCGATCAACGAGACTTCAAGCGCTGTGACGTGCGAGGCACTCGGCTATCACCTCGAGCGCATATTCGAGGTCCGCGGATTCCACCCGTCCGTAGCCGATGACCAATCCGCCGGGGTCTCCGTGCGTTCGGGTGGACTCGACCAGGGTGGGCACTTCGACGCCGTGCAGGAGCGCCTCGCGAGCGACGGTCGCTGCCAGATCCGCGTCGAGCATGAGCGTCGTGTGCATGCCGGCGCCGAGACCCCGCAGTTCACCGAACGATGACAGCGCTTCCTCGACCGCCCGATCACGCTCCCGGTACCTGCGCCGGGCGGTACGCACCGCTCGATCCCATTCGCCGTCACGGAGCAGGGACAGGAGTGCTTGCTGCAGCGGAACCGACGGGAAGTCGCCGATTCGCTTGCGGTGTACTGCTATGCGGTCGACCAGGTCGAGGGGAGCTACCAACCAGCCCAATCGAATTCCGGCGCCGAGCGTCTTTGCAACTGTTCCGAGATACACCACCCGATCAGGAGCCAACTGGGCAAGCGCAGGCAAAGGCGCTACGTCGTAACGGAATTCGGAGTCGTAGTCGTCCTCGAACAGGACGACGTCGCGGACGCGGGCGAACTCGATCAACTGGTTGCGCCGACCTACCGGAAGCAGCCCACCCGTCGGATACTGATGGGACGGTGTCACATACACGCCACGGACGCTCTCCGACGCAGTTTCGAGTTGGTCGACACAGAGACCATGAGCGTCGACGGGCACGTCGAGCAGCGACCATCCACAGGCTGTAGCGGCCGAGGACGCATACCGGTATCCGGGATCTTCCATCGCCAGAACAGCACCACGGGTACGCAGAGCCGACAGGGCGAGGCCGAGACCATGCGTGGCACCTGAGGTGATCAGGATTCTCTCGGGTTCAACCGACATTCCGCGGGCTCTTGCCAGCAATTCCGATAGTGCCGAACGCAATTCGTAGTCACCCGCAGGATCGGGATCCTCGAAAGGTGGCGGTTTGGACCCGACGTCACGCCACGCCCGCCGCCACGCTGCCGATGCACGCGGCGGCGTCCACGGCACGCCCGGCCGGAGCTGCACCCTGGGCGACATCTTGTCGGCGGCATTCTTCGGTGTAGTCGTGGGAGTGACCATGGGGGAGGGCGCCTCGGCAACGAAGGTGCCTGAGCCGTGCACAGCGACAAGCCAACCCTCGGCGATCAACTGCTCATACGCCCGTTCCACGACGCCCCGCGCCACCTCGAGCTCCGCCGCCAGCTTCCGGGAACTGGGTAACCTCAGACCCACTGCCGCCTTACCACTGCGGATATCAGCTCTGAGGTGGTCGGCAATCTGGATCGGGAGCGCCCGCCGATCTGTCCGGTCGAGGACGACGGCTACCGCCGAAGGCAGAAACATTCAGAACCCTCCCGGAAGTGGCAAATCGAAGTGGCCTATCGAAGTCTCCACTGATTGGACCATGACTTGAAGCCACTTTGCCACCAGCATTGTCTGCATGACAGATTCCGTTGTCTTTGCTGCCCCTGCTCCTGCCCCCACTGCACCTATTCCGCTGTCCCCGACAGCACGTACGACGCACAAGCGCGCCCGCCACCACGGCGTCGCAGAACGCGCGGCACTCGTCGACGTCTTGCAGTCCGCGAAGCTGTGCCACATGGGTGTGACCGTCGGCGGAGTTCCCATGGTGTTTCCCACCGCCTACGGGTTCGACCTCGACGGCCCCGACCGCGGCGGATCTATTTATGTTCACGGTTCAGTCGCTTCACGGAGTTTGGCTCCCGACAGCGAAATCTGCATCACCATCACGATCCTCGACGGGCTCGTGTTGGCTCGGTCGGGCTTCCACCACTCGATGAACTACCGCAGCGGCGTCATCATCGGATCACCTCGAGTCGTGACCGACGGCGACGAACGCGTGAAGGCTTTGAATCTGATCGTCGACCAGGTGGTTCCCGGACGTTCCCAACACTTGCGGGATCACACGCGCAAGGAAATGGCGGCAACCATCGTTCTTGCGCTGCCGTTGTACGAGGCTTCCGTCAAGGCTCGCACCGGCGGCCCCGGTGACGATGCCGCCGACATCGGTATCGAAACCGTTTGGGCTGGAGTAGTTCCCGCAGCTACGCACTTCGGTGAACCGATCCCGTCCGAGGATCTCGACTCCGGTGTCGCGCTGCCGGACCATATCTCGACGATGCTCTGACCGCACACGCCGTACACACCGGGGCATGGCTAAGCCCCGGTGTGTACGTATTCAGTTGCGCCCGTTCAGGCTGCTGTGGGTGGGCTGTTCCCGCCGATCGGATGCTGATACGGATCGATCGACATCGGTGGGTAGAACACCGTTTTTCGATCGGGGCCGATCTCGACCCGCCATTCGGTGTGGTGCAGTGTCCGATGATGGTGACCGCACAACAAGATCAGGTTGTCGAGATCTGTTGGGCCACCATCGTTCCAGTGAACAATATGATGGGCATCGCACCACCCCGACGGTGTCCCGCATCCCGGAAACGCACACCCACCATCACGAACCGCCAACGCCCGCCGCTGGGGTACCGTCGCGGTCCTTGCTTCTTTGCCGCAGTCGAGCGGAACACCGTTCTCATCCAACAAAATTCGCGTCACGGTGCAGTCGCACGCCAACATCCGCGCGGTATCGATACTGATGGGGCCCACCCAATCCGTCCACGCGAAACCCAGTTCCTGAGTCGACGGCAAGAGGTCTTTCAACGCTTGCAGGTCCGTCATGTCTTTCGCCGACGCAGTCACCGTGATGTGCGGTTTCACCCCGCCCTCGATCGGACCCAACCCCGCCCGCTCGTACCGCCGCAACAATTCGCAGAACCCGTCCGCACGCCGTAATGCCGGCGTACGGGTGTCCTTCACGCCGCCCTTCTCCGGCGTCGGAGCCGACAGACTCGACAACAACGTGATCAACCGGGCCCCGTTGATCGCATCCAGATCACCCTTCACAGTGACCCGCCCGTACAAGCCTTTCGAGGCGTAGAACTCGTTACGCTCCGAATCCTCACCCACCGGGACCCCGTCCTCACGCTTGCCGTACTGCTTCTCGATCCGCCGGATCGCCGCCCGCACCGCATCACAATCGGCGATGTTCTTCGACGCCAAACCGAGCAAGATCCCGCGAGCCTTGTCCACATCCGCCAGGGTCATGTTCTTCGGCGGATGCTGACAAAACGACGCCACCTGCCGCGCCTTCAACGCATCAACATCACCACGATGAAACGCATCCGCCACCACGGGTTCGAGCATCAACAACCGCGCCAACCCGACCAGCAGACTGCACTCACCGATCTCCAGATTCGTCGAACCATGCAACCACTGCGCGATCGCCCGAAAACCCTTCCCGCCGAGAACCTCCCGGGAAAACATCTCCACGATCAGCAACACCATCCGCGACTGCAACTCGTGCCGGACACGCACCAGATCCAGAACCTCACCCTTGAGGCCCTCATCATCCAGTTGCCACGCTTCCCGACTGCCCATGCCGAAAGTCTAATCGAACATAGTTTCGAATACAAGGGATGGAGACCCGAAACTAGATGCTAATCAACAACTTTCGCATTCCAGGCGAAACGGGCAGGTTCTTGGGTCGCGGGAGTTGCCGCAACTCCGCCACCGATAAAGGGCCGGACAAGATCCAGCGGCAAGGGGAAGACAACGGTGGAGTTGTTCTCACTACCGATCTCGTGAAGCGTCTGTAGATAACGCAACTGCAGGGTGGTCGGATTGCGGCTGATCACCTCGGCCGCCTCGGCGAGCTTGGCCGAAGCCTGAAACTCGGCGTCGGCGTTGATGATCTTGGCTCGCCGCTCTCGTTCGGCCTCTGCTTGCCTGGCGATGGCGCGCTGCATGTTGGCCGGAATCTCGACGTCCTTGATCTCGACGGTCGTGACCTTGACTCCCCACGGCTCGGTCTGCTGATCGATGACCTTCTGCAAGTCCTCGTTGAGGCGTTCACGTTCGGAGAGCAGCGAGTCCAACTCAGCTTTACCGAGAATGGAGCGCAGTGTGGTCTGGGCGATCTGTGAGGTGGCGGCCAGAAAATCCTCGACCTCGACTATCGAACGGTCAGCGTCGACGACCCGAAAGTACGTGACGGCGGTGACCTTCACGGGGACGTTGTCGCGAGTGATCACTTCTTGGACCGGTATCTTCAGCGTGACGGTTCGCAGACTGACCCGCTCCATGCGATCGATCGCCGGCACCAGAATCACCAGACCAGGACCCTTCAAGGTGATCAGTCGACCGAGGCGGAACACCACCGCGCGCTCGTACTCGCGCAGAACTCTCACCGACATGCCCACAAGGACTGCAATCAGCACGACAAACACGGACAACACGACAAGCACGGTGGTCATAGCGGCAGCTCCCACGGTTCACGACGGCGCACTTTCAGAGTCAGGCCTCGAACCTGCTCTACGACAACGGATTCGCCCACGGCAGGCACAGAATCGTCGTACCCGAATTCCATTCGAGCACGCCATAATCCGCCGTCGAGCTCGACCTGACCCTGCGCACCGGTCCAACTGCGAACGGTCGCGTCCGAGCCGACAAGAGATTCCGTCCCCGTACGCACGGGAGCGCGGCGCGCGGTAAGCGCTTTTCGACTCGCTACCGCCACCACGCCCAGGCCGACTACCGCGACCCCCGCCGTCACCGGGATCGCGATCAATTGCCCGATACCGTCGGACGTGAAGAGCATCCACACGCCGGCACCGATCATGAGTGCTCCAAGCGCACCGAGCACCCCCGCGGTTGGGGCATGCGCCTCGACCACGACCAACAGGACGCCCAGCAACAGGGCAACGACACCGATCGTCGTCATCACTCGTCTCCACGCTCGCGAGGACGCGGTCACGTCGCGTAGCCATTGTGTGATCGCGCCCTCGACTTCAACGGTAATCACGTTCGGCCGGATCTGCCACAAGCGCTTTCACATCACGTCAGAGAAGGACCTCACCGATCTGTCGTGCAGTCACCTTGGCAAGGTCGGCGAGAAACGGAATCCGTTCGTCGATCATCAGCTCGACCGGACCACGAAGCCCGAGAGCGTAACGCACAGTGCCAGATCCATCGATGATCGGAATTCCGATCGTTCGGAAATCCGGGGTCAACTCCTCGTCGTTGAATCCGTATCCTCGCTCGCGAGTCAGTTCCAGTTCCCGGCGGATACCGGCAACATCGGTGATCGCGCGCTGGGTGGTCGCTTCACGTGGCAGAGCAGCAAGTTCGGAGTCGTCGACATCGGACCAAGCCAGAAAGGCCTTCCCCAGTGCGCTCGCATGCAAGGGAAGGCGAACACCCTGGAGCACGTGCCCGTCGGCCTCGCGCCACCGACTGAATCCGAGCAACACCACCTCACTTCCGCTTCGCACTGCCAGGGAAGCGGATGCTCCTGTCGTCGCGGCCAATTGCTCCAAGTAGGGCTCGGACAGATAGATCCGATGCTGCCGGTAGGAGACCTGTCCGTAAGCCGCCAGCGCCGCGCCGATGCGATACCGACTGGTTGCGTCGTCCTTCTCGAGAAATCCCGCGTCGACGAGCGACTGCAGCAATCGATGCGTGGTGCTGACCGCAAGCTCTTGTCGCCGCGCAACTTCCGAGACTCCCAGTTCTTCGCCACTGCGAAAACATGTGAGCATGGTCAGGGCACGGGTTACCGTCTGAACTCCCGCGCCGCGTGCGTCCGTCACGAACGATCCTTTCGCTGTGGCCTGATCGACCTGAGAATCGGACGCTAACACGGACCCAGCAGTCCGGCCATCCTTTCCATCAGATGGAAAGGAACCAAACGTGGACCTACAAAAGCCCAGATGAACAGACTTCCGATGTTGTCAAGATTTCCAATCTCCAGAAAACAAACGGGGGTAAAACGGACAGGCACCCAATAGCGTCATCGTCGTCAGTTCTGACGATTCAACGCCTGAAGGAGCCACATACATGTCCCGCTTCCGCCGACTGCCACGAGCTGCCGCTGCGCTCGCCATGATCCCGCTGGCCGGGTTGGCGGTGGCGTGTGGGTCTTCCGATTCCGACAGCGCCGCAGGCAATTCCAGCGCAGACTTCACGCTCAAGGTCTTCGATCCCGGAAACTCCGGTGCCATCGCCGTCGGCAAGCGTGACGGAACCTACGACGAGGCTCTGGCACCGCTGGGCGCAAAGATCGAATGGGTCAAGACCACACCGGGATTCAGCTCCAACCTCAAACTCTTCAACAGCGGTGAACTCGACATCCAAACCGGCGCATACAGTCCCGTCGTCGGCGCACTGTCCAAGGACGTGGGTGTCCGCATCTTCGCCACGTCCGACCCGTACAACAAGGACCAGGCCGGCATCATCGCCACTCCGGAGTCCGGCATCAAGACCGTCACAGATCTGGCCGGCAAGCGCATTGCCGTCAACCCTGCAGGCAAGGGCGAGTACATCACGCTCAAGGCCCTGACGCAGGCCGGAGTGCCGATCGATTCCGTCGAACGTGTTCCGCTGCAACAGGCTGACGCGGCGTCGGCGTTCTCCACCGGGCAGGTCGACGCGTGGGCATCGTTCCTGATTCCGTATCAGGAGGCCAAGGCCAAGGGCGCGGTCGAGATCGCAACCGAGGCGAGCATCGACTCCGTGGACAGCACCATCATCGCCGGCCGCACCGTAGTACTCGAAGAGCATCCCGAAGTGGTCCAGAAGTTCCTCGAGGTCACCCAGGAACTCACCGCGAAGCAGCAGGCCGACCCGGCAGCATTCGAGAACGTCTTCGAACAGACCGGTCCGCGCGCACTCTCCGGACAGCGACTCGACGACGCGATCACCCTGGGCGGCCAGATCACCAACTTCCGCTACCCGACTGCAGCCGACGCTACCGACCTCGAATCGATCTCCACGTTGTTCGCCGACAACAAGGTGATCCAGCAGCCGATCAAGGGCAGTGACGTGATCTTCGACCTCCAGGGTGCTGTGGCAGGTTCGGCAGCGGCAGCACCCACCACCGAGGGGAAGTGACCCGATGGTGACGCTGACCCGGCCCGCACGAACTGCGTCGCCGTCAGTGGAGCATCCGCAACTCGAAACGCCCCGCTACCGCCGCAATCGCAGCAGGCCCAAGTGGGTCTCGATCCCACTCCGCTTCCTCGTGCCCGCGCTGCTGGTTGCCGGATGGTGGATCGGATCCGCTACCGGACTGATCCGCGAAGAGATCCTGGCCGGACCTCCGGCGGTGTGGACGGCATTCGCCGAGCTGTACCAGTCGGGTCAGTTGGTCGACTTCGGTCTCGCGTCGCTTCAACGTGCCGCACTCGGTGTTTCGGTCGGTGTGATCGTCGGATTGGTGCTCGGGGTTCTGTCCGGTCTCTCCTCGCTCGGCGAAGAACTGATCGACTCGACCATGCAGATCAACCGCGCGGTTCCGTTCCTCGCGCTCGTTCCGTTGTTCATCGCCTGGTTCGGTATCGACGAAACCTTCAAGGTAGTCCTGATCGCCGTCGCGACCGTCGCCCCCATGTACGCGTACACCTACCTGGGAGTGCGCGGAGTCGATCGCAAGATGGTGGAAGCGGCACAAGGTTTCGGCCTGACGGGTTGGCGACTGGTGTTCGGAGCAATTCTTTCGACCGCCCTCCCCGGTGTTCTGATGGGGCTTCGAATCTGCCTGTCGCTCAGCATCACCGGATTGATCGCCGCCGAGCAGGTCGGCACACGTGAGGGCATCGGATATCTGGTCACCCTGGCGCAGGAATACAACCGCACCGACTACATGGTTCTGTGCATCGTCATGTACGCGGCACTGGGACTCATCTTCGACGCAATCGTCAGACTGATCGAGCGGTACTCCATGCCGTGGCGGAGATTGTCGGTGGCGCGATGACGAATACAACCATCGGCTCGCTGCCATCCACCGAAGCACCTCTGCCGCCGTTGGCAGCCCGTGAGCGGACCGGCACCACCGCGGCCGAGCGACGTGCCGGATCACCGGTAGCGGTCTCGCTCACCGGAGTGCGTAAGTCGTTCGGTGACAAGACTGTTCTAGGTGGTATCGACCTCGAGATCACGCGCGGCGAGTTCGTCGTTCTCCTCGGCCCCAGCGGCACCGGCAAGACGACCCTGTTGCGAGTGCTCTCCGGTTTGGAAGCACCGGACAGCGGCGAGGTGCTGGTTCCGCGCGACCGCACGGTTGTCTACCAGGAACCGCGATTGATCCCGTCGAAGCGAGTTCTGGCCAATGTCACAGTCGGACAGAAACGGTCACGTCAGGTGACCGACAATGCACGCAACGCACTCGCCGAGGTCAACCTCGCGGACAAGCACCGCGCCTGGCCGGCCACCCTCTCCGGCGGCGAGGCCCAACGCGTCGCATTGGCTCGTGCTCTGGTTCGCGAACCTGAACTATTACTGCTCGACGAACCGTTCGCAGCCCTCGACGCTTTGACCAGGCTCCAAATGCAAGACTTGGTAGGCGATCTGGTCGCCCGCCACCGTCCGGCAGTACTGCTCGTCACGCACGACGTCGACGAAGCCGTACGACTTGCCGACCGTGTGCTCATCCTCGACAAGGGCGGGTTTGCCGTGGATGTCGACATCGACCTACCACGCCCCCGCGATCGGAACGATCCCGAATCTCTGCGCTACCGAGCGAGTTTCCTGAAGGAACTCGGCGTCGGTCGCACCTTCCCCGACGGACAGGACAGTCATGACATTGATCGCTGATTCCGCAATCGACACACTCTGGTACACCCGCTGCCCCGTTCCCACCGCCAGCGGCCTCGCCAACAGTCTCGGTTGGCTCGACCGGACGGCAAACGAATCCGGAGTGCGTTTCGGCGTACTGCAAGATGCCGGACCGGAATTGGCAGTGCGCCATTTCGATCACCACCTCTCCGGACTCATTCGCGAAGGCGGCAACGTCCCCGCACTGGCCGCGCGTGCCAGTGGTTCTCCGACGAGGCTCATCGGGCTCACCTGGATCGACGAGGCCCAGGCAATCCTGGTGCGCGGAGACTCCGACATCCGAGAAGCCGGTCTTCTGGCAGGCGCTCGGATCGGCATCCCGGCCTGGGCGGCAGATCAGGCCAGGAGCTTCCCCCGTGCCATGGCCCTGCACGGCTTCGCCTCCGCACTTCGACTCGGCGAGTTGAGTTTTGCCGACGTCACTCTCGTCGAGGTTGCGACGACGGCGGCCCCCGAGGTCCGCACCGCCTCGTCCACCCGCAACACGACGTGGGGCGTCGAATCCCTGCTACGCGGCGACGTCGACGCAATCTACGTCAAGGGCGCCCGAGCCCAGGAAGTTGCCCGCGAACACGGTCTCGCGGTGGCCGTCGATCTCGATTCCACTGCTTCCCTGCGTGATCGCGTCAACAACGGCACCCCACGACCGATCACAGTTCACGCCGATCTACTCGAACAGCGCCCGGACATCGTCGTGGGTTTCCTTGCCGAGAGCCTGAGAGCGGCGGACTGGGCCGCAGCCAACATCGACGAGGTCCGAGCCGTTCTGCAAACCGAAACACAGTCGGGGCCCGAAGGTGTGGTGGCAGCGTACGGCGAGAACTTCCACACCGGACTGCATTTGAGCCTGTCTGACGAGCGTGTGGACCTGCTCGGCGTGCAGAAACAATTCCTGTATGCGCACGGCTTCCTTGCCGCCGACTTCGACCTGCAGTCCTGGGTGGCGCACGAACCACTGGAACAGGCACGCAACCTTGTTGCGCAGAAGGGCACAGCAGAATGACGGACGTCTACTGGGAGCTACCGTCTCGCGGTGACGGACGCCGGGCGGTGGCCGCACTGAACAGTCGCGGCGGCTTCGGGCCGCAGCGACCGACTACCGTCGCGACCGATGTTCGTCCCGGAAACTTCGGGCCCTTCGACGAATTGGCACAGATCGTTCTCGCCGCCGAACTGTCGGGCGTCGACGGCGTTGTCGCACCGTACGATCCGAATGGCGAAGAATCCTGGATCGTTGCAGCCGCCGCCCTACGTCAGACGCGTCATTCGCGAGTGGTCGTGGAGTTTCACCCCACTTTCGGCACCCCCGTCTACGCCGCCAAAATGTCGGCGACACTTCAGCGCCTGTCGGCAGGTCGTCTCGAATGGCGAGTGAAGGTAGAGACGGACCCCGAAGACGCCGCTGCTCGCGGCGACGTGGTTCGAGGAGCCGACAGCTACGCGCGCGCCGCGGAGTTCCTGACCGTGGCCCGTGGCGTATGGAACGAGGAGCAGATTCTCCCTGGCGGATTCGGCGGTACGGGTTACGACTTCGACGGCGAATACTACGACGTACTCGGCGGCGGATTCCGAGGCATCTTGTCGGGACTCCGTTTTCCCCGAGTACATCTGACCGGGGACTCGCCGGAAGCTCTGGAACTCTCGGCCCACCATGCCGATGTCCATCAGTTCACCCTTGCCGGCGACGAGTTGTCGACACGGATCACCACCCTCGACGACCGAGCATCCGAACTCGGCAGGACCGTCGAGAAGGTCCTGCGCATCCCGATCATCGCGAGGGAAACAGCGGACGAAGCCTGGGCTCGCGTCGAACGGCAACTGAGAGAAGCCGATTCCGCTGCACTCGAGATCGATCGGGGCGGCATCCTGTGGTCCGGATTCGACCGCATCGGCTACGAGCACAGTATCGGCCTCGTCGGAAGCTACGAGGAGGTGGCGCAGCGATTGTCGTCGTATCGCGATATCGGTGTGGACGGTTTCGTCTTGTCCGGTCGGCCACACATCGAAGAGCTGCACCGGGCGGGCGAGCATCTCCTGCACCTGGTCGATCCCGAGGGTCGGATTCGCAAGGAAGAGAAGGCCACCACAGAAGAGAAGGCCACCGCATGAGCATCGATTTCTATTGGCGGATCGGGATGGAAGGCGACCACGCGTCGCTGCGTACTCCGCGTCGCTACAACCGCGGCGATGCCGGTGGATACGGGCCGGGCAACATTGCTCCCGCGATCCGCGGCGGCGAATTGGACGGATACAGCTACATCGACCACATGGCAGCGGTGGCAAAGGCTTCCGAGTCCGCAGGGTTCCTCGGTGGACTTCTGCCGTCCTTCCCGATGACCGAGGATCCGTGGGCGACCGCAGCAGCGTTGGCCGCCGAGACCACCACCTACCGTTTCATGGTTGCGTTCCAACCGGGGTTCCTTCACCCGGTCCAGGCAGCGCGGATGTCGGCCAGTCTGCAGCGAGCAACCGGCGGACGTCTGGTTTACAACATCATCAGTGGTGGAGGCGGAGCGCCTCAGCTGTGGTGGGGCGACAAAGTCGACCACGACGATCGCTACACCAGGACGTCCGAGTTCCTCGATGTCCTCAAAGGTGTGTGGGACGGTGAACCTTTCGACTTCGACGGTCGCTTCTTCCAAACCCACGGCGCTGCACTGCCACCCGGGCTTGCCGGCCAACCGTTTCCCGAGGTGTACTTCTCCGGATCTTCGGCCGCAGCCGTCGCCGCCGCCGGACTGCACTCCGATTACTACCTTTCCTGGCTGGAACCGTACGCCGATCTGAGAGCCAAGATCGACGGCGTGCGGGAGAACTCGGCCAAACTGGGACGCACGCCGAAATTCGCCGTACGCATCGACGTCGTAGCCCGGCACACCGAAGAAGCCGCGTGGGCCGAGATCGAGAAAGGCTGGGCCTTCGTCGACAAGGGGGCCGCCGACCGTGCAGCCCAGGGTGACTCGGTGGGCGCCGCCCGCATCAAAGGCTGGGTACCCGAACACATCACCGGCTACCGAGATCTGGAAGTGCAACCCAACGTGTGGTGCGGCTTCAGCCTCATCCGCGGCGGACCGGCGTTCGGACTGGTCGGCAGTTACGAGCAGGTCGCCGAAAGACTCGACGAGCTGCGCGAACTGGGCGTCGACGCCTTCATCCTCGCCGGTAACCCGCATCTCGAAGAGGCATACCGCGTCGGCGAAGAAGTTCTTCCCCTCCTGCAGCGCACCCCGATCACACCTTCTGGACTGGAGACTCGATGACCACCACCGAAACTCGACTCGACACCGATACCGCAGCATTCGTCGAAGAAGCTCGCAAAGCAGCAGACAAAGCATTCGACGTCTTCCGCAAGACCGGAACCGTTGCAGCCAACGGGACCGTCAACTTCGTCGAACGAGTACCCGGCACCGAAATCGCGGTCGCCCTGAACGATCCGGGACCGTGGGCGAACGATCCGTCGGTGTCACCGGTTGTCGCCACCTTCGATGGAGAGGTGCTGTCCGGCAACGGATCGGCCGGATTTGTCACCGGCTACGCATCGGTCTTCCGTCAGCATCCGGAAATCACCAGCGTTGTCCACATCCACACACCGTGGCTCGGCGGTTGGGCACAGACACATCGGACGCTACCCATCCGCTATGCGGCTTCGCAGAGGCTGACGCTCTCCCGAGAGATTCCGCCGCACATCGATCGGTCCCGTTCTGCAGGCGATTTCATTCTCGAGCGTCTCGAACACGATCCCGATCTGGTGGCGATCTTCGAAGCCAACGGCGGGGTCAACGTCATCGGCCGCAGCGGGTTGCTCGACCTCGCGAAGTTCGTCGTCCTCCTCGAGGAGGGCGCACAGTTCCAGGCGATCGCCGAATCCCTCGGCGGTTCGGTCGAATTCGATCCGTCCAACCTCGCCGTGCAGTGGGGCCGCAGCGGACTCGCCGACGAGGCGCGTCGACGCGGCCTCATCTAGACACCCCCATCACTGATTCAGAACAGGAAACCGTAGATCTCATGACCGTTCGCGTCGGATACTTCCCACACAACAATTCGCTGTTCGTACTGCGCCACACCGGAATCCTCGAACGCCGTCTCCCCGATGTCGAGTGGGTGGACCTGCGTGAGCTTCCCGCCAAGCCTGCAGTGAACCCGGAAAACGCCTTGCCGACCCTGCACTCGGACTGGCTGTTCGAGGAGGGCGGATACGACGTGATCGGAACCGGATTCACGCCGCCCGTCACCGGATTGGCCCAGGGCCGCGATCTCGTCTACATCGGAATCTCCGGCCCCCGCGTGGAGAACGGGCGCCTGGTAGTCAAGGCAGAGTCCGAGATCAACACGGTTGAGGACCTGCGTGGCAAGCGCGTCGGCATCGCGCACGGATCGTGGCAGACCACACTTCTGTTGTTCGCCTTGGATCAGGCGGGGCTGACCTGGTCCGACATCGTCCCTGTCGACACCGACGTACGCGGTGGTGGAGCGGACCTCGTCGACGGCACCATCGATGCCTGGGTTGGCGCGTACCCGGGGCTGACGGACATCGAAGCGAACCACGAACTGCGCACGCTGATCGCCACCGACGGACTCTTCAGCCACCCCTCACTGTGGTTCACCCGGCGCGATTTCGCGGATACCAACCCGGAGGCCCTCCAGGCGATCATCGAGGCCCTGCAGGAATCCGACGCCTGGATCGAAGCCAACCCCCGCGAAGCCGCCCAGGTCTTCGTCGACGACGTCGAGAAGCGTGGCGGGTCCGCGAGCCTCGATGCCTGGGAAGCTGCACTGCGCGGACGTCCTTTCGGCGTCAACCCTGTCACCGACGAGTTCCTGGACGAGCAGCAGCGCGCGGCCGATCTCCTGCTGAGCAACGGACTACTGCCGAAAGCGGTCACCGTCCGCGAAGCAGTCGTGCCGTGGATCAGCGAGTTCGTCGGTTCGGATCGTTCGTCGATCTGAGGACCCACTCCTGACAGATCCGCTTCACACGTGACAGATACCGAACGGTCTGCCATTGTGAAGGAATGCGGCGGCGCGTGGGTGAGAGTTGGTCCACGCGACCAGTCTCAGGGGTAACCCCTGGGTCGGCCAGAAGAATTGGATACTGCGTCCACCGGCGTTCGGCACGCTCCGCGTGCTTGCCGCCGCACCGGACAAAGGATTTGGTCACCCCGCCCCGTCGCATCCCGGAGTCGAATCATGCGTGACTTCGAGCTCGATCCCGAGTTGGCGCGTCGTCTGGCCGTTGCGGCCGCTGACGCTCCGTGGACCCTCAGCGGCCTCGAGGAGGCATTCGGAACCGTCTTCGGCGTTTCCCCGACGCTCCTGGCCGTGCGCGTTCTCGACCTCATGCCCGCTCCACCGTTCGAACCGCAGACTCTGTATCGATTGCTTCGCGAACTACCTCGCCTGCGGCCTGTTCCTCTCTCACTGGACACCAATGAAACCTCGGTGTGGCGGTTCGACGTTCCCCGCTACAACACCAGTGTGGACCTGGCTCGTTCACTGGATCTGACGATCTCCGAACTCGAGTGGTTCGCCGACCGAGGGGAATGGCTCCGCACGAAACCCCGACCGCTACGCCACTACCGGCCGATGCAGATCAGCAAGAAGGCCGGCGCTCGCCTCCTCGAGGTACCGAAACCCCGATTGCGCGAAATTCAGCGGAAGATC
Source organism: Rhodococcus sp. SB1D (assembly GCF_048573875.1). Taxonomy (NCBI): domain Bacteria; kingdom Bacillati; phylum Actinomycetota; class Actinomycetes; order Mycobacteriales; family Nocardiaceae; genus Rhodococcus; species Rhodococcus sp. SB1D. The sequence goes on from NZ_JBMAIQ010000003.1 coordinate 477,706, forward strand.
CTGCGCCGCATCCTCGACCTGGTGCCCCCGCACGACGCGGCACACGGATTTGTCCGTGGTCGAAGCCCTCTGACTTTTGCAGCGCCGCACGCACAGTCGGAAATCGTGATCGGCGCGGACCTCGCGCAGTTCTTCCCTTCGATCAGCGGCAGCCGCGTTCATGCCGTCTTCGCCGCCCTCGGCTATCCACCCGCAGTGGCAGGCGTTCTCACCGGATTGTGCACTGTTGCAACGCCTGCCGATACCCTGCGCGGCCTACCGTATGCACAGGCATCACAGCTACGCACCGCGCATCTTCCGCAAGGCGCACCCACTTCTCCTGCACTGGCGAATCTCGTCGCACGCAAACTCGACATCCGCTTGAGTGGACTCGCACAAGCGAACTGGCTCACCTACACCCGATACGCCGACGACCTCGCGTTCTCCGGAATCGAAGTAGCCGACGTCGGCACCCTCCTCTGGACGGTCGAGCAGATCGCCAGAGACGAAGGGTTTGCCATCCATCCACGAAAGACCAAGGTGATGCGCCCTCATCGACGCCAACACCTCACCGGGCTGGTGATCAACGACCAACCCTCGTATCCGCGCGACGACTACGATCGCTTGCGCGCCCTGCTGCACAATGCCGCCACTACTTCTGCGCAGGAACAGAATCGGGATGGCGTGGAGAACTTCCGCGCCCACATCTACGGCCGGATCGCGCACATCGGCGAAACCAGCACGACACGCCGACGCACATTGCTGCGCCTGGCTGAACGTGTGGATTGGGACGGTTAGTGCCCGCGAGCAGTCAGACCCGCGGGGTGTAGGCCATGCATTCGACTTCCATGTGCGCACCCAGCGCCAGTCCGTCTGTTCCGAACGCACTGCGGGCCGGCAGTCTCGACGCCGGGAAGTACTCGAGGTAGACCTTGTTGAACTCCTGCCAACGTGACATGTCGTCAAGCATGACAGTGCATTTGAAGATCGCTTCGACACCGGAACCGTAGGCGATCAGCGAAGCCACGATATTCTCCATCGTCTGGCGAGCCTGCGCTTCGAAGCCGTCTGCCAAGGTCCCGTCGGGAAGCATGCCGATCTGACCCGACAGATACAGAACGTCTCCGACGCGCACTCCGGTGGAGAACGGCGTATCGAAAGCGGATGGGATGAACTCGACGGTCTGAGATGAATCCATTAGATCTCCTCGGAGTTGGAATATGCGTGACGAGTTGGCGTTTCAGTGCACTGGGCGCGCACGAACATCGGCCAGGAAGTGCGCCACCAACTCGTTCCACGCGTGTGGGTCCTCGAAGTAGGGGGAGTGGCCGCGGTCGGCAAGCTCGACCACTTCGGCGTGAGGCAGGAACTCGGCGGCGCCGCGAATCCGCTCGGGTGTCATCAAATCGTCCAGCTCACCTGCGATCAGGAGAACCGGCGCAGCCACCGCCGCGAGTTCGGCCACCGAATAGTTGTGGGCCTTGAGAATTCGGAAGAACTCGGTGTCAGGTGGGCGATGGCCGAAGGTGCCGAGAGCTTGGTACAGGTATGCCCTCGCCATGTCCAAGCTCGGCAACCGTCCGCCCACAGCGGGATGCTCCCCCAGGGGCCGCGCGGTGACGGGTACTGCGGTGAGGGGAGGTGCGCTGTCCGGACCGAATCCGACGGGAATGCCGCCGGTCGTGCAGGCCAGGACTACCGACTCCACCCGGTCCGGAACAGCGATCGCGGTCCCCAATGCGGCCCAACCGCCCATCGACTGGCCGACCACGTGCGCTCGATCAACCGCCAACAGGTCCATGATTTCGATCAGATCAGAGACTGCCGCTACCGGGCCGTGGTTGCCGTTCTCGTTGGTAGAGCGGCCGAATCCTCGCTGATCCCAGCTGATCACCCGATAGTGCTGAGCGAAGTAGGGCACCTGCTGGTACCAGACGGCCGCATTTCCGCCGAGACCGTGCGTGAGAATCAGATCCGGGCCCTCGCCGGCAGTCTCGTACCAGACCCGTTCGCCGTCTGCGACGGTGATGAAGCCCTCGGTCCGTGAAATCATCCTTATTCTCCTGTGTCGGACGGGCGCTTGCCCGAAGTGTGGTCAGTGAGGAGTTGCTGCACTTCATCGGTGGCCCGCAGCAGGTGTTCTTCGACCATTCGCGTCGTCTTCGCATCGAAGTCGGTATCGAAACCGATCACCGTCAACGCACAGAGCGGAGACCCCTTGCGGGAAGACACTGCACGCGAGACCGAACCGATGATGTCCTGAGATCGTTTGTGGACAACGGCGAATCCGGTTTTCTGCGTCTCGGCGATGTCGGCGAGAAAGCCGGTGGGTCCTTCCAGCGGATAGCCGCTCTTCTCCACCATCGCCAGGTAGGGCGCCCGGGTGTTGTCCTCGAGTGCCGCCACCAACGCGAGCGGACCCGCGAACCGGTGCGGCGGAAGCAGATCCCCGAGCATCCGAGTGATCATCTTGAGTCTCTCGGGACGCAGCGCCGCGATGATCCGCGTCCCGCCGCTCTCGAGAACCTGCAGATTCACCATCATGTCCGTGCTCTCGGACAGCACCCGCATGGTCGGATCGCACAAGGCCGCCAACGAATGCGCTGCCGCTTCGTGGGAAACCTGCAGTGCAGCCGGGCCGGGGAGATAGCGACCGTCGTAGCGGAAGACCCAACCACGGTTCGCGAGTTCTCCGAGCACTCGGTGCGCAGTCGGGCGGAGCATCCCGACTTCTTCTGCCAGTTCGCTGAGCTTCATCGGCGTGGTCGAGCGCGCGATGGCCTCGAGTAGATCCAACGCTTTGTCGACGGCGGACGCAGAACCCTTCGTCATCCGATCCCCTCCCGGTGCCGTGGATGTACCCGGCGATCCGAAATCTCGTGTTCTTGGAAAACCCTTGGCATTCGTCTTGGAAATTACTATAGTCACAACAATCGTTCCGGCGTACGGAATTCTTTGAGCTTCTTCACCTTCCCACCGGATTACCGGCAAGGAAGTCATATCTTTCCCAGCGAGAGGTTTTCGGACATGACGGTTGGACTTACCCTTCGGTCGACACCACGGTTCAGAGTTGTTGCCCTAGCCGCGGTCGCGACCGCGGCATTGGCACTGACAGGCTGTTCGAGCGACGCCACGGCCTCCGACGACGGGGGCACCCAGACCACCACGATTCGAATCGCACCTCAGCCGATCGCGGACTTCGCACCGATTTGGCTCGGCATGGAGCAGGGGTACTTCACCGATGAGGGACTCGACATCCAACTCGTGGAGGGCGGCGCTAGTTCCTCGGCTCAAATTCCGTTGTTGCTCAGCGGAAATGCAGATATGGCAGCCACGACTGCCGCTGCCGCAATTCAGGCACGGAGCCAGAACATGCCCGTCACCATTGTCGGCGGGCTCACGAATTTTGCCGCAAATGACAGCGTCGACCAGTCCGGTCTCGTGGTCGCCAAGGACAGTTCCATCAGCGGCTTCCGTGACCTCGAAGGCAAGACCGTCGCGATCAGCGGTTTGAAGTCCGTCAGCGAAGCAGTCATCTCTGCCGCGGTGGAGAAATCCGGCGGAGCAGCGAACAAGGTCTCGTTCATTCAGGCGCCCATGCCCAACCTCGGCGACCTGGTTTCCACCGGCGGGGCCGACGCGGCATTCCTCATCGATCCGTTCCTGAGTAAAGCAACCGACTCGGGGCTGAAGATCCTCGGCCACCCCTTCCCCTTGGCCGCACCCGGTGTACCGGGGACCTCGCTGGTCGCTTCGGAATCGTTTGTCAATGCGAACCCTGACTCACTCGCGAAATTCCGTACCGCGCTTGCCAAATCAGTTGACTACGCCAATCAGAATCCGGGCGCGGTCAAGGCTGCACTCTCGACACAAGCCAAGATTCCGCTCGAAATGCTGGCCAACAGCAAGAATCCTCAGTTCGTCGCAGTAGTGGAACCGGGTGCTCTCGGCACGGAGATCGAACTGCTGGTCAAGTACGGGGTACTGACGGATTCGGTCGAGGCCGAATCCCTGCTGACCCCGGCCAACTGAGTTGTCCGCCTTGACAACCCTGCAGACTCGCCGCAGGCAGGTTCTGCTCGGTCGGCTGCTGACGCTCTTCGCGTTGGCAGCCGCCTGGCAGATCTTCGGAATGCTCGGCGACGAGGACGTCAAAGGTATTCCGAAGTTCAGCGACGTGGCAGTGGCCTTTGTGAACGAGCTCGGCACGTCCTCGTTGTGGACATCACTGGGACAAACGGTGACCACCACGGCGATCGGATTGGCGCTGTGCCTGGTGATCGGAATCCCGGCAGGGCTGCTGCTCGCCGCGCACCCGTTCCTGACGGTCTCCTCCCGCTTCGTCATCGACTTCTGCCGAACCGTTCCGCCGCTCGCAATCATTCCGCTCTTTCTGCTGATCATGGGCCCGACGCAACGGATGGCGGTGGCACTGATCGTGGCAGTAAGTGTGTGGCCGATTCTGCTCCAGACGATTCACGGTGTGCGCAACGTCGACCCGGAACTGCTGGCCACCGCACGATCCTTCCGACTTCCACTGTGGCGCAGGCTCGCTCTCGTCGTCGCACCGGCGTCGATGCCCTACATCTTCACCGGGATTCGCATCTCGGCAACACTGAGCTTGCTGCTGACCATCGGTGCAGAATTGATCGCCGGCGTGCCGGGACTCGGTAAGGAGATCCTGCTGAGCCAATCCGTTCCCGATCGAATGTTCGCACTGATCATCGTCGCCGGACTACTCGGAATGCTGCTCGCCTTCGCCGTGATGGCGATCGAGAATCGTTTACTTGCCTGGCATTACATCCCGAGGAGGATGACGACGTGAAGATGATGTCAGGACTTCGACTCCTCGCGTGGGAGTTGTGGCTGCCGATCTTGATCGTCGTCGTATGGTACTTCGGTTCGGAGTCGAGCAAGTCGCCTTACTTCCCGCCGCTGTCACGTATCTGGAAAGCGTTTGTGGACAACTGGTTCGGTCCGGGATTCGCCCACGACGTCGTACCGAGCTTGACCAACCTTGCCTTCGGTCTCGCCGTGGCACTGGCGGTCGGCGTCGGTGCCGGTCTCCTGCTGGCACTGTTCCCGCTGGCTGCCGACATTGCCGATCCGTTTCTCCAGTTCTTCCGCGCTATTCCGGCGCTGGCCGTATTACCCGCACTTTTCATCGTTTTCGGAACCGGTTCGACGGGTAACGTTGCCGCCATCGCCTTCGGCGCGGTCTGGCCGATACTCCTCAACACCCTCGACGGCATTCGCTCCATCGACCCGAGTATCCGATTGGTGGCGCGCAGCTACCGGATCCGTACACCCCTCCTGGTGACGCAGGTACTCCTCCCCGGAGCGATGCCGCAGATAACAGTCGGTATCCGCACCAGTCTCGCGATCGGTGTCGTCATCATGGTCGGAAGCGAAATGTACGTCTCCACTGCAGGAATCGGTCACTTCGTGATCGTCGCGCAACAGACCTTCGCGATCGCCGACATGTGGTCCGGAATTCTCCTGCTGGGAATCATCGGATACGTGCTCAACCTCGGATACGGCGTGATCGAACGATGGTTGCTCAGATGGCAGCCGCGGACCCACGACGCTCTCGCAGTGAAAGGAAACTGATGTCATCCACAGAATCTGCGGCATCGAAACCCGCAGTCGAACTGAGCGGCCTCGGGGTGACCTACGGCGGTCCCACCGGCCGCGAAGTGCTCCGCGGCATCGATCTGTCCGTTGCACCCGGAGAAATCGTCTGCATCGTCGGCCATTCCGGCATCGGCAAGAGCACGCTGATTCGTTGCATCGCCGGTCTGCAGAAGCCGACCACCGGTGAGGTCCGCATCGCCGGGATCGCGATCGATGCACCGCCGGCCACGCTGGCTCTCGTGTCACAGGACTACGGACGCACACTGATGCCGTGGCTTCGAGTGGGCGAGAACGTTCGCCTGCCGCTACGGGGCAACGGTCTGGCGCGGAAGGTTCAGAACGAGAGGGTTAGCGATGCACTTGCCGTTGTCGGTCTAGGCGGTGCTGCGCGTTCCTACCCCTGGCAGTTGTCCGGCGGAATGCAGCAGAGAGTGGCGATAGCTCGCGCTCTCGCCTATCGGCCGCAGGTACTCCTCATGGACGAACCCTTCGCGTCGGTCGATGCGCAGACCCGCGCGGAACTCGAAGACCTGCTGCTGACGCTTCAGCGTGATCTTGGCATCACCGTCCTCCTCGTCACCCACGACGTCGACGAATCGGTGTACCTGTCCGATCGAGTGGTCGTCCTCGGCGGAACTCCGGCATTGATGCAGGACATCGTCGACGTCCCGTTGACCGGAGCTCGAGATCAACTGACCACCAAGGCAGACCCACTGTTCATCGAGTGCCGTACCAGGGTCCTGTCCGCGATCCAGCAGTCGAAGGTGGTGGCGCCCGTGTCGTAAGCGCCTCGCCTAGGCTGGCTCCGTGATCCTTCTCCTCATCGGCCTCGCGCTGCTCGGATTCTGCGGCTACCGGTTCAGGCAGGATCGACGGAGGCTGAGCAACGGCGTCTACCTACTTCTCGGACTGATCTTCACCGGTCTGTGGATGTTGCAGTCGGGTGCGCCGGGAACCGAGGTCCCGTCGTTCGTCATCGCGACGATCGCTCTGCTCTCGCCGTTGCTGGTGCTCATGCTTGCAGGATTCCTGATCGTCAACGGAGTCACGATGCTGCGGCGCGAGGGATTCAGCGTCGCGAATCTGCTCTCACTCGTCGCCGGACTCGGCCTGCTCGTTCCCTACGTGTTGCTCGCATCAGCGCTGCTGACGCAGAGATATTGGCTCGCAGTCGTTCTCGGTTCGTTCAGCCTGGTCGCGTCGTACCTGGGGTTTCTGTTCACGAGCTTTCTGCTCTACTCCTACGTCTACGGACGCCAGAAGTACCAGCCCGGAATGGACGCGATAGTGGTTCACGGCGCCGGGCTTTCGGGCGCCGACGTGACGCCCCTGCTTGCCAGCCGTCTGGACAAGGCGGCCGACGTCTTTCGCGCCGAGGTCCGCGAAGGACGTTCACCACTGTTGGTCGTGAGCGGCGGGAAGGGTTCGGACGAGGTGGTCAGCGAGGCGGAGGCAATGTGCGTCTACCTCGTCGATCACGGGATACCGCGCGAGAGCGTGATTCTCGAGGACCGCTCGACCACCACGCTCGAGAACCTCGAGTACACCAGGGACCTTCTCCGTGCCAACACCACGAAGCCTCGAATGGTGCTGGTCACCAGCAACTTCCACATCCTCCGAACTGCGACGTTTGCCCGAAGCCTCGATCTGGATGCGGAAGTCATCGGTTCCCACACCGCCCGGTACTACCTGCCGAGCGCCATTCTGCGCGAGTTCGCCGCCGTCACCGTGGAGCACAAGTGGCTCAACGGAACGGTCTGCCTGATCCTGGCCGCCCTGCCCCCACTGGTGGTCTGGGCGGCAGGAGGCATTTCGTAGCCGGATTCAGCGAATCAGGCTCTCGACGGCCATCGGTCGGCGACCCAGAAGCAGTTCGACGGCCGCGCTGCCGGCAAGAAAATCGTGGTGGTTGTAGAACTCGAACATCACCGCCAGACGCGAGCTGGCGTTGACGTCAAGGCTGCTGCCGATCTGTTCGCGCCATTGATCCACGCTGATCTGATCTATCGCGACGGTCCGTGACGTCTGCTTTTCCACCATCTGTGCCACCTCCATGACGCTTAGAGCTTGCGGGCCGCCCACCTCGTACGTCGCTCCGTGATGTTCACCCGAGCCCTCGCTCAGTACGACCGCGGCAACAGCCGCCACGTCCGCCAGACTCACGAACGAGAACTTCGTTTCCGCGCTGTACGGCAGGACGATGGTGTCAGATCGGCCCGTGAGTACCGCCTCGAAATTCTGCGCGTACGCACACGGTTGCAGCACAGTCCATTTCAAGGGTGAACGATGCAGTTCGTCCTCACACCTGGCTTTGTCCAGGTGATGCGGCATGGACGGGCTGAACGGCCACGCGACGGAGTGATAGACAAAGTGCTCCACTCCCGCCGATGCCGCTGCCGTCAGCGCATTGCGAAGCAGTGCGGGCTCGTCGGGATGGACGTTCGGGGCAATGAAGTACACGCCTCGGCACCCGGCGAGCGCCTTGCGCAGTCCGCTTCCGGTTTCCAGTTCTACCTCGAAGTCCCCGTCGACACGCGCCTTTCGCACCAGTCGCCGAACTGTCACGCTCGGCGGCAGTGCGGCGACGACGGCCTCACCGGTCTTACCCGCGGCGCCGATCACCGCGATGTCGGCGCCGCGAGCAATTCCGTTCTCCATGAGAGTTTTCCGTCCTAGACGTAGTCGTAGACCGCTGAGGTGGCGCCACCCGAAAGCTGCGCGTAGCCCGGACCCCGATCGAAGAAGGGCTCGTTCTCACCGCGTTCCGAGCGCAACTGATCCCGCAACTCCGTGGTAGCAGCCTCGTCGACGGTCGGCTCGTCACCCTCGATCATGACGACAACGCCGTAGTCGTCGCGTGCACCCTCGACGGAAACCTTGCGCCACTGAATGTCTCGCAAGACCTCTTCGGTCGGGCGCTCCAGTGGATCTCCCCAACCGCCACCACCGGTGGTGCGAATCCGTACGACCTCGCCGGCCTTGATCGGCTCGGCATCGGTCAGCGCGTCGAACTCACGCTCGTTCGGTCCACCCGGATCCAGGACGACGGAGAACGGCCGACCGGCCTTGCCGCCCTTGACTCCCCAGCAGGCGAGGATCGAACGGTCCGCGATGGACATGAAGTGAGCATCCTTGAGCATGCGGATGTGCTTCTCGTATCCCAGGCCGCCCCGGTAGCGTCCGGCTCCGCCGGAATCCATGGCCAGACCGAGCTTTTCGACGATGAAGGGGAAACGGCTCTCGGTGAATTCGGTCGGCAGGTTCCGTGAATCGGGAACGACGTGAATCGTGTCCTCGCCGTCGGCGTAGTAGCGTCCGCCGGAACCGCCGCCGAGCACCTCACGCATGAGGTACGAGTGACCCTCGAAGTCCTCACCGTAAACGCCGGTGTACCTGATGGTCTCCTGATCGGCGGGCATGTTGCCGTCCACAGCCTTGGCGACGACGCCGGCCAGCACTCCGAGCAGACGGAGGATGACGAACGTGCGCGCGTTGGTGGGGGCAGGGAAGATCGGGGTGATCAGTGTTCCCTTTTCGGGGAACTTCATCTCGATCAGCGGTACGACGCCCTCGTTGACATCCAGTTCGGCCATGCGCTCCGGGGTGTCCGCGAGGTTACGCAGAATCGGGGCCAACCACTTGATGAGGAAGTTTCCGTCCGCGTAGTCACCGCAGTGGTTGATCGGGCCCTTTGCCTGCGGTCCGGTTCCGTTGAAGTCCAGGATGAGTCGCTCGCCGCCCTCGTCCTCCGGCCGCGTCTTCGTGAGCGTGATGCGCTGGATGTGGAGCATCGGCTCGTCGACGCCGTCGTGCTCGGCGTAGTCCTCCCACGTGTACTCACCGACCGGGATCTTGCTGAGGATCTCGCGGCGGTACGTCTCGGTGGTCGCGTCCATCATCGCGTCGAAGCACGACTCGACGGTGTCGACGCCGTAGCGCTCGAACAATTCGGTGAGTCGACGCGCACCCATCAGGCACGCCGAGCACTCGGCGTCGAGGTCAGCTGCGAGGGCGTCCGGCATGCGGGAGTTACGCGTCATGATGCGCAGCGCCGCCTCGTTGGGAACTCCCTGGTCCCACAGTTTGATCGGCGGAACCATCAGTCCCTCTTCGTACACCGTGGTGGCGCCGGACGGCATGGAGCCGGGGCAGCAACCGCCGATGTCGTCGTGGTGACCGAATGCCTGAACGAACGCAACAACCTTCGGCTCGGCATCGGGAGTGACGCGGGCGAAGACAGGCACCGTGACGCAGAGGTCGGGGAGATGGCCGATGCCACCTTCGGACAGGTAGACGTCGTTGTGGAAGTACACGTCTCCCGGCTTCATCGTCTCGAGTGGGAAGTCCCGGGCGATCGGATGCACCAGCGCGGAATACGAACGGCCCGTGAGCTTGCGGAGGTTCCGGTCGTGAATACCGGCGCGGAAATCGTGAGCGTCACGGATCATCGGTGAGCGCGAGGTGCGCGAAATGGAGGTCTCGACCTCCATTTCCACGCTGGCGAGGTAACCGGCGACGATCTCGACCAAAATCGGATCAGGTGACGCGCCGTCGGTAGCGGTGAGTCGGTACGGCTTGGCCGCGGTGGCAGCAGCAGCATCGAGAATGGCGGTCATCACTTCACTCCGTTCGAGTCGGAAGACTTCGAGATACGAATGTTCCCGAAGGTGTCGATACGTGCCGAGAATCCGGGATGGATCGGGACAGTCGAGCTGAACTCCTCGATCACGGCCGGTCCTTCGATGACGTCACCCGCACCGAGCAGTGTGCGATCGTAGGTGGCCGTTTCGACCCAGCTGTCGAAATACGATTGACGCGAACCGGTTCGAGCGGTGTCGGCGCCGGTGCCGGCCGGGATCTCCTTGAGCGTCGGACGCTTGATCGGGCCGATGCCACTCACGCGCAGGTTGACCCATTCCACGTGCTGCGACGGGTCTCCCCGGAAGTCGTAGCCGTACAGCTCGCGGTGCGCCTGGTGGAACGCCTCGGCCGCGTCGTCCATGATCTGCGTCGTGACGGTACCTTCCGCCACCGGGACGCGTACCTCGAAGGCCTGACCGAGGTAACGCAGATCCGCAGTGCGAGAGTACTTGCGCTGCGTCTCGTCGAAACCCTCTTCGGCAAGCGCGATCTCGGCTTCGCCGGCCAGCGCGTCGAACTGGCTCTGCAGGTCTTCAGCCTTCAACCGGTCGTGACGACTGACGTGCGTCTGGACGTAGTCGTTGCGGACATCGACCGTCAGCAGACCGAACGCGGAGACGTTACCCGGATTGAGCGGGACGAGAACGTCTTTCAGACCCAGGATGTCGACGAGACGGCAGGCGAGCAGGGAGCCGGAGCCGCCGAACGTCACGAGGGTGAAGTCGCGAACGTCGAGGCCACGCTTGACGGTGATCTGACGCAGGGCGTTGGCCTGGTTCCATGCCGAGACCTCGAGGACGCCGACCGCGCACTCTTCGAAGCCCAGACTGAGCTGTGTTGCAAGCTCTTCGAGGCCCTTGCGTGCCAATTCCGTGTCGAGAGGAATCTCGCCACCGAGTAGGTGGGGTGGGATGCGACCGAGCAGGACGTGCGCGTCGGTGATGGTCGGTTCGCTGCCGCCCTTGCCGTAGCACAACGGTCCGGGATCGGCGCCGGCCGACTGAGGGCCGACTCGGAGGGTGTGTTCCGGCGTCATCCACGCGATCGACCCACCACCGGCGCCGACGGTCACGACGTCGATCATCGGGATCTTCGACGGGTAGTTGCCTACTCGCCCTTCGGTGGTCAGCGCGGGCTCGCCGCGAACCACGACGGTGACATCCGTCGACGTTCCGCCGCCGTCACAGGTCAACACCTGCTCGACGCCGGCGGCGTCGGCGATCAGCGCAGCACCGAGGGCTCCGGCGGCCGGTCCCGACAGGACTGTCGTAATAGGCTGGTGAACAACCTCTTTGGCCGACAGGACACCGCCGTTGGACTTCATGACGTAGAACGGGATGTCGCGGGGTTCACCGTCGGTGGTCGAGAACTCACGCAGACGATTCGCGATGTTGTTCACGTAGTTGCGGATGTTCGGCTTGACCGCGGCGTCCACGAGTGTGGTGATGGACCGCTCGTATTCGCGGTACTCACGCAGCACCTGGCTCGAGATGCTCACCGTCGCATCGGGGAAAACTTCGAAGAGGATGTCGCGTACGCGCTCCTCGTGCGTCGGATCGGCGTACGAGTGCATGAGGCAGACGCCGATGGTCCGGATCCCGCGGTCCTTGAAGAACTGCGCTGCGCTGCGAACGCTCTCTTCGTCGAGCGGACGAATCTCGCTGCCGTCGAAGGAAAGGCGTCCACCGACGGTGCGTACACGATCGGCGGGGACGATGCGTTCGGGCTTGACCCAGAAGTACGAGTTGCCGTAACCGTCCGGCACCGACTGACGAGCGATCTCGAGAACGTGCTCGTAGCCCTCGGTGGTGATGAAGCCGAGGTTCTCGACCTTGCCTTCGAGCAGCTTGTTCGTCGCTACGGTCGTGCCGTGGCTGACCGCACCGATGGAGTCGCCACTCTCACCGAGCTTGGCGAGTACCTTCTCGATACCGGCGAGAAAGCCCTCGGCGGGGTCCGCCGGGGTGGACGGGGTCTTGGTGGTGACGATGGCGCCGGTTTCGTCGTCCACTGCCACGATGTCGGTGAACGTTCCGCCGGTATCGATACCGACCCGAATCTTCCTGGGTTCCACGCTTCCTCCTGAGATCTTTGGCTCGTCTCGTCTGGTACCGATCGACGGTTGCGGCCTAGCCGGTAAGTGGCTCGTACCTGACGTGTAGAGCTATTCCACAGGTTCGGAAGAGCGGATTCTTTGTCACAATTCGCCGAATCGGGGGACCAAGGTTCGGCGCACGATCACGAGCGGATCTTCGCCGGCGCCCCCGTGGGTTACGCGGACGTGAAAAACGCCCCGAACCTGGTCGGTTCGGGGCGTTTCCCTCATCGCAAATCAGCTGTTGACACCTGAGTGAACTACTCGCGACAACCAGAACGCGCCAGGAATCCGCCTATAGCAACACCTGACAAAGCAATGGCTGCGCCGACGACGGCGCTGACCATCACCGTGCGAGCATCTGTGCCGCCCGCTGTCGGTGCAGCGGCCGGGAGAACCGCCGGTGCCGCGACAGCTCCGGAAACTACCGGCGCGCCTTCGACCGCCACTGCCGGTACCGCCGCCGCCACGGCGGCAGTGACCTTCTCGGGGATGCCGTTGGCAATGACGCCGTCGATGCTCTTGAAGAACACCCCGGCCATCTTCTTGGCTACACCGGTGATCATGCGCTGCCCGACGCCGCCGACCATCCCGCCGACCACGGCGTCGGCGTCATACGAAAGCAGCGTGCCACCCTCGTTCTCCGTCAAGGTGACCGTGACGTCCGCCTTCACCGTGCCGGGAGCACCCGCCCCCGAAGCCGTCATGACAAACGAATTAGGCCGATTCTGTTGCGACAGAACAACCTCGCCGTCGTAGACGCCCTTGATCGACGCGACCCCCGCCATGATGGAGAGCTTGTAGTGATTGTCCGTGAGCTGCTCGAGCGACTGCACACCGGGAATGGTCGCGGCCAGTACACGACCGTCCTGGAGCTTGTCGTAGACCTCTTCGCGAGGTGCCGTCAGCTGCGCGGTGCCGGCGATTCTCATGCATTCTCCTCTGATGACGAACCCGCATGTGCGAGTCGAAGTTCGAACAGTTCGGACGGTGAAATGGGCATGGACGTGATCGAGATTCCTTCGGCGTCCTCGATGGCAGCCGCGATGACGGCGCTGGTGGGGATCACACCGGCCTCACCGGCACCCTTCATTCCGAGTGGGTTGAGCCCTGACGGCGTCACGGTGTGATCCATCTCGAGCGAATCCGGCATCTCGGTGACGAACGGCATCAAGAAGTCCATGTACGACGCGTTGAGCATCTGCCCGTGCTCGTCGTAGACGATCCGCTCGTAGAGTGCGCCGCCGATACCTTGCGCGACGGCGCCCATGACCTGACCTTCGACGATGCGGGGGTTGATCACGTTTCCGCAGTCGTGGATGACAACGTAACGACGGACCGTGATCTCGGCTGTCACGGGATCGGTTTCGACGATCGCCGCGTGCACTCCCGAAGCGAAGGTGGAACTGGGCGGCGAGTAGTAGCCGGTTGCTTCCAGACCGGGCTGCTCACCCTCGGGAATCGGCGGCTTCGACATGTCCGTGTCGGTCTTGGCGAAACCGGTGGCCAGCTTCGACTCACGGTCGAACGCATATCGTAGCGGGTTCGACAGCACGGCAACAACACTCAGCGGTACGGACGTACCCTCCACTCCGGCTTCGGTGCCGATCTTGCACACGTGGCCTTCCCGGAGTTCCAGTTCGGTTTCCGGCAGATCCAGGATTCCGGACGCGATCTTCTTCGCCTTCTCCGCGACCATCTGCGCCGCGACATGGAAGGCCGAACCCGACATGACCGCACCACGCGAGGCGAAAGTGCCGACGGCATAACCGAACCGGCGGGTGTCACCCGTGACGATCTCGACGTCGGAGACCTTGACTCCGAGGTCGTCCGCAACGATCTGGGCGAACGCGGTCTGATGGCCTTGGCCTTGCGTCGTCAAGCCTGTTGCGGCCTTGACCTTTCCGGACGTCTCGACCACGACGTGCGCACCCTCGTAGGGTCCGGGTCCGGTTCCCTCGACGTACGCGCCGATACCGATGCCGACCGACCGACCTTCGGCGCGAGCCTTCCTCTGGTACTCGGGAAATCCGTCCCAGTCGATGAGCTTCTTGAGCTTGTCGATGCCCGCCTGGTAGTCGCCCGTGTCGTAGATCAACGGGCGTCCGTCCTGGAACATCAGGCCGAAGTCGTACGGCATGTCCTCGGGGCGAATGAAGTTCGCCTCCCGCACCGCGATCTTGTCCTTTTTCAGGTACTTGGCGATGGCGTCCATGGATCGCTCCATCGCGAACACGGCCTGCGGACGTCCGGCGCCGCGGTACGGGGTCACGATCACGGTGTTGGTGTACAGCGAATAGGCGTTGACCCGGAACGACTTCGGCTTGTACGGCCCGAGAACCTGCGTCGCGGTGTTGATCATGACGATGATCCCGTACGGCAGGTAGGCACCGTTGTCGTGCCAGAACGTGAAGTCGAACGCCAACAGACGACCCTCGTCGTCGAATCCGATGTCGACCTTCTGGATCTGCCCGCGCTCGTGTGCGCTCGAGATGAAGTGCTCACGGCGATCCTCGACCCACTTCACCTCGCAGGAGATACCGGCCTGGCCGAGGCGTCGAGCGGCCCACGTGATCATGACTTCTTCGGGCCACGGGTGAACGATCTTGACGCCGAATCCGCCGCCGACGTCAGGAGCGATGCAGTGAACCTTGTTCAGCGCCATCCCCAATCGCGCGGCGATTGCGGCGCGGGCGGACGTGGACGTCTGGGTGGAGGTCCAGAACGTGAGGGTGTTCTCGTCACCGTCCCAACGTGCGTAGACGCCCTTGCCCTCCATCGGCATGGAAGCCGAACGCTCGATTTCGAGATCCAGCGTCAGTCGGTGCGGCGCGGCGGCCAGTTCGTCATCCAGATCTCCGAACCCGTGCTGCAGGCGAGCGGCGACGTTGTCCGGAACGTCTGCGTGGACGGCGTTCGCGGCGGTGCGAGCGACGTCGATCCCCACTACAGGCTTCAGCGCCTCGTAGGTGACGTCGATCTTCGCGCAAGCGTCCTCGGCGATGTACCGGTTGTCCGCGACCACCATGGCGATGGCTTCTCCGACATGCTTCACCTCGTCCTTCGCGAGGGGATACCCGTTGCGCGGAGCGATGATTCCCGGATGCGGAATGAGCAGTGGCAGGTTCTCCGCCATTTCCGGCGTGTCGGCCAGGAGATCTTCGTAGGTGTAGATGGCATGTACACCAGGCACTTCCAGCGCCTGGTCGATGTCGATGTCGATGATTCGCGCATGAGCGTGCGGCGACCTGACGAATGCCGCGATCAGCGCGTTGTGGCCCAGATCGTCGAGGTATCGCCCCTGACCGCTGAGCAGACGCGTATCTTCCTCGCGCGGAATCGGTTTACCGAAGAACTTGCCGTCGTCGGCAACCGAATGATCGGCCGTCGAATGATCGGAAGCGGGGTGCTTCGCCCCGTTGCGCTTTGCTGGTTTGACCGGAGTACTCATGCCTTACCCGCCCGTCCTCCGACAGGATTCGTTGTTCCCCGCACCTTGCGATCCAACGCCTCCCGAGTGGACGCGTCGTCGATTCCGAGCGGGAACTGCCCGGCCCGTTCACGCTTGATCTCGGCTGCGCGCAAAACCGACGCCCTGATGTTCTGGTACCCCGTACAACGGCAGAGGTTTCCCGCTATCGCGTCGGTAGCTTCCTCCCGCGTGGGGTTGGGGTTCTCCTCGAGAAATGCCGCGATGGTCGTCACGAATCCCGGAGTGCAGAATCCGCACTGCAGACCGTGACAATCCTTGAACGCCTGCTGAACCGGATGCAAAGTGCCGTCCGGCTCGACGAGGCCTTCGACGGTGGTGATCGATCGACCTTCGAGGCTGGCCGCGAGGACGAGACAGGATCGAACAGGCTTTCCGTCGAGCAGCACGGTGCACGCACCACACACGCCGTGTTCACAACCCACGTGCGTGCCCGTCTTACGGAGGTGGTGACGAATGGCATCCGAAGCCAGAGTGCGGGAGGGAAGAACGACGGTGTTCGTCACCTCGTTGAGCGTGAACGTGACAGCTACATGGTGCTCACCGGTGTCTGCTGCCAGCTCGGCAAGTTGATCATCGATGGAGCGATCGTTTTTGGACATTGTCACCACTTTCCTGCCAGTACTGCGTTCTCACTGAGAGCATCCGTTGCCGCTGCGAAGCCGACCCGCGCGGTGAGCGCGGACACCAACTGCGAGCGGTACGCCGCCGTCCCGTGAATGTCTGCCTCGGTATCTATCTGCGCGCGGGCGCATTCTCCGAGAGTGCGCCACCGCGGATCCCGCTGATCCGTCGCCGACGCCCCCGCCAATACGTCCGTGTAGTCCACGACCTGTCCCAGCTCTCCGGCGGACACGTACGTCATGTGCGCTTCGGCCACCAGACCGTCGACCACGCGAATCCGTGCGACGACACCGACCAGTGCGTAGTCACCGTGACGGCGCGCGATCTCGTCGATGGCGGTTCCCACGCCGGGTTCGGCGGCGGGCACCGACACCGACACCGCGATCTCGTCTGATTCCAGGCTCGACTCGAGAGGGCCGGCGAAGAGATCCGTCGACGCGATCTCGCGGGTGCCACGCACCGACTGGACGGTCACGCTGCCCCCGAGCAGCGTCAGGACTGCCGGCATCTCCGCCGACGGATCGGCATGGACGATGGAGCCGACGCTCGTCCCGCGGTTACGGATCGTGGGGTGCGCTACCAACTGCAGAGCACGGTTCAGCAGAGGCTGGACTCGACGAGCACCTTCGTCGGCCGCCAGCACCGAGTGCGTGGCCAGGGCCTGGAACCGCACTCCTTCGTCTTCGGACGAGGTCACCGAAGCGAGGTTCGGGATCGATCCGATGTCGACGATGTGGGCGGGCGCGGCGAGGCGCATGGACAGCAGCGGCACAAGCGATTGCCCACCGGCGAGCACCTTCCCCTCGTGAGAGACCTCGGAGAGGATTCGGCACGCGTCCTCGACCGAGGACGGTCGGTGATAAGTCAGCGGCGACGGTTTCATTACTCAATCCTGCCTCTATGAGTCACTTCACGTTTTGTGCAGATGTGACAACGGTCACGGGTCATACCTGGCATACATTCAACTTGGCATCACGTGAGCTGCGCCACGGGCTCTTCAAGTTCGTCATCTGACGCATTCGCCCCCGGCGTTGCGCCCGGCCGCCTCCCGGACTTCGGCCTGTTCAGTTCAGGGTTCCAGGACCCCACGAGCCGGCAGAGGTGGTACATCGCGATCAAGACGATGGTGCCGAGCGCGATACCTCCGAGCGAGAACGTGTCACTGAACTTCAGCGCCGTGTCGCCGATACCGATGATCAGACCGGCGGCAATCGGCATCAGATTCAGCGGGTTCCCGAAGTCGACGCCGTTCTCTTTCCAGATCTTGGCGCCGAGCAGACCGATCATGCCGAACAGAACCACAAGAATTCCGCCCAGGACGCCGCCGGGCGTCGCCGCCATGACTGCTCCGAACTTGGGCGAGAAGCCGAGCAGGATCGCGATGAAACCCGCAATCACGTACGCGGCGGTCGAGTACACCCGCGTGGCAGCCATGACACCGATGTTCTCGGCATGAGTCGTCGTAGGGGAGCCGCCTACTGCGCTGGCGATGGCGGTGGCAAAACCGTCACCGGCAATGGCGCGTCCGATGTACGGGTCGAGGTCGTCGCCCGTGATTTCGGCGACCGCCTTGACGTGTCCGGCGTTTTCCGCGACCAGTGCGATGACACCGGGAAGCACCAGAACGATGAACGTGAGGCTGAACGAGGGAGCATGAATACCGACGATCCCGTTGGCTTCGTCCGAGAACGGCGGCAACCCGAACCAGGACGCCGAGTGCACCAAATCCCAGTTGACACGAAAGTGCTCGGTGGGTGCGCCACTACCACTGGCGGACGTGATCGGACCGGAGAGCCGGTCGAGGACCCACGAGAAGATGTAGCCGAAAACCAGCGCGACGAGAATGGCGATACGTCCCAGGAAGCCGCGTAGCGCAACGCTCATCACGATCAGTGCAACCATCACGATCAGTGCCACCCACTGATCCTGCGGCCAGTACAACCCCGCGACCACAGGCGCCAGGTTGAAGCCGATCAACATCACCACAGCGCCGGTCACCACCGGCGGTAGCGCTTTACTGATGACGCCACCGCCGAGAAAGTGGATGGCGATGCCGACGAATCCCAGAACCAACCCCGACACCAGAATCGCACCGGTCACTTCGGCCGTCGTTCCACCTTGGGCACGAATGGCGGCAACGCCACCGACAAAAGCTGCGGATGTTCCGAGGTAGCTGGGGACGTGCCCCTTGACCACCAGCAGGAAGAAGAGCGTACAAAAGCCCGACATCATCACGGCAAGTTGAGGATTGAGGCCCATGATGATCGGGAAGACGAACGTCGCGCCGAACATCGACACGACATGCTGGCCGCCCAACCCGATGGTTCTCGCCCAACTGAGTCGCTCGCCGGGAGCGACCACTTCACCGGCTCCGATGTTCTTTCCGTCTCCGTGCAACGTCCAGATCGGCATGACGAGACCTTTCGCAAAGGAGGAAGGTGTTCGAAATGCTTTGTGCCCCAGCTCACAAACACCGTGTCTGGAGTGAAACGCTAATGCAGGACCGAGATTTGGACGTGATGACAATCTGCCAGAACCCACTCACCGAGATTGGCAACAATGGTGGCAGATGATGCGGGCAGGGGTCATCGTCAGTGCTGGAGGCAGTTTCGACCGAGATGAGGACCACGCCACAAAGGGCCCAAACATTTTCTTCGGCTTAATGATTCCGTAACACGATGTCTGTCAACGGAAAACGAGGTACCTAGCCGAGGGCTGCGAGGATTCCCGCTGCCATCTCCGCGACCTGATCATCGGTCATGACGAACGTCGGCGAAATCTGCATCGCACCCTGACCCGCGGCGCGACCCGAAATACCATGCTCACGAAGCGTCTTCACAAACGGCA
This sequence comes from Rhodococcus sp. SB1D, assembly GCF_048573875.1. Classification (NCBI taxonomy): domain Bacteria; kingdom Bacillati; phylum Actinomycetota; class Actinomycetes; order Mycobacteriales; family Nocardiaceae; genus Rhodococcus; species Rhodococcus sp. SB1D. The sequence continues at coordinate 497,016 of NZ_JBMAIQ010000003.1, forward strand.
ACGCCTCCGCCGGATCAGCCAACTGCACTGCCGCGACCGCACCGAGCCCACTACGAACCTCCGCCACCCGCGGATGCTCCGCCAACGGCTGCAGATGCGTATGCAACGACGCCTCCAAACGCTTCGACTCCGCGAGCAAATTCTCACGCTCGAGAATGTCGAGGTTCGCCATCGCCGCCGCAGCAGCACCGGCATGCCCGCCGTAGGTGTACCCATGGCGCCACCACGAACCCGCATAGAACGGCTCCGCCACCCGCGGCGCGATGAACACCGCACCCATCGGAACGTAACCCGACGTCAAACCCTTTGCCGTGGTCATCATGTCCGGCTGCAAATCGAAACGAGTGGACGCGAACCACTCGCCGCCGATACGGCCGAAACCGGTCACGACCTCGTCGACGACAAAGAGGATGTCGTGTTCGCGGCAGATGTCACGCACCTCCGCCAGATACCCCTCCGGCGGAAGATACACCCCACCCGCACCGATGATCGGCTCCGCGAAGAACGCCGCGATCTTGTTCGCACCGATCTTCTCGATCAACTCGAGCAGGCTCTTCGCATCGTCCCAGCCGACGGTCGCCGCATCCGCCATCAGCTCGCCGTACCCCTCACGGTTCACCGGAATACCCGCCAGAGCTGTTCCCGCAACGTGCATTCCGTGATACGCCTTCTGGCGTCCGACGATGATCGCCTTCTCCGGCTGCCCCACCTCGTGCCAGTACCGACGAGCCAGCTTCGCCGCAGTGTCCACCGAATCCGAACCACCCGAGGTGAAGAAGATCTTGCTCCCGGCAACCGGCGCGATGGCCGCCAGACGCTCGGCCAACACCTGCGTGGTCTCGGGAACAAAATCACCGAAATTCGAGAAATGAGCGATCTTCGACAACTGAGCCGCCACCGCATCCGCGATCTCGGTGCAGCCGTGCCCGACATTGGTGAACCACAGGCCCGCCGTCGCATCCAGATACCGAGTGCCCTCGCGGTCCCAGATGTACGCGCCCTCACCGCGAGAGACGACAAACGCGCCGTTCTTCTCCACAGCGCCCATGTCCGCGAATCCGTGCCACAATGCCGAAGCCATCGTCTTTCTCTCCCAACTGGATACGTTCGAAATAGATCGGTCAGTTCACGCGGAGTGCGGGCGGAAGAACCCGCTCGACCCACTGGGTTGCCTGCTCGAATGCGTAGGCGAGTTGGAGTACGTCCAAGTCGGCTCCGTGCCGACCGATGATCTGGATACCCATGGGAAGCGAACGATCGTCGAAGCCGACCGGCATCCCCGCAACCGGAACCCCGGCCATCGTCCAGGGAACAACCGTCTCCATCCACCGGTGATACGTGTCCATCGATCGGCCGTCGACGGTCTCGGGCCAGTGAGTGTTCTTGTCGAAAGGAAACACCTGGGCACTGGGCGCAAGAATGTAGTCGTAGGTTTCGAACATCTTGGTAATGGCCGACAGCCAGCCGTTGCGGGCCTCCGCGGCCTTGGTCACGTCGAGAGCCGACAGTGTGACCGCGTGCTCGAGTTCCCACAACAGTTCGGGCTTCATCAACTCGCGCAAGCTCGGATCGTTGTACTGATCGATCAAGCCGAGCTGTGCCCACCAACGCCACCGCAAGAACAGTTGCCAGATGTCCTCGGGTTTGAAGTCGGGAAGCGCCGCCTCGACGCGGCACCCCAACTGTTCGAAGACCTCGAACGAGGATTCGCACAACTCGAGAACTCCAGGTTCGGTTGCCAGGTAACCGTTCCAGTCACCGACCCATGCGATCCGAGAGCCCTTCAGATCACGTGCGAGGCTTTCGGTGAATACCGCGGGATCCTCACGAATCCCCAACGGTGCATGAGCATCCGGCCCCGCCATCGTGGAAAGCAGGTGAGCCACGTCGGTGACGGTTCGGCCCATCGGGCCCACAACGGCGCCCTGAGCGATGAATCCCGTCTCCGGTATCCGACCCCAGGATGGTCGAAACCCAACAACGTTGTTGAATGCCGACGGGTTTCGGAGCGAACCCATGTAATCGCTTCCGTCAGCCACCGGCAACATGCGGAGCGCCAACGACGCTGCGGCGCCACCGCTGCTACCGCCGGCAGTGCGCGAATTGTCGTACGGCGACACCGTCGTACCCCACACCGGGTTGTACGTCTGGGATCCGAGCCCGAACTCCGGTGTGTTCGTCTTGCCGATCACAATGGCACCGGCAGACCTGATCCGCTTGACGAACAGTTCGTCATCTTCGGCGATTCGATCCGCGAACATCGGCGACCCGGACGTGAACGGCAGACCCTTGGCTGCCGAAAGATCCTTCACCGCATGCGGAAACCCGTGCATCCAACCGAGATACTGCCCACTCGCCAACTGCGAATCACGCTCGCGCGCCTCCGCCGTCAACGCTTCCCGATCCCGCAATGCGACGATCGCGTTCACCGCCGGGTTATGTAATTCGATCTGATCGAGGAAGCTGTCCATCACCTCGACACACGACACTTCACGCCTGCGTATCAGACCACTGAGCGTGACCGCATCGGCCATGACGAGTTCGCGATTCTCGGGCGCACCGGAAACGCTCTCGTCGACAGGGTCAGCAGCATGAACCATCGTGAATCCTTTCAAGCAGTGAAGTGGGGTACGCCGCGGCGGACTCGCCGACACCGGCAACTGATTCGAGGACGAATTGCCGGTGGCGGCGCGACTGTCGAGGTTTCCAGCGAGGTTCTTGCCTACTACTGACCGAGATCGACGATGGCAGCGACTGGGCCGCCGCCCTCGGGACCCTGGTGCGCTGCCGATACCGAGACGAACACTGCCGGATCGCCGGTGACAGCTGCCGTGACTCCGCCGACACACGACTTGATCTGGCGGTGCCAGTGCACGTCGGAGTCGTCGAGCATCGCATTACGACGGCCACGGACCGTTCCGTCCTGACTGGCCTCGCACTTCAAGAACACGTTGACGAGTTGACCGTCCAGGTCGCTCGAGTGCGGCCGCTCCGGAAGTTCGAGTCCGGCGTCACGGATCGCCGCCCAAATGCCGTCCTGGTCGAGCGGATCCTTCATCACGCTGTGGCCGATCCGGTAGCGTCCGCCGACGCCGCGTGCGTTACCGACGACGACGATCTGCGCGCGGTCCAACTCGACGCCGGACGAGCAGGATGCGACAGAGGAGAAGAGTTCGCGGCTGTGCATGACATCCTCGTCGGTCGGCATGTCGATTTCGCCGAGCGCAACCGCGATCCCCAGAGCCGTTCCGCCGTTGGACAGGTCCATCGACTCATGAGTCTGTTCGGTCCACACAGTCTTGCCGCGGCTCTTGGCGTCACGGATGGTGTGAATTGTCAGCAACGGAGTCTTGGTCTGTACGTAGTGCACGTCGGCGGGATCGGTGATGCCGGCATTGGCCATCGCGTCTTTCACTGCCGCAGCAACTTTGGTGATCATGGCCGTACGGCCGATGTCCTCGGGCAGCAGTTGCTCACTCATGGCGACACCCACGGTCAGGCGCGGCTCGTCGGTCTTGGTGACCTTGTCTGCCGGCACGGTCGCGAAGATCGTCGCGTGCGGGCTGATCACGCCGTCCGTGCCGCCGGACCAGACGATCGGCACCTCCGCCACTTCTTCGGGGCTGCGATTACCCTTGGCGGAGAGAACCTCTCGGAACGCTCGGTCCGCGATGATGCGCGTGTAGTCGTTGACGCCGCCGTTACCCTCGGTTTTGCCGATGACTGCAATGACGCGGTCGGCCTCGAGGACACCGTCGTCGATCAGCTTGGCGAGCTCACTGGCGTCGGAGACGCTGTGTAGCGGAACCTTACGGACCTCGATTGCTTCGGGCATTGGCATCTCCTTGTATAGGGAATCGTGGAGGCAAAATTGGGCCTTGACAGCTCCGGGCGCCCAGTCCAGCCGAGCGGTTCGGAACTGCCGTGTCGACCACGCTATGACGACTCGAACCCATCGGCATCGTCAATACTTGCCCAAACGAAAACCGCGATTGGTTATTTCGACTCCGAATCACCGGTTGTGCGCCGCCCCATCGGTTCTCACTTACGATTCGACCATGGACACCACTGTTGTCGACCATCCGCTGGCGGCATCGCTGCTCACGACCATGCGCGACGCTCGCAGCGACAACGCAACGTTCCGGTCCGCCTTGCGCAGACTGACCCATATGTTGGTCTACGAGGCCATGCGCGGCGCAGAACTGGAACAGTTCGACATCGAGACGCCAGTTGCTCCGACGCTGGGGGTGCGGCTGGCGAATCCACCACTCCTGGTCCCGGTCTTGCGAGCGGGCCTCGGCATGGTCGAACAGGCGAGTGCCCTCATTCCGCAGGCAGGCGTCGGTTTCGTGGGAATGGCACGAGACGAGAAGACACACCAGCCGGTTCCGTATCTGGAGTCCCTGCCTGCTGATCTGTCGAGCACCCCCGTCTACGTCCTCGATCCGATGTTGGCGACCGGTGGATCCATCGTCCGCACAATCGATCTGCTCATTGCACGCGGAGCCACCGATGTGACTGCAATATGTGTCGTCGTGGCTCCGGAAGGGATCGAAGCACTGAAGAACTCCGGACATCCGGTCCGGCTCCTCACAGCGAGCATCGACGACGGCCTGAACGAAAATGCTTTCCTGATACCTGGACTCGGAGACGCGGGCGATCGCCAATTCGGGCCGCGGTAGTTGGCAGACATACGGAGAACCGCTCATTCCGAGAGGCTATTTTCGTCAACTGTTGACAATGTTCACTGTGAGATCGAGCGTAGTCTCGCGACATGGATAGATCTGCCAAATATTCGAGCGAAGAGCTTCAACATTTGCCAGAAGGTGGCGACTACAGACTCACAGTTCGGGATGTCCTCGAGCTGCCCAGTCTGCGTGGAGCCGAAGTCCTTGCCGGGCACGGGGGCTTGCGCCACCTCGTTCAATCGGTGAACGTGATGGAAGTACCGGACATCCTCGCTTGGGTGAAGCCGAACGAGTTGTTGGTGACAACCGGGTTCCCGCTGCGCTACGGGCGAACCGGCGAGCTTCTCGACGACACAGATCTCAGTGACCTCGTCGACGGTCTTGCACGTCGAGGAGTCGCGGCACTTGCCGTGAAAACGGGCCGTTATCTCGACGAGCTGCCCGAGGCGATGCTGCACATGGCAGAGCAGCGAGGGCTTCCGCTGTTGGTTCTTCCCGTCACCGCGGGATTCGACGAGGTGATCTCGGAGGTCTTCACCAAGTTGGTGGCGAAGCAGTCCGCGGCACTCGACATTGCCGATCGACTTCACCGCTCGTTGACGTCGATCGTCTTGGAAGGTGGCGATCTACCTCAGATTGCCGCAGAATTCGCCGCGCTTTTCGACGTCAGCGTTCTCATCTGCTCGCCGGACGGAAGAGTGTTGACGGAGGCCGGAGATTCAGCCGCGCTGAACGCGCTTCCGTTGTTCGAAAGCACCGGTCGGTTCCTGACCGAACGGGTCGCTGTCGGTTTACAGAACGCGCCCAAAGGATTTCCCGGCCAGTTGGCGCTCACCCGGGTGGTGGCCGGCGGCACCGACCACGGCCGAATGGTGGCGTACGCCGGCACCCACGAACTCGGCGCAGTTGTCGTTCAAGCGCTGGAGCGAGCGGCCACCGTTGCCGCGCTGGCCGTCACCAAACAGCTGGCAGTTGCGGCAGTGGAATCCAAGTTCCGCGGCGACTTCCTCCGCGACGCACTGATAGGCGAAGCCGGCTCGCCAGCGGAAGTGAGCGCGCACTTCACCCAGTTGGGGTGGGATGTCACTCGTCCACTTGCCGTTGTGGTTGCAGAACTCGACGTCGATCACCCGGAATCCCAGCACGCGAATTCCACTCGCACGGACCAAGATCGACTCAGCGACGGCTGGCAACAAGTGGTACGAACACACGAGCGGACGGCGCCGTCCGTCGGGTTTCGACACGAGGTGGTCACGCTTTTCCCGACCAGCACCGACCGTGCGGTTCGGGACATCGAAGGGTTGGTGCGCAAGGTTGCCGGCGATCGCACCAGCGGCCGCCGATCCTTCAGCACGGGAGTGAGCCGGGTGATCTACTCCCTGGCCGATCTACCCGCGGCCTACGACCAAGCCTGTACAGCCGTGGTCGTCGGCCGACGTATCAACGGGCCGGGGCAGATCGCACACTTCGACGAACTCGGTGTACACCGACTCCTCTCGCTCCAGACGGACAAGAGCGAACTGCGTTCGTTCACCGATGACGTTCTGAAGTCCTTGTCGGCGGACAACGCCGAAGCCGCTGACCTGCGTCTGACACTCCAGACCCTGCTCGACTGCAATTGCAATGTCGCCGAGGCCTCCCGGGCGCTGCACATGCACTACAACACTTTGCGTTACAGAATCGGAAAGCTGGAGAGCGTCGTCGGATCGTTCACCGACGACCCCGTCCTTCGATTGAACGTCTCACTCGCCCTGCAGGTCATGAAGATGCACGAAATGTCATGACTTCGCACGATATGAGCTGACAGAACGTCCCGATAACGGTTCGATACAACCGCAATCGCGCCGCCCGGTGAGCGTTCGTCACTTCTTACCCACCACTGACACCCGTCGTCGGCAAGGTTACCCATGTGCCGTTCACCGGTGCCCGCTTACGGTTCGAAAGACGGGCCGCACATACCTCCTTCAGTGGCCCTGGCCGGTTTCTCGGTCCAGCGGACCGGAGTCGACCGAACTACGGAGGCCTCAACCACCAACTGGCTCAGCCAATTACACCAGAACACGGCGGTGCGACATGAACTCGACTTCGAAGCCTCACAACACAAGTGCTCGTAGTGGTCCGTTACACGACGTGATAGTCGTCGACCTCACGCGCGCACTCGCGGGTCCTCACGCGGCAATGATGCTCGGCGATCTGGGTGCCGACGTGATCAAGGTCGAATCACCTCACGGCGGCGACGACACCCGTGGGTGGGGGCCGCCTTTTGTGGAGCCCACGTTGGAACCACCGAACACGCAACGGGAATCGACGTATTTTCTGTCCACGAACCGGAACAAGAAGTCGATCACGCTCGATCTGAAATCCGACAGTGGGCGCGCGACCCTCGAAGATCTCGTCTGCCGCGCCGATGTTCTCATGGAGAACTTCCGCACCGGAGTTCTCGATCGACTCGGATTCTCGACCGAGCGGCTGGCCGAACTCAATCCTCGACTGATCGTTCTGTCCATCAGCGGTTTCGGCCACGACGGCCCGGAAGGCGGTCGCGCCGGCTACGACCAGATCGCCCAGGGGGAAGCCGGACTCATGTCGCTGACCGGCTCGAGTCCGGACGACGTTCAACGAGTCGGAGTTCCGATCGCCGATCTTCTCGCCGGAATGTACGGGGCGTTCGGTGTCGTCGCGGCTTTGAAGGAACGCGAGCAGACGGGGAGAGGCCGCGTTGTCCGAACGTCGCTCTTGGCCAGCGTGGTCGGTGTTCACGCGTTTCAAGGAACGAAGTGGACCGTCGCCGGTGAGGTAGGCACAGCGCAGGGCAACCACCATCCCTCCATCGCACCGTACGGACTCTTTCGTACCGGCGATGGCGCAGTACAGATCTCGGTCGGCAGCGAAAGCCTGTGGAGAAGATTCTGCGAAGGATTCGACCTCGACCCTGACGCCCCGGGTATGGCAACAAACGCCGAACGCGTCGAAAATCATTTCCAGGTCGTCGAATTGATCGAACGTACCTTCAAGCCGTACTCGCGTGACGAGCTTCTGACCGAACTCGACCGCATCGGAGTACCGGCAGGACGGGTTCGGACGATCTCCGAAGTGTACGAATGGGAGCAGACCCGATCACAGGGATTGCTCGTCGACGTCGACCACAGCACGCTCGGAAACATCACACTGCCCGGTCCACCGCTACGATTTTTCGATCCGGACGGAACCGAAGTGACGGAGACCCGCCACACTGCACCTCCGGTTCTCGGTGAAGACACTGACGAAATCATGTCGTGGCTACAAGGATTCACCCGATGAACCGCCTGACGGCTCGCGACTTGCTCGATCTGGTGATCGATGCCGGCACCTGGGAATCGTGGGATACCCCTCCGATTCCCGTCGCGACCGACTCCGACTACGCCGAAGCACTTCTGCGGGCCCAGGAGAAGACCGGGCTCGACGAGTCCGTCCTGACCGGAAGCGCCTCCGTCCGAGGCCGCCGTGTGGCAATCATCGTCTGCGAGTTCGGTTTTCTCGGTGGTTCGATCGGCGTGGCGGCGGGAGAACGCCTCGTCGTCGCCATCCGTCGAGCCACCCAAGAGCAGCTGCCCCTTCTTGCGCTTCCCACGTCCGGGGGAACGCGTATGCAGGAGGGGACGACGGCGTTTTTGCAGATGGTCAAGATCACCGCGGCGCTCATCAAGCACAAAGAAGCGCACCTGCCCTACATCGTCTATCTCCGAAACCCCACCACCGGAGGCGTATTCGCGTCCTGGGGATCACTCGGTCACGTGACGATCGCGGAACCGGGGGCCCTCGTCGGATTCCTCGGCCCTCGAGTGTTCGAGGCCTTGTACAACTCACCTTTCCCCGCCGGTGTCCAGACAGCGGAGAACCTTCACGAGCACGGACTCATCGATGCAGTGAGGCCGCCAGACCAGCTCGCCGAAATCGTCGAACGCGCATTGCGCATCATCACCGGGGCGCATCGTGGGTACTTATTGCCCAGTGACCCGTGCTCGTACGATTGCCCACCCGATACGTCGGCGTGGGAATCCGTCGTCGCATCCCGGCGCGAAGACCGACCGGGGATACGGGAAGTGTTGCTCAATTCCGCCTCGGACATGCTCCCGCTCAACGGAACCGGCCAAGGCGAGAACGATCCCGGCATCATGCTCGCGCTCGTTCGCTTCGGCGACATGCCCTGCGTCCTTCTCGGACAGGACCGGCGCGGACAGACTGCTCACTCCCCACTCGGCCCCGGCGCTCTGCGGGAGGCTCGGCGAGGTATGCGGCTGGCCGCAGAACTCGACCTGCCGCTGGTGACGATCATCGACACAGCGGGCGCGGCACTGTCGAAGGAGGCCGAAGAAGGTGGACTGGCGGGCGAGATCGCTCGGTGCATAGCCGACATGATTTCACTCGAGGTCCCCACCATTTCCCTCCTGCTCGGGCAGGGCACGGGCGGCGGCGCCCTGGCACTGATTCCGGCCGATCGAGTGCTGGCGGCCCGCCACGGTTGGCTCTCGCCCTTACCTCCCGAAGGTGCGAGCGCGATCATGTTCCACGACGTCACGCACGCGCCGGACATGGCAGCCAGTCAAGGGATCAGGTCCTTCGATCTGCTCGCGGGCGGCATCGTCGATCGGGTCATCCCCGAATTTCCCGATGCCGCGGACGAATCCGCCGCCTTCTGCACTCGCGTCGGAGCGGTACTGCACTACGAGCTGAGCGTGCTCAGTGCTACCGATGCGACTGAACGGCTCAACACCCGCACCGAACGCATCGACCGTATCGGCCTGGTCGAAGCCAGTACCTCCGTCTGATCGATCAGTACCCAGAACACCGGAAAGGCCGGACATCCTCCGCGGAGGATGTCCGGCCTTCGTCGATCGAGCACACTCAGCCAAGCGTCACGTGAGTTGCTTGGCGGGTTCCTCCCGATCGCCGCCGGGAGTCTTCGAATCCGGCTTGTTCGGTTCCGGATTCTTCGCATTCAGTTCCGGGTTCTTCGAACCGATGAACTGGCACAGGTGGTACATCCCGATCACGACGATGGTGCCGAGCGCGATGCCGCTGAGCGAGAACGTGTCACTGAACTTCAGAGCGGTGTCGCCGATACCGATGATGAGGCCGGCCGCGATCGGCATGAGGTTGAGCGGATTCCCGAAGTCGACGCCGTTCTCCTTCCAGATCTTGGCGCCGAGCAGACCGATCATGCCGTAGAGCACCACAGTGATTCCGCCGAGAACACCGCCGGGCGTCGCCGAGATGACGGCACCGAACTTGGGGGAGAAGCCGAGCATCATGGCGACGATGCCGGCAACCGCGTAGGCGGCGGTGGAGTACACACGGGTCGCTGCCATGACACCGATGTTCTCGGCGTACGTCGTGGTGGGCGAACCGCCGACGCTGCTGGCGATAGCGGTGGCGAAACCGTCACCGGCGAGCGCACGTCCCATGTACGGGTCGAGGTCGTCCCCGGTCATCTCGGCCACGGCCTTGACGTGGCCCGCGTTCTCCGCGATCAACGCGATGACACCCGGAAGGACCAGGATGATGAACGTGAGGCTGAACGACGGAGCGTGGATGCCGACGATTCCGTTGGCCTCGTCCGAGAACGGAGGAAGCCCGAACCACGACGCCGACTGCACCGAATCCCAGTTGACGCGGAAGTGCTCGGTGATCTGACCGGTGCCTGCGTCGTAGGAGGTGATCGTCCCCGAGACCCGGTCGAGGACCCAGGAGAGGACGTAGCCGAAGATCAGCGCCAGGAAGATGGCGATGCGCGCCATAAAGCCGCGTAGCGCGATACTCATGACGATCAGGGCCACCATGACGATAAGAGCCACCCACTGGTCCTGTGGCCAGTACAGCCCCGCGACGACGGGTGCCAGGTTGAATCCGATCAGCATCACCACTGCGCCGGTCACCACCGGGGGAAGAACCTTGAATACGACCCGGCCACCGAGGAAGTGGATCGCGATACCGATGGCTGCCAGGACCAGTCCGGACACCAGGATCGCGCCGGTCACCTCTGCGGATGTTCCGCCTTGGGCACGAATGGCGGCGATACCACCGACAAAGGCCGCCGACGTACCGAGGTAGCTGGGGATGCGTCCCTTGACCACCAGCAGGAAGAAGAGCGTACAGAAACCCGACATCATCACGGCAAGTTGAGGATTGAGCCCCATGATGATCGGGAAGACGAACGTCGCGCCGAACATCGACACCACGTGCTGGCTGCCCAGCCCGATGGTTCTTCCCCAGCTGAGCCGCTCGCCGGGAGCGACCACTTCACCCGGTTTGATGTTCTTTCCATCTCCGTGCAACGTCCAAATCGGCATGATGGGACCTTTCGTGCAGAGGAAGGTGTCCGAACGCTGAGTGTGCTCCAGCTCACAAAACACCGTGACTGGAGTGAAACGCTATTACAGCGCAGGGGTATCGACGTGATGACAATCTGCCAGAACCCACGGACTCGGATTGGCAATATTAGTGATTGATGCCGCGCATCGCGGTTATCTTCAGTGCTAGAGACAGATCCAGCCGTAGCTCGGGTTGCGCCGTGAAGGGTCCCAGCATTTTCTCCAGCTTAACGACCCTGTAACGCAGTGTGTTGTAATGGAAGTGGAGCTTGCGCGCTGTCTCGGCGATGTTGATGTTGGTCGCGAGCAAGACTTCCAATGTCTTGCGCATGTCCTGCGCTTCGGCAGTTTCCTCCGTCAGTTCCCGCAGTGTCTCCCGCGCGAACGTCTCCAGCTCGTTTTCGTCCTCGACCAGACTGAGCAGTCTGTACACACCGAGATCGTCGAACTGAGTCACCGTCCACGGACCGGAGATCCGTCGCCCGACGGTCAGTGCGGTGCGCGCCTGACTGTAGAGCGCGGGGACTGCGTCGATCGCCGCTGTCGGCCGGGACACCCCGACACTGAACGGCCTTCTCCCGCCGCCACCTTCACCGCGAACGACCGTGACGAGGTCCCGCACCAATGCCATCGTGTCAGTGCCGACGCCCATGACGATCACCGTCTCGCCCGTCAGCGCGGTCACCGCCGCACCGGGATCGCGGTGGGCGATCGCCCCGGAGAACGCCATCGCCTGGCGATCGACGACGGGCAGCCGAGCGGGCGCCGCCGAGGCCGGTTCGTCGATCGGGTCCGGCTCGATCGAGACGATCACCAGCGGGCGATCGAAGTCCCAACCGAACGTCTTGGCGTGGGAGACAACGTGATCGTGGTCCCCGGCCCGGCCGAGGAGCAGGTCGTGAACGAAGTTGGCGCGATGGCGTTCTTCCACCGACGCCACGGCCTGCTCACGGGTGATGACCAACGCGCACACCGACGCCGCTCGCTCGACCAGGTACTGGTCGTAACTCGTCATCACGCGCTCACCGGTGAACAACGCGAGACGCCCGTGGTCGATGTGATTGGCGGAAATCGCGGACACCGCGATGAATTGACCGTCGAACTCGTGCAGACCCAACCCGCCCTCGACGGTGTCGGTCCGCAGACGACCGGTGGAATCGACGGCGGGACAGGCAGACAGATGCTTGCGCTCCGCGGCATCCCCGGCGCGGCAGATCTCGCGTCCGTCCGAGGTGGTGATCAGGGCGGCGCCCTTCATCTCCCGTGCGATGACCTCGGTCAATTGCGGGAGGCCGCCGCCGCCCATCACGACGTCGACCAGCAGCCGTCGCAAGCGCTCGGCCCCGAACATGGCGTCGATCTGGGCCGACTCCGTCTGCTCACGGTCTCTCGCCGCGGGGTGATCACACGCACCGTGAAAAACCAGGAGCGGGAAGCCGGCGCTTTCGGCCGCGTCGACCAGCTCCGGCGCGAGAGTGTCCCCGTCTGCGCCGAATTGGACGGCAAGTGCCGCAACACCTCGCGTCGACAACCGTCCGACAAATGCTTTGAAGGTTTCGGTGACCCTGGCGAGGGTTTCCGGCGTGGTGATCAGCAACTGTCCGTGCCGCAGCCACGGTCCGATGTCCGGAACCGCCATGAATCCCACCCGGGCTACCGTCGGGTCTTCGCAGCCGCCGGCGACCTTTCGAACACCAGGAAGGAGCTGGGTTCGAAGAAGTTCGGAGAGAACAGCATTCACCTCGGATGCCGGTACGGCCGGGTTTGCCACTTGGCAGGCACCTCGATTTCATTCGGATCACGGAAGATGGTTCACGAAAGAAACGATCCTATCCCCACCGAACACAAGATGTCCGAATTCAGCGCAGTCGACTCAGGCCGTTCGATGCAGGGCGGTCGGATTCTCCTGAGGTGGCGGGTGGATCGGCCCCTGCAGATCCCGCAGTTCCAAACCGGAGGCATTGCGAAGGGTCTTGGTCATCTCGGCGAGGATCGACACTGCAGTCTCCTCCGGTGTCCTCGCGCCGAGATCCAACCCGATCGGTGAGTGCAGACGCCCCAACTCGGCGTCGGTGACGCCTCGCTCCTTCAACAGCGCCACCCGACGCTCATGCGTCGCACGACTTCCCATCGCGCCGACGTACGCAGCCGGCGAACGCAGCGCGATCTCGAGCAGGGGGATGTCGAACTTCTCGTCGTGCGTGAGCACGGCCAGGACGGTTTTGTTGTCGATCGGTGCGGTTTCGAGGAACTTGTGTGGCCACATGACGACCAGATCGTGGGCGTCGGGGAAGCGCGCCCGTGTCGCGAAGACCGGCCGTGCGTCCACGACGGTCACGCGATAACCCGCAAAGGCGCCCAACGTACACATCGAGGCCGCGAAGTCGATGGCCCCGAACACGTACATCCGCGGTAGTGGCGCGAAGATCTCGACCAGCAGGTCGTGCTGCGAATCGATGAGAGTTCCCGCCGGCGCGACAAAAGCGACGGACTCACCGGTGTCCATCGTGCGCAGCAGGATGGACACCTCGTCCTCCGTGGCATCCAGATCTCCGCTGCGTCGGCCGTGCTCGACGACGAGGTGCCGTGCCGGTGCTCCCGGACGCACTTCGGTGACCACGACGACGGGCGTATCGGCCTCGATCCGTTCACAAACCTGACCGAACTCGACGAAATCGGCTCCGACGGCCTGGACGAACACTTCGATGGTTCCGCCGCAGGTCAGCCCTACTCCGATGGCGTCGTCGTCGGAGACGCTGAAGACCTCGACGCGACTGGTGCCGTCGGCGAGAACCTCCTGGGCGATCTCGTACAGTGCACTCTCGATACACCCACCCGAGACGCTGCCGACCACCTCGCCGGAGCGTGAGACGGCCATCGAAGCACCGGGCATGCGCGGTGAGGATCGCCAGGTACGGACAACCGTCGCCAGTGCAAAATCCTCGCCGCGGGCGTGCCACTGCGCCAGCTGAGTGGAAATGTCGCGCATCGCCTCGCCTCCCGCTTGCATCGCCGTCCGTAGAGAGTTCACGGTATCGGCCCACCGCAATCCTGCCTGTCACACAATGCGCCTAAATCCGGGCCCTGCAGTTGTGCAATGTCGCCGTCGCATCACCTTGCGCTCTCGACCAGTGTTGTCACCGAGCCCAGCCGAAAGCAGGCCTGACCTTCATTCTTCCCCTCTCCGACGATCACTGCAGCGGCAATTCACGCAGATGGTGCGACGGATCGAGTGGGCGACGTTGCACACCACAGAACCGAGGTTTCTCCCATGGACCAATTGCTCAGCGGTATCAAAGTTCTCGACCTCACCCGTGCTCTCGCGGGGCCTCTGTGCACGTCACTACTCTCGGATTTCGGCGCCGACGTGGTCAAGGTCGAAACCCGTGGCTCCGGCGACAGTTCGCGTCAGTGGCCGCCGTTCGACGGCGATCGAAGCCTCTACTTCGCTTCCGTGAACCGCGGCAAACGGTCGATCGCCATCGACATGCGCAGTGACCGCGGGCGGAAACTGCTTCGCAGCCTGGCCCTCGACGCGGATGTGCTGGTCGAGAACTTCCGTCCGGGAGTACTGGCCGACATGGGGCTCGATCCCGACTCGCTCGAGCAGGAGAATCCAGGGCTCGTCGTGATGAGCATCAGTGGTTTCGGCCCGGTGGGCCCTGACCAGTTCGCGCCCGGACTCGATCAGGTGGCCCAGGGCATGTCCGGGCTGATGTCGGTCACCGGTGCCGGGGAACAGACCCCGATGCGGGTCGGTATCCCCATCATCGACACGGTCTCGGGCATCTACGCGGCACTGGGAATCACGGCGGCACTGGCTTCGCGCGGACGCGACGGTCGTGGGCACCGCGTGCAGACCTCGTTGCTGGAATCCGCGATCTCGATCATGACCTTCCAGGCGCAGGACTACCTGAGCACCGGGCGGGTTTCGACGCCGAACGGCAATACGCACCCGACGATCACGCCGTACGGCGCTTTCGACACTGCCGACTTCCCGATCAACATTGCCACCGGCTCGGACAAGCACTGGATCGCACTGTGCTCGGTACTCGGTGACCCCGAGCTCGCCTTCCGTACCGAATATGCCACGGGTAAAGAACGTTTGGCGCACCGAGACCAACTGACCAAAGAACTCGAGGACCTACTGACCACGAAGGGCGCAGCGCAATGGATCTCCGAGATCCGCGGTGCCGGAATCCCCTGCGGCCCCATCCATTCGATCGATCAGGTGTTCTCCGACCCGCAGGTCGAGGCATTGCAGATGGTCGAGCAGACCCAGAGCGCCGACGGAACGTCGATTCCCGTTGTCCGCGGACCGTTCTGGGTGGACGGCAAGACCCTTCCCGTCAGGAATGCGCCACCCATGACTCTCGGCGGTGACGCCGACGACGTACTCACCGACTTCGGCCTGCGCCCGGAGGAGATCGAGGATCTTCGCGCAAATTCGGTGATCTGACTGCACACGAGTAACAGAGCAGACGCTCTGTTACTGTGCGTTCATGCCTCGGCCACGCGTCCACGACCTCGACACCCTGCTCGACGCTGCCGAAAAACTTGCCGCCACTGCCGGGCCGAGCGCTGTCACGGTCCGGGCAGTCTCCGACGCCACCGGTGTATCCAACGGGGCGATCTATCACGCATTCGGCTCTCGCAGTGGACTGGTCGGTAGCGCGTGGCTGCGTGCTGCGCGACGATTTCTCGCGCTTCAACAATCGAGAGTGGACGACGCTCTCGCGGACCCGTCGCCGACTTCGGCGGTTTCCGCCGTCGTCGCAGCCGCCGAAGTTCCGGCTGTCTTCGCGCTCGACTACCCACAATCCGCGTTGCTGCTGTTGACGATCCAGCGCGACGAACTGCTCGGCACCGACATCCCTGCCGACATCGCCGAGCAACTCACACAACTCGACCGGTCTCTGGTCGAGTTGTTCATCCGGTTGTCGACCGCGCTCTGGGGCCGCAAGGACGGCCGAGCCGTCGAGGCAATCGAGGCCTGTGTTGTCGGCCTGCCTACCGGATTACTCATTCATCCCGCCAAACGCGCCGACGGTTGGCGAGTCCCCGACGCCGCAGCACGCGCGCGGTTGGATGCCGCCGTTCGAGCGGTTCTGCATCTCGACCCACCACTGCCCAAGCCACGCAACAGGAAAGGCCAATCATGACCGCAACTCTGCGCTTCGAAGACAAGATCGCCGTTCTCGATCTCGGCGAGGACGAGAATCGATTCTCGCCGGAGTGGCTCGATTCCGTCGACAAGCTACTCGACCAGGCTTTGAGCGAAAGCGCACATGCCCTGGTCACCACGGCGACGGGCAAGTTCTACTCCAACGGACTCGACCTCGACTGGCTGGGCGCGAACGGCGACAAGGCGAAGTGGTATGTGCAGCAGGTGCAGTCGCTGTTCGCTCGGATGCTGACGTTCCCGATGCCCACCGTCGCGGCGATCAACGGCCACGCCTTCGGAGCCGGCGCCATGCTCGGCATCGCGCACGATTACCGCGTCATGCGCGATGATCGCGGCTACTACTGCTTCCCGGAGGTGGACATCAACATCCCCTTCACCGAAGGAATGGCAGCTCTCATCCAGGCCAAACTCAGCCCGGCGTCGGCAATCGTCGCCATGACCACGGGGCGGCGATACGGCGGAAGTGACGCATTCGCAGCCGGTTTGGTGGACTTCACCGCATCAGTCGACGCTTTGACCGCCAAGGCCATCGAAATGGTTGCACCGATCGGCCCGAAGAATGCGGGCACACTGGGGGCAATCAAGTCGACGATGTTCGCTTCAGTGGTCACCGCTCTGAACACCGACGGCTAGAAGCGACGGACTGTGTTCTCGCAGAGCCGCTTCCAGATCGTCGGCAACACTCTCGGGATCGCGGCCTGCGGTGCTCAGAACCACGTCGACTCCACTGAGCGTCGGCATCGAACCGGCCAGCAGTTGTGACGCCTCCACCAACTCGTCCAACCCGGCCCAGCCGGCCGGTTCACGTTCGATGATTCTGGTACGCAACGTATCCGGATCGGCCTCGAGGCGCGCCAGCAGGTGCCCCTCGGCGCCGGTCGCGGCCAGCAGGGCGCGCCCGTAGTCGTCGTCTTCGACGGTCGCCGTGAGAAACAGGAGTCCGTACCCCGCGTCCCGGTACGACGCACACAGCATCCCGACGTGTGAGATTGCCCGTTCGGCCCCCAGCGGCGGATAGCACCGCTCGAGTTCGTCCACCTCGATCATCGCGTTGCTCACCCCGGCCTCGCCGAGTCGATCGTGAAGCGCGGTCAGCACGGAACTCTTCCCCGCGCCCGGCGGGCCTGTCAGCAGCAGTACGAACACGTCCTCCACTATTGCAGAGCCGTAAGCACGTCCAGAACCTTGTGCAGGCGCGGGGCGGCGAGAAGGCTGGAGAAGACAGCTCGACATGTACAACAGCCCTGATCGGAGCACAGCGATGACCACCACGATCACCGAAATCGCGCCGGACATCTACCGACTGTCGACCTTCGTGGACGAAGCGAACCTCACGATGAACCAGTTTCTCGTCGACGGCGAGGAACCCTTGCTCTTCCACACCGGGCAGCGAGCGTTGTTCACCTCGGCTTCCGACGCACTCTCCACGCTGATCGACATCGACCGTCTGAAATGGATCACGTTCGGTCACGTCGAGGCCGACGAATGCGGGTCCATGAACTCCTGGCTTGCGGCGGCCCCCGAAGCGCAAGTTGCACACGGTGCGATGGGGTGCTTCGTCCAGGTCAACGATCTGGCCGATCGGGCGCCACTTCCCTTGCAGGACGGCGACGTACTCGAAACCGGCAGCCGCCGAGTCCGGCACATCGACACCCCACACGTCCCACACGGTTGGGACGCGGGTCTGATGTTCGAGGAGACGACGTCGACGCTGTTCTGCGGAGATCTCTTCACTGCGTTCGGGCACCACCCCGCGACCACCGAGCACGAAATCGTCGGTCCCGCTTTGGAAGCCGAGGACTTGGGCCACGCCACCTGCCTCACCCCGGATCTCGAACCCACGATCCGCGCCCTGGCCGACCTCGAGCCGCGGATTCTGGCTACCATGCATGCACCGACGTACTACGGCGACTGCGTCACCACGCTTCACGACCTGGCCGACTCGTACGCAACACGTTTCGCAGCCGAAACCGAAAGATGGAAGTCAGACTAGAGCTTGCGCATTCGACGTGATTCGCGCCGCCACGGACAGCGCAACGTGCTCGCGGAACGGTCTCGCCACCACCTGCACCCCGATCGGTAAACCGTTGCGGGAGAGTCCTACCGGAACCACGACCGACGGAAGACCGAGCACACTGATCGCCCGGCAACTCGCGAGCGCATCCATCCATGTGAGTTTGCGACCGTCCACCTCGAAGCTCTCCACACCGAGCGGCGGAGCGAGCACCGACGCAACCGGCAGGATCAGTGCGTCTCCCATCTCGCCGAGGAATTCGCTGATCAACACCGCGCGATCCGCCCACAGCGCTTCCACCTCGGCGGAACTGCGATCACGGCCTGCCGCAAGCATGGCGGTGATGTCCGCGTCGAAAGCGTGCGCTGAACCTGCTGCGAGAGAGTAGATGTCCGCGTGGGTCTCGACCGATCGCAACGCACCGAAAAGCGCGTTGGCCCGCGACAGGGCCAGACCGTCGTACTCGCTCGCGTCCAGGCTGATCGCCACCGTCCGAACCGCTGACCGGATTTCTTCGTCGACGGGAATCGTTCCCTCGCCGGTGGCCCAGCGGATGTCGAGGTCGTCGACGTCGACCGAATCAGGCTCGGTCCACGAGAAATGCGGCTTCGACAGGACGCGCAACGCAAGCGCCGCATCACCGAGGTTGCGGGCCAGTGGGCCGATGGTCTGGATCGTGCCGTGCATCGTCGCAGGGTTGGCGAGTACCCGTCCATCCGAAAGCACGCCTGGATACTGACCTTCCGGATCGACACGTCCGAGCGTCGGGCGAACCGAAGTGAGGCCGGTGCAGTGGGCGGGCCAACGCACCGAGCCACCAAAATCCGTACCGAGTCCGAGCACGCTCATTCCGGCAGCAACCGACGCGGACTCGCCGCCACTCGATCCGCCGGGGGACCGGACGACGCCGTCCGGTCGCACCGGGCTGGCCGTGGTTCCGAACAATTCGTTGCGAGTCAGGCCGCACGCGCCGAATTCCGGGGTGTTGGTCTTGCCGATCAGAATTGCGCCGGCAGCCTTGAACGCCGCAACGGCCGGTGCATCGACGGCCGGGACGTTGTCCGCCAGAGTTCGAGAACCGGCGGTGGTACGCACGCCGGCAGTAGCGATCAAGTCCTTGACCGTGAACGGAACCCCGGCAAGGGGACCGAGTGTCTCGCCGAGAAGGCGTCGTTCGTCCAGGGCATCCGCGGCCGTGCGAGCCTCCTCGGCGCACACGGTGACCAGTGCGTTGAGTTCGTCATTGCATTCGTCGACCCGTGCAAGGTGGTCTTCGACGACGGTCCGCGCCGACGCCTGACCCGACCGCACGGCTTCGGCGATGGATCGGGCATCACGGCCCACCCAGCTCTCACGACTCATCGCACGCCTCTCCTTGCCAGTACCCTCTGCCGAGCGTAAGGACAACGAGCAACCCGAGAAACGACCACAATGCACATACCGACGGCGCCAGCGATGTGAGGTTTTGCCACAACGTTGGCGGCCCCGGAGGGATCGGTCAGGTGCTGGTATCTACAAACCCTGCCTGATGAATGCAGCAAGCTTCTCGATCTGTTGCTCGTTTCGTTTGTAATGCCGCCACTGACCGATTCGTGTGGTGGTCACCAGATCCGCGGCCTGGAGTGCGGCCATGTACTGAGACGCCGTCGATTGCGACACCTTCGCCCTCGCTTGAATGTGCTTGAGGCACACTCCGACCTCCTCAGCAGGCTCGAGCTGAGGGGGAAAGCTCCCGGGGTCTTTCAACCACTGCAGGATTTGCACACGCATCGGGTTGGCCAGCGCCTTGAACGCCGTTTCCCACTCGGTTGTTGCGTCTTCCATGTTCGTGAGCATACCGCTAGATCGCGAAATGCCGATATGTGTGGTTCACTCTCTATATCGCAACATCGCGATATACCAATGGGGGCTGAAATGGTGCAGCACGACAAAGTGGCACTCGTGGTCGGAGCCCGAGGCGTGATCGGTGGGAACTTGATCGATCACCTCGAGTCGACCGGAGAATGGAAGATCATCGGACTCTCGCGGCGAGGCGGTACGGACACCGACCGGGTCGAACACATCGCAGTCGACCTGCTCGATCCTTACCGGACTGCAGCGGCACTGAGCGGACTGGGCGACGTCACTCACGTCTTCTACGCCGCCTATCAAGACCGCCCGACATGGGCCGAGCTGGTTCCGCCCAACTTGGCGATGCTGGTCAACACTCTCGACGCCATCGAGCCCGTTGCGGGCGGACTCGAGCACGTCAGCCTGATGCAGGGCTACAAGGTTTACGGGGCACACCTCGGACCGTTCAAAACTCCGGCCCGCGAGAGCGATCCACCGCACATGCCACCCGAGTTCAACGTCGACCAACAGCAGTTCCTCGAACGCAGGCAGCTCGGCAAGTCGTGGACATGGTCGGCGATCAGACCCTCGGTCGTCTCCGGATTCGCACTGGGTAACCCGATGAACCTCGCGATGGTCATCGCCGTCTACGCGACCATCTCGAAGAAACTGGGTGTCCCACTCCGATTCCCCGGCAAACCCGGCGCGTACACCAGCTTGATCGAGATGACCGACGCCGGACTCCTGGCCGAAGCGACGGTCTGGGCCGCGACCAACCCCGAGTGCGCAAATCAGGCGTTCAACATCAACAACGGCGACCTGTTCCGCTGGCAGGAGATGTGGCCGAAGATCGCAGCCTTCTTCGGCATGGACGTCGCACCTCCGCTCCCGATGTCCCTCGACGTCGCAATGGCGGACAAGGAGTCGGTGTGGGATGCGCTCGTCGAGGAACACCACCTTGCTCGGACCCCGTATTCCGATGTCTCGTCCTGGGGGTTCGGTGACTTCGTATTCGGATGGGACTACGACTTTTTCGCTGACGGATCGAAAGCTCGGCGGTTCGGATTTCACCGCCACGTCGACACCGAAGCGATGTTCCTCGGCATCTTCGCCAATCTGCAGGCTCGGAAGATAATCCCCTGACTGAAACACGGTCACCCGGATCCTACGAACACTGTCACTGTCGGACCCCACGACTAACGTCGTAGGCGGGGTTTGAAAAGCAGGGGTTTCGGCGAGTCGTCGGTAGGGCCCCATGCGCCCCCGGACCAGAGGAGCGACGATGTCGGACAATACTTTCGATCTGGAAATCCTGAGTGCCTGGACTACTTTCGAGACTCATCTCGCTCGCTACATCTCCGTGATGGAGGACGACGACACCCTCGTGGTGGAGTCGCATTACGACAGCATGGACGAACTGGCCGACGCGCCCGCGTGCATCCAGTTCTTCGCATGGAACCAGACCTCCGTGCGCTGTGAAGTTCCTTCCAACAGGTTTCTGCATCCACTGCGGATGCTCGAACCGGAAGACCATTCAGCGCTGCTCGACATGGGGTTCAACGCTCCCGATCTGTGCGAGCACGAACCCGAGGGCAATGGGTCCATGTCCTTCTACATCGACGTCGACCGCGCTCGTCCCGAGGAGCTGGTGACAAAGGTGTTGCGCGTCTTCCGTGAAATGTGGAGCATTGCGCACCCGTCGTTCCTGCGTGCCAGCACCAGTGGGCGCGAGTCGACGCCCGCGTTCGCCACGACGCCGTCTCACGCTCCCTCGGGTTCGGGCGACATGCTGCGGATCCTGGTCGACGGGGCCGTCGAGCGCCTTCTCGGTCATCCGCCCAAGCGTGACGACGACGGCGATATCCCGCTGGTCCGCGGTGAGCAGGTCACCTATGTTCGTGTCCTCGAGGACGACGAGTACGTAGAGGTGTTCTCGCGGGTCGTGCATTCGGTGGAGAACCCCGAGAACGCTGCTGTAATTCTTGCTCAGCTCAATCGGCAATGGCCGACCATCAAGCTCATTCTCGTCGAGCAGAGTGTGCTGGGCGTGGTCCGCGTGGACGGCGCACCCTTCGTCGCCGAGCACCTGCTGCGGGCTCTGCGCTCGTTCGCCGAACTGGCCGAAGCATCCGACCAACTCGCCGAAGAACTGGGCGGGCAACCCATCCGCGCAACCGGAGACACCGCCTTCAACGACGGCATGGCCTCCGAGCACGAAGATCCCGGTGCCGAATACGAGTCACACGAGTGCCACGAATTTCCGCCGGCTCTCATGGCGCTCCTCGAACTCGACGCAGACGGAACGGGCGAGCTCAGCGCCGAAGAGGTTGCCGTGATCTGTGAGCACGACCGCGACACCATTCTCGACTACCTGCGGATCAGCCAGGAGCAGGAGACTGCCTGGCACGAGGCGTTGACCGAGTCCATCCGCCGCAAGGACGACGACACCGACCTGTGTGCGGGCGAAAAGCGCGCGTGGACGCACGCGATCCGCAACCTCAGGCGCGGACTGCGCGTCGTCGTACTGCCCGCCAAGGATGCAGCGCCCACCCAACTCGGTCTCTTCGACGATCAGGCCTGAGAACCGGAAATCGGGCGCTGCTTGTCAGCCCGGTAGTGGGATGACGATGCCCGGCAGGATCTCGATCTGACGCGGCAACTGGGGGAGCGGCGGTACTTCGATCGGCGGTAGGCCGGGCACCTCGATGGGCGCCGGGGGAGCGACCGCGCCCGTCGTGGGCGTGCCCGTCCCGTCCCCCGAGGTCACGCCGGAGTTCGCGGGAACGCCGGCCTGCCCGCCGATGGGGTCCGGCCACGGAAAGCTCTCCCAGTCGGATCCCTTCAGCGCGCCGTCCATCGTGCTCTTCCAGATGTCCGCAGGCACTCCGGAGCCGTAGATCAAACCACCGTAGGAGTTGGTGATGGCCTGAGCGTCGGAAGTTCCGATCCACACCGCGGTGGACAGCGACGGCGTGTAACCGACCATCCACGCATCCTTGTTCTGCCCCGTGTCACCCAACTGCGCGGTGCCGGTCTTGGCAGCAGACGGGCGTCCACCGGCAAGCGCGTGACCGTTCGAGTACGACGCGATCGGGAGCATTGCCTGCGTGACGTTGTCGGCAACGGCAGCATCGAGACGACGCTCACCGGGAGAGACCGGGCGATCGAGCAGGACTTCACCTTCGGCCGTCACGACCTTCCGGATGAAGTGCGGCTGCTGGTACACACCGGAATTGGCGAGCGTCGCGTAAGCGGACGCCATGTCGATAACGCGAGACTGATACTGGCCGAGCACGATTCCGTTCTCCGGCGGACCACCCTCCTGTGTGAGCGTCGGGTAGTCGAGTCCGGGAATGTGCTCGGGGATGCCGGCCAGGTGGGCGGCGTCGGCGATCTTCTGGGGACCGTTCTCCATCGAGAGCATCAACCGGTAGAAGCTGGTGTTCAGCGAACGCTTGAGTGCCTCGGCGATGGTGCATCGACCACAGGATTCGCCGCCGACGTTTCCGATGGTCACGCCGTTGATCGTGAGCGGTGAACTGTCGAACCGTGCGGACAGCGGAATGTCTTCCATCAATGCTGCGACCAGACCGAAGACCTTGAACGCTGAACCGGTCTGCAGCGGCGCCTGGGCGTAGTCGAAGCCGGCTCCGTCGTCACCGCCGTAATAGGCGTCGACGCCACCGGTCTTGGGGTCGATGGACACTACTGCGGTCCGCAGGTCTTCCGGCTCGCCCTCGAGATTCCGCCTGACGGCGTTCAGCGCAGCTTCCTGCGCAACCGGGTCGATGGTCGTCGTGATCTGCAGACCAGCGGTGTTCAGCGTCTGATCGCTGATACCGGCCTCGGCCAGTTCCTTGAGTACCTGGGTCTTGATGTGGCCTTCGGGTCCTGGCGCCTGGTTCAGATCGGTCGGCCGATTGGCGGGGGCGACGGCCGGGAACTGCATCGCGTCGCGATCCGTCTTGGTCAGGCTGCCCAGTTCCACCATGCCGTTGAGAACGTAGTCCCAGCGCGCTTGCAGCGCGGACAGATTGGTCTCGGGGTCCAGGAACGACGGGCTCTGGATGACGGACGCGAGAACTGCGCCTTCCTCGACGCTCAGCTCACTGACCGGCTTGTCGAAGTACGCGTTCGACGCGGCGGCGATGCCGTACGCACCGCGACCGAAGTAGATGGTGTTGAGATACGCGGCAAGAATGTCGTCCTTGGACCATTCGCGCGCCATCTTGGCGGAGATGACGAGCTCACGCAGCTTCCTGTCGATACTGCGCTTGTCACCGACCAAGACGTTCTTCACGTATTGCTGAGTGATCGTCGAGCCACCGCCGGCACTTTCCTTGCCCATCACGTTGTCGCGGGCAGCGCGAGCAAATCCGGAGATCGAGAACCCGGGGTTGGTGTAGAAGTTACGATCCTCCGCCGAGAGCACCGAATCGCGGACGTGAATCGGGATGGCCGACAACGCGACCTCGGTCCGGTTTCCCTCCGGCGGCACTACCTTGCCGAGCACGGTCGTGCCGTCGGCCATGTAGATGGTGGACACCTGATTGGTCTGCATGTCAGAGGGGCGCGGGACGTCGGTCCGGCTGTACGCGACAGCAAAAACCGACGCGGGCACGATGACCATCAGGAGCACGAGCACGTAGATGGTCCGCCGGACGTACCGCCACTTCGAGCGCTGCTTTTTCGCGGGCTTGGCCGACTTGTTCGACCGGGGCGAATTAGCCGACTTGCCCGATCGAGCCGACGACTGATCGCCACCCGTCGCACTCGATCTGTTCGATGGACTCACTCAACACTCCCGGTCGTGGATCCGGACTTACCGGCACCATTCCACCAGGGTGATATCTCGATCAGATAACTCCCGGCAACTGCGATACCGAAATGTCACCCTACCGGGCTGGCTACTCGCGACGTTCTGCTCGGACCGCGTTCCGATATCCGCGGAACGCGAGCCCGAGAGCGACGACGCAACCGAGCAGCACCAAAGACGGCATCACGCCGGGGTCTCCCTTGACGATCGCGACCACAGCGCCGATCAACGCCATGAGGGCGAAGACCGAGATGAAGCCGGCAATCAGCTCCATACGCTGGGCGCGCGAAGCCCGCCTCATCGAAACCGTGCGCAAGCGCGCATCACGACTTGACGCCGCCTGCGGTCAGACCGGCGATGATGCGTCGCTGGAAGATGAGAACCATGATGACCAGCGGGACCATCACGAGGGTTCCGCCGGCCATGATCGAGGTGTACGGCGTGACGAATGGGTCCGTTCCGGAGAACTTGGCCATCGCCACGGTGACGGGTGCGGTCTTGTCACTCGAGAGTTGGAGCGAGAGCAGGTACTCGTTGACCGTTGCGATGAAGGCGAGGATCGCGGTGGTGAACAGTGCCGGCGCGGCGAGCGGAAGCATGATCAGACGGAAGGCCTGGCCACGGGTGGCGCCGTCAATACGCGCCGCCTCTTCGAGCTCCCACGGAAGCTCGGAGAAGAACGACGTCAGCGTATAGACCGTCAGCGGCAGCACGAACGAGATGTTCGGGATGATCAGCGCTTTGTAGCTGCCGATCCAGCCGATGTCGGTGAACAACTGGAACAGCGGGGTCACGAGGGCGACGACCGGAAACATGGACGCGCCGAGGATGATTCCGGTGACGAAGTATTTGCCACGGAAATCGAAACGCGAGAGCGCGTACGCCGTGAACACGCCGATGACCAAGGCGATCAGCGTGGTCGCGCCCGCGATGATGAGGCTGTTCATCAGTGCACGGGTGAAGTTCACCTTGGCATCGGGATCGAGCGCCGCGGTGAAGTTGGACAGAGTGAGATTGGTGGGCCACAGCGACGTCGAGAACGTGTCCGCGGGGTCGCGCAGCGCCGTCACGATCATCCAGTAGCAGGGAGCGAGTCCCCACACGATGATCAGTACGACGCCGATGTAGGTGCCGATCTTGCCGCGTAGTGCCTTGTTCATACCGGCTCCCCCTTCCGCTGCTTTTCCTGCGTGCTGACCGCATTGGCTCCGAGGAATCGGACCAGGATGAAGGCCACAGCGAAGATGATGAGGAACGTGATGGTGGACAGTGCCGACGCCGAATTGGCGCCGACGCGCATCTGATCGACCACCAGAACCGAGATGGTGGAGGTGGCGGGATTGGATCCCATCATGATCGCGGGCAGGTCGTACATGCGCAGCGCGTCCATCGTGCGGAAGAGCACCGCCACCATGAGTGCGGGCTTGACCAGCGGAAGCGTGATCATGCGGAACCGCTGCCACGCCGTCGCACCGTCGACCTTGGCGGCCTCGTAGACGTCGGCGGGAATCATCTGAAGACCCGCGAGGATCAGCAACGCCATGAACGGCGCGGTCTTCCAGACGTCGGCGACGACGATCGCGAATCGCGCCGGCCAGGGGTCCGCCGTCCACAGGATGTTGGTGCCGAGGATCTTGTTGGCAATGCCGTCGTTGGCGAAGATGAAGAACCAGAGCTTCGCGGTGACGGCGGTGGGGATGGCCCAGGGAATCAGCACGGAAGCGCGGAGCAAACCGCGTCCGCGGAACGTCTTGGCCATGATCAACGCCATCGACAGACCGATCACCGTCTCGAGCAGGACGGTGACGACGGTGAAGCCGAACGTATTTCCGATCGACTGCCAGAACTGCGATCCGAGTGTGCCGGGCGGGCAGGGAATCGAGCCGTTGGCGGTGTTGCAGGACTGGGTGATCCAGTTCTTGTAGTTGTCGAACCACGTGAACTGACCGGTGACGAACATGCCGGTCTCGGGATCGAGCTTCTTGCCGTCGCTGTGCATCGACATCCAGATCGCTCGTCCGAGCGGATACAGAATGATGACGGCGAGAACGATCAGCGACGGTGCGACGAACGCCCACACCGGAACTCGTCGACGCTTCTTCGGCTTGTCGGCCGACGCAGGCGGGGGCGAGGTCGGCGGGGGTGGAGTAGCTGCAAGGTCAGGCAGAACCTTGGTCAGGGATGTCCCTGCTGCCTCGGATGCCGACGGCTCTTCTAGCGGTTCCGGTGCACGGTGTCTCCCACCAACGCCCGAACGGTCGGGACCGGTTGAACCGGCCCCGACCGTGGGGTTGGTAGGCACAGCCGCGGAAGGATCCTGCGGTTCTGCCATTGCTTATTGCTCCTGGTAGATCAGTTACCGGCGGTTTCGATGCCGGCCTTGGTGTCCGCCAAGGCCTGCTCGACGGTCTTCTCGCCGCGAATAGCAGCGTAGGTGTTGTCGGAGATCGACTTCGACACCTGCGTGTAGTACGGCGTGACGGGGCGCGGCTGAGCGGTGGCGAGTGCTTCCTTCAGGGTCGCGAAGTACGGGAACTGAGCGAGCACTGCCGGATCGTCGTAGACAGCCGAGAGGACGGGTGCGCCGCCGACCTCGGTGAAGTACGTCTGCGACTTCTTGGTCTGCATGAACTCGAGGAAGTCACGAGCCGTGGCGGGTGCGTCCGAGTACGCGCTGATGCCGACGTTGTAGCCGCCGACGGTCGAAGCGCCCGGTCCGTCGACACCCGGAAGAACGGTGTAGCCGTACTTGCCGGCAACCGAGGTCTTCTCACCGTCGACCGAGAAGCCGGACCACGTGCGCATGAAGAGTGCCTTGCCGTCGCCGAACGCGGTCTGCGACTCGCCCTCGGAGTAGGTCAGCGCTTCCTGCGGGATCGTGTTGTCGGCGAAGTTGTCGACGATCGACTGAACGCCTGCCTTCGTCTTGTCGTCGATGGCCGGGGTGAGTCCGTCCGGGCCGACCCACGGTCCGTCGAAGGCGTTGGTGATCTCGGTGGTGTTGACCGTCAGGCCCTCGTAGTTCTTGAACTGACCGATGTAGCAGGAGATGCCGGCTTCGACAGCCTTCGGGCAGTTTTCCTTGAGCTCGGCCCACGTGGTGGGGGCCTTCTCGACGAGGTCCTTGCGGTAGTACAGGAACGCTGCGTTGGTGTTCTTCGGCGCTGCGTAGAGCTTGCCGTTGTAGGTGCCCGAAGCGACGGTCGACGGCAGGAGGCCGGACTCGTCGATCGCGAGGTCACCCTCGAGCGGCAGCAGCCAACCGTTTGCGGCGAACTGGGCGGTGTTGACGACGTCGACGCCGATGAGGTCGTACTCGTCGCTCTTGGCCTGCATGCGCTGGGTGATGTCGTCGACCTGCGCGTTGGCTTCCTTCGCCAGCGGCTTGAGCGTGACCTTCTCGTCCGGATGCTCGGCATTCCAGTCGGAGATGATGTTTTCGAGCGCCTCGTTCAGGGCATCCTGCCCCTCGACGATCGTGATGGGTCCGCGGCCTTCGCTCGAGGACGATCCCCCGGATGCGGCCGTGGTGCTGGTTCCGCTGTCCTTGTCCGAATCGGACGAACAGCCTGCCAGTACCAGCATGGACGCTGCCGTGGCTGCAATTGCAGCGCGGCGCATCGCCTTCGAGTTCAGAACCATGGATTCGCTCCCCGTATGTGTATGACAAATAGACGGTCACCGAGAGCCTGCTCACGGCATGCGCCATGAGTGCCGGCTCCCGGCATCGGCCCCTACTGTGGCACGAGACACCCCTACTTGTGGGTATTACGCCGAACCTGAATCGGTCATGTGTCGTTTGACAGGTCCACCTAACCCAGGCGACGCCCGTCGGTGGTGGCAAAAATGTGCACCTTCTCGGGGTCGACGCGCAGGTTGACGCGCTCGCCCTTCTGCGGCGGATTGCGCCAGTCACCACGCGAGACGATCTGCTGCAACCGTCCGCCGATCGTGGTCCGGCCGTAGACGTAGGCGTCCGAGCCCAGTTCCTCGACGACGTCGACCTCCATCGGCAGGCCTTCGGCTGCGATCTCGAGGTGCTCGGGGCGAATACCCAGAACAACCTCGGTTTCGACGACGCCGTTCATCGTCTCGCGCGGAACCGGAACGATCCCG
Organism: Rhodococcus sp. SB1D; assembly: GCF_048573875.1. NCBI lineage: Bacteria > Bacillati > Actinomycetota > Actinomycetes > Mycobacteriales > Nocardiaceae > Rhodococcus > Rhodococcus sp. SB1D. Next base: position 526,015 of record NZ_JBMAIQ010000003.1, read on the forward strand.
TCACCGAATGCGACGCCGCCGTCGACGACGGGGAGGGTGAAGAGGTTCATCGCGGGTGAACCCATGAAGCCGGCGACGAAAACGTTCTTCGGCTTGTTGTACAGCTCGCGCGGCGAGGCGCACTGCTGCAGGATTCCCTTTTCGAGGACGGCGACGCGGTCACCCATCGTCATGGCCTCGACCTGGTCGTGGGTCACGTAAACCATCGTCGTCGCGAGGCGTCGTTGCAGCTGAGCGATCTGCGTACGTGTCTGCACACGGAGTTTTGCGTCGAGGTTCGAGAGCGGCTCGTCCATCAGGAAGACCTGCGGCTGGCGAACGATGGCGCGGCCCATCGCCACTCGCTGACGCTGGCCACCGGACAGCGCCTTGGGCTTGCGATCGAGGTACGGCTCGAGATCGAGCATCTTCGCGACCTCTTCGACGCGGGCGCGGATCTCCGTCTTGTTGGTTCCGGCGAGCTTGAGCGCAAAACCCATGTTCTCGGCCACCGACATGTGCGGGTACAGCGCGTAGTTCTGGAAGACCATCGCGATGTCGCGCTCTTTCGGCTCCTGACCGGTGACGTCGCGGTCGCCGATGAGGATGCGTCCACTGTGGACGTCTTCGAGCCCGGCGAGCATGCGCAGGGTGGTCGACTTTCCGCAGCCGGAGGGTCCGACGAGGACGAGGAACTCGCCGTCCTCGATCTCGAGGTCGAGCTTGTCCACTGCCGGAGTGTTCGATCCGGGGAACAGGCAGGTGGTGCTCTCGAAAGTCACTGAAGCCATGACGGGGTTGATCCCTTCTACCGGCAGGAACGTGCCGGACGATCCAAGTCGAGGGTGAGCGTGTGCGCTAGCAGCATAAACGTCCGTGTCGGCGCGCGAGCGTAGTCTTTCACGGTGAGTTCGGAGAAGATGCTGACCCGCATCGGTGCGCTGCTTCGCCAAGCGGAGTCCACCGACAATCCACACGAAGGTGAAGCCTTCATGGCTGCCGCTCAGCGGTTGGCCACCAGTTCCGCGATCGACCTGGCGGTCGCGCGTGCGCACACCGCGTCTTCGGAAAAGCGTGCGACGCCCACTCAACGGCTCATCACCATCGGCGAACCGGGCAAGCGCGGACTGCGAACGTACGCCCAGTTGTTCATCGCCATCGCCGCTGCCAACGACGTGCAATGCGACATCGCGCAGACGTCGGCCGTCATCTACGCCTACGGCTTCGCCGGCGACATCGACGTGTGCGAGGCCCTGTATTCGAGCCTGCTCTTCCAGATGGTGCGCGACTCCGATGCCTACGTGCGTTCCGGGGCGTACCGAGGCGAAACGTCCGTGCGGACCGTCGTCGAAACTCGTGGACGACGACGCGTCAGCACGCAGGTCCGCAAGCCGGTGGCCGGAGTGACGGCACGCCTGAACTTCCAGATGGCGTACGCGTCCCGCATCGGCGCTCGGTTGGCCGGGACGAAGCAGGAGACGGAGAAGACCGCGATCGCAGAATCTGCCACGTCGTCTTCCGAAACCGCACTCGTGCTGCGTAACAAGGAAATCGAGCTGAAGGACTACTACTCGTCCAACTCCAAAGCGCGTGGGACGTGGCGGGGCGGCGGCCGCGCAAGCGCCGGGCATTCCTCGCATGCTCGACGAGCGGGTGATCGGGCTGCGCGCTCCGCACGTCTGGGGAACCTTCCGGAGATCGGCGGGGTGCGCGGGCAGCTGGACTCGTGAGGGATACGCAGCGGAGCGCCGTCTACGAGGCAGAGACGTTGGTGCGCACCATGTTCGATCGCGCCGACCAGCGTGGACTTCGGAGCGTCGAGGTCATGGGTTCCACCATCACCTTGCCGGTCGAGCGCAAATTCGGTTCCGTGGAGTCGGTCCAGGCGTACTGCGATCAGCTACTCGGGCTGAATTGGGTACGGGAGACCTGGACTCGCGCAACCATTCCGGTGTCCGTACGCTCCCGCGGCGGCAATGCCGCCGCTCACTACTCGAACGACGTCATCGCCGTCCCGGACGACCGTGACGGCCGGTGGGCGCTACGCGAATTCGTTGTCTTGCACGAACTTGCGCACCACATCGGCGACCCCGCCTCCGACGAGGCTTCCCACGGGCCCGAGTTCGTCGACCGCTACACGAGCCTTGTCGGCGAGATCATCGGACCCGAGGCGGCCTTCGTTCTTCGAGCGATGTTTCTTGCCGGTGGTGTTCGAACGGACTAGATGTCAGCCCTCGGCGAACCCGGTGGTGTCCGTACCGGTCGGCTGGAATACTCGGCCTATGGATGCGCCGCGCAGACTGGTCCTGGTCAAGGGTGAGTCGGAACTCCCCGATCCGGCTGTTGCCGTGCGCAAACCCCCACTGATTCGTGAAGCCTACGGACGAGTGCTGCGGGAGGTTCGACGCGATCAGGACCGAACTCTCGACGACGTAGCCGCAAAGGTCGGGATGTCGAAGCAATACCTCTCCGAGATCGAACGGGGCAAGAAGGAACCGTCGTCGGAAATTCTGCGCGCAATCTGCGAAGCGCTCGGGATGCCGCTCGAGCATCTGCTGTTCCGAGCGGGCAACCGGATCGTTGCGCTCAACTCCCTCACCTTCGGGCACTCTCCCGCACCGATCTCAGGTCCCGTCCTGATGGCGGCCTAGTCAGTTCCCTTCGATGAGGGTGTCAGCCAGTCCGTAGGAGATAGCGTCGTCGGCAGTGAAGATCCTGTCGCGATCGGTGTCCTTACGGAGCCGCTCGACGCTCTGACCGGTGTGCTTACTCAGAATCGCCTCGGTCTGCTCCCGGATTCTCAGGATCTCGGCTGCTTGAAGCGCGAGGTCCGAGATGGTGCCACTACCTTGCGTCGACGGTTGGTGCAGCAGCACCCGCGAATGGGCAAGAACATGCCGATGGCCTGGAGTGCCGGCGGCCAGAAGCACTGCAGCAGCCGAAGCCGCTTGACCCATGCAGTACGTCGAAATCGTCGGTTTCAAGAACTGCATGGTGTCGTAGATCGCGAGCATCGCCGTGGTGTAACCGCCGGGAGAGTTGATGTACAAACCGATTTCGCGATCCGGGTTGTCGGCTTGCAGATGCAGCATCTGAGCCATCACGACGTTGGCGACGCCGTCGTCGATCTCTGTGCCGAGAAAGACGATGCGCTCGTTGAGCAGCCTGCTGAAGATGTCGAAAGATCGCTCACCCGTTGGTGTTCGCTCGATGACACTGGGAATCGTGTACTGGGACATGACGTCACAATCCGATCTTGGGGAAGGTGGCTTGCGGTGCGATCTCGGCGAAGGACGTAACGACGCGGTCGACGATTCCGTACTCGCGCGCCTGCTCGGCGGTGAACCAGCGATCTCGATCGCTGTCGGTCTCGATCTCTTCGACGGTCCGGCCCGTTTCGGCGGCGAGGATTTCCTGCGATTGACGCTTCATCAGCTCGAGGCTCTCGGCCTGGATCGCAATGTCCACCGCAGTGCCACCGATACCTGCCGAAGGTTGGTGCATCATGATGCGGCTGTGCGCCAGGCTGATTCGCTTGCCGTGGGTGCCGGAGCAGAGGAGCACCTGGCCCATGCTGGCCGCGAAGCCCATCGCGACCGTCACGACGTCATTGGGGATGAGCTTCATCGTGTCGTAGATGGCCAGGCCGGCAAACACCGATCCGCCAGGTGAATTGATGTAGAGCACGACGTCGCGCTTGGGGTCGGTGGTGGCGAGGAGCACCAGTTCCGAACACACACGTTCGGCCATGGCGTCGTTGACCTCGCCGGTGAGCAGAATGGTTCGCTGTCGGAAGAGCCTGTCTGTCAACAGGTCACGGTAGCCGGTATCGGTGGGAGCTTCAGTAGTCATGAATCCATTCCTACCGGCGCGGCAGTGCCGCGGCCCCGCTTGTCTGCTGTGGGCAGACCACCCCTGTTTTTACCCGCCCCCTGTTGCCTGCCCCCCTTTGACTGCCCCCTGTTTGAGCGAACGGCACGTTCAGTCGATCTAAGGCGCCGAAAGTACCGTTCGCTCGAACAGGGGTGGGCACAAGATCGGGCAAACCCGTCACCGACGGCGGCGGTAGCGGTACCGCGCACACCCGGCCATGATGGGAGAAGACAACCATTCCTCTCGTCAGGAGCGTGGCATGACTCGTCCGGTACGCATCGGTGTTCAACTCCAACCCCAGCACGCACCCGATTACGGGTTGATACGCGACGCCGTCTTGCGGTCCGAGGACGCCGGGGTGGACATCGTCTTCAACTGGGACCACTTCTACCCGTTGACCGGCGATCCCGACGGCGCACACTTCGAATGCTGGACCATGCTCGGTGCCTGGGCCGAGCAGACCGAACGCGTCGAGATCGGCGCCCTGGTCACCGGTGGTGGCTACCGCAATCCGGATCTGCTGGCCGACATGGCGCGAACCGTCGACCACATCAGCGGCGGACGCCTGATCCTCGGCATCGGTGCCGGCTGGTTCGAGAAGGACTACGACCAGTTCGGATACGACTTCGGCACTCCCGGTTCACGGCTGAAACTGCTGGGCGAATACCTCCCCCGCATCACGGGGCGCCTGGCGAAGGGCAACCCGCCGCCGACGCGCAACATCCCGGTCCTCATCGGCGGTGGCGGCGAGAAGAAGACCCTGCGCTTGGTCGCCGAGTACGCCGACGTCTGGCACAGCTTCGGCGACCGTGAGACACACCTGCGCAAGTCAGACATCCTCTCCGACCACTGCGCCGACGTGGGCCGGAACCCGCTGGAAGTAGAGCACTCGGTTCCGTGGCCTGGGCTCGAAAATGCAGCCGACCTGGTCGCCGACGGTGTCTCACTCTTCACCGTCGGCGTCAGCGGACCGGACTACGACCTCACGACGCTTGCCGAGGCCATCGGTTGGCGCGACGACAACACGCCGCCTGCGTTGAGCGGGCTGGCCTGAGCGGTACCAAGGACTTCGTCGTTGTCGGCGCCGAGAACGGGCGGCGCCGACGTCAGACGTGGCCTCTGGCCGGAGAAGTTGACCGGAAAGGCCACTTGCTTCAACGGTCCGAGCGTCGGATGGTCGACGGTTCCGACCATGCCGAGCGCGGCGGTGTGGGGATCGGAGTAGATCTCGTCGAGATGCCGGATCGGTGAGACCGGTACGGCGCGTTGGGCGAGAAGAGCGCACCAGTGTTCGACGGTCGCCGATGCGAAGGCGCTGGTGAGTTCTCGTTCCAGACTCTCGCGGTTCTCCACTCTGTCGCGGTTGTGGGCAAAACGCGAATCGGTGACCAGTTCACTCCTTCCGATGGCCTCGGCCAGCGACGCCCACATCGCGTCGTTGCCGACAGCGACGACGAAGTACCCGTCGCTGGCAGGAAATGCTTGATACGGAGCAAGATTCGGATGACCGGAGCCCAACGCAGTCGGGCGCTCACCGGTGACGAAGTAACTGGTCGCCCAGTTGACGTGCATCGCGAGTTGGCACTCGTACAGCGACGTGGTCACGTACTGTCCGCGCCCGGTCCGGCCTCGCTCGACCAATGCAGCCAGGACACCGACCAGTCCGAAAAGCGCTGCGCCCAAGTCTCCCAACGCAAACCCGGATTTCATCGGAGCGCCGCCGGGTTCACCGGTGAGCGACATGAGCCCACCCGCGGCCTGCGCGATCATGTCGTACCCCGGTTCGTCGCGCAGCGGTCCTTCTTCACCGAAGGCAGAGATGTGCAGGGTGATCAGATGCGGGTATCGCTCGGACAGTGCCTGGTAGTCGAAGATCTTCTGTAATCCGCTGCCCGGCTTGAAGTTCTCCACGACCACATCGGTCTCTTCGAGCATGCGGTGGATGATCTCCTGTCCTTCGGTGGACTTGAGGTCGATCGTGACCGACTTCTTGCCGCGGTTGATCGCGAGGTAGTAGGCGGCATCTACGCCGACGAAGGGAGGCCCCCACGAACGCGTGGGGTCGCCGCCTTCAGGGTGTTCGATCTTGGTGACGTCGGCTCCGAGATCGGCAAGCGACATGGTTGCGTACGGCCCGGCAAGGATCTTCGACAGATCGAGCACGCGGACACCAGCCAAGGGTGTGGGGCCTGTTGGAGAATTCACTGGTGAACCCCTGCTACGGAGAGGAACTCGGCTACGACGTCACGTGCATCATCCAGCTCGACGTCACCGCCGTCGGTGATCACGTCGAGATTGCCGAGTGCAGCCGACGGCACCTTCCCCACAAGACCGGCCAGGTAGGAATTCGCCACCAGCAGTGACCGGTACCCATTACCGTGTCGGATGCCGTGGTCTGCAAGATCGAAAAGCAGGGTCGCCATGACGGCACGAGCGAGCTCGTCGGCATACTTTGCGCTGGCGGCCTGGGCGGCATCGTCAGATCCGGAGATCAGACGATCTCCTTCCTCTACCAGTTCCTCCCAGCGCCGCAACAGAACTCCGGCACCGGCCTCGCAGTCCGGTCCGACGGTGGACAGGATGTCCGTCATCGCTCCCGCGACGGTGCGGTGCGAGCCGAACTTGCGCAGGCACCGAAGTACGTCCAGCGCAATGACATTGCTCGACCCTTCCCAGATCGAGCCCAAGTGGGCATCCCGCACTAGTCGCGCGTTGGCCCATTCCTCGATGTAGCCGTTTCCTCCGCGCACCTCCATGGCCTCGCCGGTGACCACCCGCGCGCGTTTGCAGACAAAGTGTTTGGCGATCGGTGTCAGTACCCTGATCAGTGCGCGCGCCTGTTCGTCGCCGCCGTCTGCTGCCTGAAGACACTGTGCGCTGTACGCGACCAGGGCCAGCGAAGCCTCGGCATCGAGTGCAAGGGGAAGAAGTGTCGCCCGCATCAGCGGCTGGTCGAAGAGCCTCTTACCGAACACGACTCGGCTCTTCGAATGTTCGACGGCTTCACGGACTGCTCGGCGCATGAGAGCGCTCGAACGCATCGCATTGGAGAGGCGAGACGTGTTGACCATTTCAGCCATCTGGCGGAACCCTCGATCGAGTTCACCGACCTGGAGTGCGTGCGCCCGGTTCAGCGTCACCTCGCCGCTCGGCATGGAACGCGTACCCAGCTTGTCCTTGAGACGATCGATCGTGAGGTTGTTGCGCTCGCCGGATCCCAAGGTCTTGGGCACCATGAACATTCCGACTCCACGCGTCGAACCATCCTGTCCGCCCGGGAATCTTGCGAGGGTGATGATCACATCGGCATCCGGGTTGGAGGCGAACCACTTCTTGCCCGTCAGAACCCATCCGTCGCCGTCGCGCTCGGCGCGTGTTTCGGTGCAGGCGATGTCGGTTCCTGCCTGAATCTCGGTCATGAACATCGCACCCGTCTTCGCCTGCTCGGGGTCCGTCGACGTCAACGCGTCGATCCAGGGCGCGAACACGGCCGGATCACCGAACATACGCAGGGTCCGCGCAGCAGCATCTGTCATCGACACCGGGCAGGCCAGCCCGAACTCGGCCTGCACGAAGATGTACGACGCGAGGTACTTCGCGAGTGGCGGATGCACGGAGTCCCATCCGTGCAACCCTTTTCGGTGCGACATGGCGGACAGGCCGTACTCGTTGTACGCCGCCCGGCACAGTTCCAGGTAGGCCGGGTGATAGGAAATCCGGTCGACGCGGTCACCGGCCTTGTCGAATTGCTGCAGCACCGGCGGGTTCTTGTCTGCGATGTCGGCAAGCTCGGACAAACGGCCGGCTGCATCTCGGCCCAGCCGGTCGAGCAATCCGTTCAACGTCTCTCGGTCCGCCCCGGCGGTCCATCTGTCCACTACCGCTGTCAGAGCGGGGTCGGTGTGTGCAAAGTTCATCAGTGGTCAACGCCTTTCAGGGTGGAAACATCGGTCATGTTCGAGGAGCTCGTCGATTCCAGCCCTTGCGCGTGCAGCGCACTCCTGCGCAACAAAGCAGTCATACAGACAAGGGAGAGAACGACATACACGAGCCCGAGAGCTACGACCGGCCAGATCGAGTTGGTTCGCGTCAGCAGATACTGGCTGACCATCGGGGCCGTTCCGGCAAAAACGGCGGTCGACAATTGGTACGACAGAGAGATGCCGGTATACCGAACATTGGTGGGGAAAACCTGCGCCAGGATGCCGGCCAACGCGGCGTAATACATTGCGTGAGGCGCCGTCGCGAGGACCATACCCAGAATCGCCAAGGGCACGGAACCCGTCTGAACCAGCACGAACATCAGTGGTAGGAGCACGATCTCCGGAAGCAGCATCCAACGGACCGCTTTCGACGGATCGATCCGCGTGGCCAGCACAGCGCCGAAAGGCTGTACGAGCGCCTGGGCTACCAGTGCGACGGTGATCACGAGGAGGAAGTCACTGCGCTCGAAGCCGAGATCCTTTGTCGCCCATGAGAGCGCAAAGGTTGTCTTGACGTACGTGATGGCAACACCGGCAACCACAGCGCCGACGCCGAGAGCAAGTTCGACGGGATGCGAACGCAACACTTCGACCAGCGGCATCCGTGTACGTTCCTGTGCCGCAACAGCCTTCTTCATCTCAGGTGTCTCGGAGATGTGCAACCTGATGTAGAGAGCGACGATCACCAAAGCTGCGGATCCGAGGAACGGCAGACGCCAACCCCACGACTCGAACACGGAATCCGACATCAACGTCAGGCCGAGGAAGGCCAGCGTCGCGAGCAGGTTGCCGACCGGTGAACCCTGCTGCGCAAACGCACCGTAGAGCACCTTTTTCTTCGGGGGAGCGAACTCGGTGGCGATCAATACGGCGCCACCCCATTCGCCGCCCATGGCAATGCCCTGGAGAACACGCAGTGCCACAAGCAGTATCGGTGCCCAGATCCCGATCTGGGAGTACGTAGGGAGGAGACCGACACCGACAGTTCCCAACCCCATGAGCGCGAGGGTGATGATCACGGCGTTCTTGCGACCGAACTTGTCTCCGAAATGACCGAACACCACTCCGCCGACCGGACGAGCCACGAATCCCACGGCAAAAGTCGCGAAGGCTGCGAGTGTCCCCACCGCCGGCGACGCATCCGGGAAGAACAGCGGGCCGAGCACCAAGGCGGATGCGGTTCCGTAGATGTAGAAGTCGAACCATTCGATGGTCGTTCCGACAAACGCCGTGATTCCGGCCTTGCGTGCCTGTTTGGTGTTGTATTCAGGCGGATTGGTGTCTTGACCTGGGTGTTGATCCACGGTTCTCCCTGATTCTCGCGTCGGGCATCACCAAGGGATGCAATGTGAGGCGTGAATCACTATCGTCCGAAATCCATGTAGAGTCCAAGACTTAGTTCGACTTATTTATGTGGGAGAACCACATAATGAAACCCGGGAGGAGCGACGTGGAACTGCGTCAACTGCGCGCGTTTCTCGCAGTCGCCGACGAACTTCATTTCGGCCGGGCCGCCGAGCGACTCCACATCGGGCAGTCCCCGCTCAGCCAGACCATTCGGGCGCTCGAGCGTGAACTGGGCACCGACCTGTTCGTCCGGACCACCAGATCAGTGCAACTGACCGCCGCCGGCGAAGCCTTGGTCACGCCCGCACGGATCATCGAAGCGCAGATCGCCGTGGTACGAGAAATCGCATCGGCCGCGTCGACTGGCGAGACGGGCCGTGTCACAGTGGGTTTCGGCGGAACGGGCGGCTACACCGTCCTGTCGGCCCTCACACGGTCCTTGGCCGACTCCCATCCGGGAATCGAACTGGAACTACGGCCGCAGATGTACTCGGGTGAGGTGCTCGACGCTCTCCGACGCGGAGCACTGGACATGGGCATAGTCGGCCTGCCCATTCCGCGCGGATTCGAGACTCACACTGTGCGGGAGGAAACCTTGATGGTCGCGGTTCCTGCCAGGCATCACCTCGGTGCGCATGACTCGGTGTCACCGGAAGACCTGGCAACCGAGCGATTCGTGATGTATCCCGCCGAGCACGGCTCGGTGGTGCGCGATGCGACGTTGTCCGTGTGCGCCACAGCAGGTTTCACGCCCACCGTCGCGCACGAAGCCCCCGATCCGTACAGCCTGTTGGCCATGGTCGGAGCGGGGGTCGGGATCGCCGTCGTCGTGGAGTCGACGGCGCATCTGTCCATGGACGGGGTCGTGTACCTGCCGATCGCCGGGGCCACGCCCACGCTGAAAATCGCGATGGCATGGCGACCGAACAATCCGACGCCGGCAGTACACACCGTCACCAGGGTACTGAGGGAGCAGCCTTAGGCTCTCGCGAGAATTCCGGCGAAATCTGTTCCCACAGACAGAGTTCCGTACTCGTGACCACGGTCGGCACCGAGGCGAGCGGCAATGAACGCATCGGACGAGGCGGCCGGGGAGTGGCGCACCATGAGCGAAGCCTGCAGCGCCAACGCCATAGCCTCGACGACGGTCCGAGCGCGGAGCTGAGCGTCGGCGGGTGCCATCGTGGCGAGCTCACCGAGTTGGCGTCGTACCCGATCGAGGTGCTGATCGAGGACCGGGTTGTTGCCGCGGGCGAGGTTGATCTCGTGGTCGAAGGCGGCAACGGAGTCGGGTTCACGGGTCATCGCGCGCAGGACGTCGAGCGCGATGACGTTGCCCGACCCCTCCCACACGGCCATGACGGGCTGCTCACGGTAGCGACGGGCAAGCGGGAAGTCCTCGGTGTAACCGTTGCCGCCCAGGCACTCGAGGGCTTCGTAGGAGTGGTGCGGGCCGCGCTTGCAGATCCAGTACTTCGCAACAGCTGTCGCGAGTCGGCGGAACGCCTTTTCCTGCTCATTCGCGTCCTCGTCCTGCGCACGGGCCAATCGCAGTGCGGTGATGGTCGCGGCCTCGGATTCGAGAGCCAGGTCGGCGAGCACCGACGTCATTGCGGGCTGATCTGCCAGGACGGCACCGAAAGCGCTGCGGTGCCGTGCATGCCACACCGCTTCGGCCACCGACTGACGCATACCCGCCGTGCTGCCGAGAATGCAGTCGAGTCGCGTCTGGGACACCATTTCGATGATGGTCCGCACACCACGTCCCGGTTCGCCGATCATGGTGCCGACGGTGCCGTCGAGTTCGATCTCGGACGACGCGTTGGACTTGTTGCCCAGCTTGTTCTTCAGACGCTGGATGCGGAAGACGTTGCGTGTGCCGTCAGGCAGGATGCGGGGGAGAAGGAAGCAGGAAAGTCCCTCGCCGGCAGCACCTTCGGCCTGAGCGAGAACCAGGAAGGCGTCAGACATCGGCGCGGAGCAGAACCACTTGTGTCCGGTGAGGAGGTAGTCCGCACCCGGGCCGCCACGTCCGGCCGGCTTGGCGATGGTCGTGTTGGCTCGCACGTCGGAGCCACCCTGCTTTTCCGTCATCGACATTCCGAAGATCGCGGATGCCTTTCCGGGAGCAACCAACTCGGGGGTGTAACTCCGAGAAAGGGCACGCGGGGTCCAGATGGCGGCTACATCGGGTTGCAGCTCGAGCGAGGGGATCACAGCGTGCGTCATGGAGATCGGGCACGCGTGGCCCGGTTCGACCTGGGAGAACAGCATGAATGCCGCGGCCCGAGCCACGTTGGCACCCGGCTTGGGGTCAGCCCAGGCAGAGGTGTGAGCACCGTGCGCAACGGCGGCAGAGATGATCCGGTGATACGACGGATGGTATTCGACCTCGTCGATGCGGTTTCCCCAGCGATCGAAGGTCTTCAATTCGGGGATCACCGTGTTGGCCAGCTCGGCGTCGTGCTGGAACCCGGCACTGCCGACCAGTTCACCGATATCGGTGAGTTCACTGGTGGCCCAATCGGCGTCGTGACGCGCGACGCCTTCGGCCAGGACCGTATCGAGCAGGAACTCGTTGACGTCCGTGCGCGGTACCGACTGGTTGAGCACTGCATGGGTGCGATGCGGAGCCGGGTGGGTGACGGTCTTCTCGGAAATATCAGTCATGACAGGCCTTTCAGCTCGCTGCGCGGATGAGGTGCTTCTGGATCTTGCCGGTCGGTGTACGCGGAAGAATCGTCGCGAACACCACTTCACGCGGAATCTTGTAGCGCGCCAACTTGTCCGAGAGGTAGTCCTTGATGTCGTCGGCGCTGATGACATCCGGTTCACGCCAGACGACGTGCGCGACGACGGTCTCGCCCCATTCTTCGTTGGGTTTTCCGACAACGGCGACGTCGACGACGTCCGGGTGGCCGGAGATCACGTCCTCGACCTCCTTGGAGTAGACGTTCTCACCGCCCGTGATGATCATGTCCTTCGCGCGGTCGACGATGAAGAGGTAGCCGTCCGCATCCTTGCGCGCCAGATCGCCGGTGCGATACCAACCGCCGTCGGCAAATGCAGCCTTCGTGGCAGCGGGGTCGTCGAGGTACCCCTGCATGACGGTGTCGGCGCGCAGCCAGATCTCACCGATCTGATCGGGCTCCGCGTCGGTGCCGTCATCGGCAACCAGGCGCAGGTCGACGCCGGCCAGCGCGACGCGGCCGATCGAGCCCGCCTTGCTCAACTGCTCTTCGGGGTACAGCACGGTGCCCACTGGCCCGGTCTCGGTCATGCCGTAGACCTGCCGGAATTCGGTGGTGCCGTACGACTCCACCAGTCGCCGAGCGACATCCGCGCCGATCGGTCCCCCGCCGTACAACCACGCACGAACGCTTCCGAGGTTGTAGTCGGCAAAGTTCGGCACGAGGTTGAGTGCAGTGGTGTAGATGACCGGCGGGCCGAAGCAGAGGGTAATGCGTTGTTCCTGAACTGTTTCCAGGAATTTGACGGGATGGTACTCGCGCAGCAGCACGACGGTTCCGCCCATGTAGAGCGTGGACATGAACCAGTTGTTGAGCGGGGAAGCATGCCAGATCGGCACGGCCATGAGCAGTCGCTCGTCCCGAGTCGTCGACACGGCGAGGGCCGCGGTGACGGCAACACCGACGACGTTGCGGTGGCTGTGGACGCAGCCCTTGGGCGAGCCGGTAGTCCCCGAGGTGTAGAGGATTTCAGCCGGATCGTTCTCGTCGATGTCGATACCGTCGACGCCCTCCTGGCGGGTGATGGCGTCGTCGAAGAAGTCGAAACCGTCTGCGACAGAGTCCGTGCTGATCAGCTTGGCCGTTGTCTCCAGTCGACCGACAACCGGCGCCAACTCACCGTCGAAGACGCACACCGACACCTTCGCGTGTCCCAGCACGTAGGCAACTTCCGGAGTCTGCATCTTGTGGTTGATGGGGACCACGACGGCGCCCAAGCGCCAGGCACCGAGCATCGCGTACACGAATCCCGGAGTGTTGTAACACATCAGCGCGACGCGGTCGCCCGGCTGCACGCCAAGCGACTGCAAATAGCCTGCGGCGCGTCGACTTCCGTCCTGAACCTGGGAGTACGTGTGATCGTGACCATCGAATATCAGGAAGGGTTTGTCCGGGGTCTTGGTGACGTTGCTGTCGAATACGCGAACGATATTCATCGAAGTCCTTGTCGGAGAATCACGCTCGAAGAGAGTTCATTCCATCGAGCTGTTGAGTACGGCGTCGGGTATCTGGAGGGTGGCGAAGATGACGGCAACCGCCTCCTCGAGGGAGTAGCCGAAGCTCTCGCCGGTGGCAGTCTTCTGGATGACGAGGCCGAAGATCGCAGACCAGAAGGCCTTGGACTCGACGTCGATGCCCGCGCGCAGCTGCCAGCCGGTGCGGATCAAGGTACGGAGGAGGGCGGTTTCGCCCGAGGAGTGCAGAGTGCGAAGCGTTTCGGAGATCAGGTCGCGGAGTTCACCACGACGACCCGTCATCATCATCGCTTCCACGAAGAGTTCGACGCTGGGAGCGCCCGAGCCCAGGAGGGATCCGACCAGCTTCTCGGTGTAATCGCCGACCGTGTCGGCGTCGGCGGCATCGACCTCGGCACGCTTGCCTGCGCGCAGAACGGCCGCGCACGCCACCTCGACGAAGAGCTTTTCTTTGGAGCCGTAGTAGTAGGTCACCTGGTTGGGATGGGCGCCGGCGGCCGTGCAGATCTGCGCGATGGAGACGCTGTCGCCGTGCTCGAGGAACAGCTCGGTTGCGGCGTTGAACAGCGCCATGCGCGTCTGCTTGCCCGACTCACGCGTCGCGCGCGCTGCGGGAACTGCCTCGGTGGCCATCACGAACTCCTACTTGTTTGTACGACAAACAATAACTCGGCGTTGTTTGTATGGCAAACAATTTCTTCCCGACGCGATGACATGTCGACTTCTATCGACATGTCTGATGTGCGGGATTACTCTCTGAACATCGAGCACCCGAGAACTTCGGCTTTTCTGCGAGGAGGCGCCCTGCAATGCTCGCGCGATCCGGCTTCTCCCTGCCCACACGCACGACTCTCACGGGCGACTGGGCAGATTTGTTGCGCGAGCATTTTGTCGCGCTCGACGTATCCGATATCGGAGACGGCGATCGATTCAGCGGGGCCGTCCACTCGGCCCAACTCGCACACGTTCGGGTATCCGCAGTTCAATCGATGGAACAACGAATAGTCCGTAGCAACAGCCTCATCAAAAGCGACGGCGCGGACTATCTGCAGATCGGGATGATCCGCCGCGGTAGCGCGGTAGTGCGCCAAGACGACCGCGAATGCGTCCTGCGACGTGGCGACTACGTCCTGTACGACACCACGCGCCCCTTCGATTGGCAGATCGAGGGACACGCACACGACGGCATCTGGGGACTCGAGGTGTTCACCTGGCCACGGTCGTACCTGTCGCTCAGCGACGCGGAGGTCACGAGCCTGACCGCCATCGCCTTCGACGGACACGCGGGCCTGAGTGGCCTGCTTGGTCGCTTTCTTCACGATCTTGCCTCCGTCCGCATGACGTCCGACGCAAGCGGAGACGAAGAGGAAGTCGTCAACGAGATCGGCAACCTGGTCAAGTCCGTTCTTCACACAACTGCGCGACCGATCACCTCGCGGCGAACCAGCCTCTACGAATCCGCCCTGTCGGTCATAGACGCCCGCATCGCAGACCCGGCCCTGTCTCCGGTGGACATCGCGGGATCGGTCAAAGTCTCCATTCGGCAGTTGCACCGAGCCTTCGCCGAACACGGCACGACGGTGTCACGGTCGATTCGCAGCCGTCGACTCGACGGTTGCCGTCGTGAGATCGTGCAACGACACGGAGTAGAGCGGTCGCTGACCCAGATTTCTCACCGCTGGGGATTCACCGACCTGGCCGCCTTCAGTCGAGCCTTCAAGGCGGAATTCGGGATCAGCCCGCGGCGGTACCGGTCGCAAGCAGCGGCCCCCACAAGTACTACCCGCTGATCTGTAACATCTTCGGACACTTACCCATTGAACATGGTGTTCAAAATTTTCTGTCGCCGAAGCGTATCCACAATTCTTGGCACGGTAGGCCAAGCATCGGGCGCTGACGGCCAAGTTTGCTCGGCTGAGCGGGCGTAGATTTTCGGCACGGCGTTGCCAAGTGCCAGGCACCCGATTCGACCACCTACATCACAGGGAGCACTCATGGAATCTGCAATCGGCGAACACCTTCAATGCCCGCGCACTCTGACCAGGCGGGTCCCGGATACCTATACGCCACCGTTTCCCATGTGGGTCGGGCGCGCAGACGACACATTGCACCAGGTCGTGATGGGCTATCTCGGCGTGCAGTTCCGCGGCGAGGATCAGCGCCCGGCAGCACTGCGGGCGATGCGGGATATCGTCGCCGGCTTCGACTTGCCGGACGGACCGGCACACCACGATCTCACCCATCACATCGACAACCAGGGCTACGAGAACCTGATCGTGGTCGGTTACTGGAAAGATGTTTCTTCCCAACATCGTTGGAGCACATCACCTCCAGTGTCCTCCTGGTGGGAGTCCGAAGACCGCCTGTCGGACGGATTGGGGTTCTTCCGCGAGATCGTGGCACCGAGAGCCGAACAATTCGAAACGCTCTACGCGTTCCAAGACGACCTCCCCGGGGTGGGAGCTGTCATGGACGGTGTCAGCGGCGAAATCAACGAGCACGGCTACTGGGGTTCGATGCGCGAGCGGTTTCCGATCTCCCAAACCGACTGGATGCAGGCCTCGGGCGAACTGCGGGTCGTCGCCGGTGACCCCGCCGTAGGTGGACGCGTAGTAGTGCGGGGACACGACAACATCGCACTGATCAGGTCCGGGCAGGACTGGGCCGACGCGGAAGCAGACGAGCGCAGCCTCTACCTGGACGAAATCCTGCCCACTCTTCAATCGGGCATGGACTTCCTCCGCGACAACGGCCCGGCCGTCGGGTGCTACAGCAACCGATTCGTACGCAATATCGACATCGACGGAAACTTCCTCGACTTGAGCTACAACATCGGCCACTGGGCCTCCCTCGACCAACTCGAACGGTGGTCGGAATCCCACCCGACCCATCTACGGATCTTCACGACGTTCTTCCGGGTGGCCGAGGGCCTGTCGAAATTGCGTCTCTACCATGAGGTCTCGGTATTCGATGCCGCCGATCAGCTCTACGAGTACATCAATTGCCATCCCGGGACCGGAATGCTGCGCGACGCGGTGATCACCGCCGAGCACTGACCGAAGTCGCCGGCAATCTTCGGCCACATTCTTTCCCTCGGAGGCAACTCGAGATATGTTGACGGGTGTCGACATATCTCAGTAGAGACCATCGAGGAAGCGCGGACAGCAGACAGTGACTACTCAACGAAACGAAGAGTTGGCGTTTGCTGTGCTGGCCGACCAAGTGCGTCGACAGATTCTCGACACGCTGGCTACACACGGCGAGTGCAACGCGGGCTTCATCAGCGATCAAATTTCGACGGTCGGTCGCACCACGGTATCCACACATCTCAAGGCGCTGCGGTTGTCCGGCGTGATCGTCGAACGGCGTCAAGGACGTCATCGCCTGTTCTCGATAGATCCATCGGGGCCCGCCAACGATGCACTCCAGTTCCTGCGCGACGTCCTCGGGCGAGCGCTGGAAGCAGGTTCGAACGCCTCCGAGTTGCCGGCCACTGCGACTGAGGATTCAGACGTCGCATCGGTGCGTCGCCGAGCGTGAGGCCTTGTTGAGCCCCAGCACCTATTTCAGGCAGGAAGTAGAACGTGCCAGGTCTCTCCGTAACGGCACAGATCGTGACGACCGACCCACCAGGGTCAGCCTTCGAGCGCCTCGAAACGGGGCAACTGCTCGAACTCGAATGTGAGCAACTGACGGTCGGGGCCGCTGCCGCCATCTCCCTTCCCGTCGGCGACGGCGCACGCGCAGAGCCAGCCGGAATGCCGATCACGCTGTTGGGATACGTCGCCGGCGTGAAGCGGGGCCGATCGGTCGTGATCGTGCACCACCAACCGTGGCGCGGCCGCCTGACGATCCGGTTCTTTCCCGACGGCGCCGGGACCCGGATCGTTCTCGAGTCCAGCCTCGATCAGGACGGCATTTCCTGGCTTGCCAACAAGCGCGGATTCGCTCCACCCGAACCTCCGCGTTCCGACCGACATCGGATCGGGCTGCTGGTCAGCAAATCCGGCCCGGCAGCTGTATTCGCCCAGGCGACAGAAACACTCGCATCCCTGGCCGTGGAAGAAATCAATGCCGACGGCGGCATCGGCGGCGTTCTCGTCGACTTGGTGACAGGCGATGACGCTTCCGACCCGGCGGCCGGAGCGGCGACCGCACTGCGATTGGTGAAAAGCGGATGTCGCGCCGTTTTCGCGTGCGTGACATCGTCGACCTTCAATGCCGCTGCATCTGCATTGCAGAACACCGGTGTGCTGTTGGTGCACACAGTTCTCAACGAGGGAGGTCGATCGCGTCCGGGAGTCCTTCGATTGGGTGAGCGCCCACTCGACCAGACGCGAGCGGGTATACCCGCAATGATGTCCGAGACCGGTTCTCGCACTTGGTTCCTGGTCGGCCAGCAGTATTCGTGGTCGTTCGGAGCGCATTGGGCGGCCCGGCGTGTGATCGCCGAATCCACAGGTTCGGTGGCCGGCGAAGTCTACGTACCGTTGGGGACAACCGACTTCTCACGCATCATCGAGTCGATAGCCGACTCCGGGGCCGAACTGATTCTTTCCACCCTGGTGGGCCATGACGAGGTCTTCTTCGAACGACAATGCGCCCAGCACGGACTGCGGGCCACCACGCGGACGTTTGCATTGGTCCTCGACGAGGCCACTCAGCAGCTCATCGGCAATTCCGATGCCGACGGAGTCTGGGCGGCATTCGGCTACTTTCAATCCGCAGCCGGCGATCACGACCTCGAAAAGCGATACAGCGCGAGCTCGAACGAACTCCTGCCTCCGCTCAGTTCCCTGTCGGAGACAACGTACGAAGCGATCGTCGCTTACGCACGCGCCGTCGAACGAACGTCGGCAGGCGATCCGGAAACAGTACTTCGGCAGCTTGTCACGACATCGAAAAGCTCTACGAACAACGGTGTTCCACTGCATCGACCGATTCTGCTCGCTGAATCACGCCGTGGGCGCCTGTACCCCCGCTCTCTCTGAGCGCGCGTAACCCGAACTTAACGAGTCAATATGTCGATACCTATTGACGCAATTATGGATCCGGCCCTAGTCTGAAAGACAAGTGAAGCCGATCACATCAGGAGCACACTTCTCATGGCGACAATCCGACCTGACGACAATGCAATAGACACCGCCGCAAGGCATTACGGCATCACTCTCGACCAATCAGCCCGGCTCGAGTGGCCGGCACTGATCGACGGAGCACTGGGCTCCTACGACGTCGTCGACCAGTTGTACGCCGACGAGGCAACCCCGCCGACCACGTCACGTGAGCACACGGTGCCAACAGCGAGCGAAAATCCTTTGAGCGCTTGGTATGTGACCACAAGCATCCCGCCGACGTCGGACGGCGTCCTGACCGGCCGACGCGTGGCGATCAAGGACAACGTGACCGTGGCCGGAGTTCCGATGATGAACGGGTCTCGGACAGTAGAGGGGTTCACTCCGTCTCGCGACGCGACTGTGGTCACTCGACTACTGGCGGCCGGTGCAACCGTCGCGGGCAAAGCTGTGTGTGAGGACCTGTGTTTCTCCGGTTCGAGCTTCACACCGGCAAGCGGACCGGTCCGCAATCCATGGGACCCACAGCGTGAAGCAGGTGGATCATCCGGTGGCAGTGCGGCTCTCGTCGCAAACGGTGACGTCGATTTTGCCATCGGCGGGGATCAGGGCGGATCGATCCGGATCCCGGCGGCATTCTGCGGCGTCGTCGGACACAAGCCGACGTTCGGGCTCGTCCCGTATACCGGGGCATTTCCCATCGAGCGAACAATCGACCATCTCGGCCCGATCACACGCACGGTCCACGATGCCGCACTGATGCTCTCGGTCATCGCCGGTCGCGACGGTAACGACCCACGCCAAGCCGACAGCGTCGAAGTAGGTGACTATCTGTCCACCCTCGACTCCGATGTGGATGGTCTGCGAATCGGGATCGTTCGAGAAGGTTTCGGGCACGCGGTCTCACAACCCGAGGTCGACGACGCAGTCCGCGCAGCGGCACATAGTCTGGCCGAAATCGGTTGCACGGTAGAGGAAGTAAACATCCCGTGGCACCTACATGCTTTCCACATCTGGAACGTGATCGCCACGGACGGTGGTGCCTACCAGATGTTGGACGGCAACGGATACGGCATGAACGCCGAAGGTTTGTACGATCCGGAACTGATGGCACACTTTGCTTCTCGACGCCTTCAGCACGCCGACGCTCTGTCCGAAACCGTCAAACTGGTGGCTCTGACCGGCCACCACGGCATCACCACCCTCGGCGGCGCGAGCTACGGCAAAGCCCGGAACCTCGTACCGCTCGCCCGCGCCGCCTACGACACTGCCTTGAGACAATTCGACGTCCTGGTGATGCCCACACTGCCCTACGTCGCATCCGAGTTGCCGGCGAACGACGTGGATCGTGCAACCTTCATCACGAAAGCTCTCGGGATGATCGCCAACACAGCACCATTCGACGTGACCGGACATCCGTCCCTGTCCGTTCCCGCCGGCCTGGTGAACGGGCTTCCGGTCGGAATGATGATCACCGGCAAGACCTTCGACGATGCGACGGTCCTCCGGGTCGGGCGCGCATTCGAAAAGCTTCGCGGCGCGTTTCCGACGCCTGCCGACCACATCTCCGACTCTGCACCACAACTCAGCCTCACCTAGTTCTGTATCCGCACTTGCACAACAAATTCCACCGATTCACACATGATCAGCCCGCATAGAAAAGGTGAACCAGATGTCAGTAACGATCGACCACACAACGGAGAACGCCGCACCGGCCCAGGCGCCGGTCTCCGATCGCGCGTGGGCCCTGTTCCGCGCACTCGACGGTAAGGGATTGGTACCCGACGGTTACGTCGAAGGATGGAAGAAAACTTTCGAGGAGGACTTCAGTCCAAGGCGCGGAGCGGAATTGGTCGCGCGGGCTTGGACCGACCCCGATTTCCGGCAACTGCTTCTCACCGACGGTACCGCCGCGGTTGCCCAGTACGGATATCTGGGCCCCCAGGGCGAATACATCGTGGCAGTCGAAGACACCCCGACCCTCAAGAACGTGATCGTGTGCTCGCTGTGTTCATGCACCGCGTGGCCCATTCTCGGCCTGCCCCCTACCTGGTACAAGAGTTTCGAATACCGTGCGCGAGTGGTGCGTGAGCCACGGAAGGTTCTCTCCGAGATGGGAACCGAGATCGCGTCGGACGTCGAGATCCGCGTCTACGACACCACCGCCGAAACTCGCTACATGGTTCTCCCGCAACGTCCCGCAGGCACCGAAGGCTGGAGCCAGGAACAACTGCAGGAAATCGTCACCAAGGACTGCCTGATCGGCGTCGCAGTCCCGCAGGTCCCCACCGTCTGATCACCCCGACAAGAAAGAAGCACACCATGGATGGAGTACACGATCTTGCCGGAGTTCAAGGCTTCGGCAAAGTCCCGCATACCGTCAACGCCGACATCGGCCCCACCTTCCACGCCGAGTGGGAACACCTGCCGTACAGCCTGATGTTCGCCGGTGTCGCCGAACTCGGGGCATTCAGCGTCGACGAAGTTCGATACGTCGTCGAGCGGATGGAACCACGCCACTACATGATGACCCCGTACTACGAGAGGTACGTCATCGGCGTCGCGACACTGATGGTCGAAAAGGGGATCCTGACGCAGGATGAACTCGAAAGCCTTGCAGGGGGACCGTTCCCACTGTCGCGGCCCAGCGAATCCGAAGGGCGTCCGGCACCCGTCGAGACGACCACCTTCGAAATCGGTCAGCGAGTACGCGTGCGCGACGAGTACGTTCCGGGGCATATTCGAATGCCTGCGTACTGCCGCGGACGAGTGGGAACCATCTCTCATCGGACTAGCGAGAAGTGGCCGTTTCCCGACGCAATCGGCCACGGGCGCAACGACGCCGGCGAAGAACCGACGTACCACGTGAAGTTCGACGCCGAGGAATTGTTCGGTAGCGACACCGACGGCGGCAGCGTCGTAGTCGACCTTTTCGAGGGTTACCTCGAGCCTGCGGCCTGATCGTCCAACATTCCGGGCGGCGGTCACGCGATCACAGCGTTTCGCGTGACCGCCGCCTGATCACAGCAATTCTCTCATTCGGAAGGACACTGGAAATCATGGTCGACACACGACTTCCGGTCACGGTGCTGTCAGGTTTCCTGGGCGCCGGGAAGACGACACTACTCAACGAGATCCTGCGAAATCGAGAGGGTCGGCGGGTCGCGGTGATCGTCAACGACATGAGCGAAATCAACATCGACAGTGCAGAAGTCGAGCGTGAGATCTCGCTCAGTCGCTCCGAAGAGAAACTGGTCGAGATGACCAACGGCTGCATCTGCTGCACTCTGCGAGAGGATCTTCTTTCCGAGATCAGTGCCTTGGCCGCCGATGGCCGATTCGACTACCTACTCATCGAATCTTCGGGCATCTCCGAACCGCTGCCTGTCGCAGAGACGTTCACATTCATCGACACCGACGGCCACGCCCTCGCCGACGTCGCCCGACTCGACACCATGGTCACCGTCGTCGACGGCCACAGTTTTCTGCGCGACTACACGGCTGGTGGCCGCGTCGAAGCCGATGCCCCGGAAGACGAACGAGACATCGCGGATCTGCTTGTCGATCAGATCGAATTTGCCGACGTCATCCTGGTGAGCAAGGCCGATCTCGTCTCGCACCAGCACCTGGTCGAATTGACCGCAGTCCTGCGCTCTTTGAACGCATCCGCTGCGATAGTTCCGATGACGCTCGGTCGCATCCCACTCGACACGATTCTCGACACCGGTTTGTTCTCACTCGAAAAGGCTGCACAGGCCCCCGGATGGTTACAAGAACTCCAAGGTGAACACATCCCCGAAACCGAAGAGTACGGAATCAGTTCGGTGGTGTACCGCGAGCGCGCACCCTTCCACCCCCAACGCCTGCATGATTTCCTAAGCAGCGAGTGGACCAACGGAAAGTTGCTTCGAGCCAAGGGCTACTACTGGAATGCCGGTCGGTTCACCGAGATCGGGAGTATTTCTCAGGCCGGTCATCTCATTCGCCACGGATACGTCGGCCGTTGGTGGAAGTTTCTACCCCGTGACGAGTGGCCGGCCGACGATTACCGTCGTGACGGAATCCTCGACAAGTGGGAAGAACCCGTCGGAGACTGCCGACAAGAACTCGTCTTCATCGGCCAAGCCATCGACCCGTCTCGACTGCACCGAGAACTCGACGCGTGTCTACTCACCACAGCCGAGATCGAACTCGGGCCAGACGTGTGGACCACCTGGAGCGACCCTCTGGGCGTCGGCTATACCGACCAGACCGTTTGATATTGGTCCGGTTTGCCGTAAGTTGTGCGCAATGGGGGTATCACGCAACCGAACTCGGGCGTTGTTGATCGTCGCGGCGATCGCAGCCGGGACCGTGGCCGCAGCTACGCCGGCGGGGGCCACCTGGACAGTCGCGCCGATGTGCGGCGAGTGGCGGGTCGAAACCGTAGCGCAAGGGTTGGAACAGCTCGAAAACCTCGAGCCCGATGACAACGGCGGGTTCTACCTCTCCGGCGAGTCGAAGATCTATCACGTCGACGCCGCAGGACAGGTACGAACTGTCCTCGACGACATGGCTGCCCCTGGCGGTTTGCAACTCGACGGTTCGAGGCTGTCCTTCCTCACCAGACAGGACGGCAAGCTGTTGCACCTGGACACCTCGACGGATCAGCTGTCCGCACCCGTCGACTTCGCGGGCAACGGCCTGCTCCGGCTTCCCGACGGCGATCTGCTGACCACGTGGGTCGGAACAGAAGGAGGTCCGCCAAAGGGCGTCTCGCGCTATCTGCACGACTCCGGAGCCGTCGTGCCCAATTGGTCGACAGTGCCGCGTTCGGAGGGACTCGCGCTCAGTCCGGATCATCGAGCCGTGTACACCGATGACCTGTTCACCGGTCAGATCATTCGAGTGCCCTTGGATACCCCTGACGCGTGGACAGTTGTAGCGACGGTCCCGAGCCTGATACCCGGCCTCGACGATCTGACCATGTCGCAGGATGGAATGCTCTACGCCGCTGCTCACGTCGAAGGCTCGATCTATCGCGTACACCCTGAAACCGGCACTTCCTGCGTCGTCGCTTCGGGTCTGTCGAATGGGTGGAACGGGCCGAGTTCAGTACGTATAGGACAGGACGGCGACGGCTGGGCGCTCTACGTCACCGGCTTCGACGGAACGCTGCGTCGCCTGGTACCTCCGTCGGGCGTCGAACTCGCACCCGTCCGCTGATGCCGATCTCTTCGGCACGAGATTCCCCGACCTGGCGATACTTAAAATCACGCTGATTTGAAGGCATGCCCGCAGCGCAACGGCCCCTTGTCCGAAAACTGTCAACAGTTCTACACGGAGAAATGGCTACCCTTAGGTTTACGCTGCACGCATGTTTTCTTCCGTCGCAGCGAAGATCCGCCTGGTGGTGGCACTGCTCCTCACTGCCCTCCTGGCGCTGACTCTGTCATCGTGCTCGAGTGGCTCGGATTCGTCGGCAGCCCCCACAGACCTGTGTGCACCTCCAGGAGTGGGAGCCGCAACCGCGGCGCCCACCAACCTGGATGCGGCAGCGGGTGCGGGCGCCGAAGACCGCTACACCACGGCCACCGTCACCCCGGTCAATCAGATCGACACCTCGAAGCTGAATCTGATCAAACCCGGAGTCATCACGGTCGGCACGCTCGGTGACGCTCCCCCGAGCATCTGCGTCAACTCCGAGAACCAGTACACCGGTTACGACAACGAACTCCTGAAGGCCGTCGCGGACAAGCTGGGCCTGAAGGTCGAGTTCGTCGGCACCGAGTTCGCCGGGCTTCTCGCCCAGGTTGCCGGTCGACGCTTCGACGTCGGCTCGTCGTCCATCACCACCACGGACGACCGTCGCAACACCGTCGGCTTCACCAACGGTTACGACTTCGGATACTTCTCCCTCGTCGTGCCTAACGGCAGCCCGATCACCGGCTTCGGAGACCTGGATGCCTCCAAGCGCATCGGCGTCGTGCAGGGAACCGTGCAGGACGACTACGTCGTGAACACGCTCAAGCTCGATCCCGTGAAGTTTCCCGACTACGCCACGGCGTACGCGAACCTCAAGTCCGGACAGATCGACGCCTGGGTAGCTCCGTCTCAGCAGGCCGAAGGTGCAATCGCTCCCGGTGACCCGACCTCGATCATCCAGAACACCTTCTCGGTCAACAACTTCGTCGGCTGGGCGGTGAACAAGGAAAACCAGCCGCTGATCGACGCCCTCAACTCCGGCCTCGACGCAGTCATCGACGACGGAACCTGGTCTCAGCTGTACGCCGACTGGGTACCGCGCCAACTCCCTGAAGGCTGGAAGCCCGGATCCAAGGCCGCGGCCACTCCGGAACTGCCCGACTTCGCAGCCATTGCCGCGGAAAACGCAGCAAACGGCGACGGTGGCGATACCGCGTCGTACCAACCGAAGTCGACGCTCGAACAGCTCAAGGACACGTTCTTCGACTGGGATCTGTACAAGAAGGCATTCCCCGATCTCCTCAAGACCGGTCTTCCCAACACCCTGATCCTTGCGCTCGCGTCCGGCATCATCGGCACGATCCTCGGCATGCTGCTCGCTGTCGCCGGTATCTCGCGCACCCGTTGGCTGCGCTGGCCGGCCCGCGTCTACACCGACATCTTCCGTGGCCTGCCCGCAGTCGTCATCATCTTGATCATCGGGCTCGGCGTCGGACCGATCGTCAAGGGAATCACCGGTAGCAATCCGTACTGGCTCGGTGTCGCGGCGCTGTCCCTGCTCGCGTCGGCATACATCGGTGAGATCTTCAGATCCGGAATCCAGAGCGTCGAGTCCGGGCAGCTCGAGGCTTCACGTGCCCTCGGTTTCAGCTACCGAAAGTCCATGTCGCTGGTCGTCATCCCGCAGGGTGTACGACGCGTTCTGCCGGCGTTGATGAACCAGTTCATCTCGCTGATCAAGGACTCGTCGCTGATCTACTTCCTCGGTCTCCTCGTCACCCAGCGGGAACTCTTTGCCGTCGGACGTGATCTCAACGCCCAGACCGGCAGCCTGTCCCCGCTCGTTGCGGCAGGCTTGTTCTACCTTGCTCTGACCATCCCGCTGACGCACCTCGTCAACTACATCGACAACCGACTCCGGACCGGACGCGCCGACACTTCAGGCACGTTGGATCCGCTCGAGCAGGCCATCGTCGTGGAAAGGGGCTGAGGACATGACCACCAGCTCTGAACTGAAGTCCGTATCGCTCACCGGCAAGGACCTGCATCTGTCCTTCGGCACCAACAAGGTGCTTCGCGGCGTCAACCTGCACGTCGACGCCGGAAACACCGTCACCGTCATCGGGCCCTCCGGTTCGGGCAAGTCGACGCTCCTGCGCGTGCTGAACCGTCTGCACGAGCCCGAGCAGGGTGACGTGCTGCTCGACGGGAAGTCCGTCCTGAAGGACAACCCCGACGAGCTACGCCAGCGGATCGGCATGGTGTTCCAGCACTTCAACCTGTTCCCACACAAGACCGTCGCCGAGAACATCGCACTCGGGCCGAACAAGCTCAAGGGTTTGTCGAAGGAGCAAGCTCGGGCGCTCGCGCTCGAGCAGCTGGATCTGGTGGGGCTCAGGGAGAAGGCCGACTCGCGGCCCGGCAACCTTTCGGGTGGTCAGCAGCAGCGCGTCGCCATTGCCCGCGCCCTGGCGATGAAGCCCGAGGTCATGTTCTTCGACGAGGCGACGTCAGCTCTCGACCCCGAACTGGTCAAGGGTGTTCTGGCATTGATGGCCGATCTCGCGAAGTCCGGCATGACCATGGTCGTCGTGACGCACGAAATGGGTTTCGCGCGTTCCGTTTCCGACAAGGTGCTGTTCATGGATCGCGGCGCCGTTGTCGAAACCGGTACTCCGGAACAGCTTTTCGACGATCCCGAAACAGATCGACTGCAAGCGTTCCTCTCACAGGTTCTCTGAGTCAGGGGCGCTTGCAGGAGATCGACGGGCGTTGATCCTGGACGCCTGAAGCATCAGATGGTCGCGTTCGGCGAGGTTGGATGCCTTGTGCGCTGCATCGGCATACAACCTCGCCGCCGTCTCCAGGTCTCCGTCGCGTTCACGGAGATAGGCCTCGACTGCGGCATGGCGTGGAAGTGAATCGTCGAGCGCTGCAAGAGCTGCCAAGCCGGCGCGTGGCCCGTCCGCCTCGCCGACCGCCACCGCTCGGTTGAGCCGGACGATCGGGCTGTCGGTCAGGGCTGCGAGTTCGTCGTACCACTCCACGATCTGCACCCAGTCGGTCTCGTCTGCTGTGAAAGCGTCGGCATGGAGTGCGGCAATGGCGGCCTGGGCCTGGAACTCACCGAGCCGGTCGCGGGCGAGAGCTGACTGGAGGATTGCGACTCCTTCGGCAATCGAATCGGTGTCCCACCGGCTGCGATCCTGCTCGGCTAGCGGAACCAGACTGCCGTCCGCGGCAGTTCGCGCGGCTCGACGAGCGTGATGGAGCAGCATCAGTGCGAGCAACCCTGCGACTTCGGGGTGATCGATCGCGGCCGCCAACTGCCGGGTGAGCCGGATGGCCTCGGCAGCCAGGTCGACGTCGCCGGAGTACCCCTCGTTGAAGACCAGATAGAGGACACGCAGGACGGTGGCGACATCGCCGGGTTGCTCGAACCGGACGCCGGAGACCGTGCGCTTGGCTCGGCTGATGCGCTGAGCCATAGTCGCCTCGGGCACCAGGTAGGCCTGCGCAATCTGGCGGGTGGTCAGCCCGCCGACAGCGCGCAGCGTGAGTGCGACGGCGGACGACGGCGTCAACGACGGGTGCGCGCACAGAAAGTAGAGCTGGAGTGTGTCGTCCACGCCCGGCACCGACCCGCTGACCGGCCGCTCGCCTGGCTGCTCGTCAGCCAGAAACTCCCGCTTACGGCGAGCCGCATCCGACCGGATCCCGTCGAGGAACCGCCGCCAGGCCACCGTGACCAGCCAGCCCTTCGGGTCCCGCGGCGGGTTGTCCGGCCAGACCCTGACCGCCTCGAGCAGAGCGTCCTGCACGGCGTCCTCGGCCGACGCGAAATCTGCTCCGCGGCGGACGAGGATGCCGAGCACACTCGGAGTCAGACTCCGAAGCAGGGCGTCGTCCATGACAGGTTTCAGTCCGTGATGGTCGGCGGCTCGGTCAGGAACGGGCGCAGTTCGAGCCATTCGTGAATCGGCTTCCCGCCTGCGCCGGGCGCGGCCGAGAGCTCGCCGGCCAATTGGACGGCACGGTCGTAGTTGTCGACGTCGATCACCATCCAGCCGGCAATGAGGTCCTTGGTTTCCGCGAACGGACCGTCGGTGACCGGCGGGCGACCCTCACCGTCGTACCGGACAAAGGTGCCCTCAGGAGCGAGAGCCTGACCGTCGACGAACTCGCCCGCCTTCTCGAGCCGATCCGCGAAGTCCTGCATGTACTTCACGTGGGCAGTGATCTCGTCCGGCGTCCACTGGTCCATCGGCACGTCGTTGACTGCAGCCGGAGCGCCGCGGTAGTGCTTGAGCAGCAAGTACTTGGCCATCGTGAATCTCCTCTGTGTCGGTGCCACCCATTCTGGTCGCACTTCACTACAGGGACGAAGCAAGTCGGGGATTCTCGACATTGCGGGGCCTTCGGCCCTGTGCGCCTTTTTGGTAGTGCCCGCAACCAGAAAGGCGCACGGGGCCGAAGGCCCTAAATCCACCCCTGCCGGCGGGCGATCACCGCTGCTTCGTGCCGGTTGGCAGCACCGAGTTTGGTGACAGCTGACGACAAATAGTTCCGGGTGGTTCCTGCCGAGAGGTGTGCCCGGGAAGCGATCTGCTCGATGGATGCCCCGTCGGCCGCGTATTCGAGTACGTCCGCCTCGCGCGGAGTAAGCGGTGAGTCGCCGGCGCCGATTGCCTCGGCAGCCAACGACGGATCGACGTACCGCCCGCCCGCGTGGACGCTGCGGACCACCTCGGCGAGCGTCGCCGCAGGCGTCGTCTTCGGCAGAAATCCTCGGACGCCTGCTGACAGTGCCTTCTTCAGATACCCGGGACGCCCGTGGCTCGTCACGATGATCGAGACGCACCCCGAGACCGTCTGCGCAATCTGTTGCGCCGTCTCGATGCCGTCGATACCTGCCATTTGAAGGTCGAGCACGGCTACGTCAGGTTGATGTTTTGCAGCAGCGACCACGGCATCCTCGCCGGATTCGGCTTCCGCGACGACAACGATGTCGTCCTCGAGCGACAACATCATGGCCAGAGCCGAGCGGATCAGGTTCTCGTCGTCGGCCAGCAGTACCTTGATCGGCTCGGTCACCGAGACTCCTTCGTTCGGGACGGAAAGTGGGCGGTGAGGGTGAAGCGATCTTCGTCCTGCACGGTTTCGACAATTCCTCCGACGGCGCCGACGCGCTCGCGCAATCCGTTCAGGCCGGTTCCGTTGTTCGGCTCTGCGATCCGTGCGCCGTCGTTGGCGATCACGACGCCGTCCGCGAACACTTCGATGCTGCAATTCTCGGCACTGGAGTGCCGGAGAATGTTGGTGACGCCTTCACGGACGACCCAGGCGGCAGCTTCGGCCAGTTCCACCGGCAGCTGATCTGCCGATCCACGTATCGCAGTGGAGATTCCGGCGGCCTCGAGCAGAGACTGCGCACCGGCCAGCTCGGACGCCAAGGCGATGGACCGGTATCCCCGAACCAACTCGCGCGCTTCGTCGAGTGAATCTTGCGCAAGTTCGCGTACTTCGTCCATCTGCGCGGCGGCACGATCGTCGCCGCGTCGTGAAAGAGTAGCTGCAAGTTCACTTTTCACCGCAATTGCAGACAGTGCCCGCCCGACGACGTCATGGAGATCGCGTGAAAATCGCAACCGTTCCTCGGCGACGGACAGAGCGGCAGCGGCTCCGCGTGCCTCGTCCAATTCGGTGACCATCCGCAGCAGCCACACCGACATGTAGACGGTCAGCCCCATGAAGGCGGCGACGATTCCGACGGACACGCCGCTTTCCGGACCCGCAAGCAGTCCCAGTACAACCCCGGCGGCCACCGAGCCCACGATCAGCCAGCGCAACGACGTCAACCCCGCAAGGGGCACGACAAGGATTGCCGCCAGCCAGAAGTACGGGCCGTTCTCGCCATTGCTTCCCAAGGCAATTCCCGCCGAGCAGAACGCCGACAACGTCATCACGGCAAGAGGAATCTGGACGGGCTTGGCCACGACTCCGCCCAGATCAGGCATCCGAGACACGGCGATGACGCACGCAACGGCACTGATTCCGAGGAAGACACCCGACAGGTACCGATCCGCAACGACCTCGGTGACCGCACCGAAGCCACCGAAAACCACTGCGACCATGATGAACGATTGCCGCGTGTAGAGGCGAACCTTGTCGACGTTCGACGCGGTTCGCCACGTCCGTCTCGGATTCCAGCGTCCGAAGTTCTGCGCGATCATGCCCACTACCTTCTCAGAGTTCTACGAACGCGGTTCCCAGCGGAAGTGGACGTTCGCGATCAGAACCGAACCGACGATCCACGCCAGCATGACCAACAACGGTTGCACAGCCGAACCGAAGGTGTCGACAAATCCCGCTGCCGCACCGGGCGCATCGCCCAGATCAGCCAGTTCGCCAGTGGTCCGCCCCAGCCATCCGAGATTGAGAAGGTCCACTACTGCGGCCAGCGGAGTGAAATCGAGAATGCGAGCAACGTTGTCCGGCACGACATTCCTGATCGAGGACATACCTGCCGTCGCCAGAATCAGAATCGGCATGCAGGTGATCTGCGCCGCCTCTGCATTTCGCGTGACAGCCGAAGTGATCAACGCCAGCGCCGTGAAGAGCGCGGCGCCGCCGATCACCGCGACCAGCACCAGGACCGGATTGACCGGAGCACTACCGCCCAGAACCATCACGGCGATTCCGATCACCACCGTCAACAGGCCGGTGAGAACCCACGACGGCACTGTCGGGCCCGCGAGGATCTCGGCGTCGCTGCATTCCCCTGTCCGTAGTCGCTTGAGAACCAACTCGTCACGACGCGTCGCGTACACCGACAGGAGGTTGTAGAAGACTACGAACACGAGCAGGAAGAGTGCAAACACCTCGAGGCCTGCCGACACCGACTTGTCGGACAACCCGCCATCGCGTGAGAGGTACAGCATCCCCACGGGAAAGATCAACGGGAGGACGATTGCGTTGAAGAGCAACAGTCGATTTCGTCCCAGGAGCGTGAACTCCGAACGAGACAGGGTTGCTATGCGGTTCATGCCGACGCTCCTTCGAGAGCTGCGTGATGATCGAATTGGTCTGCAATGGAGAGGAATACGGTCTCCAGGGATGCCGCGCGGGCATCCAGGCCGGTCAGCAGGATGTTGTTGTGCTGTGCCCACAGCAGCAGTTCCGTCAGAGTCTCCTGCACTGTGCGAGTGGTGATCACCACCAGATCGTTTTCGACGCGTACCTCGGCGCCGGCCAGCGCTGGGAGCGGAAGACCTGGGCGGTGCAGTTTGATCTGGGCAGGATGATCCGCGACGACGTCCGCCACGGTTCCGCTGCGCACCACCGATCCACGGTGCATGATCGCCAACTGGTCGCACAGGGACTCGGCTTCGTCCAGGTAATGCGTCGTCAACATGATGGTGACGCCCGACGCTTTCAAGTCTGCGATCAATTGCCAAGTGTTACGTCGACTTTCGGGATCCAAACCAGTAGTCGGCTCGTCGAGAAACAGGACGAGTGGCCGGCCGATGATCGCGCACGCCAGATCCAGTCGCCGCGCCTCACCTCCCGAGAGGAACTTCACGCGGGTATCACCACGGTCACGCATGTCCACGCGCTCGAGCACCTCGTCCACGGGCAGCGGATTCGAGCAGGTTCCGGCCCACATCGCCAAACTCTCACGAGCAGTCAGGTCTTGGGGCAAGCCACCCTTCTGGAGCATGATGCCAAGCGACGGGCGAATCTGCTTGCGGTTGCGCACCGGATCCATGCCCAGAACGCGCACCGTTCCGGCACTGGATCGTGAAAGACCCTGAATCACTTCGAGAGTGGACGTCTTGCCGGCACCATTGGTTCCGAGGAGGCCGAACAGCTCGCCTTCCTGAACACTCAGATCCAGATTGCGAACAGCATCGAACGCCTCCTTACCGGAGCCGTAACGCCGCGACATTCCGACTACGTCGATCACGGGATCGCCCTTCATCGCTGCGCCTCCGCTCGGTTCCAGCCGCGCAGTCCGATCACGAATCGGATACCCGCATAGACAGCGAGAGCGGCAACAAGAATCCAGAACACGGGATTGGAGCCGATGATCGCGAACAGCACTCCGATGATCGCAATATTCACGACGATCACAACAAGTTCGCGGCCCATCGTGGGTGCGGGTCCGATGTCCATCAGGTCCGTCAGGAGGCTTCCCTCATGTGGTTCTCTCATGCATCCAAGCTTCGCGGGAAGTCAGAGCCGAAAACAGTGCACAGCGTCATCACCTGCGGTGACACCGTCACGGATCAGCGATGACAAATGTCATGCGACGTCCCCGCGGGGACGCGTCGTAAACCGCGGGTAAGGGTCACCTCGTTGTTTTGCCGTTCATTTTTACGTTCCTTTACCCTTGCTTAGAGCTTCTACGGTTCCCGAAGTCCGTACATCGAATCTCGGGAGTTCACGGTGGCTATCAAGCCTTTGGCCTTGTTCGTCAAACACGACGGCGTGTCTGCACGCGCGTCGATCACCTGCCAGTACAAGTGCGGAAACGCGTGCTCTCACGAGGTCCCCAACACCTCGGGCGGCGAGTACTTCCGCGACATCGCACGCACAGCGCTGAGTCGTCGCGGCTTGCTCCGGGGCAGCGGCATGGCAGTGCTCGCGGTGGGAGCGGGCAGCGCCCTCGTCGCCTGTTCGGACGAATCCGCAAGTGCTGAAACGGGAACCGGATCGACGAGCGGCAGCAGCAGCGGATCGACACCAGCGGGGACGAACTTCGGCGCCGTCGCGCCCAACAAGGAGGACAAGGTCACCGTCCCTGACGGATACGATCAAGCCGTCGTGATTCGCTGGGGTGACGCCGTTCTCGCCGGCGCCCCGGCTTTCGACTTCGACAAGCAGACTGCGGCAGCGCAGGAACTGCAGTTCGGATTCAACAACGACTTCGCCGGATTGCTCCCGGTCGACGGGCAGCCCAACACCTACCTACTCGTGGTCAATCACGAATACTCCACCGAGCCGGCGATGTTCCGCGGCTACGATGCGGAGAACCCGACCGAGGAGCAGTTCAAGATCGGCCTCGCCAGCCACGGACTGTCGGTCGTCCAGGTCAAGGGCGAATCCGACAACGGCAAGCTCGTACCGGAGATCGGATCGAACAACCGCCGCATCACCGGAACCACGGAATTTGTCGTGACCGGCCCCGCTGCAGGCAGCGACTTCCTCAAGACGAGTGCCGATCCCACGGGAACCAAAGTGCTCGGCACCCTCAACAATTGCGCCGGCGGCGTCACACCTTGGGGCACAGTGCTTTCCGGCGAAGAGAACTTCAACCAGTACTTCGCGAACGCCGAGGGTGTCACCGATCCCACGGTCGCAGCGCGACTGAAGCGCTACGGTCTTGCCGGTGCCGCTTCCGAGCGCAAGTGGGAACGATTCGACAAGCGGTTCGATCTGGTCGCAGAACCCAACGAGGTCAACCGATTCGGATACGTCGTCGAGATCGATCCCTGGGATCCGTCGTCGACTCCGATCAAGCACACAGCGCTCGGACGTTTCAAGCACGAAGCCGCCACCATTTACATCACGTCGGACGGCACCGTCGTCGCCTACAGCGGCGACGACGAGCGCTTCGACTACATGTACAAGTTCGTCTCCAGCCGAAAGATGCAGGACGGCAAGAGTCAAGCAGCCATGCGCCACAACATGACTCTGCTCGACGCCGGAACACTGTACGTCGCAAAGCTCAGCGGAAACTCCGCCGGCGAGATCGACGGCAGCGGCAAACTTCCGTCGGACGGCAAGTTCGACGGAACCGGCGAGTGGGTAGCCATCCTGCGCACCGGCGAAGACGGCAAGGGCGAATCGCTGGTCGACGGCATGAGCGCCGAAGAGGTAGCCGTCTTCACCCGCCAGGCCGGCGACAAGGTGGGGGCAACGAAGATGGACCGCCCCGAGGACTTCGAGGCAAACCCGAAGAGCGGCAAGGTTTACGTCGCGCTGACCAACAACACCAAGCGCGGAGTCGACGGCGGCGCAGCGGCCGACGAAGCGAATCCGCGCAACAACAACAAGAACGGCCAGGTCCTCGAAATCACCGACGACCACGCCGGCACCACCTTCGGCTGGAATCTCCTTCTCGTCTGCGGAGATCCAGCCACAGCCGATACCTACTTCGGCGGTTTCGACAAGAACAAGGTCAGTCCCATCTCGTGCCCGGACAACCTTGCCTTCGACCCGCACGGAAACCTGTGGATCTCCACCGACGGCAACGCACTCAAGTCCAACGACGGGCTGTTCAGCGTTGTCCTCGAAGGCGAAAACCGCGGTGAGACAAAGCAGTTCCTCACCGTTCCCGTCGGCGCCGAAACCTGCGGCCCCATCGTGGACGAGAAGCGCGTCATCGTCTGCGTCCAGCACCCCGGCGAGACCGACGACGCCAGCATCGAAAGCCCCGCATCCCATTGGCCAGACGGTGGTTCTTCCCAGCCTCGCCCGTCGGTAGTTGCAGCCTGGAAGAAGGACGGATCTCGGCTCGGCTCGTAACACACACGAAAACGACTGTGGGGCAGATCGCATACTCTGCGATCTGCCCCACGTCGTTTACCTCAGATTCTCAAGAGAATCAGTTGTCACCGTCCTCGCGACGCTTACGCGTCAGGAGAACAACACCCGTTCCCAGCGCCAGCAGCAGAACCAATCCACCTGCTGCGAGCAACCCGGTGTTCACGCCACTCTCACCAGCGCCACCACCCGAGTTGATCGTCCCGCCCTGAGGAGCAGACGGCTTCGGCTGACCCGGCTGACCCGGGTTTGCTGTCGGCGGCTTCGGCTGTCCCGGAACCGTGCTCGGAACCGGCTGACCCGGAACCGTCGGCGGTACGACGATCGGAGGCACAACGACGATCGGGGGAATGATGATCGTCGGTGTAACCGGCACCGTCGTGGTCGGAACCGTCGTGGTCGGCGGAACTGTTGTGACCGGCGGCGTTGTCGTCGGCGGCGTCGTTGTCGTCACGCCACACGGATCCACAATCTCTTCCGCGACAACTTCTTCTGTCGTGGTCTCCTCTGTGGTGGTCTCCTCCGCGGTGGTGGATTCCTCCGTACCGGTCACATCAGCGTCACCGGCAGTGATCGCGCTAGCCGTCGTCGTCGCAACCGTTGTCGTCGGAACCATCCGCGTGGTCGTCGTCGGAGGAACACAGGGCTCCGTCGTGACCGGCGGCGTCGTGGTGGTCGTCGGCGGCACCGTAGTGGTGGTCTCCGGCGGGTCTATCGGGTGTTCGGTGCAGAGAGCGTCGCCCGGGACACAGTCCACTGGCGGCTTCTCGCCACCAACCACCAGGTAGTTGTTCAGGACACCCGGAGTGAATCCGGGACCTGACAACGTTCCGATCTCAGGATTGACCTTGACGGTGTACGTCACTGTCGCGGTCTCGCCCTTGGCCAGCTTTCCGGTGACCGTGAAGACGTTGTCGACGACACCCGAAACGACCAGCGTGGAAGTGGTAGCCGGATCCTTCGTCATTACTGCATCGTCGAGAACGTCGGTGAGATCGTCGTAGAAGCTGACCTCACCATCCGCGGTACCCACATTCTTGAACGTGAGCGTGTACGTGATCTCCTGGCCACCAACCACACGGTTCGTGGTGGACGGAACAGAGGACTTCAGTACCTCGATCGCGGGTGTGCCAT